>JANOYV010000071.1:0-30142 GCA_031429105.1 Hyphomicrobiaceae bacterium | reverse complement strand
TTCGCCCGTCAGCGGTTTGAAGTCGAGGATCTTGGTGACGCTCGATGATAGCCCGAGACCGACCGTTCGTTGCGAAGAAGTCCACCAATCCAGTTGCGGCGCAGCAAAACGCAGCATCGAACCCCGTCGACTGGCGCGCACAAAAAACACACGCTGTCTGATGATCCGAGTCTGGCTTGTGTCGCTATTGGCCGTGCGCCCCGAGGGCGCGAACTATCAGTGAGGGAGGATCTCACCCAGACAGTTGTCGATTGATCTGGAAGCCAGCGAGCGGCTCGATTGGGTAACTGATCAGGTCGGAGCCTCGCGTAAAGGGCGGCCTTGGGCCGTCCGGCGATCCGACGGGCCGTAACGCGTGTGAAGCCCGAGCAGGCCTCGTAAAGTCAATGCGGATGCCGACTCTCCGGCCAATTGGGGAAGGCAGTACGAGCGGGGAAGAAATCGTCACGAGCACCCGCTCGATCCGCCGGGGTAGTGGGCACGGCACGTCGGAAAGGTGGTTCGTAGTTACAGGGGGAGACCCGTCGCTCACGAGGGTAGCGCCTCGACGTCACGCCAGGTGGCGGTGAGCGGCGGGAGTCGGACGGGGCCGTTGGAGCGTTGAAGCCGGGTAACGCCGGTGGAGCAAAGGGCCCCGACTTCCGGCATGCTTTTCAAGATGGTGAGGTGAGGGTGATTGGCGATGAGTCTCGAAACACCTGAAAAGATCCGGAGCCTTCAGCGAAAGCTGTACTGCAAGGCGAAGGCGGAGCCCGCTTTCCGCTTCTACGTTCTGTACGACAAGATCTGTCGCGCCGACATTCTCGAACACGCCTCCAAGCTCGCCCGCACCAATGCGGGTGCGCCGGGCGTTGACGGGGTGACGTTCAAGCAGATCGACGAGGCAGGCGTCGAAGCGTGGTTGGCGAGCTTGCGCGAGGACTTGGTTGCGAAGACGTATCGGCCCGATGCGGTGCGGCGTGTGATGATCCCGAAGGCCAGTGGAGATGGCGAGCGTCCGCTCGGCATTCCCACGATCCGTGAAAGGACCGTCCAGACTGCCGCTAAGCTCGTGCTTGAGCCGATCTTCGAAGCCGACTTCGAGGACACGGCATACGGCTACCGACCACGTCGGTCGGCAATCGATGCTGTAAAGGACGTACACCGGCATATCGTCCGGGGTTACACCGACGTCGTTGACGCCGATTTATCTCGCTATTTCGACACGATTCCGCACTCGGACCTTCTGCAGTCAGTGGCCCGGCGTGTCGTGGACAGAGACGTGCTGAGCCTCATCAAGATGTGGCTGAAGGCACCGATCGAAGAGCGCGATGCCGACGGAACCCGGCGCATGAGTGGGGGCAAGAGCAGCACGCGTGGCACACCGCAAGGCGGTGTCGCGAGTCCACTGCTCGCCAACATCTACATGAACCGGTTCCTGAAGCACTGGCGGTTGAGCGGCGCCGGCGAAGCGTTCCGTGCCCATATCGTCTCCTACGCCGACGACTTCGTCATCCTCAGTCGCGGCCGTGCCGCAGAGGCGCTGACCTGGACGCGCGGCGTGATGATCAAGCTCGGGCTTTCGATCAACGAGGCGAAGACCTCAGTTCGTGATGCCCGTAAGGAGCGCTTCGACTTCCTTGGCTACGCGTTCGGTCCACACCGGTTCAAGAAGAACGGCAAATGGTACCTCAGCGCGAGCCCGTCCAAGAAGAGCATCCAACGGTTCAAGACCAGTGTCGGCGACCTGCTGGTGCCCGCGAACGTGAAGCCCTGGGATGAGGTGAGTGACAAGCTGAACAGCATGCTGTTCGGTTGGTCGAACTACTTCGCCCACGGGACGACTCGTAGCGCGTACAAGAATGTCGATTGGCACGTCTATCAGCGGGTGCGCGACTTCCTCGCGCGTCGTCACAAAGTCAGAGGGCGCGGAACGGTTCAGTTCTCCATCGAACGTGTCTACGGAGAACTCGGCCTCATCCGTCTCGAAAAGCTACCTCGACCGAAGCCCGCCGTGGGCCTGCAGTGAAGCTGGTCGGAGAGCGTAATGCGGGAGATCCGCACGTTGCGTTCGATGAGCGGGGAGAGGAAACGGGATGCCGGCCCATTGGCCCATAGTTCTCGCGCCTCTCCTCGACTCTACCATCTCGACTCGACCCCGACGGTCGGTTCCGGACGACCACGTCGATCAAGGTGATCACGAGCGCCGCAGCCTGTCCAGGGCACTGTCCGCCGGGCGTCCGCTGTCAAAGGTCGAGCGGCCGTGTCCGGCCACTCGACGGCGAGCGGATGATGGTGGTGGCTCGACTTCCGCAAACTCTGCTTAGCTACAACTTGGCCGCCCAATCTATCTGCGCTGCGGCTGAGCGGGGCTGGCACCATCTATGAGGGCCACCAACCGATCCTCGTACGCTTTGCGGCTTTCCTGAGCGGCTTTCCAATGCTTGTCCCACTTCTTGACGAGCGCTTTGAGATCCTTGACCGGCGCGGCTGATCGAACTTTGGCAATGATGTCCTTGCGATCACCGGCTTGTGCCTCGCTGAGCGCTACGGTCACCGGCTCGTAGACCGGTCGTCTCGCCTCGATCAGCGCCAGCACGTCCTTACGCACAGTGGCTTTCAACTCCGCGTCCAGCTTTCTCTTCGGCTCCCACAGGGCCGACACCTTCTCGCAGGTCTTCTGATCTGCCATCCCGATGAAAGCGATCAGATCTGTCTTTGCGCTTCCAGGTAATTCGTGCACCGCCCGAAGCGGCAGCACCACCAGAAGCTCGGCCAGCGCCTTGTCGAGCGCCTTCCGTATGCTCTCCTTCTGCGAGCCGGACGGCTCCACCTTCGGTTCGAGGTGTTGAATCAGCGCTGCGCGGTCAACCACTGGTCAACTCCTTTTTCATGCCTGCGATCAGCCTCAACAGCGCGGCTTGTGTGGCGCTCGTGTAGGCCTTGCTCCAGGGCCAAACACGCCCCCGATGTGGCCAGCCTTCCAAGCGAGACACAAGCTTTGGATCGAGCGGCAGGTGGATCGGTCCCCCGCCCGACTTAGCTTTGACGCCTGGTTCACGCAGCAGCGTCACATAGCGTTCCGGCGCCTGAAACCCTTCGACCAAGCTTTGCACTGTGTTTTGCGGATCGTAGCGAGGTGGTTTGTCTCTGAACTTCGTGAACACGAAGCGCGCTTCCGGCACGTTGCCACCCTCGTTATCTCGGAAAATATCCTGCAGATAGCTGTCGAACGACTCCAATCCCCAGTACGAAAGCCAATCCGGCGTGATCGGACACAGTATCAGGTCGGACGAGGTGATCGCTGCCTCGGCCAGAACCGTCTGCCCCGGTGGACAGTCGACGATCACGTACTCGTATTGAGCCGCCAAATCCCTGAGGATCGTCCTCATGACCTCCTTCAGCTTGGCCTCTCCTGGCTTTTTCGACCGCCGGCGCTCCACATCCCAGGCCGTGGCCTCGTTTGCCAGCAAGGAATAGGTCCAGCCTGACGGGCCCAAACCGTGTTTCAGGAAGTTGCCGATCGGCACCATGGGTTTGGAGAGCCTTGCCTCCAATGCCCCCGCGACTGTGCGCCCCTGGTTGATCACCTCTCGTAGCCGCCCCTGGTCTTCAACCCGACCGTGCTCGGACAGCAGCGCCCTGGTCAGGCTTCCCTGCGGGTCGAGATCGACAGCCACCACCACCTTGCGCTCGGGCACGAAGGGGGCCTCTGTGTAACCGACCAAGGTATCGGCGATCCCCAGCGATACGGTGGTCTTTCCGACGCCGCCCTTGCGGTTGATGATGCTGACGATTTTCCCCATCATTCAGCCTCTCCCCGCGCCAAACGCTCGAGTATCTCGCAATTGGCGGGGCTCAATCGATTCGAAAGATGCTCCTCGATCATCTGCGGATCTGGCGACCGGCGAACGGCTTCCTCGATCAGCTCGATTCGTTTGAGGTTGAACCGGTCGGGTGGCTCGACGACGATATCGAACTGGATTAGGCCGACACCCTCTCTCAGACACGCATCCCTCAGCGCTTTGTTCAACGCTCGATCGAAGTTCGACCGGGGACAGACAAGATAGGGATGATGCGCAAAGCGCCCGTGGGCGACAGCTTCATAGACGGAGGCAATCGATGTCCCGGCTCTCCTCTTGACCTCGAAGCTGTAGACTTCCAGCGTTCGGCGCGGATCGAACCGCCAGGACTTGATCGCCGCCATCGTGAAATCCGGCATGCTGAGCCGGCCCGCACCTCGTGCCCCACCTGCAGCCGTCTTCTGGAATACCCATTGATGGCGATGAATGCCGAGCTTGTCCCAGATGCCGTTAGACCCAAACCCGGCTTCCAATGGCTCGTAAAGATCCAACTCGGGCCGGTCGGGCTCGCAGAGCCGGTAAACGCCTTTTTCCTGTTCGATCAGCTCGTTCTCGCCAAGCTCCGTCAACGCGATGATGATCTCGGCTTGCGACACCACGCGATTGAGAGTGTAGTTCAGATGGCCAGCCAAGGCGTTGAACTGAAAACCGGTTATGGCCTGATCCCATCCTAAGATCACAGGAACGATGTCCTCCACAGCCCACCTTCTCGTCACGCGCGCCGCACTCCATCGCAGCGTAGGATTTTCTCGCATATAAGGCTACGTCTGAGTTTATCGCGCGACAAGAAGTAGGCTGCGTCTCTCCTCGCTGCGGTCGGGGCTGGGCTCTCGTGAACCGAGTCGCCAGGGCGTCTCGGCCACCCGGCTTAGATCCCTGACGCGGGTCGCCCACGTCGACTATCACCTATGCTCGTCGGTCCTGAAGTCCAGCCTGCTCCGAATCCACCAGAAGCAGGCGGCCTGCCGGCCCGGGTCCATCGACCATTACGAGATGCCCTCCGCCGCATCCCCATCTAAGCGTGTCTTCGTTCGTCTGCAGCTGGCCCTCAACGTCAGAGCACCGACGGTCGGTCTCGGACCACCTCGATAACTGAGACGAACAGGCTTGCCCTCGCCTGTCCAGATAACGATCGGAACACTGTCCGCTGTCGGAGCTGGACCGACCGCGTCGATCAGATGATCACGAGGCGGTTGATGGCGTCAGGGCGATGTCAGGGATCTCTGCATTGCGTCGGTCAAGCCTCTGAACCGTAACGCGAAGACCCGAAGGCGAAGTCGTAGCGGTCGTTGCGTTGTGTGCGCTTGTCATTCGGGAGCGACAACGCTTGACGATCAAGGAGTTGTCGATCGCCGACGCCAAGGAGCGTCAAGCTGAGGTGCGTGTTCGAAGACAGCCGCAGCGACCTAAATGAGTTCCACCATAGAGCCTTGCTGCGCAGTGCTTCAGGCCGAATGCTAGAATCAATTGCCCGAGCAGCTCCCGCTCGATTATCAGGCAGCTTGACCAATAAACAAGCAGTCATGACTGTTTCTTGACAAGCAAAAAAATATGGAACCTATTGTTGGAGGCTGGTCAATCAGGATCGACATCGCGATGGTAAGGCGACGCTCTCAGGACGAACGCTCGGCAGATACCAAGGCTCGGCTGCGCGCTGCAACCGAAGAGACGC
This sequence comes from Hyphomicrobiaceae bacterium, assembly GCA_031429105.1. Classification (GTDB taxonomy): domain Bacteria; phylum Pseudomonadota; class Alphaproteobacteria; order Rhizobiales; family Hyphomicrobiaceae; genus JAKFWF01. Next base: position 24,628 of record JANOYV010000071.1, on the reverse strand, counting down.
TGCTTTCACACGGCTTTTCTAACGCTTCGACAGTGGAGATTTGCCGCCTTGCTGGCATTTCGCGTGGCGCGATGTTGCATCACTATCCGACCAAGAAAGATCTGATCATCGACACGGCACGGTGCCGGTTCGAGCGAGCGAGCCAGGAAATGGCAAAGCTCGCTGTTGCTCTAGGCCGTGGCGAACTCACCGTCGATAAGTTCATCGACGGAATGTGGGAGCAGGTCTTCCCCAACCGGGCGGTGATCCTAACGCTGGAGAGCCTCGTTGCCTCACGCTCAGATCCAGAGCTACAGCAGGTGATCGGCGGTTATTTCGAGACTATGTTTTCTGGCTACGAGGCGGTGGCGCGTGGTGCATTTGGCGATGCAGGCTTTTCCATCGATCAGCGACATGTCCTGGTGCTTCTCACCGCGTGCGCCGTGCGCGGTCTTCGCTATCAGGAGCTGATGTATCCGAACGCCGCAACAACGGACATGGTGAAGCGCGCACTTAAGCACACCATTAAATCGGTACTGGCAGCGGGCCCAGAACGGCTCAGTCGGGCTATTGCTCCAATCAGGCGCACTAAGAAGCCAGCTGCTCGATTGCGCGGTTTGGCTCGCAAGAGCCCGGGCCGAACGACAGCCACACTGCAGTCGGGGGAGCAGTGACAACCCATCTTCCTCTCGTGCTGCACGCGCATGGACTCCGAAAGTCCTACGGTGGTCTTGAGGCCGTCGCCGACATGAGCCTTGAATTGCCGAAAGGCAAGATCACGGGCCTGATCGGACCGAACGGTGCCGGCAAGACCACCATGCTCAATCTGATATCCGGGGTCGAGCGGCCGACGAGCGGCACGATCACGCTCGGCGGTCAGGACGTCACTGGTCTGGCGCCGCACCTTCTTGTCAAACGCGGACTCGTACGGACCTTCCAGATTTGCCGTGATCTTGGCCGACTTACGGTGCTCGAAAACCTACTTGTCGCAAGACCATGCCAGACCGGTGAAACCTTACTCGGCGCGCTTATGCATCGTCGGTCAACGCGAGCAGACGAGAAGGCCGGCATCGAGATGGCGCGCGGCATTCTCGAACGTATCGACCTTTGGCGCTTGGCGGACGAACCGGCAGCCTCGCTGTCAGGTGGCCAAAAGAAGTTACTCGAACTCAGCCGAGCACTGATGCTGAGACCCGAAATCATCCTGCTGGACGAACCGGCAGCTGGTGTATCGCCTGCTATGGAGCAGGTGCTGATCGCCGTCATTCGCGAACTGGTTGCTGACGGACTGACATTCCTCATTGTTGAACATGATCTCGATGTCGTCGCAGCGCTCTGCGATCAGGTCTACGTGATGTCGGCTGGCTCCAAGTTGACACGCGGCACGTTCGCCGAAGTTACAAAGGATCCACGCGTACTCGAAGCCTACATGGGGGCGAGAGCATGAACATTGCTCTGCAGGAGGCAATCAGCGTCGAAGCCATTTCAGCTGGCTACGGCTCATCTGACATTGTCAGGTCGGCTTCGTTCAACGCTGGAGCTGGTCGCATTACGACCATCGCCGGGCCGAATGGTGCCGGCAAGTCGACGCTCATGAAGGTCGTGGTGGGGCTATTGCGGCCAAGACTTGGGCGAATAATGCTCGGCGATCGGGACATCACGCGCCTCGATCCCCCCAGTCGCGCCGCTGCAGGGCTGGGGTACGTGCCCCAGGAGCACAATGTCTTCAAGAACATGTCGATCGGCGAAAACCTGCGGATTGCCCATGAGTTTATAAGGCCGCGTAGCTCCGTTGCCGAGTTTGCAGCCGCACGTGATCGGGTCTTGGCCCTGTTTCCTGATCTTGCGGGTCGCCTTAACGGACTTGCCGGCACACTCAGCGGGGGTCAACGACAGATGTTGGCAATCGGCTGCGCATTGATGCCTAGTCCCACAGCTTTGCTGCTCGATGAGCCATCGGCTGGGCTATCGCCGCGCTATGTTGCCGAGATGCTCGACGCCGTTCGCATTGTCAACGAGTCCGGGGTCACGGTGCTGATGATCGAACAGAACCTTGTCGAAGCCGTTCGCGTGTCGCATGACATGGTGTTGCTGGTCGGTGGCGAAGTCAAAGGACTGTGGCTGGCGCCAGAGTTTCTCGACGATCCAAAAGTCACAAGCCTTTTCCTTGGCGGCGTGCAACACGACAATGCCGCTCATCCGACCAGAGAGGGCCCGCATGGCACAGGCACTTCTTAACGGTCTTGTCTCCGGCCTGCTGATCGCCCTGCCGGCAATCGCGCTGTCGCTGACATACGGTGTGCTCAATTTTCCTAACTTTGCTATCGGTGCAATGATCACGGCAGGCGCCTACATCACTTATTTCTTCAATGTTGGGCTGGGCCTGCCTCTAGTGGCCGCTGCGCTCTTTGGCTGTCTCGCACTGGCGCTTGTTGCGGTCGTAGTGCAGCACCTTGTTTACCGCCCGATCGGCACGGACGATCACATCACGTTGCTGGTCGGATCGATGGGCGTAGCATTCGTTCTGGAAAACCTGGTGCGCTTCGTCTACGGCGCCGAGGTTCGAACTTTTGCATTGTCCGTCGCACGCCCGATGATGTGGCAAGGGCTACGATTCAATCAAGAGCAACTGATCATCGCCGTAGTAACTGTCACCGCAATGGCCGTCATTGCTCTTGTGCTCAAGCGTACCGCACTCGGGCGGGCAATGCGCGCGATCTCCGATAATCCAGCACTGGCGGAAGTTCGCGGCATCAGACGTCACCGCATTGTCGACTGGACTTGGGGCTTGTCGGGCGTGTTAACGGCACTAGCCGGGCTGCTAATCGCTATGGACACTACGGTGGAGCCTTTGGTCGGCGCCAACTATCTCGTCTCGATCTTCGCGGCGGCAGTCGTTGGCGGCATTGGCAACCCGTTTGGCTCCATGGCAGGCGGATTAATCATCGGCATTGTCGAGGAATTGTCGACGCTTGTGTTGCCAACGACCTACCGGCAGGGTGTGAGCTTCATCGTACTTGCGCTGGTGCTCTTCCTGCGGCCCAGCGGTCTTTTGGGAACGGCGAGGATCAAACGATGACCGGTTATCTGGTTTCGATCCTCACGTTCGTTGTGCTTGCGGCGATGTTGGGTCTGGCACTCAACATCCAGTGGGGGCAAGCCGGCATGGTCAATTTCGGTCTGGCAGGCTTCTACGGTTTAGGGGCATACACAGCCGCTATTTTGTCCGTTAGCGGAGCCAATCCAGCGATCGCCACGGGTGCAGCGATCGCACTCACGGCCGCGGCATCGGCAATTGTTTCCCTCGCATCAATCAGGCTGCGAGAAGACTATCTCGCAATCACAACTCTGGCGTTTGCCGAGGCAGTGCGACTGGTCGCCCTCAATGAGCAATGGCTCACTGGCGGCTCGAATGGCATTCGAGACATACCGCGTCCGTTCGTCAGCTATATCGGCGGTGGTAATTACGAACTGGCGTTTCTGGCGATTTGCGTTGCCGCCCTGCTCATCGTGTTCGTGGTTCTCGAGGCCATTGTGCGCGCACCCTTTGGGCGAGCCTTGCGAGCCTTGCGTGAGGACGATGTGGTCGCAGCGACGCTTGGAAAGGACGTGCTTTCACTGCGGATGAAAGCCTTCGCGGTTGGTGGTGCCGTTATTGGGCTCGCTGGTGCGTTACATGCCTTCTACCTCACCTATATCGACCCGGGACAGTTCGCGGGCTTTGTGACGGTCTATGCCTTCATGGCCGTCATCGCTGGCGGCAAAGGCTCAAACCGAGGTTTGCTGATCGGCGCCTGCACCGTGATGGTGCTGCTCGAAGGTAGTCGCTTCTTGAAGGATTTTCTCCCCTTCGTGAATGCACAGCAGGCGGCTGCACTAAGGCTCATGCTGATTGGTGTCGGCCTAATTCTATTGCTGATCTTCCGCCCGAACGGAATTGCCAGTGAATACCGCCTTCAAGTCGGAAACCGTTCCCGCGCATCTGCCCACTCAAATTCCCAAACCTGAAAGGAGACCCAACCATGTCGCGTATCTCTGTCAAGACGAAGGAAGATCTGCCGAAGGACCTCTGGCCGCTGTGGGATACAATGAAATCCTACGGAGCATTCGAGAACCAGGCTGGCGTGATGGCGCACCGGCCGCCCATATTTAAGAACGTCTGGGGACTGCTGACGGACCTGGCGAGCGAAGCTGTGTTGCCAAAACGCTATCTCGAACTCTGCCTCGTTACCGTATCGCTGCTCAATAAATGCACCTACTGCGTCTCCCATCATGCACCGAAACTCGCCGTTCAAGGAATCACTGAGGAAGGCGCGACGCGCCTGCTCGACTACAAAGATCATTCCGAACTTGATGATGTCGACAAGCTGGTCATCGAATACGCGATTGCCGTCACCAACAACTGGAACCGCACGCGCGACGAGATCTTCACGCGCCTGAAGCAGCACTTCACCGAAGCGCAGATCGTTGAAATGACATGGCGCACGGCGTTGTGCGGCGCGTTCAACCGCTTCAACGACATTCTCCAGTTCGATATCGAAGATGGTGTGGTGGTGCGCGACGCAGCCGAATAGGCGGGCGAGGCGCGCTTATTTTGAAGTACTCAGCAATCGTTAAAACGGCTCAATCTCGTATCAGGAGACATCCATGACCCGGTTACCTTCGCGACGCGCCGTTGTCGGCGGCCTGACATTTGCACTCGCAGCTCCATATGTTTCCAGCGCCCATGCCGCCGATCCGATCCGGATTGGCGTCCTTGCGCCATTGACGGGCGGCGGCGGGCCCTATGGACCCAACATTGTAAAGGCATCCAAACTTGCCGCAGACGAGATCAACAAGTCGGGCGGTATCCTCAGCGGTCGCATGATCGAGATCTTCGCCGAAGACGACGAGACAAATGCAACGGCTGGGGTGAGGGCTGCGCGCAAGCTGCTGGATGTCGATCAGGTGAATTCGATTACCGGTATGTGGGGCTCGGCACCGACCTTGGCCGTGCGCCCGATTGTGCTCGAAAAGAACGTTATGCTTGGCGTACTAGGCTCTGCCGACGAAACGACACAGGGTGAGACCAAGGGTCTCGTGTGGCGCTTCCAGGCCAAAGGTTCGACGTGGGGAGAACCTGCGGCGCGTGCCATGATCAAGGCTGGCTACAAGAACATCGGCGTGCTCGCGCTGCAAAACCCATTCGTAACCAGTATGATCGGCCCCTTCGTCAAAACGATCGAGGCTGGCGGTGGCAGAATAGTAGCAAACATCGAGTTCAAACCGGATCAACCGTCTTACCGCGCCGAAGTCGACAAGGTGTTCAGCGAGAAAGTCGATGCAGTCTGGGTGCCGGGCTACGTCAATCAGTTCACAGCGATTGCCAAGGATATCTTCCGCGGCGGCTACAAGAGCAAGGTCTACACCCTGACGATCGCGGCGTCCGCCGGCAAGGATGGCAACAGCGCCTTTATCAAGAATGTTGGCAAGGAAGTCGCCGAGGGCATCGAGCACGTGCAGCCGATCAGCCCTCCAGATCGACCCGAATATGCTGCATTTGTGAAAGCCATGGGTGCGCCGGACGGCACGATCTTCCCGTTTGCAGCTCTCCAGTATGACACGATCAATGTCATGGCATTGGCGATGGAAAAGGCGAAGTCTGCCGCAGCAGCCGACTTCTGCAAGCACATCATCGCGATCACCAACGGTCCAGGCAAGAAGGTCGCGACCGCTGTCGAGGCATTGCCACTTCTGCGGAAAGGCGAGGCAATCGATTTCACTGGCGCCGGCATGGACTGCCAATTCGATACGACTGGGGAGCTGCTCGGACGCCCCTTCTTGCATCAAGTAATCCGCGACGGCCGCGACGTCATACTTGGCATGGTTTAGATATGGCCGTCGAACGTCTATACGCGTGAATAGGAACCGCAATCAAACATCAGTGTGGTGCGCGGTTCTTCCGCACCGTCTCGTCAAAACCGGACACATTTAATCATGCAGCACCCAGCAGATGCGCCCGTGTTCCCCGAATTGTCGCCAGACGCGGCGCCACCTCAGATCCGTGCCATTTACGATGAGATCTGTCGCTGGGCTGCGGTCCCGATGCCGGCCCTGATTTTTCGTAACCTGGCAACGCATCCAGGTGTTCTGGAGGAGGTCTGGGACGGCATCGGGCCATTGTTCCGCAGTGGACAGATCCAGGACGCCGGTTGGCGGATCGCACGAACCGCAACGCCGAAAGATTTTTTACCGCCGATCGAAGCACATGCGCGAACGGTCATGGGGCTAAGCGACGAAGCACTTGTCGAGATACGCAACGCGCTTGATGCCTACAATCGGGCAAATCCCGTGAACCTGCTTGCCATGCTGTGCCTGCTTGAACGGCTCAAAACGGATGCACCAGCCCAGATGGTGCCGCTTGGAGCTTGGACGCCGCCCGCTTCGATACCGTCGGCGATGCCAAAGATGGCGGCACTCGATACGATGCCAACGCAGATCCGATGGCTTATCAACGATCTTGGATTTGGCGATCGCTCGAAATTGGCGCCGGTAGTGCCGAGCCTTTATCGCCACCTCACAAATTGGCCCGCCTACCTCGCAGTGCTTCACGTAACGTTGCTGCCTCGCTTCCGGGATGGCAGCATCGCGACTGCGACTGAGCAACTTCGACAAACCATGGCCCAGGAAGCCGTTCCACTCGCCTTATCATTGCCTCCGATGCGTCGGTTGGCGACCCTTCCCGAGGTCTCAGTTACGATCAGCAATTTCACCGCTACGGTCATCCCTCAGATGATTGTGATCGGCACGGCCATGCGTCGTTCACTTGTCTAGCAGCACCACAGTACGCCGATCCCGCTTTCGGCCCTGGCTTCCAGTCGGTCTGCACTCACTAGGCTCTTTCGAGCAACGCTGGCAGTTCAGCGAGCGATCGAATTTCGCGGTCCGGTGCGCCGGGTAGCCAACATTCGAGTTCGCGCTTCAATTTCGGCCATTCATGGTTGTGTGTTGGAGACGTCATTTATCGCCCTCCCTAGTGAGGCGCATGTTGAGGCTGCGTGCTAACCGAGTTGACGGTAGATGTGATCACATCTACCAATAAAGTGCCCAGCTCAACAATCGGGCCCGCATAAGCGCCCGCGGCAAGCGTTCTGTCGATAACGGAGGAGCACGAGATGAAGCGATTGATCATAGCGGCATTTGCATTGGCAGCTACGGTGGGTGGGGTACTGACGGCGTCAGCTGGACCGGTCCTCGATGAAATCAAGGCGCGCGGCAAGCTACGTTGCGGCATCTATGACAACGTGCCCGGCCTTGCGACGCTTGACGACAAAGGCCGCTGGCAAGGATTCGATGTGGACTATTGCCGGGCGGTGGCCGCGGCACTGTTCGGCAACGGGGAAGGCGTCGAGTTCGTGAAGATGACCTTCGCCCAGGGTATTCCTGGTCTAAAATCCCGCGAGATCGACGTGGCTGCATTGGCGATTACGTTGACGGCCGGCCGCGACGGCGAGCAGGGCCTTGATTTCATTGGGCCGACGCTCTACTCGGGCCATGGCTTCATGGTGCACAAGCGCACTGGCGCAAAGAAGATCGAAGATCTGAATGGCGCCACCATATGCGTTGTGGCCGGCACGGTGACCGACAGTCTTATCTCCGATTACTTCAAAGCCCGCAACATGACCTATAAGGCCGTTGCATTCGAGAATAGCAACCAACGGTTCGAATACTACGAAAACGGCCGATGCGACGTCGTCACCTCCGAGATCCCGTTTCTCGGCACGCGTCGCCTGCGTCTCAAGAACCCAGATGATCACGTGATCCTGTCGGAGACATTCGAGAAATCTCACATGGGTCCTGTCGTGATCGAGAACGATCCCCAATGGTCGAATGTCGCGCGCATGGTTCACTACGCCCTCATCAACGCTGAGGAATACGGAGTTTGCGAAGACACGATAGCCGCCAAGATGGACTCGACCGATCCGGCCGTACAGCGCTTTCTCGGAAAATCCGACGACGCCATTGGCCCGAAGATGGGTCTGGCCAAGGATTTTACCGTCAATGTCGTCAAGGCGGTCGGGTGCTACGCCGACATCTGGGAGCGCAACTTCGGCTTGAAATCCGCCGTTAAACTCCCGCGTGGCATGAATGCGCTGCCGCAGAACGGTGGGCTACAATGGTCGCCGAACTGGCGTTGATCACGTGTCCTAACGGATGACCGGGACGGCGCGATGACCTCCTCTCCAGACGTTACCTCACCAATGAGTGTGCGCGTTGCCGATGTCGGATCACGCGCGCCTTGGCGTCGACCGTGGGTGCGGGCGGTCGCATTTCAAACTCTAGCGCTGTTGGCAGTACTGGCCGTCTCTGCGTTCTTCGTGAGCAACGTGCGCGAGTATCTTCCCCGCGCCGGCCTTGCTCTCGGATGGGATTTCCTCGGCTATCCCGCGCGGTTTGAAATCGACGACAATATCATCGGTGCGACGGCGCGGGATCCTGTCTGGAAGGCATTTCTGGCCGGCACCGTGAATACAATTCTCGTCTCGGTAACGGCGATAGTTCTGTGCACTATTCTGGCGTTCGTCGTGGCGCTGTGCCGTATGTCGTCCAACTGGCTGCTGTCACATGTGGCATTGGTTTGGATCGAGACGGTTCGGAACATCCCATTGCTGCTGCAATTGCTGTTCTGGTATGGTCTGTCCACGTTGTTTCCGTTGCCGCGCGAAGCATGGCAACCGGCGATTGGTGTGTTCGTAACAAATCGCGGCATCTTTTATCCAACGCTGCAGATCACAGCTGCTCACCAGACTGCGTTCGTAGTATTGCTCGCATTAATTGCGCTCCTGGTCGCAACATTCGTACACGGTCGCCGCGTGCGCGAGCGAACGGGACAGCCCAGTCGTCTACCTTGGGTAGCGCTCCTACTCGTTATCGCCGCACCTGTAAGTGTGCTGTGGCTTGGTGGAGCCGGTTGGGTCTTCGACGCGCCCACTCTCCGCGGCTTCAACTTCGTTGGCGGTAGCACGGTAAGCCCAGAGTTCACGGCAGTCGCTGTTGGACTTGCCGTCTACCAGTCTGGATTTACGGCTGAGACGATCCGCAGCGGCATACTCGGCGTCAGGCTGGGCCAGATCGAAGCCGCACGCAGTCTTGGGCTCAAACCTTTGCATGTGCTTTGGCTCGTGACCGTGCCGCAGGCCTTGCGCATCGTCATTCCACCAATGACCAGCCAGTATCTATCACTTACAAAATCAAGTTCGCTTGGGGTGGTGGTCGGGTATCCCGAACTGATGCGCGTGACGACTGCCGTAATTTCTGAGACCGGTCGCGCGATCGAGTGCATCGGCATTATCATGGGCATCTATCTGTCGCTGAGCTTGCTCACGTCGGTCACCATGGGCTGGTACGCGCGACACACAGCCTACGTGGATCGCTGATGAGCCATTCAGCGTTGAACAGGATTGGCGAGCCGGTGCAGCCGAACGCGTTGCCGCCGCCGGGCCACGTTCGACGCGGCCCGCGCGCATGGTTGCAGCGCAACTTATTCTCGAACTGGGTCGACACACTGGTTACGTTGCTATTGGCCGCGCTGGTCGCGCGTTTATTGTACCGTTGGGTCGTGTGGCTATTCGTCAGTGGAACTTGGCACCCGGCCGACATCCGGACGTGCATTGATGGTGGTGGCGCATGTTGGGCATTTCTGCAGGACAAATGGCGCCTGATCCTGTTTGGCACTTTCCCCTATGAGCAGCAGTGGCGTGCGGGGCTCGCGCTTGTCCTGTTCCTGGCGGCAGTTGTTCTGTCAGCCGTGCCGGCCACCTGGTCGACTGGGGAGCGACGGCGCTGGCTGATGGTTGGTTGGCTTGTTGTGCTCGGTGCCATCGGTGTGCTGCTCGCGGGTGGCTTTGGATTGCCGCGGGTCGAAGCCCGCTTCTGGAGCGGGCTGCCATTGACTGTCATGCTCGCTTTTGTCGGCATGATCGCTGCATTCGGACTCGCGCTACTGCTGGCGCTCGGCCGCCGTTCGACGATGCCGGTTATCCGCTGGATCTCGATCGGCTACATTGAGTTGGTGCGCGGTGTGCCATTGATCAGCTTGTTATTCATGGCCAATATCATGTTACCGATCGTGCTGCCGCGCGATCTGGTGATCCCCAATCTGATGCGCGCACAACTCGCATTCGTGCTGTTTTTCGCAGCCTATATGGCCGAAATCATCCGTGGTGGCCTGCAGGCCATTCCACTTGGTCAGTACGCGGCGGCGAAGGCCCTCGGCTTGACCTACTGGCAGCAGATGCGGGTAATTATCCTGCCGCAAGCGCTGCGCGTTGTGATCCCTTCGTTGGTCAACATCTTTATCGCCGGCTTCAAGGACACCTCGCTCGTCGTCTATGTCGGCATGTCTGATCTACTCGGCACGGCGCAGGCCGCCAAGGCCGATCCGAAATGGTACGGTCTGTTCATGGAAGCGTATGTGTTCATTGCAGCGATTTACCTAATCGTGTGCGCGACCATGTCCTGGTACAGCCGGTATCTGGAAAGGCGCCTCGCCAACCCAGAGCGGGGGAGTTGAGCATGGCATCCAAACCCGTCATCGTTTTTGATCGTGTCAGCAAGTGGTACGGCCCAACACAGGTCCTGCGGGATGTTTCACTGACCGTCATGAGCGGCGAGCGCATCGTTGTGTGTGGCCCGTCAGGCTCGGGAAAATCGACTTTGATTGGTTGCATCAATGGTTTGCAGGACTACGAGCGCGGGACCATTCGCGTGACTGGAGTAACCGTTTCTGAGCGTGAAGGCACGGCACACGATCTGCGGGCAGGCATCGGCATGGTGTTTCAGCAATTTAACCTCTTTCCGCATCTGACCGTTCTTGAGAACTGCACGATCGGCCCGCGGCTCGTTCAAGGCATCGGCGAAGACGCAGCGGTCTCCCGTGCTCACGCCGTGCTCGGACGTGTTCAGATCGCGGATCAAGCGCACAAATACCCAGAACAGCTGTCCGGTGGACAGCAGCAACGGGTTGCCATCGCACGAGCGCTGACCATGCAGCCACGCATCATGCTGTTCGACGAGCCCACGTCGGCGCTCGATCCCGAGATGATCCGAGAAGTACTGGACGTGATGACCGAACTTGCTTCAAGCGGTATCACGATGATTGTCGTCACGCATGAGATGGGCTTCGCCCGCCACGTGGCTGATCGTGTGCTGATGATGGACCGGGGTGAAATCATCGCCGACGAACCGCCGTCGTCCTTCTTCAGTACCGCTCAGCCGAACACGCGCGTGCGCGGTTTTCTCGACCAGATTCTCACCCATTGAACCAATGAATGGAGACAAGACATGCACGCCATACCCGCCAAAGGCCGTCCTTGGGCTGAACTGAAAACCGAACTCGAGACGGCAAAGAAGGACGACTTCTCTTGGCGGGAAGGGCGCATGGCGCTCTATTTTTACTATCTCAACGAGGAGGTGAAGCAGGTGCAGCAGGAAGCCTACTTGGCTTACTGGACCGAGAATGCGATGGGGCAACGCGCTTTCCCGAGCATGAAAAAACTCGAGACCGAGGTCATGGAAATGGGGCTCTCCCTGATGCATGCTCCCAAGGAGGCCGCAGCGACGTTCACGTCGGGTGGTACGGAAAGTATATTTCTTGCCGTCAAGACCGCCCGGGATTGGGCACGCGCCACAAAAGGCATTACGAATCCGAATATGGTCATCCCGCGCACCGGGCATCCCGCATTTGATCGAGCGGCGGAGTATCTCAATATCAAAGTCGTGCGTGTGCCAACGACGCGTAACGATTTCCGCGCCGATGTCCAGGAGATGGAGCGGCGCATCGATGGCGATACGATCATGCTGTTGGGCAGCGCGCCGAACTATCCCTACGGCGTCTTCGACCAGATTGCCGATATCGCAGCCCTGGCGCAGGAGCGCGGCCTGTGGATGCATGTCGATGCTTGTGTCGGTGGTTTTCTGGCGCCGTTCGTGAAGCAGATCGGCTACGATATTCCGCCGTTTGACTTCTCGATCCCCGGCGTGACGTCGATTTCTGCCGACCTGCACAAGTATGGCTACGCACCGAAAGGCGCATCACTGATGATGCTGCGCGACCAAGCGCTCCAGAAGCATCAGACATTCACCTTCGACAATTGGGAGCGCGGCGCTTACGCTTCCAACACCGCGCAAGGAACGCGTGCAGGCGGTGCCGTTGCAGCGGCCTGGGCCGTGATGAACTTTCTCGGACAGGACGGCTACGAAAAGTGGGCAGCCGTGATCATGGATACAGTCGAAAAGCTCACGACTGGTATCAACGCGATCCCGGGTCTTGCCGTCATCGAGCCGCATGAGTTGTGCATCTTCGCTTACCACTCGAAAGACCCCTCACTCGATATTGGCGCAGTGGCCGATGCGATGTTGGCGCGCGGCTGGTTTGTCGGACGGCAGGCTGAGCCGCGCGGTATCCACATGCATCTTAACCCGGTGCATGCGGAGACGGCAGACCTGTATCTCGAAGACCTTGCCGGAGCAGTTAAAGAGGTGCGCGGAACACGAGCACGCAACAGCGGTCCCGTCGAACGAACATATTGAAAAGTGAAAGGTCGCAACTAGCAATGACCCTTGATGCCTTTACCCCGATCGACAGCGCTACACTCGGCGATCACGCGTACGGCCAAATCCGACTCGCGTTGATGTCAGGACGATTCGAGCCAGGCGAGAAGCTGACGATCCGTAGTCTTTCCGCCAAGTTGAATATCAGCCCGACGCCGATCCGCGAGGCGCTGCGGCGCATTGCGGCCGAGCGGGGTGTCGAGATCGCACCCAATCGTTACATCCGTGTGCCGATCATGATGCCACAGGAAATGCGTGAACTTCGGGACATTCGCACGGCGCTTGAAGGGGTGGCCACGGAGCGCGCGGTTGCAAAAATGGACGCGCAGAGGCTTGCTGAGTTGAAGCGCCTGGATGCTGCCATACGCAAGCTGCGTGCAGCGGGTGAAGTCAAGCCGGTGATCAGCACGATCCAGCAGTTTCACTTCACGCTCTATCGTGCATCTGACATGCCGGCACTGGTCGGAATGATCGAAGGCCTGTGGTTGCGTACGGCGCCGTACGTTAATCTACTCTTCCCCGGCTACACGACGCGTGAGCGCGGTGGCTGGCGGGCGAAACTGCTGCAGTCCGTCGTGGCCGGCGATGCCAAGAGCGCGCGCCAATTCATGGAAAGCGATATTCGCGGCGCGCTCGATTACATCATCGCCATGATGGAGGATGAGTGAAGCCGCCCGCTTGCCCGAGGTATTCCGAAACCTGAATTGCTCGTTGAACCTGCGCATATCAATCCGCGTGCTTCATCCCCCTCCTCGGATTAACGCGGCATAGGGCTATCAGTTGCCGGATTTTTACTCCGGCGCAACCGAACAAACCGACTACTTCTCTGACGGACTTTGTCGCCGACGCTGACAGGAATTCACAGGGGCCAGTTGATCTGCACCCAAAACGAAGGTGCAGCTGGCGTTGCTTCGACCTGCACACTCAGTAAAACACAGCATGTGTGTGTTGCCGTTAGGCCCAAAGGTTAGAGGGCAACGCCTGATCGATGTCGCTTTCGCGGTTAAAGTTGGGCCGCGTTACAGCAATCATCGGATCTGGCTGGGCAACCAGGTGGTGATGGGCGGATAGAGAATGGCTAACAGCAGCACTACGAGAGACCAGGCCAGAAATGGCAACGACTCTATCATCACTAGTTTGAGCGAAACACGCCCAACATTTGAGACGACGAACAAGAGGAGGCCGATTGGTGGGTGGATGAGCCCGATCATCAGATTAAGGACGATGACAGATCCAAACTGGATTGGATCGATGCCGAGCTCCGCGCCCAGCGGTAAGAGGGTGGGCACAAAGATAATCATTGCTGGGAGCGGCTCAAGGATGCAGCCAACAAGCAGAAGAAAGCCGTTGATTGTCAGCAAGACGATCGTTGGATCCGTCGAGATACTTTTGATCAGCGCGATTGCCTTGGCACTGACTTGACTTTCGGCCACCAGCCAACTGAACGGGCCAGCAGCGGCCAGCAAAAATAGAATCACGGCCGCCGATTTGCCAGCCTGTGCGAAGAGCGACGGGAGTTCGGTGAACCGAATGCTGCGGTAAATGAAGAGGCTGACGAGTAGGGCATAGAGCGCTGCCACAGCGGCAGCCTCGGTATCGGTCACCACGCCAAAGCGGATGCCGAAGATTACGATCAAAGGCATCATGAGTGCCCACGCAGCCCGTTGCGTTGACACACGGCGCTGGACCCAGCTTACTGGCTGGGGACGCGGATACTTCCGGATACGCGCCACAATGCTGCAAATTACGAGGAAGCCGAGCGCCAGCAAAATGCCCGGGATAATACCGGACATGAACAGCTTGATAACGGACTGGCTCGCAATCTGCGCATAAACGACCATCGGGATTGAAGGCGGAATAATGGGCCCCAGCAGGGCACCAGCTGCGATGACAGCGCCAGCGAACCCTTCCCCGTAGCCTTCTTTCTTCATTGCAGGGATCAATGGCTTGCCGGTTGCAACAGCGTCGGCAACTGCCGACCCTGACACGCCCGCCATGATAAAATTTGTGATGATCGAGACGTGCCCAAGGCTGCCGCGCAACCGCCCCACCATCGCTTGGGACCAATCGATGAGACGCTGCGTCAGTCCACCTTGGTTCATGAGTTCGCCCGCCAAGATGAACAGCGGGATTTGCACAAGTGCGTAACTGTCGACACCGTTGATCATTGCCAATGGCACCATTGCACCGTCGACCGCACGCTCCGTCTTGAACTGCACGCCGGCCCATGCAGCCAGCACCATGGAGAAGCCAACGTCGAAACCAATGATCAACAGGAGTAGGAACGTCAAGAACAGGAGCGCGAGCATCAGAGGCGCTCCTCGATTGGGGGCAAACATTCAACAACGCGGCCGGCCAACCGGATGGCGACAAAAATACTTGCCAGCACCACACCAACAAACAGCCCTGCGTAGGGGAGATCAGCGGTGAATGGCGTGCCAAGGAGCAACTGGCTTGCACCAACTTGCACGACGCTCCAACCCTTGATCGAGATGACAGAAAGGAGTCCCAGAAGCACGACGTCGAAGATCCTGTCGCGCCATGCGATCATGCGCGGCGGCAAGATGTGATCGATGAGGTCGATCCGAATGGATGTACCCTCTGATAACGCCAGCGCAGTCCCGAGGAACGTTAGCCAAATGATGCAGATTCGCGCGAGTTGATCGGGGGCATCCCATGGCAGGTCTACGATGTGTCGATCGATGAATTGGCCGGAGACGATTGCTAAGATCAACACCACGAGGACTACCGTTGCCCATCCGATGATGCGCTCTATTCCCCGCGAGAGCGCCAAGAGATACCGCATCATCAATATCCTTCGATCCAACAGCGACACCCAATTGATCGCTGCAGCAGGATTGAACTGTGCTTTGAAGGCTATTCCTGCATGGCCTTGATCTTGTCGACGAGGCCAGCGGGCCACTGTTTGCCCTCGTATGACTTGTGGACATTCTCAAACGCTTTCCGGAACGCGCTGATGTCTGGTTTTACATAGGCCACATCGGCTTTTTTCAACTCCTCGATGCCACCCGCATCGATTTGTTCGCCGATTTTTGTGGCAACTAGGCCACCTTCCTTGGCGGCTCTCTGAAACAGCGCGCGGTCTTCAATTGGCAACTGCATCCAGAGTTTGTCCGAGATGTACCACGTTGCCAACTCGAAGCAGTGATCGGTGGCCGACCAGTGCTTGGCAACCTCGTGCCACTTGAACGACAGGGACAGATCGAACCCATTGTCCTGGCCATCAACCTGACCACGCGAGAGCGCCAAGTAAACGTCGGACAGGCCCATCGGCACGACCTTGACGCCCAACGCCTCAAAGGCATCTTTGAACATGGGGATTGGTGGAATGCGTAACCGCATCCCCTTCAAGTCCTCAGGCTTGTTGATCGGGCCTTTGACTGTCTGCATCGCCCTGGCCGAACGAGCGCCAGCAGCTGCAAACACGCGCACGCCTGACTCTTTTGCGAGGTCATCAAACATGGGCGCAAAGATCGGCCCGTTGAGGATCTTCTCTGCCCAGTCCTTGCTTTTGAAGAGATATGGTGTGTACGCGATGTTCAGCGGCCCCCCACCTTTCAGCGATGCGCCGTTGCCAATGCCAAGGTAGGCCATATCGATGGTGCCGAGTTGCATGCCTGACAGCAGCGCCTGGATATCGCCAATTTGGCTGTCGGAATAGACGTTGATCTTATATTTGCCTTTTGATTCCAGGTTCACGACCTCGGCGAACTTCAGCATCGCCTGATGCAGATTCGAGCCGTTCACAAAGGGCGTGCCGAGTCTGAGCTCTCGGGGCACCTGCGCGTGAGCATTTGAAGTCGCAAGGCTTGTCCAGATCACTGCAAAGAGCGCAAAAAACCATCGCTTAGTCATTTGCTTTTCCTCGTCCTTGGTTTCGTTTCCCCGGGGTCGGCGGCATTCATTGATGCGCCTTTCTTTTTTGTGCGTTGTTTAGCAATGAGCTGCCCATAGAGCGTGTGGGTCCGCAGCTGATGGCGTCGCATCTCTTTCGCCGCCCGAACCGGGTCGCGCTCCACGATCGCTTGAGTGACGGCAACATGCTCGTCGTGACTTAATAGATTGGCACCGATCACGTGCACTGAATCCATTCGGAAGCGCGCCAACCATTCAAGGATCGCCGCGGCCATTTCCTCAAAAATTGCATTACCGGTGATCGCTGCGATCGCACGGTGAAAGGCAATGTCTGTTTGCAAATATTCATCACGACTGGATATGGCCAATCGGTTGGCTTCGAGGGCAGCAGTTAGTTTGGCTTTGTCGCGGCTCGTTGCAACCTCTGCGGCGCGCGCCGCCATTGCCACCTCTAGCGCTAACCGCATCTCCTTCAGATCTTCGACAAATTGACTGCTGTCAGCGCCTGCACGCTGTGCTGAAAGCTCCAGCCAATTGGCAATGCCCTGCTTCGGTAGATCGGCAACGCGCGCGCGCCGTCCGTGCTGGATCGATATCAGTCCCTGTGCTTCGAGGATCAGCAACGCTTCGCGGACCGCCGGGCGTCCTACCGCAAAACTTCGCATTAGATCGCGTTCGGATGGAAGCTCGCTGCCTCGCGCATAGGCTCCATCTCGGATCGCGTCTGCGATCTGATGGGCAATGCCGTGAAAAAGCTTGCGACGTTGAACCGGAGCGAACATATTATGATCAGATGCTCATCATACCAGTTTGTCAAGCGACCGTACCGCTGTGCCCGGCAAATATTGGTTCGCCGGGCAGATCGAAGGTCAGGACGTCAACCTAATCCAGGGAGTGATCACACGTGGCAATCAGAAAAAGGACTTTGCGCGAACGGGCCATGACTGGCGACATCGTGCGCGGGGCTCTCATCTTCGAATGCTACACCCCTGGCATTGCGCAGATTATGAAGAACGCCGGATGCGAGTTCATACTGTACGATATGGAACACGGTGGTCTCGGCATCGACACACTCAAGATGCTGTGCGCGACCTGCCGCGGCATTGGCGTCGAGCCGATGGTGCGCGTGCCCCGTGGTGAGTACCATTTCATCGCTCGATCTCTCGACGTCGGGGTGCGCGGCGTCATGGTACCGATGGTCGAGAGCAAAGCGCAGGCTGAAGCAATCGCCGAAGCGACCCGCTACCCACCGCAAGGTCGGCGGGGCGCCGCCTTCGGCTTTACACACGACGATTACCAGTCAGGCAGTGTGCTGGACACGATGCTTGCCGCCAACGCGCGCACAATCGCGATCGCCCAGATCGAGACCGAGCGCGGACTTGCTGCCGTTGACGAGATCGCGGCCGTCCCCGGCATCGATCTACTTTGGGTCGGACACTTCGATCTGACAAATTTTCTCGGCATTCCTGGTGACTTCGATCATACGACGTACATCGATGCCTTGAAGCGAATTGTGGCAGCTGCGAAAAAGCATAAGAAAGGACTGGGCTTCATGCCAGCGACCCCGGAATTGGCCGATCAGTATAGAAGCTATGGTTTCAATGTTTTTGGCGCTGGCACCGATCAGGCCATTCTGATTGCCGGCATTAGGGCAATCCTCAGCCCATTGCGGGAGTAGATGGCGATGTTCAAGGTTGGAATTTTCTGCGACGTCCTAGATGGGTCGGGCGCGCCAAGTTTTGGTGCCAATGACACGCCGAGCAGGATCAATTGCTTGACAGCGTCACCCATCTCGGCGAGGCCTTGTTTATTATGCATACGCCGCGCGATGCGATCGTTGGGATCGATATTGCGTCAAAGATCTTTCTCGCCGCCCAGCATCCGAAAAGCTTCGTTTCGCTCGATGATGCAGACCATTTGTTGTCGGACGCCGCCGGGGTGATCGCCGCGTGGGCTGGCAAGTACATTCCTGCGGCAGCCGATGAAATCGACATTGTTGATCACGTGAACGTTCGCGAGACCGGCCAGGGTAAGTTCCAAAACATAGCTACGGCCTAGGTGTCCTGGTCCTGCCAGAAGCCGACGCCGACGAGACATCCCAATAGTCGAAATTTTTCCGCTCGATGATCGGTATATTATTCTTCGCCGTCGGTCATGTCGGTTAACTGGGGTATCACGTCGTGGAGTACCGCAGCATGGCAGGCGGAAACTCCGCTTGACGCAGCGTCGGCTTCCCGATGACTTCTTCCATCGGGTGTGCAGTCGGCGACGCATTTGACCCAAGTCTGCCATCGATCCGTCGTACGAAATCTCGACAACCTACGCCCACTGCCATTCGATGCAGACGAAGAGAACGAAGATAGACTGGACCAAAGTGCTACTGTATTCATTCGATACCGGCAGAGTTGTTTCTGTGGCGATCTATACAAACAACCAATCGATCAAGGAGAGTGCTATGCCACTACGTTGGTCGGCAGCCGGACTATTTGCCATTGCGTATTTCGGCTCTGTGCCTCTTGCCTCGGCTGCTGAAAAATCTGTGCTCGGCAAAATGACTTTAAAAGCAGTGGATAGCTGGGGCTATCAGCTTCAAAACGTCAAGTCGCGCTTGGTGGCGAAGGACAAATTCGACGTACTTGTTGTCGACTATTCGCGCGATGGTTCCGAAGCAAGGGCATTTTCACGCGAGGCCGTGACTCGCATGAGACATCGGGGCAATGAGCCTGAACGCATCGTGCTGGCTTATCTCAGCATCGGCGAGGCAGAGGCATATCGCTACTATTGGCAGCCTGCCTGGACTTCGACTGTGGATCACGGCCCAGTTCCCAGAGGCTTCCAAGGCGCCCCCGATGGAAAGTTGATCGTTGCCAAAGACAGTAAGGTACCCTTGGCTGAAGTTACCTCGGCTGCTCCATCCTGGCTTGCAGCGGAAAACCCTGCTTGGCGCGGTAACCATCTTGTACGCTATTGGGACCCAGGCTGGCAGAACATCATCTTCGGCTCTCCGTCTGCCTATCTCGACAAAATTATCGATGCCGGTTTCGATGGCGTTTATTTGGACAAGATCGATTCTAACGATGACTGGCAGGCAACGCGGCCGACAGCGGAACGCGACATGGTAGTGTTTGTTACAACGCTGGCAGCCTATGCGCGCGCACGACATCCGGGGTTTTTAATTGTACCGCAGAATGCCGAGGAACTGCTCAAGCACAAAGACTACCTCAAAACCATAGACGCAATCGCAAAGGAGGACCTTCTCTACGGCGGGGGGCAGCGTAAAGATGGTGAGGCGAACCCCAAGGCCGAGATCAAGCTAAGTAAGAAGCACTTGGATCTCGCCCGAAAGGCTGGTCGAAAGGTTTTTGTTGTCGAATACCTCTCAGAGCTCACTGCGATTGTTCGCGCGAACAAGGAGCTAACAACGTACGGTTATGTTCCATTTTTTGCTCGCCGCGCACTCGATGACGCGCCAGTAACGGTGCCGGACCGTACGATCGCAAACACGCCGGATACAGTGACGGAGTAATCTCTCGACTGGGTCAAGCTCGTCCGTCTCTGCCGACTGTTGGCTTTCCTACTCACAAGCTGCCGGACCGCAATGCTCGGTGCGAGTTATTGGGGACGGTCTCTCCTGTAAAGAGTTTCGGATGACGGCCAGGCGCAATCTCACCGCTGGCACCGGGGCCGGTGTCCAGAAGCCTTCAGGGAATTAAACAGCGGGACGGTTTGCTGCGGTGGTACCGCGCTCTCTATGGAGATTGCGGCTTGCGACGGCCTTCACAGGTCCGCGTCTGTCCGTAGCTGCTTGATGCCACACCCCGCTCTGGCTGGCGCAATCCATCCCGAGAGGCTACGTAGAGCATCGGTTGAGGCGCCCGATTGCGTATTCGACGGCGGGCTGACAACAGCTTCCGCAGGAGTTGTTGATGCTGTCAAAGTTTGTTTAGAACGCGCTCGGTCTTGAGTGATGCCAGGGTTGCTCGACGCGCTCGAAGGCGGCCGCCGTGCGCACCACGTCAGCCTCGCCGAGCAAACGTCCGACGATCTGCATACCAATCGGCATGCCGTCCGAGCCGAAGCCGGCACAGGTGGAGGCAGCGGGCTGCCCTGTCAGATTGAAGGGGTAGGTGTAGTACACCCAGGACACGAGGTTGCGGTCCTCATACCCTGGCGGCACGTTTCGGCCGACGTCGACGGACGACACCGGCAGGGTTGGCGACACCAGCACGTCGTAGCGCTCAAAGAAGGTGCGGAGTTGGTCGCGAAGGGCATAACGCTCGAACACCTTCTGGTAGTAGGCGCGCATGTCCTGCGCCAGGGCCGGCATTAGGATGTCGGCGACGGCAGGATCAAGCAGGTCGCGCTGATTTTCTAGGAACGAGCGCAGCCGCGTGCCGACGCCAGCGTAGAACTCCGCCGTCCATAGATCGGCCGGGTCTTTGTCAAACACCGTCTCGACCAAATCGACGCTGGCACCGAGCTGCTCTAACTTGCCCACCGCCTTGGCTACGGTCTCCACCACGTCGGTCTGCGGGCGGGCAAAGCCAAGCGTCGGGCTCCAGGCAACGCGCAAGCCCTTGAGACTACTTTCCGCGGCGCCGAGCACATCTGGCACCGGTCCAGCCACACTGAATGGATCACGTGGGTCGTGCCCGGCGACGACCGAGAACAGCAAGGCCGCATCCTTAATGTTGCGGGCGATGGGGCCGACGTGTGCCAGGGTCGGCGTCGACGAGGTCGGCCATACCGGCACGCGGCCAAAGGTGGCTTTTAAGCCTGACAGTCCGGTGAGCGCACAAGGGATGCGGATCGAGCCGCCGCCATCGGTGCCGAGCGCGAACGGCGTGATGCCGGCCGCAACCGAAGCGGCGGCACCTGCACTTGAGCCACCCGGCGTCTTGGTCAGGTTCCAGGGATTGCGCGTGATGCCTGTCAGTGGGCTGTCGCCGACCGGCTTGCAGCCGAACTCGCTCGTGGTGGTCTTGCCGATCAGGATAGCACCGGCAGCCTTCGCGCGCTCGACGGCTGGCGCATCGGCGGTTGCAATATTTTTTTCCATGGTGCGTGAGCCCGAGGCGTAACGTTCGCCGCCGACCGCCATCAGGTCCTTAGCCGAGAACGGAATGCCGTGCAGCATGCCGAGCGGCGCACCGTTCATGACTGCATCCTCGGCGACCTTGGCTGCGGCCATGGCTTTTTCGGGCATCAGGATGAAGAAGGCGTTGAGGGTAGACTGCGTGGCCTCGGCTTTCTCCAATGCCCGCTGCGTCACCTCGACGGGCGAAACCTCTTTTGAGGTCACAAGCCGACGTAGCTCGATCGCAGTCATAAAATCGAACTCGGCCGACATGAAGTGCTCCTAGTCAGAGGATGCCAGCTTATGCCCCAGTTTCGAGTATTCGCAAGCCCGAGAACGAGGGCGGTGGTGGGCTAAAAGTGGCCGTCGATCGCGGCGCGAAACAAGCGAATTTGCATGCGACGTCGCAACAAGTGGGCTAACCAACACCTATTTGCTCCACAGCGTCAGGGGGACCGCTTTCCGGCTGGCGCAAACCAGTGTCCCGATATAGGCGTCCGACAGATCACCACTGTGACTGCACTCGACACCGTCGAATTGCAATTTCACCTCGACGCTAGAGGACAATCGAGACAGTCGAACCTGCATTGCACCGGTTTTCTCTTCGGGACTGTCAGTGCTGCAAAAACCGAGGTGTTTCATTCTCATGGCCCCGGCGAGATCAGAGGCGCCACGCGGGTCATTCTTAGACACGACGGCGGTCAACTCTCATTCGCCGAGGTGACGCTCAGGACCAAGCTGCTGGAAATCGCCGACAAGTGCCTGGTTCATCGCACGCTTGAGCAAGCGTCGGCCATTGTCACCAAGTTTGAACCATCGCCCTGATAGACGGATTTGGATTGGTAGCGAGCCGATCGGGATTCGGCGAAGTGCCGCGACGATTACAAGTCCTTAGGACGAGGAAGGCAGCCGCATGAACTGGCAGCAAACCGCCCGGTCGACTTTTGGTGCAGCAGTCATCAGCCAGCGATTTTAACGATTTTTGGACACTGACTTCAGATCGTCGAGCAACTGACCGGCCGGCACCTTCAACGCCTTGGCGATCTTGTCTACGATGACAACAGTCGGATTTCTTACGCCGCGCTCGATGCCACTGATGTAGGTCCTGTGCAGGCCGCAGTGATCGGCAAAGCTCTCCTGCGAGTAGCCCTGCTCCTCTCTCAGCTTCTTCAGATTGGAACCCAAACGTCGGCGAACATCCATGCCGTTGAAAGAACGGCCGCCCAGACGATTGATCTACAGACGATGAGTCTCATTTTGCTGAACTTCACAGGCTTTAGAAGCGCAGTGAAAGACATCAATCGAGCCGCCCAGTCCCTTTGGGCCTGGCGGAATGATCACAACGCCATGAATGAAAGAAGTGTGGCGCGTGCGCTCATACGTGAGGACAAAATGAAGCCCGGCGCGGTTGCCGCGCCGGGCGTTGACTTCAGTACTTGGAGGGAGTGTTGACGATTTCGGCTGCCCGAACGATAACTCCGCGCGCTGCGACGGCTTCTCCGTTGTCGAGCATCTTGATCGCGGCATCGAGCCGCTTCGAGACATCAACGATGTCAGCAAACTTTAAGACCGGAAGCCTCGGCAGGCTGAGAGCCGGGATGTGTGCAAAATCGCAGCCGAGAACGACGCGAGCAATGGCTCCGGAAGTCGTACCGAAGTAGGCCGCGATATCGACGAAGGCATGACGCTCACGGGCTAGGCCCTTGACAAGGTGGACATACTTTTTCGGAATCGGCCGCACATGTTTGCGCGACTTAGATTTGGACGCCGGTTTCGGCATGGGGATCTCCCTGTTTGCCAGTTGAAATGAAAAACCCCAGAACGAAAGACGCAGTGAGGCGCACGCCGCAAAAGCGGCGTTCATCCAATCTGCGATTTCGTTCTGGGGTTCTACGATCGATAGTGGGCGACTAATCACTCCACTATTCGACCGATAATACCACGGCCGGATTTGCAGCGGTAGAGGCCCGGTTGGTTAATGCCGCAGTTTCCGGCTTTACGGTTTCGATGGCTCCGCGATGCGCGCCGTTCCCCCGGGGAAGAGCAGCGAGCGGCAGACATCCATCGGCTAAGCGTTTCGACACCTTAGTCAATTGACCTGCAGACAATGAGTCTCATTTCTCTGGACTTCACGGACCGGTAGAGCGATCAGTGCGGCCGGTAGTGAAGACAATGAGTCTCGCTTGGCGGTATGACGGTTCGGAGGCAGGCTTTGACGATTGGCACACAACTTACCTCAACGCAAAAGGGCAAGGTCACCGAACAACTGGTTGCGAGCGCACTACTCATCGCCTCGAACGGACGGCTAGCGCCTTTCGTACCGCTCGCGGATGACCATGGCATCGACCTTATCGTTCTTGACAAGGTCACGCGTCGGAGTATCGCGATCCAGGTCAAATCGGCCATGACCAACGCAAGCCGCGGTACGGTCCAATTTGATGTGCGCAAGCAGACCTACAGCACGGCCAAGGGCGAGTACCTGCTAATGGTCGTCTTCGAGCCAGCGCGCATGGCGCTCGCTGCTTCTTGGCTGATCCCGATGGCGGTCGTTCCTACAGTCTCGACCGAGCAGGCTGAGAAATACGCACTGGTGCCTAGCCTCAAGGCGACGGCGAATGACCGCTGCCGCCCTTATCGTCACGACGACGTATACGCTCTGGCCGCGGCGATTCAAAAAGAATTGGACGGCTGATCGCCAGCGTTGATCTATTCTTCATCCTCGTTGCGCTGCGTCGGATCGTTCTTCGCCTCGAACAACGCGCGCCATGACTCCATCGTGAGCCGACCTGGCACAACCAATAGACCCGGCACCTTCGTCTGCGGCTGCGGATCGTACTTTGCAGAAAGCTTCTCCATATCCTTGAAGGCACGGTTGCTGCCCTCGAATGACTTATTGCGCAAGGTGAGCAGGATGAGTTCGAGCATCGTTCGCTGAACCTTGCGATCGCCTTCGACGACATTTTGTTTTTCAAGGAGCACCTTTTCGGCGATCTGCCTCTTGCCCTTCGCGCCCTTGGGCCGACCACGCGGATTACCCGACCTGCCCTTCTTGAACTGATGCGCTTCAGGCGGTGCCTTGTATCCCATGCGCGGCTTCGGCGGACC
>JANOYV010000070.1:0-32074 GCA_031429105.1 Hyphomicrobiaceae bacterium | reverse complement strand
GCATTTCGCGTTTCTCGCCAAACAGGCGAAAGAGCTGGGTCTCTCCGGCCTCAGCATGGGTATGAGCGCCGATTTCGAAACCGCAATCGCGTTTGGGGCAACGCATGTGCGTGTCGGCAGCGCAATATTTGGTGCGCGGGGCTAAGAATTATCGAATCAAACCAAGAACCGAAAGCGAACCAGCGAGAACAATGATGTTGGTAACTCTGCCAAGTGAGCGGGTGTTTGCAGACTCTGGGGACGGAACAGTTTATCGCTAATGCATGTTGTGGGCCACCCGAACCGGAAGTTCGAGCGGCCCAGCGTCACGAAGCTGAGGTCCAGTTCCGAGACACCAACATGAATCGATTCGCATATTCACGGAACGATCGTCAAGGTTTCTGGACCTTCTTTGCACAACCTAGCAAAGGAGGCCGACATGGCTCTAATATATCGCATAAGTTGTATTAATAAGACAAATCGGTCGAATCCACATGAGCGGATCCATTCTGTCGGCGGCATACACTCAGACGGCGCAGAATGGCGGCTGACCCAGCAAGAAGTAGTGGCGCTAATCGATGGTTTGCGTGCTGAGTTTTATGTACTTGTGTCCGGCAGGCACGTGAATGTGGTTACCGCCGAAGGGCCGTCTGGATTGAGATACATACACACGGTGGCGGACACGCAGCTCAGCAACAATTTGCTAAGTCTTCCAGAGTGTAAGTAGCAATTCGGTGGGGTATTCCAAATTGGCGTGCCCCACCATTCGTTTGATCGCACTTGCCCCCAGCTTTATCCTTGCCGCTTCGCTTCCCATTGGACTGCCGGTGCTAACTTGGCCCAAGTGATTCGCTTTTCGCTTGGGGAGATGCGGCCATGGCTTCAGCCAGCAATGCCGGAACAATTGAGGCAGACAACGCGGCGGCGGACGCCGCGCGCGACGCCCGAGACGAAGTTTTGAAAAGGGCGACAAAGACCGCCGCACCGCCGACTGCGAAATCCAACGCCGCGATCAGCAAGGCTGCCCGCTGGGACGAGTTCCAGGTTGATGTATGGCTCACCAACTTCAACTCAATTGAATTCGGGTTCTGGAAGAAGGATCGCAACAAGGCGAAGTCGCGCCAGTTCACGTCCGACATGGATATATTCGCGGAAGTAACCGAGAACGGCGAACGCACGGGCCTGCTCGGCTATCGCGAGGAGCTGTGGACCAAGAGCACCGGCATGGACAAGCGCCTCGTGTTCAAGCTGTTCGGTGAGAAGCTGAACTGGCACGCCACCATGGACCTGATGCTCGGTCGGTCACTACAGTTGACAGTTGGTGCGCACGGACTGCCCGTAATGGCGTATGCGCTCAACACGGGCGATAGTAGCCAGATGGTCTACATTGAGCGCTCGGCCCATAAGTATCCGTGGATGCCGGAAGAATTCTCGTTCTTCTTATTGGAAGACGGCCAGCTCGACTTCTACACGCTGCGTCGCGACATCATCGCGCTCGGCAAGGATTACACCCTGCGCGATCAGACTGGTCGCGTCGTCGGCATGCTCGATGGCCACATTCTGTCACTTGGTGGTAAGTGGCGCGGTCGCGTACTGCGCGATCACAAGGATAAGCATCTGCTGATGGTATTGAAACTGTTTTGCGGTATGCTGCCATTCAACAACGGCTGCCGCCGTCACGTTAGCTCGCTCTACCGCGCCGTGCATGCGGGACGTCTGGTAGCAAAGCTCGAGCGCCAGGAAGCCGATCTCTACATGAACCCGCGTCGAACGCGATAAAGCTGTTCAATCGGGCGTACTGATCCGCTACGCTCCTGCCCAGGTTTTGATCTGTGCTGGAGCGTTGTACCCGATGAACTTCCTGAAGCGCCTTGATGAGACTGCGAGCATCCAGCAGGCAGAGCCCGCTGAAGTCGGTTTTTCATCCGACCGGTTGAAGCGTATTCCGGAAGCTGTCGCCAGAGAGATTGCCGCAAACCGCATTCCGGGTGGCGTGCTCGTCATTGCCCGGCGCGGTCGCATCGCCTATCACGAAGCCTTCGGTATGCGCGATGTGGCTGCAAAGGCACCGATGACGACGGATGCGATATTTTCAATTGCATCAATGACCAAGGCGATGGTTTCGGTCGCAGCACTGCAGTTATTGGAGGAGGGCCGCTTAGGTTTGGCCGATCCGGTGTCAGGATATCTCCCTGAGCTCGCAAATCTCGTTGTGGCTGATCCGTCCGGTGGCGCAACGCTGGTAACCCGGCCAGCATCCCGCAATCCGACGATCCAGGACCTGCTGCGACATACCTCCGGCATGACTTATCGTGACAGAGGGACGACGCCAGCCCACAAGCTATATCCGGGCAGCTCGATTGTCGCCGCAGTGAAATACTCGAAGACTGAGTATCTGGCAGCGATGGCAAAGGCGCCGCTGTTATTCGAGCCGGGCTCAAACTGGGAGTACGGCTTCTCGACTGACGTATTGGGGCTCGTCGTTGAAGCGGTGACCGGCCAGCCATTGTGCGAGGTCTTGAAGACGCGCATTTGGCAGCCGCTGGGCATGACCGATACTGCGTTCGAACTGAGTGCTGCCACGTCGCGGCGCTATGCTCGCGCTCTACCCAACGATGTACTGACAGGTCAACCTGCTACCATCCATCACGCTACGGCTGACAAAATGAAGTGGGACAGCGGCGGCGGCGGTGCAGTTTCGACAGCACTCGATTATCTGAAGTTCGCTGAAATGCTGCGCCGAGGCGGTAAATTGACGGCCGGGTCGATTCTTGGCCGCAAGACGGTTGAACTCATGACTTCGGACCACTTGTCGGGAGATGTCGGGAACCGGATTGCCGACAGCATGGATCCGTCCGCTGCGGGATATGGATTCGGCTTAGGTGTTGCCGTGCGGCGGGAAGCTGGCATTTCGGCAATGGTCGGATCGAAGGGGGATTATTACTGGTCAGGGGTTTATGGAACCTACTTCTGGGTCGATCCGGCTGAGCAACTGACGTGTGTCTGGATGGCGGCATCGCCAGGTTTGGTGAGGCTCAAATATAGACCGATGATTCGTGCACTGGTTTATCAAGCAATGGCCGATTGAACGATGGTGCGACGTGGGCCGAATATCGACGGTCGGAGTGAAATATTTACATTCCGTTAGGGCTTGATCGATAAATACGATGAGTAACTGCCGATTTCCGGATCAATCCGCTGTCATGGACATCAATGTCGAGCGCGATGGGAATGTTGAGACAATCCAGTTGTCTCGAAGACCAAGTACGGTCGCGCTCGTCGTCGTTGCGATGGGAGTCCTCCTGGTACTTCAAGTCTTGATCGTGTTGTTCAGCCGCAGTGTAACGCTACCGCTGATGGGGCTGCTGTTGATTGCGGCTGGTTCGGCTGGGTGGTTGTCGATTCTAGCACTCGAAGCAATCATGCCCGTCACTGTCAAAATGGATAAAGACGGAGTAACGGTTCAGCGGATGCTCGGGGATCAAATTTTCCCTTGGATTGAGGTCGTCGAGGCCAAGGTCGTGCCGTCGTCAGGCATGCTATCAGACGACCCACAGGCTGAAGCTTCGGGTCGCTTAGGGGTAGGCTTGTTCTTGAAATCGCGTAAAACGCCGCGTCTACATGAGCTGGACGCAGACGTGATGATATTCGGCGCTAGCGACGCCCATCTCAACGATTTAATCAAAGTGGCAGACCGCATCGTCGAGTTCAAGAATACCGTCGGTGCCGGATTGGCTGATCCAACGCGCCGTATTCGCAAGGCAGCACCCATTGTGTCTCCTGCCACGTTCCGGCGCCCACGGGCAGCTAGCTAAACTCGTGAGCTCCTTATGGACAAGATGGGTCGGCTCGCCTAGAGCCGTTCTGCATTGGCGCACGTGCGTGTGCCGACAGCAATAACACCACATCTCGACAACGTTTGGAGTGCCACGATGGAGGACGAACCGGTCATCCCCCAAAAAGGACCGTACCAGCTTGAAGTGACGCAGGGGCAGGCTTATTTCTGGTGTACCTGCGGGCGGTCTACAAAGCAGCCGCTGTGCGATGGCAATCACAAGGGTACGTCGATGACGCCGATGCGGTTTGTCGCCGACACAACCGGCACGGTTAATCTTTGCGGATGCAAGGCGACGGATGACAAGCCGTTTTGCGATGGCGCGCACAATATGCTGTGAGCAGCCGCACTATTTCCAAAACTTGAGACTGGTTTGAAATCCGAAGTAGCGGAGTAAAAATTCGTGGCCGACAAGGTGCTTGATACTAAGGGTTTGAATTGCCCTCTGCCGATCCTCAAGGCCAAGAAGGCGATTGCGGAAGTGCTCGCCGGTGGTACGCTTGAGGTATTGGCGACGGATCCCGGCTCAGTGCCGGACTTCAAGGCGTTCTGCGAGGCTGGCGGGCATACGTTGGTCGAGCAGACAGAGGTTGCTGGCGTCTATCGCTTTCTGATCAAACGTGCGGCGTAAGGACCAATTCATGACAACTAAAGCTTCGGCTGGCATGGGCTATCGCAAGCTCGGCCGTTCCGGTATCCGGGTCTCTGAGATTTGCCTTGGGACCATGATGTTTGGTGGCCCAACTGACGAGGTTGAAGCGAAGCGAATTGTCGACCATGCTTATGATCACGGCGTGAACTTCATCGACACGGCGGACGTCTACACCGATGGTCGGTCGGAAGCGATCACTGGGCGTGCCATCAAGGCGAACCGGCACGACTGGGTGCTCGCGACCAAGGTCGCCAATGTCATCAAGAAAGATAAGGGCCGGGTCATCGGTGGTGGCCTCTCGCGGCGCTGGATCATGCGCGCAGTTGACATCAGCTTGGCACGACTTGGGACCGACCACATCGATCTCTACTATACTCACAAAGTTGATGCTGACGTGGCATGGGATGACGTCGTCTCAACCATGGGCGACCTGATCCGTGCCGGTAAGATCGGAGCTTGGGGTGTGTCGAATGTCCGCGCCTGGCACATTCCGGAGATTGTCCATCAATGCCGCCTGCAAAGCGTGCCACAGCCGATCGCGCTGCAACCGTACTACAATCTGTTGAACCGCCAGCCTGAAGCCGAACTGTTGTCAGCTGCGCATTTCTACGGTCTAGGAGTTGCCTCCTACAGCCCGATCGCGCGTGGCATTCTGACTGCGAAGTACGTTCCGGGCAGCAACGCCGATCCGGAAACGCGGGCAGGCCGTGCGGACAAGCGGATGCTTGAGACCGAGTGGCGCCCCGAAAGCATGGAGATCGCTCAGCAGCTTAGCCAGCACGTGGCTGCGCGTGGCGGATCGCTGATCCATTTTGCGGTGCAGTGGGTGCTCAACAATCGCGCGCTGTCGTCGGTCATTGCGGGGCCACGCACATTCGAGCAGTGGACCGGCTACACCGACTACGAGACCTATAAGTGGACCGCTGAAGACGAGGCCCTGGTCAACAAGTTGGTGGTGTCAGGTCACCCCTCAACCCCTGGCTACACCGATCCGCAGTACCCACTTGAAGGTCGTTTTCCGGCGATTGGGTAATCAGGCGATGACACCTGTTTCGTTGGCTCCAAAACATCTCGCTGGCCGGATCGCGCTGGTAACAGGCGCATCACGCGGTATTGGTCGCGCCGTGACTCTGGCGTTGGCTGACGCCGGTGCGCACGTGGTGATTGTGGCGCGCACCACGGGTGCCCTGGAGGAGCTTGATGACGAAGTGCGCACCCGGGGTGGATCGGCGACGCTTGTGCGGCTCGATCTGCGCAAGGGCGATCAGGTTGATGCGCTTGGACCAAGTCTGTTCGAGCGCTGGAAAAAACTCGACATCCTGGTTGCGAACGCAGGGATTTTAGGCCCGCTGTCACCGCTGGCGCATGTGCCGAACACGTCCTGGACCGACGTCATGGAGATCAACCTCAATGCCAACTTTCGGTTGATCCGCACGCTCGATCCACTGTTGCGACAAAGCGATGCTGGCCGCGCGATCTTCGTGTCGTCGGGAGCTGCCGCCGCCAAGAATGCGTATTGGGGACCTTACGCTGTCTCGAAAGCGGCGCTCGAAGCGTTGGTCAAGACCTACGCGCACGAGATCAGCACCACGCCGGTTCGCGCCAACATCATCAACCCAGGTCCGATCCGCACGGCCATGCGGGCAAAAGCATTCCCCGGCGAAGACCCAATGACGCTGGCAACACCGGAGGACATTGCTCCGTTGTTCCTGAAACTTGCTGACCCGGCGCAAACCGCCAACGGCGAGGTTTTCAATTTCCGCAAGGCGGACGGGCCGTGACAAGTGTGCCGTTAAGGCGCAAACTATTGTGCTTAGGGGACGATTGAGGGCGCGATCCGAACAGGAGTGCAACCAGATGTCACTACGTCCAACACAGATTACAACCGAAGATGCGCGGCAGGGCGACACGGGCCACGGCGTGCGTTACGTCCTCGGATTCAGCATGTTATTTGCTGTACTCGCGATGATCGGTGTCATGTTTTTTGCGACATGAGCGACGATGCGGTTTCCGGCGGAAAGTGCTGGCTCTAGAGCGGGGAAACATGCACAATACTGCATGTTTAGTTTACCGTTCGCTGAAAGCGCCCACCGCATGACTTATGCCACCACTGCCGTCGCCCTGACGAAGCAGCACCTGATCGATCCGGAAATCTGTATCCGGTGCAACACTTGTGAAGAAACGTGCACGATCAAAGCGATCACGCATGATGACAACAATTATGTGGTCGATGTCGATAAGTGCAACGCCTGCATGGACTGCATCTCGCCGTGCCCAACGGGTGCCATCGATAACTGGCGCGTGGTGAAAACGGCGTTCACTCTGGACGAGCAATTGTCCTGGAGTGATTTGCCGAAGCAGGACGTATTTGACGATGCTGAAACGGCGTCTGCCATGGAAGCAATCGAAGAGGAGGTGGCGAACCTTCTAGCCGATGCGCACAAGGGCTCGGGCGGGAAAGCCGTTGCGCCGATGTCGGCGGCAAAGCCATCGGTCAATCTTTATTCCCGCGCTGCCCCGGCGATCGCCACGGTTCAAGGCAACTATCGGCTGACGGCGGCTGCAAGCGACAACGATGTGCGCCACCTCGTGCTGCATCTTGTTGACACAGTTATGCCGGTCCTCGAAGGGCAATCGATTGGCATCCTGACCCCGGGTCTGCGCGCCGATGGTCGCCCGCACGATGTTCGTTTGTATACGATTGCCTCCGCGAGAGACGGCGAAAAGCCGCAAGGCAATAACATTGCCCTAACCGTGAAGCGGTCGGTCGGCGGCATTGCATCCAACTATCTGTGCGACCTTAAGAAGGGCGACAAGGTGCAAATCACCGGCCCGTTTGGCGCGACCTTCCTTATGCCAAACGATGCGGCAGCCAACATCATCATGATTTGCACCGGTACCGGCTCAGCACCGTTCCGCGCGTTCACCGAACGCCGACGGCGCGCCATGCCAGGTGCGCGCGGCACCATGATGATGTTTTTTGGCGCTCGCACGCCAGACGAGCTCCCTTATTTTGGGCCGCTGCAAAAGGTGCCGCCATTGGTGCTCGAAAAGCATCTTGTCTATTCGCGCGTTGCCGGTCAGCCTAAGGAATATGTTCAAGACCGCATGCGACTTGAGGGTGCGCGCGTCGCCGAGCTATTGAGGTCAGATATCACGCATATTTTCATCTGTGGCCTGCGCGGCATGGAGACCGGCGTCGATGAAGCGCTGGCCGACGTCTGCCGCCAACATCAACTCGATTGGGCCGCATTGCGGCCGGTGATGCGAACGAGCGGGCGCTACCATGTGGAGACGTACTGACGCCGCACCGATGGTCAGTCGGGCTGTCTCAGGATTTATATAATCTAACCGAGCCTAACCCCATCTGATTCCTGCCATTTTTAGAATGCCTTGTGAGCAGGCATGGTCACAGGTGATTCGCAGTCGGCGGGCGACGACGTGAAACAGTTCAGCACTTGAGCAAGTGAATGACCGCAGTCAGTCCCGCGTGAACCGGAGCGATCCTGCCGCTCGTTCGTTCCACCCTGCACGGAGGGATCACGCCATGGATCTCAACATCATCGTCATGATTACAATGCTGGCACTGCCGAACGGCGATAACGGCGTGCATGTGAAGCCGTTCAACAATGTCTCGGCCTGCGCCGAAGCAGCCGACATCGAAGCGACAGACCCGTTTGTCGCGCACGTCGAATGCTCCGAACTCAAGAACGGTGTGTTGACGTTGCACTTTAAACAGACCGAGCCCAAGCCAGCCTTAGCTGACCAGACGAAGCCATTGGGTTGATGCCATCAAGTTCGCGTCGGCGCGGGGTCGCCGATGGCTGTGTCCTGCATTGAAATTAGGAGTTGCCCAATGAG
The DNA here is from genome assembly GCA_031429105.1 of Hyphomicrobiaceae bacterium. Taxonomy (GTDB): domain Bacteria; phylum Pseudomonadota; class Alphaproteobacteria; order Rhizobiales; family Hyphomicrobiaceae; genus JAKFWF01. The sequence goes on along the minus strand of JANOYV010000070.1, from coordinate 23,747 downwards.
CCAGGAGCCCATTCCAATGGCTGAACATGCCGGCCCCGAAGCGGTCGCCTACGATTTAATGCGCGATATCATGTTTGAAGATCCCAATCGCCCGGCCCCTAACCTAGCGCCGTTCCGGGCCTATGTGCTCGACCTATATGCCGAATGCCTCGTCGCGGTGGCGGGCAAGCGCATCTTGACCTCACCACCTCCCGCCGTGGTGGCTCGGAAGCCGACTGTTGTTGAAAATGACAACAGTGAAGCACCGCTGAAGCACATCGATCCGATGCGCAAGAAACGGTTGCAGCAGGCCGGTGCGTAAAACGCTTAACGGCGCAGGCTAGCGCCTGACGTTGGATCGAACAGGTGCACCGCTGCTGCCGGTGCTACGACGGTCAGTGCATCATCGCCTAGGCTTTCTGCAGCTGACGGTAGCGCCATGACCATGGCAGATTTGCCGCCAATAAGGCCGTGGATTAATCGCGTGGCGCCCAGCTCTTCAACAAACTCGCGGCTGAGTTTGACGGTGTGTGGCGCGCCCGGTGCGCTAAGTGAAATGTCCTCCGGTCGCACACCAATCTCGACTGCTTGACCCACCGTGCCTGCGAAAACATTCGTGTTGTAGGTAAAGTGTCCACCACCGTCGCATTCGACAACGCCTGGCTGTACGACTTTGCCGGGCACAAGGTTCATCGCGGGCGATCCGATGAACGTCGCAACGAACTTCGAGGCCGGGCGGCGGTAGACGTCGATCGGCGCACCGGCCTGCTCGACGCGGCCACCGTTCATCACAACAACCACATCGGCGAGCGTCATGGCTTCCACTTGATCGTGCGTGACGAAGATGGAGGTTGCCTTCAATCGATTGTGCAAGCGGCGAATTTCCAGGCGCATTTGCACACGCAGTTTCGCATCGAGGTTGGACAGCGGTTCGTCGAACAGGAACGCCTGCGGCTCGCGCACGACGGCGCGGCCCATGGCGACGCGCTGGCGTTGTCCACCGGAAAGCGCGCGCGGCTTGCGGTCCAGGAACGGGCCGATCTCGAGCATGCGTGCAGCTTCCGCAACGCGGGCTTCAATGGTGGCTTTATCGACGCCACGATTGCGCAGGCCGTAGGCCATGTTGTCGTAGACGCTCATGTGCGGGTAAAGCGCGTAGTTTTGGAAGACCATGGCAATGTCGCGGTCGGCTGGCTCAACGTCATTAACGACGCGACCGCCGATCGAGATGGTGCCGCGTGAGATCGTCTCCAGCCCGGCGATCATCCGTAGTAGGGTCGATTTCCCGCAGCCTGACGGTCCGAGCAGCACGGTGAACGAGCCATCCGGAATGGTCAGCGAAATGCCCTTCACCGCCTCGACGCCACCCGCGTAGACCTTGGCGACCTGATCGAGCGTTACTGATGCCATGTTTGGGATCTCGATTGGGTTTTTGACGATACCGCGGTACGGAGTGTCATTTCTCCGTCTCCACGAGGCCCTTTACGAACCAGCGCTGCATCAGGACCACGACCATCACCGGCGGCAGCATGGCGAGCATGGCGGTGGCCATGACCACGTTCCATTCGGTGAGCGCGTCGGCTGTCACGATCATCTTCTTGATGCCGATGACCACGGTCTGCATGTCGTCGCGGGTGGTGATCAGCAGCGGCCAAAGGTACTGGTTCCAGCCGTAAATAAACAGGATCACGAATAGTGCGGCAATGTTCGTCACCGACAACGGCAAAACGGTATCCTTGAAGAATTTCCACGGACCTGCGCCATCGAGCTTCGACGCTTCGATCAACTCATCTGGGATTGTCATGAAGAACTGGCGAAAGAACAAAGTCGCCGTTGCCGAGGCGATCAGCGGCACCGTCAGACCCGCGTAGGTATCGAGCAGGCCGAGGTCGGCGACGATCTTGTAGGTCGGATAAATACGCACTTCGACGGGCAGCATCAGCGTCATGAAGATCAGCCAGAATGCCGTCATGCGAAACGGGAACTTGAAGTACACCACGGCGTAGGCCGACAGAATCGAAATTGCGATTTTACCGAACGCAATGATCGTCGCCATCAAGATGCTGTTGACCAGCATCTGCCACACCGGTTGGCGCGTGGTCCCACTCGTCCCGATGAACAGCGCCTTGTAGTAGGTTTCCAGGAACAATGGCCCAGGCGTAACCGGCATTTTTCCGTTGGCGATGATGTCTTGCGGATGCGTCGATCCGACGAAGCACAGATACACCGGGAACGCGATGATCGCGATGCCGATCAGAAGGATCGCATGCGGCACGAAGTTGCGCCAAAAGCCCCGTTGCTCAACCATCAGTACGTCACCTTGCGTTCGATGAAGCGGAACTGAACGGCGGTGAGCGCCACAACCATCACCATCAGGATCACCGATTGGGCAGCTGACGAACCAAGGTCGCCGCCAAGCCGCCCATCGGAATAAACCTTGTAGACGAGGGTCTCGGTTGCTTTCGCTGGACCACCGGACGTGACACTGTCGATAATTCCGAAGGTGTCGAAGAACACGTAGACAATGTTTACGACGAGCAGAAAGAATGCAGTCGGCGACAGCAGCGGGAAGGTGATGGTCCAGAATCGGCGTGCAGGTGTTGCGCCATCGATCGCCGCGGCTTCATAGACCGCACGCGGGATCGCAGCCAGCCCCGCAAGGAAGAACAGGAAATTGTAGCTAATTTGCTTCCACACAGACGCCATGACGACGAGCGACATCGCGTGGGTTCCATTGAGCAGCGGATTCCAATCGACGCCGAGGGCGCGAATCCAGCGCGCGACGAGGCCAAGCGAGGGCTGGAACATAAACAGCCACAGAACGCCGGCAACGGCCGGCGCCACCGCATAGGGCCAGATCAGCAGTGTTTTGTAGACACGGGTTCCTTTGATCGCTTTGTCAGCCTGCACCGCAAGGATCAGCGCAAGTCCAAGCGACAGGGACGTTACGAGTGCGGCAAACAGCAGTGTCGTCCCGATCGTGCGGTAATATCCCGGCTGCTTGAGCAAATCGACATAGTTCTCGATCCAGACGAAATCCGTCTTCAACCCGAATGCGTCTTGCAGCAAAAACGATTGCCAGACGGCTTGGCTCGCCGGCCAGTAGAAGAAGACGAGCGTGATCAGCAACTGGGGGGCAAGGAGCGCCAGCGGCAACATCCAGCCGCCGAATACGGATCGCTTCTCCATTCCCCCTCCTTAACCGACGCTTGACGGTCGGTTTATGGTACGCCCCTATCACTGTTTCATGACAGGGGGTCAGACCGCAATGAGCTTCGCAGCGGCTGGTTCATGGCGGGCGAGGCGTGATAGCAAATAATCAACTTCGCGCCGCGCCGCAGGCGACAGGTTGCCTCCTGGCTTGCGCTGTGCATCAGACGCGATCACACCGCGCCGCATCAGCACGTATTTCCGCACGGCAAGGCCAGCGCCCATTTGCTGTTCGTAACGCACCAGAGGTAAGTGGGCGTCGAACAGGTCTTGTGCGGCATCTCGCTTTTCCTGGTCCATCAAGCGGCAGACGCCGACCAGCATTTCAGGAAAAGCGTAGCCAGTCATCGCGCCGTCGGCACCACGACCCATTTCGCAATCAAGGAACAGGCCACCGTTGCCGGTGAGGATTGAGATGTGCCGCATTTTTCCATCGGCCTGAGCCCGGCGAATGGCGCTGATCTTTTCGAGGCCCGGCCAATCTTCATGCTTCAGCATCACGCATGACGGGTGCGCTTTGACGATCCGTTCGATGACCGAATTTGCCATCACGACACCGGTCGAGAGCGGATAGTCCTGGATGACGAACGGTACGTCAGCCCCAATCGCGTTAACGGCGTCGGCATAGTAATTGACGATCTGGTCGTCGGTTTTTGCCGATGTAGGTGGCGCGATCATCACGCCACTGGCGCCTGCCTGCATACTGCCTTGGGCGAGCGTGCGCATGGCAGCGAAACCTGGCGCGGAGACACCCACGATCACCGGCAATCCGCCGATTCGTCCGACGACCTGTTTGACGAAGCCAAGAGCTTCTGCGGCATCGAGCTTTGGCGCTTCACCCATCATACCAAGCACAGTAATGCCGGTGATGCCTGATGCCTTGTAGAAGTCGATCATCCGATCCGTACTTGCAACGTCGATGCGGCCATCGTCATGGAAGGGTGTCGCGGAGATAATGTAGACGCCACGAGCTTTGGTCGTCAGCATGGTCATGAAATCCTCAAAGTGCGCGTTGATTTTGCAGTAGTTTCGGTAGTTCGCCGTTCAAGCCGGCCGCCTCGGTCACGAATGCTTGTTTGATCCGCGGCATTTGATCAAGCACGCCGAGGCCGACTTCTCGGGCTGAACGCATGAGCGTCCAGTCGTTCGAAAATAATCGATTGAGCCCACTGAAGGTCGCAGTCGATACGGTGGTGTCGAAGCGTCGCCAGCGTTCATAACGGGCCAGCATATCGGCGTTTCCGATGTCGAGGCCGACATGGACAGCATCAACCACGCATTCGACGAGGGCTGCGATATCGCGAAAACCGAGGTTCAGACCTTGGCCGGCAATTGGATGTACGCCATGCGCCGCATCACCAACGAGCGCCACGCGGTTGGCCGTGTAAGATCGTGCAAGATGGGTTTCGAGGGGCCAAGACTTGCGCGGTCCCTCGAGTGCGACTGCGCCAAGGCGTCCAGCTGCGCGGCGATCGACTTCGTCGAGAAATGCGGTGTCGTCGAGAGCAAGAATGCGGCGCGCTTCGTCGGCGGTTTCACTCCATGTGACGCAGCTGCGGTGGCCGCCTTTGAGTGGCAGCATGGCAAAGGGCCCACCGGGCAGGAAGTGCTGGATCGCCCGGTTCCGGTGATCGAGTTCATGCGTGATCGCGGTCACAATGCCAATCTGGCCGTGGTCCCACTGGACCGACTTGATTCCGACTGCTTCGCGGACGCTTGAGCGGCGCCCGTCGGCGGCAACGAGAAGCGGTGCATGCAGCGCGCGTCCATCGGCGAGGATGATCTCGACCAGATCAGGCTTGTTATCGACGTTACGCAATACGCCATGTCGAACCATGTTGATTGCAGTTGTTTCGGCGACGCGTTGTTCAAGCACGGTGGCCAGCCGGGCATTCGGTACGATCCAAGAAGCTTGGACCCCTTCGGTGGACCGATTGTCATATGTAAGTAATGCTCGACGAACCCCAGCTTTGAGACTTGAGTCCGTTAACTCAATTTCGGACACGGCAACCGCCACATCATCAAGCTGGTCCCATAGTCCAAGCGCTTGCAGTAGATTACGCGAAGCAGCCGAAAGGGCCGAGGCACGCGGGTCCCGATCATCAATGCTGATGCCAGTGGTTGGAGCGGCGTTGCGATCAACAACGCAAATTCGCAGATCCGCTCCGAATTCATGCGCCAACGCCAAAGCCAGGGTCAGACCGATGTAGCTTCCGCCAACGATTAGTACATCGGCAGAGTCAACGCGCATCGGTAAACCTTTCCCAGTGTCGACCGCCCAGCCTTGACAGGCAGAGGATGCTGCAGTCCTTTTGCGGCAATCCAGATGGGCAGCCTGCCCAGAACATGACCGCAACGGACGCCTAGATGCCATCAAAAAATCAGCAAAACTCTGCGACCAAGCCGTCAGCCTTGGCCGAATTGGTCCGTGATCTCGATCTCGAGCCGCTTGAGCTAAACCTCTATCGTGGACAGACGCAAGAGCCGGGCTGGCAGAGGGTATATGGTGGTTTGGTTCTGGCCCAAGCGCTGGCGGCAGCAATTCGGACCGTTGATCCAGATCGCCACGCTCATTCGATGCACGGATATTTCCTGCTCGGCGGGCAGCCAGGTACACCGATCATCTATGACGTCGAGCGGATTCGAGATGGGTCAAGCTTCAATACCCGTCGCGTAAAAGCCATTCAAAATGGACGAGCGATCTTTGCGCTAAATGTCTCTTTCCAGAAGCGGGAGGAGGGATTCCAGCACCAAACCGAGATGCCCGACGTGCCGAGTCCGGAAAGTCTGCCTAACGAGCGGGAGCTGCAGGAACGCTATTCCTCCCATTTGCCTGAAAATATTCGCAGTTTTTGGGGCCGTGAGCGTCCGTTTGAGATGCGACCCATCGATTTTAGCCGATATCTGACACGGGAAAAGGCACCGCCGCGCCAAAGTGTCTGGTTGCGTGCGAACGGGGTGCTACCCGACGATCAGAACCTTCATAGTTGCCTGCTCGCTTATGCGTCAGATTTCACCCTTCTCGATACGGCGCTGATCGCCCACGGCAAGTTGCTGTTTGATACCGATATGCAGCTCGCAAGTATCGATCACGCGATGTGGCTGCATGCGCCGTTCCGCGCTGATGATTGGCTGCTGTATACGCAGGAGAGCACGTTTGCGGGCGGCGCGCGCGGCTTTTGCCGTGGTAGCATTTTCACCCAGTCCGGTGTGCTTGTTGCCTCTGTGACCCAAGAGGGCCTCATGCGGCGACGGCAAACGGCATATACGGTCAAATAATAGGCAAATCGACTATTAATTAAGCAGATATTGCGGACACTCCAGCCTAAATTTATGGCACATCGGATCGAAATTAGCGTATTTAGCGGTAAATCAAAGGCTTAATAAATCGTAAATTACTTGGCATGAGTCTTGGAGAGCTTCAGCAGACGAGATGCGCCTTTTCGCAAAACCGTTGTCGGTTGTGGCGGGGCGTTTCAGCAAACCTGAGGTGATGACATGAAGCTCGTGACTGCGATCATCAAGCCTTTCAAGCTCGAAGAAGTGCGTGCTGCCCTGACCGATCTCGGGTTCCAGGGGATGACCGTGACTGAAGTGAAGGGTTACGGACGCCAAAAAGGCCATACGGAAATTTATCGCGGCGCAGAATATGCCGTGAGTTTCTTGCCGAAGATCAAGATCGACGTTGTGGTGGCGTCGAGTGACGCCGACAAAGCCGTCGAGGCGATTACCAGAACAGCGAAGACCGGCCAAATTGGAGACGGCAAAATATTTGTCTCAACAATTGAGCACACGGTCCGCATTCGCACCGGGGAAGCCGACGAAAACGCCCTCTGATTGGGCATCGCCAACGCTAAAGCCTACTTACGCAACTCAAGGTCTAGACGAGGGAGTTTAATTCATGACGCTTGACGAGACAAAGCATGGTTCGATGGACCGGGGGGTCGGCATCGGACTTGGCGGGTTCGTGCTGACCATGTTGATGACGGCTCTGCCAGCGCTAGCGGCCGATCCTGTGCCCAACAAGGGTGATACGGCCTGGATGCTGGTTGCCTCGGCCCTGGTGCTGCTGATGACCGTACCGGGCTTGGCGCTGTTTTACGGCGGTCTCGTGCGTACAAAGAATATGCTGTCGATGCTGATGCAGGTTTTCGCCATTGTCTGTGTTGTGTCGATCATTTGGGTACTTTACGGCTACAGCTTGGCATTCAGCAGTGGCACATCGTTCAACGCTTTTGTTGGCGGGTTCTCGAAGGCCTTCTTAAATATCGCGCCAGAAAAGAAGACCATTCTCGACGCAACGGTTGCGACTTTCTCGAATGGCGTCGTCATTCCGGAACTCGTCTACGTGGCGTTCCAGCTGACGTTTGCTTGCATCACGCCAGCGCTGATCGTTGGCGCATTTGCCGAACGCATGAAGTTTTCGGCTTTGCTGCTTTTCACGATCCTTTGGGTCACGTTGATCTATTGCCCGATCGCCCACATGGTTTGGTATTGGGCAGGTCCGGATGCATTGGCTGACGCCGCGAAAAAGGTAGTTGGTGCTACTGGTGACGCCAAGAAGGTTGCCGAAGTGGCGCTTGAAGGTGTGGTGGCGGACGCTGGCTACATTTTCCAACTTGGTGCGATCGACTTTGCAGGCGGCACGGTTGTGCACATCAATGCCGGAATTGCAGGCTTTGTCGGCGCTCTAATGGTCGGCAAGCGCGTTGGCTATGGCAAGGAAGCCATGCCGCCACATTCGCTGACGTTTACGATGGTTGGTGCAGCTTTGCTCTGGGTCGGTTGGTTTGGCTTCAACGCTGGTTCCGCACTCGAGGCTAACTCAACTGCGGCGCTTGCCATGATCAACACCTTCGTTGCAACCGCTGGAGCCGCATTGGCCTGGATGTTTGCGGAGTGGGCAGTCAAGGGCAAGCCGTCACTTCTGGGGATCGTGTCAGGCGCGGTTGCAGGCTTGGTAGCTGTCACACCTGCTTCGGGCTATGCCGGGCCGATGGGCGCCATTATCCTTGGTCTAGTAGTCGGTGTGGCATGCTTTCTCTTCTGCACCAGCATCAAGAACGCATTCGGCTACGATGACAGCCTCGATGTGTTCGGCGTGCACTGTGTCGGCGGCATTATTGGCGCGATTGCAACGGGCGTACTGGTCAACCCGAAGTTCGGCGGTACGGGCATCACCGATTATGTTGCGAAGCCGGGCGAAGGCGTGATCGCGGACTTTGTTATGATGACGCAGGTGTGGGCGCAGATGAAAGCCGTCGGCATCACCATTCTGTGGTCCGGCATCGGCTCAGCAATCCTGTTTAAGGTTATTGATGTGATTGTCGGCCTGCGCCCGAGCATCGAACACGAGCGTGAGGGTTTGGACGTGACTGCACACGGCGAGCGCGCCTACAATTATTGAGCTAATCGACTGATTTAATCGATCAGTACGAGAAGAACACCCCAGGTCCCAGTGCCTGGGGTGTTTTTTGTTGGCGTACCATTACTGATCTTAAGACCCGACGTGTAACCGTGTGCCTGAACCGATTGCCGAAAGCAGCCGGCGCATGTCGTGCTCCTTCAGCGCAATGCAACCTTCTGTGGGTTGGTGTCCAGGTCGGTTGAGGTGGAGAAACACGGCGCTGCCGCCGCCCTGTACGCGGCAATGCCGATTGTGCGAGATCACAATCACGAGATCGTAGAGGTGGTCGTCACGCCACATGCGTTCGGCGCTGGCCGCATAAGGGAGGCGGACATAGCGGTTGTAGTTTCGATCCCCCACAGCATCGCACCAGCCATCGTTGTGCTTGAGAACCCGAACAGGGAGTATCGTGCGGGGGCGGCGTACGCGGTCTGCACGATAGAAAACGCTGATAAACCGCCATGTTCCGATCGGAGTTGCGCCATCACCTTCACGTTTGAGGACGCGCCTGCCTGATCGACCGAAAGCACACCGAACGGACGTGGTTCCGATGGTGGTGCGTCCTTGAGTGCGCGAGGCGGGGCGTCCGCGGAAGGCAATGGTTCGGCAGAACTTCATAGCATCTGGTCTTTAGACGATCAGCAGTGTTCAACAAGGTTACTTGTCATGTGGGCTTTCAGCCTCCTGGTCTATAGTGCTATTCCTAAGATGTCGGTTAAATGGCGGAATTGGAGAGAGCCGTATGAGCAATGCACGGCAAATTCTCATTGTCGATGATGATGAAGATCTTCGCGATAGCCTGCGCGATCAATTGGCACTGTACGATGAGTTTCAAATCACGACTGCCCGGACCGCAGCTGAAGGATTAGAAGCCGCGCGTCTTGGTCACCTTGATTTGGTGTTGTTCGACGTCGGATTGCCGGACATGGACGGACGGGAAGCGGTCAAGCAACTGAGGCGAAACGGCTTCAAGTCACCGATCTTAATGTTGACCGGCAACACGACTGATGCCGACCAGATCCTTGGGCTCGACGCTGGCGCTAATGACTACATTGCGAAGCCATTCAAGTTCGCGGTTCTGCTTGCTCGCATTCGAGCGCAATTGCGCCAGCACGAGCAGAGCGAGGACGCCGTTTTCGCCATTGGACATTATACGTTCAAACCGGCGTCCAAAGTCTTGCTGGATCAGAAGGGCAGTAAGGTTCGGCTGACCGAGAAAGAGACGTCAATTTTGAAGTATCTCTATCGAGCCGGCGAAAAAGTTGTATCGCGTGAGACCCTGCTGCATGAAGTTTGGGGATACAACGCCGGCGTTACGACGCACACACTCGAAACGCATATTTATCGCTTGCGTCAAAAGATCGAGAAAGATCCGTCGAGTGCCGAATTGCTGGTTACGGAAACAGGCGGCTATAAGTTGGTGCCCTGACGTGTTACCGCTGCTCCGGTGTGGTTTTCAACACGTTGTCCTTTGAGCAGTGCCACGAGGTGGCGCGTCCCCCCCGAATCGGTGGAACATGTGACTTCAAATTTGTATTGCGTCGTTCTCATCCCAACGCGCCGAAGGTGGGCACGTCATAAGCGGGAGTTCCCGACGCTATGGCAATTGATGCACTCGTGGCACCGCTGCTTAAAATTGCGCTATTCCAAGGTTTGAAGCCGCTTCAGATTACCGAAATAGTGCGGCGGTCGGAGCGTATCGTTTTTCGTCCCGGCCAGACGATTGTCGAGATTGGTACGCAGGCCCACGCTGCCTACGTCCTTGTCCATGGCAACGCCGCTCGCACAAAAGGTCCAGATATCGACGGTCAACCGGAGTCGCTTGTGATTGGCTCGCTCGTCGGAGAAATGGCGATGTTGGTCGATACTGAATATTCGTCGACGGTCATAGCCGAAACAACGGTGCGGGCGCTGAGGATCTCGCGCGCTGCAATGTATGAGCAAATGGCAGATGACGCCGCACTTGCAGAGCATCTTGTCGCGAAAATTACAGCGCGATTGAAGATTTTGGCCGGTGAGCTACGTGCGATTGATCGATGCTTCGATGGGACTGAGCGCACCGCCGATGTCCCAATGGCATGGGTCGTCACGCAAGTTCGAGCGTTTGAGCACGTGCGGCCCGGACTCGAAACGCGGCACTAAAAATTACATTCGCTGTTATGCGATCTTGCGTGATCGAAGCCGAAATGAATTGCGCCCAACTCCGGGGGAGGGAGTTGGGCGCTTGGCGCTGTAAAATTAGCGCTTCTTCGCACTGGGAGGGGTTCCAGTGCTGCGAGCGTGTCGTCGGCTAGACGGGGGGGAACTGCCGATACAGGATGACACGCCCTGCCTACTATCATCTAAGCGCAGTCCACGATTTTACAATAGTAGGACTCAGCGTAGATCACGAAAAGTTTACTTTTATTGCAGCGGTTATCCACAGGTAAGGCTTGCGTGAAGCAGGTCAGCCACGGTTTCGGAGGGGGCCGAATCGGTTAATTTGCCTTGGTAGCGGCAGAAAAGCTTAACGCTGCTGGAGTTTGCCAATTGCAACGCTTCGAACGTCAAACAGCGCCGCATCTACTTCTTCCGTCCGAATAACGTTGGAAAGTTCGACCTTGGTGTCGAGGTTTTGGGCGTCTGTTGTGACCCATTCTTTGAGTTCAACCGTGGGTTTCGATGAAAAGAACAGCTTGATCTTGCCAGGTGCGTCGGGGCTTTTGTCCATGACCGTGACAATAATCAGATCTTCGGCCTCCTGAACTTCAAGAATGCGGGCATCGCGCATCAGGTCAACATCCTTGCGCAAAAGCATTCGGAATGGCGTGTTATCGAGTTCGTAGCGGTCATCGCCGCCGCCATCTGTATCTTGAATGGCAAGCTGTTTACCGTCCGAAATGACGAGCTGTTTGCTTGGTAAATTATAGTCAAAGCGGAACCGGCCAGGACGTTTCACTGCGAGCTTGCCACGTAGCTTTTTGCCGTCTGGGTTGGTTTGCTGGAATACAGCTTTTAGATTGCCTAACGCATTGAAATAGTCAGTGACTTTCTTGACGGTCGCGATTTGGGCCGCGTCAAAAACCTTGGCATCGGTGCCGCTTCCGGCTTGCACTTGACCCGTCCAGGGCTGGATGGGGGGCGTCGGTTGCGTGGCTGCCGGGGGAGTTAATGGCTTTTTCGCTTCTTGCGCAAAGCCAGGGCGGCTGAAACCAACAGCAATGGCGGTCGCGAAGACCGCACAAATGACAGACCGAATGCGCATTTTGCCCCCAGAACATGACGAAACCAGCCAGCGAATCATCGCAGCCACGCCGATGCTCTTATCCAATAATCAGGCAATAAGTAGGCGACAAGTGCAGTTGGGTGCGACTGTGTCAGGCCGCGTTGCTCTCAGAACCGGGTGCTGGCACGAGAATGTCGCGCTTTGCGGCGGCGTCGGCTGGGGTGATGATGCCTTCGCGCTCCATACGCTCAATCAGATCGGCGGCCTTGTTGTAGCCGATGCCAAGGCGGCGCTGAATATAACTCGTCGACGCTTTGCGCTCTCGCAGTACTATGGCGACGGCTTTTTCATAGTGTTCGTCGGCGCGCGATGGACGCGCTGCAACCATCGGCGCAGGCCCATCGGTGATGCCGGCGATGTAACGTGGTTCGTCCTCCTGCCGCATCGCTGAGACGATCGCTTCGATCTCATCGTCCGAGACGAAAGGACCATGAATGCGGGTCAATTGCCCGGCACCTGAGGAAAATAGCATATCGCCTTGGCCAAGCAGTTGTTCGGCGCCCTGCTCGTTTAAGATCGTGCGGCTGTCGATCCGCGAGGCAACTTTGAAGCTGATACGGGTGGGGAAATTTGCCTTGATCGTGCCGGTTATGATGTCCACAGACGGGCGCTGTGTCGCCATGATCAAGTGGATGCCGGCTGCCCGCGCCATCTGCGCTAGGCGCTGAACCGCGGTTTCGATCTCTTTGCCGGCCGAAATCATCAGGTCGGCGAACTCGTCGACCACGATTACGATGAATGGCATTGCCTCGAGTTCAAGCACATCCTGGTGGAAGATCGGCTGACCCGTCCGCTGATCGATTCCGGTTTGAACGGTACGCTGGAGCGGCTCATTGCGTTTTGCGGCATTGCGAACACGATTGTTGAATACGTCAATGTTGCGTACGCCCAACAGCGACATGCGCTTATAGCGTTCCTCCATTTCCGATACGGCCCAATTGAGTGCCTGTACTGCCTGCTGCGGGTCAGTCACGACTGGGGTTATAAGATGCGGGATGCCGTTATAGACCGACAGCTCCAGCATCTTCGGGTCGATCATCAAAAAGCGGCACTCATCAGGTCCGTGCCGATACAGGAGCGAAAGGATCATCGCATTGACGCCGACTGATTTGCCTGAACCAGTGGTGCCAGCCACCAGCAAATGTGGCATCCGGGCGAGATCGGTCACCACTGGCTCGCCGCTGATCGTCCGGCCAAGAACCAACGGTAATGAACTATCGCTCGTCCGATAAACATCTGCTTCCAGGATTTCGCGTAGGAGTACGGTATCGCGTCTGACATTCGGCAGTTCAATGCCGATCACGCTTCGGCCAGGCACCATCGCGACTCGAACCGACGTGGCACTCATTGAGCGCGCGATATCGTCTGCTAGCGCAATCACACGCGAGGCTTTGGTGCCGCGTGCTGGCTCAAGCTCATAGAGAGTAACCACCGGACCCGGCTTGATATCTTTGACTTCGCCTTTGATGCCAAAGTCGGCCAATACATCTTCGAGCAAGCGTGCTGAACCCCGCAGTACGGCAGCAGTAAGTTCTTGCGATGGTCGAGCAGCGGTCGGCCGCTTCAATAAATTCAAGCTCGGCCGCTTGTAGGATTTCAGCTGCCGACGATTCCACAAATTACCGAGCATTCCGCTGGACGTTGGTGCCGAAGCATTCGAGCAGCTCTGATAGCTGTGCGGTGCGAACCGTTCGGCGATCTCACGGCTAGCGTCGTCGGTATGGTTGTCAAACAGTTGCCCGCGACTGATGGCGGCGAGGTGCGCGTCGTTGTTGCTCTGGGCGTTGTGTAGATCAAAAGGCGCACCTGGGCGCACGTCATCAAACCCAGTCTGGGTGCGAAAGCCCGAAAAGACGGTCTCAGCATAAGCCTGCTGCTCGCGTGGCCCCGCTGCGTGGTACGAGGTTTGCGGTGCGTAACGCGCGTTTTCTTGACCGTATGCGGCGTCACGGCCGGTCGGATCCTGGAGATCCAGTGAAGACCCTTGCGCCTTAGACTTTAAGTTTCCAACCCAGTTGCGCCAGTGCGGGCGTGTGGTCACGGAGCTAGCTGGGGCACGGCGCTGGATCAGGTAGGTCAGATCACGACCGCTCAAACCTAGACTGTTGATCAGGGCCGCAAAACCAGAGCCACAGAAGACGAGCCCTGCTGCTATCCCACCACGCTCTGGATTGATCAACGCGAATAGGCCATGTGCGACCTTAAACAGCGCATCGCCAAGGATGCCACCAAAACCATGGTGCAGAGGCCAGACGCTCAAGGTCGGGAGTGAGGCGCAACCACCTGCAAGAAGTAGAATGGCAACCGGAAACAGGCATATTTTGGCACGGAAGTCTGGAACCCGCCGGGCCATCATGAGCTCCAGCCCCCAGATTGCCGGCGGGAGGAGTACAAAAATTGCACCGATTCCGAGCGTTTGCAGCAATAGATCTGACAATATTGCGCCGATCGGACCGAGCCAGTTGCGGGTCAGTCCACTGGTCGCGTGCGTCAGGCTCGGGTCGCTGACCGACCACGTGAGGAGGCTGATCCAGCAAAGGGCCGCCGCGAGGCACAGCAGCGAACCTGCGAAGGCAGCTGAAACACCGAGGATTCGGTCCTCAAGCGTTTCGGGCAGCAGCCGCTGCGGATCATTGGCTCTGCTCTCGAATCCCATGGGAAAGAACGCACATCCTACGCGATGACTTTTACGATCCGCTCAAGCGCCTCCCTGATCACAGCCGACGGGTGCACGAGTGCCACGCGAATGCGTGTCTCGCCGGGATTGACCCCGTTGCGGTCCGGCTGGGCAAGATAGGAGCCCGGCACCACTTTCACACCACAGCGTTTCCAAAGGGTTACCGTTGCGTCGATGGAATTCCCAAGTTGGGGCACGTCGAGCCAGAGAAAGAAGCCGCCGGCCGGCCGCTGGTAACTGAAACGACCCTTAAGGAGCTCATCGCAGATATCGAATTTCGCCCGATACGCTTGGCGGATGACGGCCACATGCTGTTCTTCGGCCCAAACGGCAGCGGACGCATGTTGAATTATGCCCGGCATTTGTGGCGCGGTGAGATTTCGCACTTCTGCCAGCGTTTCCAGGAAATCGCCGTCGCCCGCTGCGAACCCGGACCGCAAGCCGGGCAAGTTCGAGCGTTTGGAAAGCGAATTGAATACGACAAGGTTGCGGAACCGCTCCGGTGTGCGTGCAGCAACGTCAAGTGCACCCGTTGGCTGGGTGTCGCCGGTGTAGATCTCCGAATAGCACTCATCGAAGAACAACATGAAGTTGTACTGACGCGCGAGCTCGAGCGCACGCGTGAGATACGCCCGGCTTGCGACCGCACCTTGTGGGTTGGCCGGCGAACACAAGTAGAAGGCAACCGTGCGTTCCAGGAGTTCGTGGTCATCGCAGACCTGATCGAGGTCCGGCATATGCCCTGTCGCGTCCGTTGCGTTTAGAAACACAGCTTCGCAGTTGGCGCCGTATGCAGCACCCACATAGGCCTGGTAAAACGGGTTGGGCATCAGCACGACAGGCCGCCCCTTGACTGATTTGCGACCGGTTGCGACGAGATTGGCGAAGAACAAACCTTCGCGTGAACCGTTAAGGGGATGCACTTCTCGGGCTGGATCGATGCCGGGTTTCAGGCCGTACCGACGATCAAGCCAGGCTGCAATCGCGTTGCGCAGTTCATCGGAGCCGCGAATTTTTGGGTAAGTCCCGAGCGTGGCTTTCGCTTCCTCAATGCGATCAACGACGAAGGCCGGCATCACTTCTTTTGGGTCACCGGCCGTCATTTCGATAACGTTCGTGTTCCCCGGCGGAATGTCGGCCAGCAACCGATGGAGGCGTGTGAACGGCGATAGAACAGCGCCCTTGGCTAAGGCTTCTAGTCCATACAACTGGCTCATGGGTGGGTCTCGCGATCAGGGAGAGGCATAAAACCAAGAGTGTGCCGCGTAGCGAGGCACGGCGATAACCCTCAGCGAAAGAATGAGGGGCAGCTAGGTCGTCGTGGGGGATGTATTCATCCCCACGATCTTATATCGACGAAATGGCCAGCAATTGCAGCTGCGGCGGCCATCTGCGGGGACACTAGGTGGGTGCGACCCAGGCGGCCCTGGCGACCTTCAAAGTTGCGGTTCGAAGTTGAAGCGCAACGTTCACGGGGTTTCAGCTGATCGGGGTTCATGCCAAGGCACATCGAACAGCCTGGCTCGCGCCAGTCAAAACCAGCGGCCTTGAAGATTACGTCGAGACCTTCGGCCTCGGCTTGCTCTTTGACGAGACCCGAGCCAGGCACGATCATCGCGCTAACGGTGGCGGCGACGTGCTTTCCTTCGACGACCTTGGCGACAGCCCTCAAGTCCTCGATCCGCCCATTCGTGCAAGAGCCAATGAAGACACGGTCGATCGTGATATCGGTGACCTTGGTGCCCGGTGTCAGCCCCATGTAGGCCAAGGAGCCTTCCATTGAGGTACGGCGGCCTTCATCGGCAACCTTCGACGGGTCCGGCACCACGCCAGTGATCGCAACCACGTCCTCAGGGCTCGTGCCCCAGGTCAGGGTTGGTGGGAGTTTAGCAGCGTCGATTTTGATAACACGGTCAAAGTGTGCGCCCTCGTCGGATTTCAGCGTCTCCCAGTATTTCATTGCCATATCCCAAGCGGCACCCTTCGGCGACATAGGGCGACCCTTGAGGTATTCGTAGGTTTTGGCGTCGGGCGCGACCATGCCGGCCCGGGCGCCAGCTTCGATCGACATATTGCAAACCGTCATGCGGCCTTCCATCGATAGCGCTCGGATCGCTTCACCATCGTACTCGATGACGCTGCCAGTGCCGCCGGCTGTGCCGATTTCACCAATGATGGCAAGTACAATGTCCTTTGCTGTCACGTGATCAGGCAAGACGCCGTCAACCGTGACGCGCATATTCTTGGCCTTGTTTTGGATCAGCGTCTGGGTCGCCAATACGTGCTCGACCTCGGAAGTGCCGATGCCGTGTGCGAGTGCGCCAAACGCCCCGTGGGTCGAGGTATGGCTGTCGCCGCAGACGATGGTCGTGCCCGGCAGCGTGAAACCTTGCTCAGGTCCGATCACGTGGACGATACCCTGGCGCTTGTCCAATTCATTGAAATATTGGACGCCGAAGTCCTTCGCGTTCATCGCGAGGGTTTCGACCTGAATGCGGCTTTCTTCGTCGGCGATGCCCTTGCTCCGGTCCGAGGTCGGGACATTGTGATCAACCACCGCCAGTGTTTTGGCGGGGGCGCGCACTTTACGGTTTGTCAGGCGAAGACCCTCGAACGCTTGCGGGCTGGTCACCTCATGTACGAGATGACGGTCGATATAGAGCACGCAGGTACCATCGGGCTGACGATCAACGATGTGGTCTTCAAAAATCTTGTCGTAAAGGGTTTTGGCCATAGTGTCGGATCCTTGGAGGCATGCCCACGTGCAAATAGTGTGTGCCACTGATAGCGCGGGACGCGGCTGTTGCAAACAGAAGCGTTGCAAACACAAGAAAAAACCGGGCGACTGGATCGCTCCAGGCCCGGTTTGAAGTTAGGCCCATCCGGGGGGATGGGTGAAGGCATCAAAGGGAGGGTATTGCCTTCATTAGCTGTCCGTCACAGCTAGGCGTCAATAGACGCTTCGCCATCTCGACGGGCAATCCGAAGCTGCACATGTCCGATATGCGAGCTTCGCATGCCACTGCAGTTCAAATTATCGAAACGCCCGTAAATACGGGATCGCTCACGAGTTCTTCCAGATACGAGCATTTGCTACGAGGAAATCGCGGAGCACCTGCACCTTTTTCGACGTCCTGAGTTCCTCGGGGTAGACGAAGATAATCGGAATCGTCGGCAGTTGAACTTCGGTGAGAACGGGGACGAGATCCGTTTCCTCGCCGGTCAGATAGTCCGGGATCAGCCCGACGCCGATGCCAGCGCGGACGGCATACTTGAGCGCGACGACGCTATTAGCGCGAAACACCGGCACGCGCGGATCTTTGCCATCGCGCCCGGCTGTCTCCAACCAGCGGATGACTGACAGGTGCTGAGCTGGAGTACCGCCATAGGAAACGAAGCGATGCTTATCGAGTTCCTCAAGCGACTGAGGGCTGCCAAACTTGCGCACATAACCTGTCGAAGCAAATGCCCGCACTTTCATAGTGAACAGCGCGCGACGGATCAGGTCGGCTTGGTCAGGTTCTCGCGTCCAGATAGCGACGTCAGCCTCGCGCATCGAGATGTCGATTTGATCATCGTTGAGGATCAAATCGACCCGGATGTCTGGATAAAGCTCGATGAACTCGCGCAGTCTCTGGGTCACCCATACGGTGCCAAGACCAATCGGACATGTGATGCGTAATTCGCCGGTCGGCTTGGTTGTCGTGTCGGCAAGTAGCGTCTCGGCAGTTTGCAACTTGTTCATAACGTCGCTGGCGGTTTGATACAGCATGTCGCCTTGCTCGGTCAGAACCAAGCCGCGCGCATGGCGATGAAACAGCGCAATGCCTAAATCTTTTTCAAGTGATGACACTTGGCGAGAGACAGCTGATTGGCTCATCCGCAGCGATTCACCCGCATGAGTGAAGCTGCCGGCCTCTGCGGCAGCATGAAAAATTCGTAGCTTATCCCAGTCCATGGGGATTTCCTTTGGGAAGCGCAAGCCTGCGCCCCACATCACGCACCTTCAATCGGCGAAGGGCGCAAATGCGTGCAATTGTACAAGCTATCTAAGACGGATCTTGCTGGTTCAGGGTTTTTACTTGATCTTACGGGTCAAGGTTACGGAACCTATGCAAAAAAACAAGAGGTATAAGACGCGAAGTTAATTTACGCCGCAGCACTAGCCTCGGCGTGTTGACCGGCCAGCCATTTTTCGGCTTCTAGGGCTGCCATACAACCCATGCCAGCGGCCGTCACGGCTTGACGGTAGATCTCATCCTTCACATCACCAGCTGCATAAACGCCAGGAATTGCGGTCGCTGTTGAATCTGGTTTAGTGATCAGATAGCCAGACTTTGTCATCTCAAGCTTGCCTTTGAACAGTTCTGTCGCTGGTGCGTGGCCAATTGCGATGAACACGCCGTCAACAGGCCGTTCTGTGATTTTTCCCGTCTTTACGTTTTCAAGTCGGATACCCGTCACCGTTTTTGGATCGCTTGTGCCGGTAATTTCTTGCACTGCGCTATCCCAGACAACGTCGACCTTGGGGTTTTTGAACAACCGCTCCTGCAGGATTTTTTCGGCCCGGAAGCTGTCGCGGCGATGCACGACGGTGACTTTGCGGGCGAAGTTCGTGAGGAAAATCGCTTCTTCAACCGCGGTATTGCCACCGCCAACGACGACGACATCCTTGCCCTTATAGAAGAAGCCATCACAGGTCGCGCAAGCCGACACGCCGTATCCTTTGAATGTATCTTCGCTTGGAATGCCAAGCCAGCGTGCTTGAGCGCCGGTACAGATAATCAGCGCGTCGCAGGTATAGGCGTCGCCACTGTCTCCTTCCAAGCGGAAGGGTCGCGATTTCAAATCGACGGATGTGATGTAGTCCATCACCAATTCGGTTCCGACGTGTTCGGCCTGCGCTTTCATTTCCTCCATCAACCACGGGCCTTGGATGGCCTTGGCGAAGCCTGGGTAGTTCTCAACATCGGTGGTGATCGTCAACTGCCCGCCCGGCTGGATGCCCTGGATCAGCAACGGCTTGATCATGGCGCGTGCTGCATAGATCGCAGCGGTATATCCGGCCGGACCGGACCCAAGAATGATCAACGATGCGTGGCGTGCGTTGGACAGAGTGGCGGCCATGGCCGGATGCTCCGGAAGGGTTAGATGGATTTCTGAAACCGCCGGTTATGCGGCACCCGCATATGGATTGTTTTAATCTCGCCAGCAAGGGCCACAATAACGCGTCGTGTGGACAGAGCCGTAGAATGCTCGAACCTTTCCCTTCTGACGTAAATGTCATTTCAGGTTGAAGGTCTCAGCTTTCTAGGATGTCAGCGGGAGTTTTGAATTTGCCGAGGCAACAAAAAACGAGGATGCCGGTGCTGCTGATCATATTGTTTGTAACAACGCTTTTTCTTAGCTACGCCAATGGCGCAAATGACAACTTCAAGGGCGTGGCCACGCTCTACGGCGGCAATACGACCACTTTCAAAACGGCTATTTGGATCGGCACGTTGGCGACCCTGGCGGGCTGTATCAGCTCGGTATTTTTAGCCGAAGCCCTGGTGAAGGCATTTTCCGGCAAAGGTTTAGTGCCTAACTCCGTATCAATGATGCCAGAATTTATGCTGTCAGTTGCAGCCGGCGCCGCTTGTACCGTGATGTTGGCAA
This sequence comes from Hyphomicrobiaceae bacterium, assembly GCA_031429105.1. GTDB lineage: Bacteria > Pseudomonadota > Alphaproteobacteria > Rhizobiales > Hyphomicrobiaceae > JAKFWF01. Next base: position 3,551 of record JANOYV010000070.1, on the reverse strand, counting down.
CGGTTTTCGGCTTCCCAATTTCGACGACGCACGCGTTAACTGGAGCTTTGGTCGGCGCAGGTTTCGTCGGTGCGGGATCAGCCCTCAATCTCTCAGCGCTTGGTTCAACATTCATTCTGCCGCTGTTGCTCAGCCCGATGATTTCCGTTTTGCTGACAATGCCGCTTTATAAGGTGGCACACACCGTGGGCGAGCGCTGCGGAATCGCCAAGGAAACCTGCGTTTGCATCGGGCCTAGTCAGTTTGTACCGGTAAACGGACTGGCGTTCGACGCTGGCAGCGGCGCCTATCAGCAAGCAGGCACAGCGGGCGGACTAAACGTCACGATTGGCACGACTAAAGACTGCGTACAGAAATATACTGGCGGATTTTTTGGCCTCTCAGCACAGTCGTTGGTTGATGGGGTGCACTATCTTAGTGCAGTTGCCGTCAGCTTCGCACGCGGGCTGAATGATACACCGAAGATCGTTGGTCTATTGCTGGTGGCGCAAGCTCTCGACATCCGGTTCGGGATGCTCGCAATTGCCGTTGCGATGGCGATCGGTGGTCTGCTGAACGCGCGCAAAGTTGCCGAAACCATGGCAAAGAAGATTTCAAAGATGAATGACGGTCAGGCACTGACAGCCAACCTTGTCACCGCGTTCATGGTGTTGTTCGCCAGCAAGCTGGGTGTGCCGGTATCAACGACCCACGTGTCGGTAGGCGCGATTAGCGGTATCGGCATTATAAATGGGACGGCCGACCGCAGTGTTATCGGCGGAATTCTGCTATCGTGGGTGTTGACGTTGCCCATCGCTGCCGCAATTGCAGCATTGAGTTATTTCGTGCTGCAGCGGATCTTATGAATCGAACACTGTCGGTGCCTTGATGGAAGCAAATGCCAGTGATCACAAAAGCCAACCCAGCATCATGCCCGCAACAGACTGCGCTATCGGATGTGATTGCGCGCCGCCTAGCGTGGCTGGAAAATCTCTATCCTGGTCGCACCTGAGTATTATTTGCGCCGGTGGGGTGCTGATCTGCCTTTTACTTTTTCAACTGCTCGGAACCTGAGTACGCACATGAACATTCAAGTTGTCAAAGACTACTACGGCAAGACCCTGCAAACGTCGGCCGACCTCAAAACCGAGGCCTGTTGCACGCCCAATGCCATGCCAACTTACGTCAAGCGTTTGTTGTCCAATGTGCATGACGAGGTGCTGGCGAAGTACTACGGCTGTGGGTTGGTTGCGCCGCTTGGTCTTGAAGGCGCGCGAATACTGGATCTTGGCTCGGGTTCTGGTCGCGACGTCTACGCGCTGGCCCAGCTGGTCGGCCCCAAGGGTGAAGTTGTCGGCGTCGACATGACACCGGAGCAGATCGCTGTAGCTCGCGCGCACGTCGATTGGCACACCCGGAAGTTTGGCTTCAAGAAATCCAATGTGCGCTTTCTGGATGGCTACATCGAAAAACTCGACCAGCTCGATTTGAAGCCCGGTTCGTTCGACATCATTATATCGAACTGCGTGATTAACCTCTCGACCGACAAGCTCGCAGTCTTGAAGGGCGCGTATGATCTTTTGAAGCCCGGCGGCGAGATGTACTTCTCCGACGTCTATGCTGATCGCCGATTGAGCGATGCCGTGCGCCAGGATCCGGTGCTTTACGGCGAGTGCCTCGGCGGCGCGTTGTACTGGAACGACTTCCACAACTTAGCCAAACAGGCAGGCTTTCTCGATCCACGCCTCGTTGAAGATCGCCCGCTAGGCGTCACGGATGAAGCGCTAGCAGCCAAGGTTGGTGCCTCGAAATTCTTCTCGGCTACCTATCGGCTCTTCAAGCTCGATGGGCTTGAACCGATGTGCGAGGACTACGGCCAGGCTGTTATCTACAAAGGGGGCCTGGAGAACGCAGGCGGTACCTTCGTCCTCGACAAGCATCACGCAATTGAGTGCGGCAAGGTGTTTCCAGTCTGCGGCAACACATGGCTGATGCTCAAAGACACGCGCTTCGCGCCCTATTTCGAGTTCATCGGCAACTTCGACCAACACTACGGGATTTTTGCAGGTTGCGGCACGACGATGCCGTATGCGACGACCGCTAACGCGGTTGCCCCTGCCGCCTGTTGCTGATCACATCAGCCGCAGCCCCTTGAAGCTCGCCACCCGGTCGCGACCGACGATGATATGGTCATGCACCAGCACACCGAGCGGTTTGCCGGCATCGATGATCATTTTGGTCATGTCGATGTCGGCGCGTGACGGCGTGGGATCGCCCGACGGGTGATTATGCACCAGGATGATCGCGGTAGCTGAAAGTTCCAACGCGCGCTTGACCACTTCGCGGACATAGACCGGCGTGTGATCAACTGTCCCCTGCTGTTGGACTTCGTCTGCAATCAGGTTGTTCTTCTTGTCAAGGAACAGAATGCGGAATTGTTCGCGCACTTCGTAGGCCATCGCCGCCCGGCAGTAGGCGACCACCTGATCCCACGACGAGAGCACCGTGCGCTCCATGATCTGCCCCTTCATCAGGCGCAAGGAGGCCGCACGCACGAGTTTTAGCTCGGCCACCACACGGTCGCTGACGCCCTTCACCTCACGCAACCGGGTTTCGGGCGCGGAGACCACCTCGGCAAAAGTGCCAAACCGCGCGATCAATTCCTTGGCGAGCGGTTTCGTGTCGCGGCGCGGGATCGCGTTGAACAAGATGAGTTCGAGCATTTCGTAGTCCGGCAGCGCTTCGGCACCGCCGCGCATGAATCGCTCGCGCAGTCGTTCGCGGTGCCCGCTGTGCGGCGCAATCACCGTCGGCGCCTCCCAAAGCCCGCCCTGTTCGCCGTTGTCTTCGTTCATGGGCACTGAGCGCGTTGATGGAGTGGCTGATCGTGACTGAGTGCTCATGGTCCACACTACAGTCAGCGCCATCTATGACAAGCATCGGGTTGTTTCACATAGCCGTGGCGCTTCGATCCTCACACTGACATCATAACTTCTCGAGTTCGTAGCGCCCTCAAGGCCACCGCAGAGTGCCGCGGTTCACGATCAGAAGTGATGCGCGATCATCGGCATCGAAAGCTTGAAACGTCACTACGTTGGATCGAATAAGTCTGGCAATCTTGTCCGATCCGTCGTTTCCAACACGTAACCATACAACCTTAGGGGGTGCACCTCAGAGGGCACTCATTTTTGAGAAATCGCTGTCTTTGGAAATGATCGTGAATGCATGTGCACCAGCATGGTCCCAAATCCGTATGTCATTTGGCCCGAGTTGAAGGTCAAAAACGTGTAATGATCCTGGAAACAAGTCCGTAAGCGCGACCGCTAGACGCGGAGACAGGTTGGCGTCGAACAGCAGCTTCACGTAGCTTGTACCGACATGATGCCGCGCTCACGGTCAGCGGCGAATGCCAAGCATGCCCGTACATCTTCCCGATTGAGATATGGGAAGTCCGCCAATACCTGATCTTCGGTCATACCACCGGCTAAATACTCAAGCACATCCGTCACGGTCATCCGCGTATCGCGGATGCACGGCTTGCCGCTGCGCACTGCAGGATCCATCGTGATGAT
>JANOYV010000069.1:0-16652 GCA_031429105.1 Hyphomicrobiaceae bacterium | reverse complement strand
GGTATCGATGACGAGACGCACTTCCTGGCCTAACTCCATCTGGCGCAGCGTGCGCGACGAGCACGACACGTCATAGCCGACGCCGTTGACGTCGATGATGGCGTGCGACTCGCCGATGGCATCGACCAATCCGCGCAGTTTGCCAATCATTGAACAGCCTCCTTCAGAGCCCGCAGTGCGCGCGCCTGTGGGCTGGTGCGGTGGTTGGCATGGCAGATTGCGATCGCCAGCGCGTCGGCCTCGTCGGCGCTCTCGAACTTCGCCTTTGGCAGCAGGAAGCCGATCATGGCTTGGATCTGCTTCTTCTCCGCGTGACCGGCACCGACTACCGTTTTCTTGATGACGTTTGCTGCATACTCGGCGACAGGCAGTCCCTTCATGGCGGGGGCGAGCATTGCCATGCCGCGCGCCTGACCGAGTTTCAAGGTCGAGCGCGCATCCTTGTTGACGAACGTCTCTTCGACCGAGGCTTCCTGTGGATTAAAAGTCGCGATTACTGATGTGAGGCCTTGGTAGATTTCGCGGAGTCGGTAGGCAAGCGGCTCATCAGCATCGGACGTGACCATGCCTGAGGCAACATAAACGAGGCGAACGCCGTCGCTTTCAATCACGCCCCAGCCGGTGCGCCTGAGACCAGGGTCGATACCAATAATGCGAATCGGATTTCGGTTCATGCATCGAGATTAGCACGCTGCGGCAGACTTACACGCCTTGGACTGCCCCTTGCTAACGGCTGCGGGCGCAATAAGGTGCACCGAGATTTCCCGCTGCAACCGATAAGGCGCCCCAATGACCATTTCCATGTATCAGGCTAGCGTCCCGCCGTTCATTCAGACGCTCGATGCCTTGTCGAAGATCCTCGATAAGGCCGATGCTTTTTGCGTTGCAAAGAAGGTCGATCCGACCGTGCTCGCCAATGCACGTCTGGCGCCTGACATGTTTGCGCTCACCCGTCAGGTGCAAGTCGCCTGCGACTTCGCCAAGGGGGCGAGCGCGCGGCTGGCTGGCATCGAAGTGCCAGCCTACGAAGATACCGAGAAGACCCTGGTCGATCTAAAGGCGCGCGTGGCCAAGACGGTGGCCTTCATCAAAACCATCAAGGCCGAGCAGATCGATGGATCGGAAGAGCGCGATATCTTGCTCAAGATCGCGGGCAACCCTGTGACCTTCAAGGGCCAGCCTTACCTCGTGACGTTTGCGATCCCGAACTACTACTTCCACTTGACGGCCGTGTACGCGATCTTGCGGCACAACGGCGTCGAGCTCAGTAAAGGTGACTTCCTGGGCATGTCGTTCAGCCGCTAAGCAATGACCGATACTCTCGATCCAAAGCAGGTCCGCCAGCGCACGTTTGATCCATCGAAAACCGGTGGGTTGAACGCTTGGTTGTCGCAAACGCTGGGTGGTGCCGTGACAATCACGGCTGCCGCCTTGCTCGGCGGTGGTGCCGTGCAGGAGAACTGGCGGCTCGACGTTACGGTCGATGGCGGACCGCATACTGGCGCTCATGCCTGGTTGATGCGCACGGATGCCGCCCAACGGCTGGCATTAAGTCTGGATCGGGAAGCGGAATTCGCGGTCCTGGTTGCAGCCCATGCGGCGGGCGTGCTCGTCGCCGCGCCGATTGTGCGGTGCGTAGATGCAAGCGTCATCGGTCGTCCGTTTCTGATCCAGGCGTTCGTTGCGGGCCAGGCCCAGGCCCGGCAGATTGTGCGCCATCCTGAACTTGCCAACTTTGGTGATCGCCTCGCTGGTGTTCTCGGTCAGGCGCTCGCAAAGATCCACGCTGTCACGCCAATGGATGGTCGCCTCTCCGTTTTACCGATCCCGATGCAATCACCGGCCAAGGTGTTGGTTGCGGGCTTGAAGGCGGCACTGGCGGACGCCTCGCAACACCGCCCGGCACTAGAATACAGCCTTGCGTGGCTCGATACTCATGCGCCCGCAACGCCACGCATCACGCTGGTGCACGGCGACTATCGTACCGGCAACTACATGCTGGATGGCACCAAGCTAGCGGCGATCCTCGACTGGGAATTTGCCCACTGGGGCGATCCGCTGGAAGATATCGGCTGGCTGTGCGCGCGCTGCTGGCGTTTCGGCAATGACGAGCAAAGTCAGGAAGCAGGCGGTATCGGCAGTCGGCGGGCCTTTTATGAAGCCTATCAAAAGGCCGGTGGTGAGAAAATCAACGAACAGAGCATTGCCTATTGGGAGGTGATGGCGGCTGCCAAGTGGGCGGTGATCGCGATCCTCCAGGGCGACCGCTATCTCAGCGGTGGCGAAACGGCGATTGAACTCGCACTCACCGGACTGATGGCGCCGGAGATGGAGTTTGACGCGCTCGACGGTATTGCCGCGATCGATGCAGCAAGGGCCAAATCCTGATGGCAAAATCAACAAAGCCACCGAAGGCGAAAAAGCTATCAGCCGAGACGTTGATCGCGCTCGCCGCTGAAACGCTGAAGGCCGAGATCGTGCCGGGATTGTCGCCGGAAAAGCGCTATGCCGCGGCCATGATTGCCAACGCGCTCGACATAGCACGCCGCGAAATCACCACCGCAGATGACGCAGCCCTGTGGGCGATCCTCGATACCGCCTACGATGACGGCGACGGAACGCCGGCCCAATTGGCAACCGATATCCGCGTTGGTAAAATCACCGAGGCGACCCATCCGGGTTTAGGCGCAAAACTGCGCACCGTGCTGATCGCGGAATTGAAGGTCCGCAACCCACGGTTCCTAAGATCGCGCGGGTTGAAGATTTGAGGGGGAACATGGCGATGGCACCAGAGCGCCCGGAGCTTGCCAAGAACGACGCCAACTATGTGCCTCTGACGCCAATTAGTTTCCTTGCGCGCGCCGCTAACTTTTTTCCCGAGCGAACTGCGGTCATCCACGGCGAACGGCGCTATACGTACGCCGAACTTTACGCCCGATCCCGCCGTCTCGCGCACGCGTTGCACAAGGCTGGCATCGGCAAAGGCGATACCGTCGCAATCTTGGCGACCAATACACCGGCGATGCTCGAAGCGCACTTTGCCGTGCCGATGTTGGGCGCAATGTTGAACCCGATCAACATCCGGCTTGATGCGGCTGCAATTGCGTTTTGCCTCGATCATGGCGAGGCGAAAGCATTGCTCGCCGACCGCGAGTTCCACGCTGTGATCACGCCAGCGCTCGGGCTTGTTAAGGTGAAATCCCTTGTGGTCGATATCGCCGATGTCGAAACCGCGCAATGTCCGGCCATCGGCGAAATCGAGTACGAAGATTTCATCGCTGGTGGCGATCCGGCCTTCGCTTATCCTGGTATCGTCGATGAGTGGGAGAGCATTTGCCTCCTTTACACATCAGGCACCACGGGCAACCCAAAAGGCGTGGTGTTCAGCCATCGCGGTGCCCATCTGGGCGCAATGTCGAATGCGCTGTTGCTCAAGCTCGATCACCAATCGCGCTACTTGTGGACGCTGCCGATGTTCCACTGCTCCGGCTGGACCTACACCTGGGCTGTGACGGCAGTCGGTGGCACCCACGTGTGCTTGCGCAAGGTTGATCCAAAGCGCATTTTCGAACTGATCGCGGAGCATCACGTCACCCACATGTGCGGCGCGCCAGTTGTGCTGACGATGCTGATCCACGCGCCAGCCGAGCATAAGCGGCCTCTGCCCGTGCGTCCGCGAATGCTGACGGGCGGGGCTGCGCCCTCATCCACCGTGCTGCGCGAAATGGAGGCCATGGGCTTCGACGTACTGCACGCTTACGGCACGACCGAGAGCTACGGCCCCTCGCTCTACTGTGCGCCCGGCGACGACTGGGCGGATCGAGAGACCACCGAGCGCTATGCCTTGATGGCGCGTCAAGGCGTGACGACCGTTGTCGTTGAGGACATCATGGTGGCCGACCCCGATACGATGAAGCCGGTGGCGCGAGACGGTGCGGCGATCGGCGAGATCATGCAGCGTGGCAATACGATCATGAAGGGATACCTCAAGAACGAGGCAGCGACGGCCGAAGCGTTTGTCGGCGGCTACTACCATTCCGGCGATCTCGCAGCCTGGCACCCGGACGCCTATATCGATGTGAAGGACCGCTCGAAGGACATCATCATTTCCGGCGGTGAAAACATTTCGTCGCTGGAGGTGGAGGAGGTGCTGTATCGCCATCCAGCGATCATGGAGGCAGCCGTCGTCGCCAAGCCGGACGAAAAGTGGGGTGAAACCCCGTGCGCGTTTGTAACATTAAAGCCCGGCGCGGAACCGGTGACCGCCGCCGACATCATCGCCTTCTGCCGCGCCCAAATGGCCGCCTTCAAAATCCCCCGCCGCGTCGTGTTCGGCCCGTTGCCGAAAACATCCACCGGCAAGATTCAGAAGTTCGTGTTGCGCGAACAGGCGAAGGCAGTGGAGTGAGGGGATAACCAATCACTCGCCCTTCAACTCACACCAGTTGACAAGGGCTTGCGAACTGCGCACCAGCAGGCTGTCTAAAATTAAACTTGAATCGAGGGTCCCATGGCATTCGTAACGGGCGACGTGATCGCAAGCGAAGACACTGAATTTCCTTTCAAAGTCGTCTTTAAGCAGGGCGAAACAGTGGTTGCCGAATGGCTCGTTAAGTCGAAGGACGAAGGCGAAGTCCAGATCATCGACAGTCTGCAAGAACTGGCCGATTTCTCCGACGACGATCACAAAGCCTGAGTAGGCATCACGAGGCGGACGATCACCGAATTGGTGACGCCGCTTTGATTTCCTTGAAATCTGCGGCGTACAGAGCCGTTTCTCGGGCATCGGCTCGACCAATGCTCGTTGACATCTCCCGCCAAGTCTAAGATAAGACGCGGGAACGTAGGCACATTCCGTGCCCGCGCAATCGCTGCCCGAGGCTTCACACAGCTCTACGACTGTGTGCTTCGAAGTCCGCTAGCCTACCTTGCGGCGCCATAGGGCGCGGAAAATTGTGGGAATACAACCATGTACGCTGTCATCAAGACAGGCGGAAAGCAATACCGCGTCGCCGCCGACGAGATTCTGGAAGTCGAAAAGCTCGATGCCGCCCCCGGCGCGCTCGTGAAATTTGCCGAAGTCATGATGATTGGCGGCGATGCTGGCGTCACCGTCGGCGCGCCCTTTATCGCCGGCGCATCGGTCACCGCCGAGTTGCTGGAGCAGGGCCGTGGCCCCAAGACCATTAACTTCAAGAAGCGCCGCCGCAAGAATTCACGTCGCAAGAAAGGTCACCGTCAGGACCTGTCGCGCGTGCGTATCCTCGAAGTGCTCGGCAGCGGCGTTGCAGCATCCAAGAAGCCAACCGGCGAAGGCGTCCTCGCACTGCGCTATCGCGGTCAGGGCAAGGCCTTTGCAATCCTGCAGTCGCCGGTTGCTGGTCGTGCCGATGATCTGTCGCTGATCGATGGCGTCGGTCCGAAGTATGAAGAATCTCTGCACAAGGTTGGCATCTTCCACCTCTGGCAGATTGCTGGCATGACGAAGCAAAACATTGCGGTGGTCGAGGAAGCCGGACAGTTCGGTGGTCATATCACCAGCGGTGAATGGGTCGCCCAGGCCAAGGAACTACTCGATGGCAAGCCCCCGCGCGCCAAGAGCGATCGTGCCCGCGCTTAAGTTCAAGCGCTGCTGCGAAAAGCTCGATCAAAAATCCGGCGGCACCCCGCCACATACACGTCATACGGACAGGATACTGAACCATGGCACATAAAAAAGCAGGCGGCTCGACACGCAACGGTCGCGACACCGCCGGTCGTCGTCTCGGCGTGAAGAAGTTCGGTGGCGAGCACGTCATTCCGGGCAACATTCTGTGCCGCCAACGCGGCACCAAGTGGCATCCCGGAACAAACGTCGGGATGGGCACTGATCACACCATCTTTGCGGTCACCGAAGGTACCGTATCGTTTGCCACCAAACGCAATGGCCGCACCTACATCTCGGTAAAACCGGTGATGGCAGAGGCAGCAGAATAAGGCGGAGTGCAGCCAAGCTCACCGCCTTCAGGTCTCCCCCGAGACCTCGAGACGGCGAGCAGGATACGAGAGCCATGGTCTGGAACCCGATAGGGTGAAACAGGCTTTAGCTTCCAGCTCAACGGACCCGAGGACGGTGGGAAACCATCGTCCTTATTTTTTTGCCGTTCAGACTGGAGACGCGATCATGTCAGCTCCCCCAAGCCGGTTGCCCTGGATCACCCGTGACGAGGTGTTTCGGATTGAAACCCCACGTTTGTGGCTGCGCTGGTCGAAATCAAGCGATGCCGTCGCACTGCAGCGGATCGCCGGTCATGCCGCAGTCGCTACCATGACATCGACTTGGCCGCATCCGCTGGCCGCTAACGAAGCCGCCACCCGAATTGCTGCCGCACGCGCGATGAATGCCGCTGGGGAGGCGCTGGTTCTCTCGCTGGCTCCTAAGGCAGAGCCAGGCAAGATCGGTGGCGCGATCGTCGGTCAAATTGGTTCCAAGGTAATGGGGCCAGCGCATTTTAGCCTGGGCTATATGGTCGATCCGGAGCACCAAGGGCGTGGACTTGGTTCAGAGGCCGTGTGCGGCATGCTCGATGCCTTGTTCACCTATGGGCACGCCCAGCGGATCAGCGCGTCGGTCCGGATCATCAATCCAGGCTCTAAGCGTGTACTTGAAAAGAGCGGTTTTATGGTCGTGCGCCGTGGCGTGCTTGACACGCCTGCGTGGGGTGAGATGGAAGTCGATTTCTTCGAGCTCACGCGAGCAAAGTGGATAGTGCAGTTTGCCCAGGGGCGCCTGTCGGTGAAGCTGGCCCGCTCAATACTGGGGCGGCCGACCCGCGATAATTCATCGATTATCGAAAAGATCCCAGTTTGAGCGCTGGCGCTCTATGGCGCAATTAATGTCAGTGCAAAGCACAAACGAAAACAGGCCGCCTGGACTACCAGTGCGGCCTGATTATTTGAGAACCGAATATCCAGATCAGGAGGGGTTAACGCTGGCCGAAGCCGCCGCCGCCACCAAATCCGCCACCACCACCGCCGCCGTAGCCACCACCGCTGCTACCGCCGCCGCCAAAGCCGCCGCCAGTACCACCGGCGCCACCTTCTGAACGACCTGGGCCGCCACGACCGCCACGACCACCGGCCAATGGCTTCTTCAATGGCTTGTTGGGCAACAGGCCTTCGCGCTGCAACTTCTTGCGCGCAAGTTTGCGCGCACGACGAACGGCTTCCGCCTTCTCGCGGGCCTTCTTCTCCGACGGCTTCTCGAAGTAATTCCGGAGTTTCATCTCACGGAACACGCCTTCGCGCTGAAGTTTCTTTTTCAGCGCCTTGAGAGCTTGATCAACGTTGTTGTCGCGAACGAGAACCTGCACGTGTGGGTTATCCTCGGCTATGAATGGGTTGAATGCAGACAAAGGCCACGCCGGGCACCGGTCATCCGATGCTCTGGAGCAGCCTCGTTATTGGATTGGATGGGCAATAGCAAATGCTGGTAAAGAAGTCCACACGCCAATGTAGATAGGCCATCATCGTTTTTTGTTGGGCGTCGTCAACCTGTTGATATGGCCCATCTTGCGACCGGCACGAGCCTCGCGTTTGCCATACAAATGAAGGGAAACCCCAGGTTCTGCAGCGAGTTGCGCCCATTGATGGGCCTCATCGCCGATCAGATTGATCATTTCAGCATCTGCATGGCGTGCCGTACTGCCCAAGGGCCAACCGGCGACAGCGCGGATGTGGTTTTCAAATTGGCTGCACAGGCACGCATCCATGGTCCAATGACCACTATTATGAACGCGGGGCGCGATCTCGTTAACGTACAGAACTTGTTCGCTCGTTTCCTCGCAAACGAAGAACTCGACGGCGAAAACGCCGACATAGTCGAGGGCGTCGCCGATTCGGCGCGCGATGGAAATCGCGTCGGCGGCGGTTGTCGGGCTCGTGTAGGCCGGGATTGTCGAGGAATGCAGGATGTGGTCGCGGTGTTCGTTCTCGGTCACGTCGTAGGCAGCGAACGTTCCGTCGGCGGCCCGAACCGCTACTACCGATACTTCGCGCGTGAAGGGGACGAACTGTTCGAGAATTGCTGACTCGCCGCCGATAACAGCCCAGGCTGCTGTCGCGTCAGCCGATCTATGGATCTTCGCCTGCCCCTTGCCGTCATACCCAAACCGACGTGTTTTCAGGATGCACGGCATCGAGATTTGACCATCGAGCCTTGCCTGCAATTCACTGAGCGAGTCAACACTAGCGAAATCAGCAGTCATCGCGCCAAGGTCGCGCGCCAGCCGTTTTTCGTTCAAGCGATCTTGCGTGCACGCCAAGGCCTTGGAGCCAGGGCGCACCGGCACGAGGCTTTCCAGATGCTGAACCGTGGCTAGCGGAATGTTTTCGAACTCGTAGGTCACGGCATCGACCGTGCGAGCAAAGGCCTCAAGTGCCGTTAGATCCTCGAACTTGGCCGTTGTGCGCGCCGTTGATACGTCGAACGCGGGACCACTGGCGTCGCAGTAAATGTGTGTTTTGAGACCAAGCTTACCGGCCGCCTGGGCCAGCATTCGACCGAGCTGGCCAGAGCCCAAAATGCCGATGGTGCCACCCGGTGGGATCGGGGCTGTCAGGGATTTCAAGGCTCAGTCCTTCGGGAATTCAGCGATTGCCGCGGTTTGGTTGGCGCGATGGGCCTCGAGACGAACGGCTAGGTCCGGATCGGCAAGCGCCAAGATTTGGGCCGCAAGCAGGCCAGCGTTGGTGGCGCCCGCCTCGCCGATCGCCAATGTGCCAACAGGAATGCCAGCTGGCATTTGTACGATCGACAGCAGGCTGTCCTGGCCCTTCAGGATGCGGCTTTCGATCGGCACGCCCAAGACGGGCAGGGTTGTCATGGCAGCGGTCATGCCCGGCAAATGGGCTGCCCCGCCGGCGCCCGCGATAATCACATGCAGACCCCGTGACTTGGCATTGCGCGCATAGTCGTAAAGCCGGTCCGGCGTGCGGTGCGCCGAAACGATCCGCGCCTCGTAGTTAACGCCGAGCGCCTTTAGAATATCGGCGGCAAGCCGCATGGTCGGCCAATCCGATTGGCTCCCCATGATAATGCCAACCTTTGGTACATCAGCGCCCATGGGTTTGTCCGATTTCAAGCGATGATGTCGGGAAGAAGTCGATCTTCCAGCGATGTGATGACGTCTTTCAAATGTAGTTTCTTCTTTTTCAGGCGCTTGATCATCAACTGGTCGGCGTGGGCCGCAGCCTCGAACAGCGCAATCTCCTGGTCGAGTTCGCGGTGCTCGCTGCGCAACTTAGCCAGCTCTTCCCTGATGTCCCGGTCGTCCAGGCGCGCCATTACTTCAATCTCGGTTGCTGCATCGCACGATCGCGTGACGCCCATACAAAATTTTACCGCACTATTGTCGATAACTCTGTTGCAGTGCAAGCGGCGGACGCCAGTTCCGGCGATGAATCTTGGGTAAATTCCGCATGTTATGGCGGATAAACGGGTGGGACACTGGTTCATCAAGCCTGAACCTTTGGACCAGCAGATATTGGACAAACCGTCGCAAATCTGTCACTGTCGTTCAGTCTGCACGCTTAGCACGGAGGACAGGATGGCGCGGTCGTCTCATCTTTCTGAACTTGCCGAAAAGCATAAAGTGTTGGATCGCCGAATTGCAGAGGAGTTGGCCCGGCCAGCCTCCGATGGGCTGAAGGTCAACAAATTGAAGCTTCAAAAGCTAAAGCTGAAAGACGAGATCACAAAACTGCAGCAACCCAGTCCCTGACGACTGATTGAGCCGTGTCAGGATTTGGGTTTGCGCTGGGCGAACCAGGCGCCGGTTGCGATTAGCGTCGCGCCTGCAATGGTGAGCGCAGTTGGAATTTCGGCAAACATCAAGTAGCCGAACGCCATTCCCCAAATCAGGGTCGTGTAGTGCAGCGGCGCAAGCCGTGCTGCTTCCGCGCGGGCGAACGCTTGCGCCAGCAGAAAGTGTCCAGCTACCGCCAATGCGCCGATCAGCGTGAACAGCGCTAGATCGGTCATGCTTGGAGGTGTCCACACGTAGAGCGCCGGAATCGCCAACATCACGGCCGGGCACGCGCTCTGAAACCATACGATGGTGAGCGCTGGGTCGCGTTGCGCGCGCTGGCGCAGCAATATGATGTTCAACGCGTAAGTGACTGCCGATACACAAATGGCGGCGACGCCCAATAGCGCCTCGGCCTGATAGGTGTCCTGGCCAAGTTTCGGGCCAACGATGAGCAGCATCCCCAGAAGTCCAGCGCCGAGTGCGATCGCGATCGAACGATCAAGCTGCTCCTTCAGGATCAGGCCACCGAAAAGCGCCATCAAAAGCGGCGACATGAAGCCCAAGGCCAAGGCTTCCGAGAGGGGCAGACGGCCAAGGGCGAAGAAGAAGCAGGTCGCGGTGATGACGACGAGGAAAGAGCGGGAGACGTTCGTCTTCACGGTGTCCCGCGAGGGCCACCCCGGCCAGAACAGTGTGACGAGCAATGTCGCCCAGACCGTTCCGAAGCCAAAACGCATGAACGCAATCTGGAAGGTTGGATAGCGGGTGCTTAGGCCCTTGATGAGCGCGTCCATCAAGGTCAACAGAGCTTCTGCTGCCACCGCCAGAAGTGCCGCCTGCGTCAGCGCTGGTCGTGTTTGGGTGAGGACGGCCATGGCTTCACGTTTTTCCGAACGGACGTCTGCGTGCACGACTGTGCGACCTTCCAGTGCCAACTTCTGCGTGTGCTTTCCACCACTATTGTCGCATGGCAGACAGCGGGGCAGAGCGACCGCTTGAATGGCGGGCTGCGATCCGCACAGTGGCGCAACGGATGCGCTCCTGATTCGAGGTCGCGTCTGCTTGGAGCGTACTCATTCGTGGCTGCACCGAACCCAAACCGCCAGAAGATCGCACGAGAAGGCCTCGCCCGCCTGTTCGGCCATCCCGCGAGCGTCTTCGTGGTGCACTATGCCTGCGAGAGCTTCGACCAAGGCCAGGGCTACGCATCGCCGCGCATTACGGCGATTGCCCTGCGCAATCTTGGAACGGGCGCCACCACCTCGTTTTCAATCCACGCGGAGGTGGAACTCGCCCGTCGACGCAACAACGACATGTCTGGCCTCGATGGCATGGAACAGGCGATGTTGTTCCGCTTCTACGAGTTTCTAAGTCGCAACCCATCGGCAACCTACCTGCACTGGAACATGCGCGATGAAAAATTCGGCTTTGCCGCCATCGGCCATCGGTTTGCATTGTTGAACGGCGAGCCGGTCGCGGTTCACGAAAGCCAGAAGGTCGATCTATCGCGTCTGTTCGTCGAGATGTACGGCTCGGACTATGTGGCCAAGCCCTACATCGAGACGCTGGCGGAGTTGAACAGCCTCTCGACGTCGAGCTTCCTGTCGGGCCTCGATGAAGCCCGCGCCTTCACCCAAGGTCAGTATTACAACGTGCTGCAGTCGGTGCTCTGCAAAGTCACGTTGATTGCCGATGTCGCGCAGTTGGCCTCCGACCGCGCGCTCAAAACCGAAGCCACATGGTGGACCCTCAATGGCGGGCAATTGCGCGAAGCCTACGAAATGTTCTGGCGCAACCCGGTGCGGGCGATCTCGGGGTTGGTGTTCGGTGTCGGGAGCGCTGCGTTTTTGTTGATGGTGAAGTTGCTGTCGTGAGCTTCACCATCATTTCGGCCGCCTCCTTAGACCGAAACGAGCCGTATGGGTTAGCGCCCCTTGGCGCGTAACCCAACAAATTCATGTGCCGCCCCGTGGAATGTTGGGTTACGACCGGCAAGTGCGCCGGTCTAACCCAACCTACGGCTGTTGTGGAAAGGAACACCACGATGTTGATCGCCGAGCACGAACAGCCGTAGGCAAGCAGGCACCAACTCACTTGGGGCTAGGTTGTGAATTAGGGGGTGGTTGCGTGTCAGCCGGGAACCCCACCAGTGCGATGTAGACAAGTGGCGCCACTAACAACACGAAGATGATCAAGCTGATCACACCGAGTACCCTTTTGACGACCGACCGTTGACCAGGGGTGTTGCAAGCAAACAAAGTCGCAATCCCCAACAGTGGCAAAGCAAGAACGAGATCAACGCGAATGTTGCATTGCGCGTCGCACAGCACACCGGATGCAATCTGGAATTCGTAGATGGCGTAGAGCAGCCATAGGATGGCCGCCACAACCGCAGCCGGGCGCGGTCGCTCCCATGCAGCGGATGCGAAGTACAAACCCACCACCATGGCCACCAGCACCAACAGGTACATATTCCACCCAAATTCTTGCTTCCAAATCGTCGATTAGGGCCTGGAATTGATCACAGAATGCAATGCTGGCGCAGTCGTTAGCTGCCTAATCGAATGCGGTTCCAGAGGAGGCCGAGGCCAAGCAGCGCGGCCATTCCTATTGCCAGAGCTACAAATCCGATGCCTCCAATGGCAGTCTGCGAAAGGCTAACCTTCCCGTCCGGCATCCTGGAGACCGGATTCCAGCTGGGCCCTTCCCGGTCGTCGTACTTAATTTGACCGAGTGACAAGGTCGATACGACAGCGTAGCCAACGACGAAACACACCAGCGAAAAGACATGAACGCAGGGCTGCGTGACACCATTCCACTTTGGAAACTTCATCGCGGTGATCTTGAATGGGACAGTGAGGTTCGAGGCGGGTGAGACTCGCCTGATGGCAGTCTGAAGTCGAGAGATTTCGTGACGCTCGGTGAATATCCAAAGCCGACCAGTGGTGCGTGTTGATCTTCGGACGCAAGAAGCAACCGACGCGACCCCGGCTCTACGCGCTGCGCGCTCCGGCCGGGGAGGCAGTTGAGGGGGCGGCGCAAGGTTAGCGCCGGTTACCCCAAGTCAATCGCATATGGGCACGCGGCTATCCCCTCTCCCCGTCGGGCCCGCGGCCCGAACGGGGAGAGGGTTAGGGTGAGGGGCGGCCGCTTCCATGGTGCCTGCAACATCAGGCCGCCTAGCGATGTAAAAATTGGTGTCGAACAAGCTGCCGCCCCTCTCCCTCGGCCGGAACTATGGCTGGTGCCTCAACGGCAGACTACGGGCCGGCCTCTGCCCTCTCCCCGTAAGGGGACGGGGAGAGGGGAAAAAGCACATCGATTTACCCCAACGCCTCACACCGCCTTCGCCATCTCCCGCAGCTTGAATTTCTGGATCTTGCCCGTTGAGGTTTTGGGGATGTCCTGGAACACGATGGTGCGCGGGCATTTGTAGGCGGCCAAGCCCTGACGGCACCAGGCGATCAGTTCGTCGGCGGTGGCTGTCATGCCGGGTTTGAGCTCGATGAAGGCACACGGCGTCTCGCCCCATTTGTCATCGGGTTTCGCGACGACCGCCACATAGCCGACCGCCGGATGCTTATAAAGTTGATCCTCGACTTCAATCGACGAAATGTTTTCGCCGCCTGAAATGATGATGTCCTTCGAGCGGTCCTTCAATTGGATATAGCCGTCCGGGTGCACCACGCCGAGGTCGCCCGAGTGGAACCAGCCGCCAGCGAACGCTTCTTCCGTCGCCACCGGGTTCTTGAGATAGCCCTTCATCACGATGTTGCCACGGAACATGACCTCGCCCAGCGTCTCGCCGTCGGCTGGCACCGCCACCATGGTTTCCGGGTCCATCACGCTGAGCGCTTCGAGGCCGACATAGCGCACGCCCTGGCGCGCTTTCTTGGCAGCGCGCTCGTCAGCTGAGAGCGCATCCCAATCGCTGTGCCAGTCGTTGACGACGGCAGGCCCGTAGGTCTCGGTCAGGCCGTAGACGTGGGTCACGTCGAAGCCTGCTTGCGCCATTTGCGCGAGCACGGCTTCGGGCGGCGGCGCCGCTGCCGTGATGAACTTCACCCGTGCGGCCATCTCGCGTTTCTCATCGGGCTTGGCATTGAGCAGCGTCGACATCACGATCGGCGCGCCGCACAGGTGCGTCACCTTATGATCGGCAATCGCGTCAAACATCAGTTTCGCGCGCACCCATCTGAGGCACACGTGTGTGCCAGCGACGACCGACAACGTCCACGGGAAGCACCAGCCGTTGCAGTGGAACATCGGCAATGTCCACAAGTAGACCGGATGCTGGCCGATGCTGCCGGCCACGAGATTGCCGTAGCACATGAGCGTCGCGCCACGGTGGTGGTAGACGACGCCCTTTGGGTTGCCCGTCGTGCCGGATGTATAGTTGAGCGCAATCGCATCCCACTCGTCCTTGGGCATGCGCCACTGAAAGTCTGGATCGCCGTTGGCTAAGAACGCCTCGTAATCGACAAAGCTCAGCCGTTCGTTGGTTTGCGGGAATTCGAGGTCGTCGTAGTCGATGATGAACGGTTTCACCTTGGTCTGGGCGAGGGCTGCCTTGATGACAGGGGCGAACTCGCGGTCGCAGATCAGGACTTTGGCATTGCCGTGGTCGAGTTGGAACGCCAGGATCGCGGCATCGAGGCGCGTGTTGAGCGACAGCAACACGCCCCCCGTCATCGGCACGGCGTAGTGCGCCTCGATCATCGGCGGCGTGTTGGCGAGCATCACGGCAACCGTATCGCCAGGGCCGATGTAGCGCTGCGCGAGGCTCGACGCCAATTGTCGGCAGCGCTGGTACAACTGAGCATAGGTGCGCCGTTGCGCGCCATGGATCACCGCTGTGTGTTCTGGATAGACCCGGGCCGCGCGCTCCAGGAACGTCAGCGGCGTCAGCGGCTGATGGTTGGCTGGGTTTTTGTCGAGATGCTGGGCATAGGGGTTCAGGGACATGGGAAGTGGCCGGTTGGGGATTGCGTAATAGATCACCGCCAACGCTAGTTCACGGGCGTGCGGGCTGCAATGCGCTTTGCGACTGACATTTTAAGACAGATTGCACGCACGCCAGATGCTTTAGATGTGACGCCAATAGTGATACTGAGGTTAAGCGATGCTCCTACCTCTTGCGAGAGCGATCAATCCCGTTTGCGATGGTGGAGGCGACCCCATGCTTAAACTGATCAGCGCAACACCAAGCCCCTATGCGCGCAAGGTTCGCATTGCACTTGCGGAAAAGGGTTTGCCGTTCGAATTGATCACGGAAGTGCCGTGGAACAGTACGACTGAGACGCCGAAGTATAATCCGTTGGAGAAGCTGCCGGTCCTGATCCTGGATGACGGCTCGAGTGTCTACGAGTCGAACTTCATCCTGCAATATCTCGAAATCAAGTATCCCGAAACGCCGATGTTGCCGACCGATGTCCATGGCATTCTCGACGCGCGCCGCCTTGAGGTCCTCTGTGATGGTGTGTGCGATGCAGTCGTTCTGACATTCTTCGAACGTCGGCGCGCCGCTGGGCAACAAAGCCCCGACTGGATGGCGCGCCAACGGCGCAAAATCGACGGCGGCGTGCGCGAGATCGCCAGACTGATCGGCGACCGCCGCTTTGCGGTGGGTGACCGCTTTGGGCTCGGCGATATCGCCACCGGCACAGTGCTGGGCTATATCACCGTCCGCTTTGCCGAGTTCGACTGGCGACGACTTTATCCCGAGTTGGCGGCTTACAGTGAGGCACTGGAGACGCGCCCCTCGTTCGTGGCTTCGGTGCCGGTGCCGCAGGTCATTACCGATAAAGTGGTTTGACGGTAGGCGTCTGCCGACTTCAATTCTTCTTCTCGTTGAAGAAGTCGTGGATCGCTTGCGCCATCTGCGCCGAGATATTGCGCACCGCTTTCAAGTCCTCGATGCCGGCGCGCGACACGGCCTTGGCTGAGCCGAAGTGGCTGAGCAGCGCCCGCTTGCGGGTCGGCCCGATGCCCTCGATTTCATCCAGCGGATTGGCGCCGAGCGCCTTGGCGCGCTTCGCCCGGTGCGTGCCGATGGCGAAGCGGTGCGCTTCGTCGCGCAGGCGCTGGACGAAGTAGAGCACGGGGTCGCGCGGCTCCAGCATGAACGAACGCGGGCGTCCTGGCACATGAAAGTGCTCGCGGCCGGCATCCCGGTCGGGGCCTTTGGCGACGCCCACAAGCGGGATGATATCGGTGAGGCCGAGTTCGGCCATTACCTCTTGCGCAATCGCTAATTGTCCAGCACCGCCATCGACCAGCACGAGGTCGGGGATCGACGGGAACGCTTCGGCATCGGTGGTCAGTTCGTCGTCCTGATCGTCATCGTTTTCATCATCGTCATTGAGTGATGCCTCGTCCGCGCGCAACACACCGAACGCAATGGCGTCCGCCCCACGCTCGCCTTTCGGCGGCGTGCCAGCTGCGACGATGCGGGACGTCTCCCCAACTACTGGCAGTGTAGCCGAGAGGGGAGGGGACGCTAAATCACTACTGACACTGGTGGGCATCGTCGGTGCAGCCCCTCCGTTTCCCTCCCTCCCCCCTTGAGGGGGAGGGCCGGGGTGGGGGGTAAGCGCACTGTCGATCGCGTCGTGTTCAACAACCGTCAGTTCACCCGCCAACTCCGCCGCCACGCGCTTGAACCGGCGGGTCAGCACCTCCCGCATCATCGCGTAGTCATCACCGGGCGTCAGCCCTTCCGACTTGATATTGAACTTGCGGTACTGGTTCTTCACCATGCCTTGGATGCCAGCCACGATCATGCCGCCGACCGCGTTGGTGCCCATGATGTGGCTGTTGTCGTAGACCTCGATGCGGCGCGGCACGCGGGCGAGCCCAAAGCGA
>JANOYV010000068.1:0-22392 GCA_031429105.1 Hyphomicrobiaceae bacterium | reverse complement strand
AAGAGCAGCAGCGGCCACTGCCTTCCGGTGCAACGTCCACCTTCCAGTGCAACGTCCACCTTCCAGTGCAACGTCCACCTTCCAGTGCAACGTCCAAAAGTGGCGGCGAAAAATGGCATCAGTGTTAAGCCAAATAAGGGCATGCGGAGTTCGCATTGCGTTTGCAGTCTTTATTGGGATCCAATTGTCCGCGATCGCCTTAGGTCAACAATCTATTCGTCTTCCTGGGTACTTAGCCCAGAGTGAACACAGCATCTATCTGGCTTTGGGAGTGCAAGAGAATTCTTCAAGAGCAGACACTATCAGTTATTTTTTGTTAAGCCAGATCTTGAGCTCCAAACTGCAGTCGATCGTCGACTTAAACGATGGCGATCAGTGCCAAATGAAGTTATCGCCGACTTCGTTTCCTGCAATTCGTGCATCCTTTCCCATGGATATAAGTGATAGCAACCAAACAAAAATCTTGAAGTGCGCCGCTAATTTGATAAAAGCGCTCAAAAACTTTAACATGAATCAAAAATCTTTTGATGAAGAGAAATTGTTTTTGTATGACCTATATAAAATTGACAACACTTTCAAACGTGGAAATCACCGAGAAGAAGCAGCTTTTGTCATTCGCAAGCTTTTGCAAATTGCGTATGCTGACAAAACTTTGCTTCATTACGTATCATCAATCTCCGCCACGGATTTTATAGAATTTACATATTTATCTTTCTCGATCTTGCTTAAAAAGCTACAACAAATTGCTTCAGTAGAGATTGAGTCAAGTAATTTGCAATTAATAAAAAAGGAATACTTCCCTGGAAAACTAGTGAAGCCGATCCAGTTACATTCTAGAAATATAAAACTTTCCGAAATCGAAGTACTTCAGTTGCCGCCTATCGAATATTCAATCATTCCATTGGCTTTATACTTAGTAACTGAAGATGGAAAGCAACGCACAGGCATAGCCGCGCACCTTGAATCACACTTCTGTGATATTACGTCGAGCAAGTATTTGAAGACTGTACTCGTGAAGCCAGTGTTAAAAAAACTCAAATGCACAGGGGGCGGATCCATAGATGGAGCCCTTTGGGAGCTAATATATCAAGAAACAAATGAAAATACAAGCGCAGTCGAAGCGGCCAATTTGATCGCTAATTTAGTTGCGCAATATACAACAGTCTATGGTGGGAAGCCGATCCAGTACGGCCTCTATCATATAAGCACCCCAAAGTACCCCTAACGCGCGAAGGAAAATTACGGGTAACGCCGAGTTAGATAAAGCGCTTAGGATCTTTACATAAAAGGGCGAAGTTATGGCTACTTACTCTAGCGGGACAATATATACAGCGGAATCCATGCTTCCAAATGGAACTGTGATTAGTGTTAATTTTGTTGTTGAATTAACCCGAACGCCGACAAATCCCGCGAATCCAAATGGAACCAACACATTCGGAAGTAGAATATCAGGTGTGGCAGGTTTTTCTGACTGTCCTGAAGTTACTGATATTACAAAGGCGGCCTTCGCTGCAAAAGTTGTTGAGGCCATCAGAAATGAAACTAATATGTATGTAAGCGCAACGCAAGAGGGCAGTCCAGAGCGTTTTGTAGCCCAACAACAACAACTGAACTATGATGGCTTGCAAGCAGTGGTTGACATGCCTGTCGTTTAGTGGATGGAACAAAACAACAATGCTTGACGTCACAAAATAATGGCGAAGATTTGAATACGAAGCAGTTTGCTACTGAGGCGCGCTCTGACGGCACTGTCGTGGCGTCGGTGTACGGGACAACCCCAAACGGCAATGATCAAAGCACGTACATGACAGCAGCAGATGGCACGATACTACTTTCTCATAGCACGTTTACAGGTCCTGACAATGCAGCAAAGAATATTGATTACGACCCCACCAACACCCAACCCTACCAAACCCAAACCACCACCACCGACGCCCTCAACCGCACCGACAAGGTCGACACACTTTACGACGACAACCATCGCGTCGTGCGCGACTATGACGAAAACGGCTCGTCGACCGTCGCCTACACCGAGACCACCACCGACGCTCTGAACCGCACTGACTTCGTCACCACCGTCAACGACAACGGCACGTCCAGCAACACCGACTATGATCAGGCAAACACTTCCAACTGGGGTGCGATCACCACGAACTTCGATGCCGGGGCGCATGCGGTCAGCCAGAATGGCAGTTATGACAATGGCACTGGCTGGATCAACCAGTGGGACGCCGGCAATACGCAGAACTGGTCTTTTATATCGTCGAATACCAACGCCAGCGGGCAGGTCACCGGGCAAACAGGCGCCTATGACAATGGTTCTGGCTGGATCAACCAGTGGGATGCTGGCAATACCCAAAGTTGGTCGTTTATTTCGTCGAGCACCAACGGCGGTGGTCAGGTCACGGGGCAAACAGGCACGTATGACAATGGGACCGGCTGGATCAACCAATGGGACGTTGGTAACACCCAGAACTGGTCGTTTATTTCATCGAATACCAATGCCAGCGGGCAGGTGACCGGGCAAACCGGCACCTATGATAACGCCACCGGTTGGATCAACCAGTGGGACCCCACGAACACGCAGAACTGGTCGTTCATCTCATCGGACACGAACTCTGCCGGACAAGTCACCGCGCAAACCGGCACCTACGACAACAATACCGGCTGGGTGAACCAATGGGACCCAGCCAATACGCAGAATTGGTCTTTCATTTCGACGACGCGCGATGCGGCGGGCTCAACACCGATCAGGTGGGCAGTTACGACAACGGTTCTAGCTGGGCCAATCACTGGGATGCTGGCCATCTCGACCCGAACTGGGCGTCGTATTCCGACACGTTCAATGCGCAAGGTGTGATCACCAGCGAAAACGTCGTCTACGACGACGGAGACACGGCAGCTGTGGCCTATTCCAGTACCGGTGTGACATCGACCGTGACCTACCTCGATGGCGGCGCCAACGACACCACGTGGTCGAAATCGGTCGAAACCTACACTTCAACCGGCGTTTTAACGACGGTCGATTGGTGGAATGACGCCAACGTGCGTGACGAACGCGACGTGTTCGACAGTGCAGGCAGGGCCGATAGCTATCAGTTGTTCGATGCCGCGGGCCGCGTGGACGAGTACGCCACTTTGAACGACCTCCAGCAGGTGACTGACCACTGGTACTACAGCGACAACAACGCCGTCATCGAACACGACAATTTCATCTACGATGCTGCCGGTCATGTCGATCAAATCAACGCTTATGATGGCAGCAACCACCTCGCTGCGCAGTTCTATTACAACGACTCCGACGTCCAGACAGCTGACAACTGGTACTACGCGAACGGCACGTTGGTGCCTGAAGCCTACGAACCGGATTCGAGTTATGATCCAAGCCCTTTCGAATATATCCCGAACGATTTCGACGATTACATTCCTTGAGCCGCTTCGCTTGAGTTGACTTCATCGCGATCATTTTGACCAAGTCCAGCAACTGCAGCCCCCCACCCCCTGCGACACTTGTGTGCCTTGCGATTGCCTTAGTTGTGGGTGACAAACAAAACGAATGATCGTTTTGTTTGAATGCTCAGCTTGAGGCGATGGGCGTGCCGAAACTGAAACCAGCGACGCAAGCGGCGCGACGCGCGCATATCCTCGATGCCGCCGAACAGTGCTTTGCCCGCGACGGCTTTCACCGCACGACCATGCACGCGATCTGCGCCGAAGCGCACATCAGTGCGGGCGCGCTCTATGTGTATTACGCATCTAAAGAAGCCTTGATCGCCGGCATCGTCGAGCGCGATCGGCAAAAGCTCTCCGAGCAATTTGCAGGTCTCGCAACCGCCCCTGATCTGATGCAGGCGATGACCGCACTCGGCCAGCACTATTTCGTCGATGAGGCCCAGTATAAGCGCGTCCTGCACATCGAGATTGGCGCTGAATCAACGCGCAATCCGGAGGTTGGCGCGGCGTTCCGCACCACCGATCAATATTGCATCGGCCGCTTCGCTGAGTTGTTCGAACGCGCCAAGGCAGAAGGCAAAATAGCGCCAACTTTGCCGATCTCGACCATTACGCAGGTCATGAGCGTGATTGGCGACGGCATGTTCTGGCGTCGCGCGGTCGACCCCGACTTCGACGCAGCGGGCGCACTCGCGATCATCGTCGGCATTATGACGAACCTACTAAACCCGCAACCACCGGCTGCTGTCGCCAGCGCCAAACCCGCAGCAGCGAAGGCCCTGACATGAAGCGCAAATTTTTGATCGGCGGCGCAGCGCTCGCAGTGGCAGCCATTGGTCTCTATGCCAGCGGACTGTTGCGCGGCGATGGTGGCAAATCACCAGCAACGTCGAAGGCCGATGCGCGCAAGGTGAACGCGAAGGCGGTCGCGCCTCCGGCCGTCACGGTCGTCAAAGCTGCGCTTGCACCGTTCGCCGAAACGGTCACGATTACCGGAACGCTTGTGGCGCGGGAGGAGATCCTCGTCGCGCCGGAAGTTGAAGGCCTGCGCGTGGTCGAACTCGCCGTCGATGAAGGTGACCGGGTGAAGAAGGGCCAGATCATGGCGCGCCTCGTCTCTGAATCGCTCGATGCGCAGATGGCGCAAAGCGATGCCAACCTGTCGCGCAATGCCGCAGCCGTCGCCCAGGCGCGAAGCGCGATCGTGCAGGCCGAAGCCCGCGTGGTTGAAGCGCGGAACGCATTCGAACGCGCCAAACCGTTGAAGAATTCCGGCTATCTGTCAGGCAGCACCTACGATCAGCGCGAGTCCGCCGCTCGCACAGCCGACGCGCAATTGGTCTCCTCTCAGGACGGTCTCACACTCGCCCAGGCCGAGCGCGCCCAGATCGAAGCCCAGCGCCGGGAATTGGCCTGGAAGCGCTCCAACACTGAAGTGAAAGCGCCGGCCGACGGTGTCATCAGCAAGCGTAACGCACGCGTGGGTGGCATTGCCGCAGGTGCTGCCGATCCGATGTTCCGCATCATCGCACGCGGCGAAATCGAGCTCGATGCGGAAGTGCCGGAAGCCCAGTTAGCCAAGATCAAGGAAGGCCAAACCGCCCGCGCGTCGGTCGCTGGCGTCGATGACGCACCCGGCAAGGTGCGGCTCATCTCAACCGAGATCGACAAGTCCACCCGGCTGGGACGCGTGCGCATTTTCCTTGGCGATAATCGCGCTTTGAGAATCGGTGCCTTCGGCCGCGGCACAATCGAGACCGCGAAATCGAACGGCTTGAGCGTGCCAGTCTCGGCTGTCGTCTACAATCTGGATCAGATCACCGTGCAGGTGGTCGCCAACAACGTGGTCGAAACCCGTCGGATTAAACCCGGGCTTTCCGCTGATGGCCTCGTCGAGGTGCGCGAGGGGCTGGCCGAGGGCGACCTCGTCGTCACCCGCGCCGGTACGTTCCTGCGCAATGGCGATACCGTGCGTCCAGTGTTTGCTGACGGCAACAAGCTGACCGAGGTGAAATAATGCGACTCAATATTTCAGCCTGGTCGATCCGCAATCCGGTATCGCCAATCGTGCTTTTTGCGGTGCTGACGCTGCTCGGCGCGATCAGCTTCATGAAGCTGCCGGTGACGAAGTTCCCAAACATCGACGTGCCTGTCATCACGGTGACGGTCACCCAATCGGGTGCGGCACCGTCAGAACTTGAGACGCAGGTGACCAAGATCGTCGAAGACGCGGTCGCCAATATCACTGGCGTCAAACACGTGATCTCGACCTTGACCGACGGCTCCAGCGTTACGGCTATCGAATTCCGCCTGGAGATCAACACCGACCGGGCCCAGAACGACGTCAAGGATGCGATTGCCAACATCCGCGCCGAATTGCCTAAAACAGTCGACGAGCCGATCATCCAGAAGATCGATGTCGAAGGCCAATCTATCTTAGCGTTTGCCGCCAGCGCTCCGGGCATGACGCTGGAGCAGTTGTCCTGGTATGTCGATGATGTGATCAAGCGCGAACTGCAGGGCTTGAAAGGTGTTGGCCGGGTCGAGCGCAATGGCGGCGTGCTGCGTGAAATTCGGATTTTACTCGACCCTAATCAGTTGCTGTCCCTTGGCATCACGGCTGCCGACGTCAACCGCCAAGTGCGCGCAACCAATACCGATGTCGGCTCAGGCCGCGGCGAAGTTGGCGGACAGGAACAGGCGATCCGCATCCTAGCTGGCGCACGCCGCGTCGAGGATTTAGCCAACACCAAAATCATTATTCCAGGTGGCCGCGAAGTGCGCCTGAGCGACCTTGGTCGTGTCATTGACGATGCCACTGAACCGCGCTCCTTCGCGCGGCTCGACAGCGAGCCGATCGTGTCGTTCTCGGTGTTTCGCTCCAAAGGCTCGAGCGAACTTTCTGTTGGCGAAGTGGTGGACAAGCGGATCGCGGAGTTGCAGGCAGCACGCCCCGACGTCAACTTGAAGAAGATCGACGACGCCGTATCCTTCACGCGTGGCAATTATGAAGCAGCCATGGAGACCCTAATCGAGGGTGCGCTGCTGGCGGTTCTCGTAGTGTTACTATTCTTGCGCAACTGGCGCGCAACGCTGATCACGGCAGTTGCGCTGCCGTTGTCGGCGATCCCGACCTTCTGGGCGATGAGCATGATGGGCTTTTCGCTCAACCTCGTGAGCTTGCTTGGCATCACCCTGGTCACGGGCATCCTCGTTGACGATGCCATCGTCGAGATCGAAAATATCACGCGCCACATGCACATGGGCAAGTCGCCGTATCGTGCAGCATTGGAAGCAGCCGACGAAATCGGCCTTGCCGTGATTGCGATTACGTTCACCATCGTTGCGATCTTCTCGCCGGTCTCCTTCATGGGTGGCATTGCTGGTCAATACTTCCGCCAGTTCGGCTTGACTGTCGCCGTCGCCGTTTTGTTTTCACTGCTCGTCGCGCGATTAATCACGCCGATGATGGCGGCCTATCTAATGCGACCCGTGCCTATGAAAGAGCACGGCAATGGCCGCATCATGCGGGCCTACACGGGGTTTCTCGCGACCACCTTGCGCTGGCACTATGTGACGCTGCTTATCGGCGTCGGACTGTTTATCGGCTCCATTTATGCGACGTCGCTGCTGCCGACCGGCTTCATCCCTGATGAGGACAACTCGCGCGTTGTTGTTTCACTTGAGTTACCGCCAGGAGAAACGCTGGCTGACACGCGTGAGGTTTCGGATCGCGTGACGACGGCCCTCAAGAAGATCGCCGAGGTCCGCTCGGTCTATGTGCTTGGCGGTACGACGCCGACAGGTGTGCGCGAAGTTCGCCGCGCATCACTCATTGTGCGACTGGTCCCGAAATCCGAGCGGAAGCGCTCGCAAAAGCAAATGAAGGCGGTCATCTCCGCGACCCTCGCCGACATTCCAGATAGTCGGGCATGGTACGTCAATGATCGAGGCGAGCGCGAGTTGTCGTTTGCGTTGCTCTCGCGCGATGGCGACAAACTGACGAAGGCGCTTGGCCCACTTGAAGGCGCACTGCGCAAGGTGCCGGGCTTCACCAACGTCGCCGCAAGTGGCGCCACCGAGCGACCCGAAATTCGCATCGTGCCCAAACTTGATCAGGCGGCGAACTTTGGCGTCACACCCGATACGATCGCCGAGACGATCCGCGTTGCCACCATCGGCGACGTTGGCTTCAACCTTGCCAAGTTCAATGCCGGTGACCGCCTGATCCCGATCCGCGTGCAAATCGAGGAGCGCGCACGAACGGACCTCGCACTCATCGAGCAATTGCGCGTGGTCAATTCGGCTGGCAAGTCGGTGCCGCTGTCGACGGTTGCCAACGTCAACTTTGGCCGCGGTCCCGGTACGATCGACCGCTATGACCGCGCCCGACGCTCGCTGATCGGCGTCGACCTCGTTCAGGGCTTTGCGCTGAGCGATGCGCGCGATGCGTTCTTGAAAGTTGTCGAAGAGCAGAAGCTGCCCGAAGGCGTCCGGCTCCAGGCAGCGGGCGATGCCGAAATCCAAGACGAGGTGGCATCGGGTTTCATCACTGCAATGGGCACCGGCCTCATGATTGTGCTCGGCGTACTGATCTTGCTGTTTGGCTCCGTGTTCCAACCGATCACGATCCTACTGTCGCTGCCGTTGTCGTTCGGCGGTGTCGTTATCGCGCTGCTAGCGACGGGTAATCCCATCAGTATGCCGGTCTACATCGGGCTATTGATGCTGATGGGCATCGTTACCAAAAACGCGATCATGCTGGTCGATTTCGCGGTGGAAGAAATTGCGCGCGGTGTCGAGCGCACGGAAGCGCTAATTGACGCTGGCCGCAAGCGTGCACGCCCCATCGTCATGACCACGCTCGCCATGGCGGCCGGTATGTTGCCAAGCGCGTATGCGTTCGGCGATGGCGGCGAATTCCGCGCTCCGATGGCCATCGCAGTGATCGGCGGCTTGTTGGTGTCAACCGTGCTCAGCCTCGTCTTCGTGCCCTCGTTCTTCACGGCGATGGATGACCTTGGTCGCCTTGTGCAGCGAATGTTTGGTGGCTTCATCGGGCCAACTGACGAGCCAGACGTTGAAAGTGCCGAGCCAAAACGTTCAGAAGCCGAACACGCTTCCGCCAAGGTTGCAACTGAGTTTGCACCCCAGAGGCGTCCACTCGCTGCCGAATAAGTCCGAGGTCGGACAAGTATTGCGGGCGGTGCGTTTACGGCTTACACCGACAACAAACGCCTGATCTTCATCCGCCAGCCCCTGACTCAACGGAGCGTACCTTATGATTGACGCAAAAGGCCTTCTCGAAGCCCTCATGAAGGGTGCAGCCCCCGCACAACAACCACAAGCCGGTGCCATGGGCGGACTCGGTGACATCCTTGGCAAGATGATGCAGGGCGGCCAGCAGCCAGGTGCCACGGCACAACAAGCAGCTCCAGGTGGCATGGGCGGCCTCGGCGATCTCCTAGGCCAGATCATGGGCGGCGCTAAAGGTGCTGGACAGGGCGGCGCGCAAGGCGGTGCACCAGCCGGTGGCATGGGCGGCCTCGAAGACATGTTGCGCAAGATGATGCCAGGCGCTGGTGCTCCAGGCGCTCAGCAGGGTGGTCAAGCGCCAGCCGGCGGTGGCGGCCTCGGTGATCTCCTCGGCAAGCTCGGCGGCGGTGCTGGTGGCCCGGCTGGCGGCGGCGGCTTGGCTGACATCCTCGGCCAGATCATGGGTCAAGCCACGTCCGGCGTGAAGGAAGGCGCACAGCGCGTCGAGAACGCAACCGGCATTGGCCAACGTGGCCGCGAAGCCGTGACGCAAGCGACCGGCCAGTCGCCTGACGATCTGATGGCGAAGCTCAAAGAGTTGATCGCGCAGCACCAGATGGGCGCTGCTGCGACCGCAGGTGGACTGGGCGCTGTAGTGCTCGGCACCAAGACCGGCCGTTCAGCTGCGATGGGTGCCGCTAAGCTAGGCGCGCTCGCCTTGATCGGCGGCCTTGCCTACAAAGCCTACGAGAATTACTCGCAAGGCAAGCCACTGTTGAGCCCAGCCAGCGGGTTCGCAGCCCAGCAGGCGCCAACGGGCTCAGGCTTCGAGCCGCAGGCCGTAACCAACGATACCGCCATCCTGTACATCCGCGCGATGATTGCAGCGGCTGCCGCCGATGGCCGTATCGACCAAGCCGAACAGCAAAAGATTACCGGCGCTCTGTCGCTGGCGGGCTTTGAGAAGGAAGCGCACGATTTCATCGTGCAGGAAATCCAGAACCCGGCAACCGCCGATCAGTTGGCCGCTGCCTGCCAATCGGGCGAACAAGCGGTGCAGGTGTTCACGGCTGCCCGCATCGCGATTGATCTCGATTCCAACGAGGAGAACGAGTTCCTTGTCGATCTCGCAACCAAGCTCGGCATTGACGGTAAGTTGGCGCAGCACATCGATGCTGCGGCGTCCGCTCAAGCGGCGTGAGGCAACGACGGAATGTTACACCAGTGTCGGACCCAGCAGGTCCGACACTGGTGTACGCGATATTTTTTATGGTTTGATGCGTTTAAGAATTATGGATTTGTAGTCAGTCCGTCCGCTGGATAGCGCCGCATTTTGTGCAGCTAGCTTCAAAGAACAAGTCGCTCGAGAAGCCGCCGCAATTGCGTTTCACCTGCTTCACGATAGGATGACGGACGGTTGGTCCGGCCGACACCTATTGCCGGGCGGAGAGGGCGCCGAAATGTCAATTGAGCGAGTAGAGACACTTGTTGTGGGCGCTGGCCAAGCTGGCGTGGCCATGAGCGAGCATCTGACTAACAGCGGTGCCGAACACTTAGTCCTTGAGCGGCATCGCATTGCCGAACGCTGGCGGACAGCCAGATGGGACTCGTTGGTTGCCAATGGTCCCGCCTGGCATGACAGATTCCCCGGCATGGAGTTTACCGACGTCAATCCCAACGCCTTTCCAACTAAGGAAAGAATGGCCGACTATTTTGTCGCCTACGCTCAGAAGTTCGAAGCCCCCATCCGCTGCGGCGTCGAGGTGCGGGAAGTGCGCAGAAATGCTGGTCGGGCTGGCTTCACGGTTGAAACGTCGGCTGGCCTCATCGAAGCGATCAACGTGGTCGTCGCCACGGGACCTTTCCAGCGTCCCGTCATACCTGCTGTTGTGCCTGAAAGCGCAGGTGTGGTGCAGATCCACTCAAACGCCTACCGCAACGCCGATCAACTTCCGGGTGGAGCGGTTTTGGTCGTCGGTTCAGGCGCGTCGGGCGTACAGATCGCTGACGAACTACAGTGCGCAGGCAGGACCGTTTTCCTGTCAGTCGGTCCGCACCACCGGCCACCCCGCCGTTACCGCGGACGCGACTACTGCTGGTGGCTCGGTGTGCTTGGCAAATGGGATGCCACAGCGGCTGAGCCCGGCATGGAACATATCGCGATCTCAGTCAGCGGCGCTTTTGGCGGCCGTACGGTTGACTTCCGCCGTCTTGCCGCTGAGGGCATAACGCTTGTCGGCATGACAAAATCGTTCGATGACGGTGTGATCAGCTTCGCGCCTGATCTTCGCGAGAACATCGCGCGCGGGGATGCCAACTACATGTCGGTGCTGGACCAGGCCGACGCATATGTTGCGCGCAACGGTATCGACTTACCGAGTGAGCCTGAAGCCCGCAATTTTTTGCCCAACCCGCAGTGCGTGACCGATCCCATACTCGAGTTGAATCTGGCGAAGGTTGGAATCGGCTCGATCGTCTG
The DNA here is from genome assembly GCA_031429105.1 of Hyphomicrobiaceae bacterium. Lineage (GTDB taxonomy): Bacteria > Pseudomonadota > Alphaproteobacteria > Rhizobiales > Hyphomicrobiaceae > JAKFWF01. Next base: position 11,204 of record JANOYV010000068.1, on the reverse strand, counting down.
GGCAACGGGCTATGCCGTCGATTTCAGCTGGCTGAAGGTTGATGCCTTCGAAAAAGACGGCAGACCCAAGCATCAGCGCGGTGTTTCGTCAGAGCCCGGCATCTATTTTCTCGGACTGCCTTGGCTGTCGAGACGCGGCTCGTCTTTCATCTGGGGGGTATGGCACGACGCTCGATATTTGGCGGACCAAATCTCCATTCAACGTCAGTACTTGGCGTACCATAAATCTGCGCCCACGATTCCGCGCTTGGCGTGACGATAGGATTTAAGCCCGGCGCCACGGCCTTGGAGCGGCTTAAAACATCGCCGGATGCACCCGGTCGGGTGGGGTGTGCCCGTCCAGGAACGTTTTAATGTTGATGATCACCTTTTCGCCCATGTCGATGCGGCCTTCAATCGTTGCCGAACCCATGTGCGGTAGGGCGACAACGCGGTCAGACGCCAGCAACTTCGGATTGATCGCCGGCTCGTGCTCGAACACGTCGAGGCCAGCACCGGCGATTGCGCCGGTTTCAATCAAACGCGCCAACTCATTCTCGTCGATCACTTCGCCGCGCGCGGTATTGACGATGTAGGCCGTCGGCTTCAGCAGCTTCAAGCGGCGCGCCGACAACAGATGATAGGTCGCCGGCGTATGCGGACAGTTTACCGATACGATGTCCATGCGACTGATCATCTGATCCAGCGAATCCCAATACGTTGCTTCGACCTCTTGCTCGACCGCCTCGGGCAGACGACGACGGTTATGATAATGGATCTGCAAACCGAACGCCTTGGCGCGGCGGGCCACGGCTTGACCGATCCGGCCCATGCCAATGATACCGAGCCGCTTGCCGTAAATGCGCTGGCCGAGCATCCAAGTTGGTGACCAGCCGTTCCAGGTGCTACGCGGCGACTTCAGGGCGGCAGCACCTTCCGTCAGGCGGCGCGGCACCGCCAGAATCAGCGCCATTGTCATGTCGGCGGTGTCTTCGGTCAGGACCCCGGGCGTATTGGTGACGATGATGCCGCGATTGCGTGCTGTATCCAGATCGATGTTATCGACGCCGGTGCCGAAATTGGCGATCAGCTTGAGCTGCGGCCCTGCTTGCGCCAGCACCGCGCGGTCAATCCGGTCGGTTACCGTTGGTACCAGCACATCAGCAATTTTGACCGCCTCGATCAGCTGCGCCTGCGTCATCGAGTGATCGTTAACATTGAGCCTGGCATCAAACAGCTCACGCATGCGGGTTTCAACCACATCGGGGAGCTTGCGGGTCACGATCACCAGAGGCTTTTTCGCCGTATTGGGCATTGTCCGACTGTTTGCTCCCGTTGGCAGTTGTCGTTTTAATATTGCATGTGGACGCCAACACCGGCACCCCTTGCGCAGCCAACCGACTGGCGCCTAGGTCTTGGCTTATCAGATGGTCTTGCGGATGACAAAGTCGCAGGTGAGAAAATATCAATGCCAAAACGATTTTGACCGACAAAGGATTTCCCCTGAGCCCCCATCGACGAGCGGTACACCGGTGCATTGGCTATACGCTTAGCCTAGTTGTCATCGGATTGACCGTTCCACGCACTCACGCGCAAACCGGCGAACCCGCAGTTGGAGCGTCGGGCATGGGGATCCCTCGATTCGTCAGCTTGAAGTCGGATCGGGTCAATGTGCGCAGTGGACCTGGCACCGATTACCCAACCACCTGGGTGTTCAGGCGGGCTGGAATGCCGGTCGAAATCATCAAGGAATTCGAAACGTGGCGGCAGGTCCGCGATTCGGAAGGGGCGACTGGCTGGGTTGTGCAAACGATGCTATCGGGCCGGCGCACGGCTATCGTTATGCCGTGGGAGGCAAAGCCCGGCCAAACGCCAACCGAAGTGACGTTGAAAGATGCAAGCAGCGCTTCCTCACGTTCGGTGGCGACTGTCGAGGCTGGCGTCATTGCCAACATTCGCAACTGCGACAAGCGCTGGTGCGAGGTCTGGATCGGCGACTACAAAGGTTATGTTGAGCAGTCCAAGCTATGGGGCGTCTATCCCAATGAAGCCGTGAAGTAGCATCTTTGCACCACCCGAGGCGGGGATTACGCCTTGGGTGCGAGCCTGACGACAACATCAATATGACTGATCATCATGCCGTCCGGCGCATCGGGCACACCGTCAACCTGGATCGAATCCTCAGGAATATCGACTAAGCGACCTTCCCGCTCATAGAAAAAGTGGTTGTGGTTCGATGTGTTGGTATCGAAGTAGGCTTTCGAGCCATCAATTGCCAGTTCCCGCAACAGACCAGCACGCTTGAACTGGTGCAAGGTGTTGTACACCGTGGCTAAGGACACACGCTCCCCAGCTGCCACGACTTCAACATGAAGCATTTCAGCGGTCGCATGCCGATGGCCACGCCCGAACAAAAGCTCAGCCAGCAACAAACGCTGCCGCGTTGGCCGCAAGCCGGAGGCACGGATGAGTTCGGGTACATTGATCGCTTGCGTCATCGGGAGCTCTTAGGCGGTTTTGTGATTGGCTAGAAGTTAATTCCTAAGTTCAGCAGTCGGCTTTAATCTACCAAGTTGGCCTCTGCAGGGCAATGACTGAGTTTTAAACCGTGCCCGGTCGCCCGATGCTCGCATACGAAAGGCCTGCGTTGGTTGCGTCTTGTAGCTGGAAAATATTACGCAGATCAACCAAGGCATTACCCCGCATGGCTGCTCTCAGGCTGCGCAAATCAAGTGCACGGAACTCGTTCCACTCGGTTAACACGACCGCAACGTCAGCACCTGATGCCGCGGCAACCGCGCTGTCACACCACACGACCCCTTGCAACATGCTCGCCCCGTGCTTTTTGCCTTGCGGGTCATAAACCTGAACCCGCGCACCCTTTTCCACGAGCATGGGCACGATAACGAGACTGGGCGCATCGCGCATGTCATCGGTATTCGGTTTGAAGGTTACGCCTAGGATCGCGACCGTTTTGTCCCGGACCGATCCGCCCACCGCCCGTTCGATGCGGCCAGCCATGGCGATCTTGCGCTCGTCGTTGACGCGGCCGACCTGCTCGACAAGCGACAACGGCGCGCGGTGCTCCTTGCCGGTGCGGGCCAGCGCCGAGACATCCTTGGGAAAGCATGAGCCGCCGTAGCCCGGCCCTGGATGCAGGAACTTGTCACCGATGCGACGGTCCTTGCCGATGGCGCTTGCCACCTCCTGCACGTTGGCGCCAACTTCCTCGCACAGATCGGCAACTTCGTTGATGAAACTGATCTTCATCGCCAGAAATGCGTTGGCGGCATATTTCGCCAATTCCGCAGACTCGCGATTGACGAACATCAGCGGCGCATTGCGCAGCGCCAACGGCTTGTATAGGCGCTCCATCACGACGCGGGCGCGCGGCTCGTCGCAACCGACGAGGACGCGGTCGGGGTGGGTGAAATCCTGGATCGCCGAGCCTTCGCGCAGAAACTCCGGATTGGAGCAGACCGCGAAATCGGCATCGGGGCGAAGCGCGCGCAAGCGGCGTTCGATCTCGCGGCTGGTGCCGACCGGTACGGTCGATTTGGTGGTGATCACTGTAAAGCCGGTCAGATGCGGCGCGATTTCTTCGACGGCGGAATACACGTAAGATAGATCTGCATGACCATCTCCCCGGCGCATCGGTGTGCCGACCGCCAGAAAAATCAAGTCGGCGCCGGTCGCTGCCGCTGCCAGATCCTGTGTGAAAAACAGGCGCTTGGCCGCCATGTTGCGGATGAGCAGATCGTCAAGGCCAGGCTCATAGATCGGCACTTCGCCGCGCTTCAGGCTGTCAACGCGTGCTGACTCCTTGTCAACGCAGGTCACTGTCCAACCAAATTCAGAGAAACACACGGCTGAAACAAGGCCGACGTAGCCAGCACCAATCATACAAATCTTCATCGCAAACCCTCGGTCCGACGCTGCCAATCGCTGGACACGTATGTCAGTTTGCCTATGCTTTCAAGGCGGCGTCGATCATGCTTTGTTGCCGTAAAACATGCGCGACACCTCACAGCAAGGCTTGGCTCTCATGACACTATCGGATCCGCGTCGCCCGCAGCGCACCACGGGACCAGTCATCTCCGTTGGCGAGTGCATGGTTGAATTGACGCGCGAGCCGGACGGTGGGTTCAGCCTTGCCTACGGCGGTGACACTTTCAATACCGCCGTCTACCTCGCGCGTTCGGGTGTTTCGGTCGCCTATGCGACGGCGGTTGGCGACGATCCCTACAGTGCCGACATCATTGATGAAGCAAAGGCCGAGGGCGTGTCAGCCGACTTGATACAAATTATGCCGGGCCGCATGCCGGGACTTTACGTCATCGAAACCACGCCCGAGGGTGAGCGTTCGTTCTGGTACTGGCGGGACCGGGCAGCGGCTCGAGATCTGTTCGAAACGGCTAATATTTCAGCGACGATTGCTGCGATGGCTGATGCCCGCCTCATCTATTTTTCGGGCGTGACCCTCTCGCTCTACACCGCAAAAGGTCTCGACGTGTTTGCATCCGCACTTGCTCACGCGCGAGCCAATGGTTGCACAATCGTGATGGACAGCAACTATCGCCCGCGCGGGTGGGGTGACGACATCCTCCAGCCCCGCGCGACATTCGAGCGGTTCTGGCGCTTGAGCGATATCGCGTTGCCGACCTTCGATGATGAACGCATGTTGTGGGGCGATACGTCTCCAACGGCGACGATCGAACGGCTGCAAGGTTTTGGGGTCACGGAAATCGTGGTGAAAAATGGTGTTGAAGGTGTGCTGGTTCGCACGCTGGCCGACAGCCAACTTGTGGCGTGTCCGTCAGCCGTGGTCCCCGTTGATACGACCGCTGCCGGGGACAGCTTTAACGCCGGGTACTTGGCACAACGGTTGGCTGGCGTCGAACCGGGCCTCGCAGCCCTACAAGGCCATCGCTTGGCTGGCATCGTAATCCAGCATCGCGGCGCGATTGTGCCGAGAGTGGCAACGGATCCCGTTCTAGAGGGTAAACTCTGAATCGAAACCTCGGGCCGTCGCCAACTTGTTGCTACGCGCGTAACGCGGCAGCCTCCTTCGCCAATGCCGTGATCGCGGACCAATCGCCACTCGCGACTAACTTGGCAGGTGCGACCCACGATCCGCCAACCGCTGCGACGTTCGGCAACGCGAGATAGGCCGGGGCTTTCGCAGCATCGATACCGCCGGTCGGACAAAATGTGATATCAGCCAACGGCGCGCCAATTGCCTTCAAGGCGGCCGTTCCCCCTGCTGGTTCAGCGGGGAAGAACTTCAAGACGTTGTAGCCCATGTCGGACAACGCCATCGCCTCAGATGCCGTCGCGACCCCGGGCAGAAATGGCACCGGCCAAGCGTTCGCTGCATCGATCAGACGTGGCGTCATGCCGGGCGACACGAGAAACCGTGCGCCATGTGCCATGGCAGCAGCCCCCTGCTCAGGTGTCAGCACCGTGCCTGCACCTATGATGGCACCTGGCACGTTACGCACCATGTCGCGGATCGCCTCCAACGCCGCGCCCGTGCGCATCGTGATCTCAAGTGCATTGAGGCCGCCGACGACCAACGCGAGCGCCAGTGGCACAGCGTGTTCGATCTTATCAATCGTCAGTACGGGCACGACGCCAACCCGGCGCAGAATAGCGCCCAAATCTCGGTTCAGTTTGGTTTGCATGGATCTCTGCCTCGCATTCGCTCAACCGCGTTTCAACAGTCCTTAGCCTAAGTTGCATAGTCGAGCTGCAATCCCAAGCGGGCTGCCTTCATCATTTCCAGCTTGTTGTTTTCAGCTAACTGCGCCAGCCTTTCAGCAGAGCGCCATTTCAAGAGGTTCACTTCGATAGCCGTATGCCAAACCCGACCCCAAAATTCGACCGCATAACGTTTGTCGCCAGCGATAATCCGGAGGCGCAAACAGCCTTGCAGCGGCTGGTAAAGCATTACGGCCAATTTACTGGCGAGAATCCGCAAGCGGTCGTGGCCCTTGGCGGCGACGGTCACATGCTGCAGACGTTGCACCGTTACATGCATCGCGGCATCCCGATTTACGGCATGAACCGCGGTTCGGTCGGTTTCCTGATGAACGAGTACCGTGAGGACGGCCTGCTTGAGCGCCTCACCCACGCTGAAACGACGGTGACACATCCGCTGACAATGACCGCAACCGATGCCGAAGGGCGCACCCACCGCGGCCGCGCCATAAATGAAGTTTCGCTGTTCCGGCAGACTTATCAGGCGGCCAAGCTGAAAATCTCGGTCGACGATAAGATCCGGCTTGAGGAGTTGATCTGCGACGGCGTGCTCGTCGCAACGCCCGCCGGATCGACCGCCTACAATCTGTCGGCCTACGGCCCGATCCTGCCGATCGATACAGCTCTGCTGGCGTTGACGCCCATTAGCCCGTTCCGACCGCGTCGGTGGCGCGGCGCTCTGTTGCCGAACCGGGCACGCATTGTAGTCGATGTACTGGAAGCAGAAAAGCGGCCTGTGAACGCGGTCGCCGATCACGCCGAGACGCGCTCGGTGGTGCGGGTCGAGATCCAGGAGGACGCATCGGTTGATCTTCTGATGATGTTCGACCCCGGCCACAGCCTCGATGAGCGCATCCTGTCGGAACAGTTCAGGTATTGAGGAGCATCACATGCGAGGCCTGTACTACGAGGAGTTCGAGATTGGCCGGGTGATCGAGCACGCGCTGCGCCGCACTGTCACCGAGATGGACAACACGCTGTTCTCTTGCCTCACGCACAATCCGCAACCGCTGCATATCGACCACGAGTTCGCGTCGAAGACCGAGTGGGGCAAGCCGCTGGTCAACAGCCTGTTTACGCTTGGACTGATGATCGGGATTTCGGTCAACGACACGACGCTTGGCACCACCATCGCCAACCTCGGCATGACGGATGTGAAGTTCCCGGCTCCAGTTTTTCACGGCGATACAATCCGCGTCACTACTGAAATCATGACCAAGCGCGAGAGCAAATCGCGCCCGGATGCTGGACTCGTCGAGTTTCAGCACCGGGCGTTCAATCAACGCGGTAAACTTGTCGCTGAATGCAGGCGACAGGCGTTCATGCGAAAGATCCCGGCGAAAGGAGCATAAAACACAATGCGGTCACTTCTGTTCGTCCCCGGCGATAGCGAGAAGAAGCAAGCGAAGGCACTTGCCTCCGGTGCAGACGCGTTGATCCTCGATCTGGAAGATTCGGTTGCTCCAAGTCGCAAACCAGCGGCGCGAGAAATGACGCACGCGTGGCTCACCGCTGCCAAGGCGCAAGCAAAACGACCGCAACTCTACGTGCGGATCAATAGCCTGCAGTCTGATTATTGGCAGGATGATCTTGCGGGAGTTATGGCTGCGGCACCGGACGGCATCATGCACCCGAAGCCGCGCTCGGGCGCGGACGTCGAACAATTGGCGCTGGTACTTGCCACGTTAGAAGGCCGCCACGGCTTGCCGCAGGGCTCCACTCGAATTCTGCCGATTGCGACCGAGGTGCCGATCTCGGTTCTGCAAATGCCGAGTTATGTCGGCTGCAGCGCACGACTGTCGGGCCTGACCTGGGGCGCGGAGGATCTCGGCGCCGAGATCGGCTCGTCCGCCAACCGCCATGCAGATGGCACGTTCACATCGCCGTTCCAGATGGCGCGCGATCTGACGTTGTTTACGGCGTGTGCGGCGGGCGTGTTGCCGCTCGACACGGTGTACATCAACTTTCGCGATCCAGCCGGTCTTGCGCGGGAAGCGAATGCTGCCGCCCGGGACGGCTTCGTTGGCAAACTCGCGATCCACCCTGATCAAGTGGCAGTGATCAACGCCGCCTTCACGCCACCGCCAGAGGCGATCGCGCGGGCGAAAGTGATCGTGAAACTGTTCGCGGATAATCCTGGCCAAGCTGCCCTCTCACTCGACGGCAACATGGTCGACATCCCTCACCTCAAGCATGCCGAACGCGTGCTGGCCCGCGCGATGCTGTGAGGCTCGCATAAAAAAAGGCCCACGGCGCTTGGTACCGTGGGCCTTTCGTATCGTTCAAAATCGCTTAGTGCTTCAGCGAAGCTGGGACAACGCCGCCGTTTTCTGCAAGCTTGGTCATAACCTGCTTGTGCAGCCAGACGTTCATGCCAGCGCTGTCACCCATGTCACCGGTGTACTTCAATTCGGTGGCGAGTTCCTTGCGGGCCTTGAGGCTGCTGTCGAGCTTCAGCAGCTTCATCAGATCAACGATCGACACGCGCCAGTCGAGGGTCTCGTCGCTGGTCTCATCCAACTTGTCGAGGACCGCTGCCACATCGACGGTCGGCTTCGCAGCACCCGCGACCGCTGAAGTTGCAGCAGCGACCGCACCAGCAACGGCAGCCTTAGCGGCTGCAATCGGGTTCGCAGCACCGGGTGCTGCTGGTGTTGCTTCCGCAGCGTTCGCCGAACCGCCAAAGATCGCAGCTGCGATCTTACCAAAAATGCTCATGAGTTTTCTCCTTGTTGTCGTTGTAAACATTGCAGCTGAGACAGACGGACCGCCTCAGCCCTTGAACTGCCCTTCCGGGACATCGTCGAGCGCACGTGGTCCGAAATAGGCCGCGCACCCCGCATTAGCAAGCTTTGCCTGAGCATCGCTGATTTTCTTGTTATCTTTCAGGTATTCAACGGCAAGAATTGGCAACCCCGCATCGCGCGCGTGGGCGAGGCAATCGAGGCACTCCTCAACGGCAGCCTTCTTATTGGCTTTGCCATCGCCATCCTGACCATAGAAGATATCTTCCTTGGCCTGCGCGCTAATCACGGCGCGATAGCCCGCGTCCTCCAACAACGCTTCGCCATTTTGCGGGATGATCATGAAATCGGCGCGCTTGACACGCGCATACTTCGCAAGACGCGTGACAAAGGCGATCATATCTTTATCGGCAGACGGTCGCTCCGGCTTCACGTCCTGCCAGTACTCGAAAGCATCGACAATATCGAGGTACACCCCGTCAAAGCCCGCCGCGATGATGCGGTCGAGGTAGGCATCGGGGCCACCGAAAATGATCGCCTGCCAAGCCGGATCCCAATAGCGGACCTTGTAGTTGCCTTCCCAATCGGGATTGAGAGCGTCGAGCCAAGGAGGGCGTGTGGCCGCTTGCCCCCAGGCCCTTTGCCAGTAGTAGCGATAGTCCTCGGCCTCACCGATACTCATGTAAGAGATGAGTTTCTTGGTGCCACCGCCAGGTCGCTGCTTCATGGCGATGGTGTCAGCGCGCGTGAAGGCCGTTGCTGCGTCGCCATCGGCCGCGTAGTCGATCACCGCGAGATCAACGGGGAGGTTCGCAATGTCAGCTGGCTTGATATCGGCAAGTTGATACGCCCAACTGGTGATCGCTCCAGTCGATGCGCTGGCCGACGGACTTGCTGCAACCGGCGCCGGGGGTTCGACCCGCGACTTGGGTACAACAATTGGTGCAGCACTTTTGGTGACCGGCGCTGGTGCTGCCTCAACCTTGCGCTGTCCACCGCCGAGCAGGCCCATCGCCTTCAACGTGGCGGCATCGGCCGATCCGGTTGCTTTCAGGCGATTTTTCTTTTGGTAGGCACGCACCGCTGTCTCGGTATCGTCGCCGTAGTCACCATCAACCTCAAGCCGAAGTTCCGCCTGGACGTGCCGGACGAGTTCGCCACTGTCGCCGTTTTCCAGGATGACTTGCTCAATGAGGCCCAATGCCAACAGCATATCGGGATCAACTTGCCCGGTTGCCTTTGCACCGCGCTTTGTCTGCCATGCTTTGACGGCGGCTAACGTCTGCTGCCCAAACCGGCCATCGACGGCAACACCCAGCGCTTGCTGGATGAGCTTAACCTCTTCGAACGCGTCGCCTTTTTCGAAAGTCGCCATCACGCATCCTTAGGTCACTGAACGCACTGCGACGATGACACTAGTCTTGCATCGAACCATGATCACCCTGCCGCCAGGGCGTAACAGTTTCGCGCAAATATAGTTTCCAGTCGGCCTGTAAGCCGGGTTCTGTTTGGGGGATTGCGCCCCCGCGACGGCCATTCGTCTCGATCACGCATTGCTGCGGATCTCACAGCAACCAACCCGGGTGACTGGCCTGGAAACCGGCTCGACGCCAGAGTTGCCCCCGCGTCCGGTCACCCCTATTTGGTCTTGCTCCCGGTGGGGTTTGCCTGGACCAGCCCTGTTGCCAGGACCGCGGTGCGCTCTTACCGCACCTTTTCACCCTTACCAGCTTGGCGCCCGAAGACACCGAACCGGCGGTTTGTTTCTGTGGCACTGTCCCTGGGGTCGCCCCCGGCGGCCGTTAGCCGCCACCGTATTTCCTTGGAGCCCGGACTTTCCTCCACTCAACTGCGCTTGATCTTGCGACCCTCGACACCTGAGCAGCGGCCGCCCGGCCGACTGGAGACTGTCTCTTCGGGGGCGATTGGGAATGCGTCAAGTCATTTGCGTGGCGAAGATTAGCAGCAGCATATCAGAACGGCTGCCAGCTAACTGAAAACATTATATTTTATCGCTTTTCAGCGAACGAATCTCCGGCATACTGCATTGGTATCGTCAGTGACGCTGTGTGCCGCTTTGCCCGAGGATGACGAAAGGCAAATTCATGGTCGATACCGACTTCCAAAAACAACTTGCGGGCTTCAGCCTGACGACTGCCGAAATTCTCTATCGCCTGCCCGACCACCCCTCGCTCCTGCAGACTTATGTTTGGCAGGACTACGACGTGCACCCGCTGTTTCCAAAATTGAAGGGCTTCCTCGATTTCTGGTCGCAGAACCTTGAGGGCCAACTGCACAAGGTCCGCGTCGCCCATCGTCACCTGATTAGTCCGCGCGAGTTACGGCTCGTGACGCATGAGTTCAAATTGAATTGAACCGCTAAATCCAGTCGCTGAACTAGGTCTCGGGCGGCCAATTGTTGACGTTGCCCACGTACTTATATTCAGCACGCTTACTTCCAAGTCAGTATTTGAGATCGCCGCATATTCACAACCTAGCCGCCTCAACTGACACCGCAGTGACACCGCAAGGTTTTTGGCTGTAAGAACTAAATAAGCACCAAATAGCAAAAAACACTTTGTGAGCGACCCGAGACATAGGTGACAGAACGTACCGGACACATAGGTAACACTTTTCGCGATTTTGCGGGAGGTGGAGATGCCGTGGAAAGAGAGTTCGGTGATGGAAGAGCGCTTACGGTTCGTGGCCCGCTTACTTGAC
>JANOYV010000067.1:0-11780 GCA_031429105.1 Hyphomicrobiaceae bacterium | reverse complement strand
ACTCTGGCGCGCGATTGCGCGCCAGAGTTCAGGGAGGGGCGGAAATTTAGTTCTTGATGATCATTTCCTGCGGGCCGAATGGGAAGTTGGTGATGTTCTCGGCCCCGGTTTCGGTCACGATGAAGATGTCATGCTCGCGGTATCCGCCAGCGCCCGGTTGACCATCCGGGATCATGATCATCGGCTCCATGGAGACAACCATACCGGGCTGCAGCGCGGTGTGGCAGTCCTCGCGCAGCTCGACGCCAGCCTCCCGACCGTAGTAGTGCGACAGCACGCCGAACGAATGGCCGTAGCCGAACGAGCGATACATCAGAAGGTCCCACGAGCGATAAAGGTCGTTCAGTTCGATGGCAATCTCGGAGCACTTCTTGCCAGGTTGGATTAGTGCTGAACCGACGCGCATCACTTCACAGTTCTTATTCCAAAGATCGAGTTGCGCGGGCGAGGCGCTTTCGCAAAATAACGTGCGTTCAATCGCGGTGTAGTAGCCAAAGATCATCGGAAAGCAGTTGAGCGAGCAGATGTCGCCTTTGACGATTTTTTTGTTGGTCACCGGATTGTGGGCGCCGTCCGTCATGATGCCAGATTGGAACCACGTCCAGGTGTCCATCAATTCGACAAACGGATAGCTATTGCCTATCTCCTTGACCATTGCTGTGGTCGAGGCGAGCGCCACTTCGTGTTCGGCAGCGCCGACTTTCAACGCATCCATGCACGCTTGCGCGCCAATGTTGCAGACGCGGGTGCCGTCCTTGATTAGCTTGTGCTCCTCCGCCGACTTGATGGTGCGCATCCACATGGTGGTGGCGGCGATGTCGACAAGTTCAACACCAGGGAAGGCATCTTCGATTTGCCTTTTGAAGTCGAGCGACACGTGGTCGAACTCGATGCCGAGCCGTTTCACGCCCTTCGTTAGCCCCTGTAGTGCTGTGTAGAAGTTGTCTTTGCGCCAATCCGTATATGTCACGTTGGCACCAAACGTGCGGCGCCACGGAGCGCCACCATCAATCGCTGGTGTGACTGTGGTGGCTGATTTTGCATCGACCACGAGGCCGAACTTGCGGCCGAAATAGCAGTACAGGAAGCCCGAGTAATAGTTGATGTTGTGATACGAGGTGAAGAGCGCAGCATCGATGTTGTTCGATGCGAGGTGCGCGCGTAGCGTGTTTTGCCGACGGTTCATTTCGGCATCGGAGAACGGCGACCACTCCTTTTTTCCATAGTGCCACTTGGCGACATGGATCATGTCTTCTGTTGCGGTAGCCTTCGTACCCATTGGATGTCTCCTTCGCCATGCACGCATCAAAGTGCTAGCGTCGAAACGTTCGTTCGACCATCGTGCGGGCGACACCGGAGCGGTGCTGGATGTCCTAAATCCGTCAACGCTGCGACAGCGGCTTGGCTGGAATGCCACCGGCCAAGGCTTGCAGGACGACAGCCAACAAAATCATGCTGCCACCGATGATGGTTGCTTGAGTTGGGGACTCTGCAAAAAACAGGAAGCCCCAAACTGGCGATAACACCGCTTCGGCTTGCGCCAGCATGGTGAACGTCACTGCTGAAACGGTGCGGGAGCCCTGACCGAACAAGAATAAGCCGGCAGACAGCAGAACCGCACCGTGACACAAGGCAATGAGAACGTCGGTCAGGCTTGCGATCATCGGCAAGCCTGCTAGCTGGATTCCAACAAAGCCCGCCAAGGCCGTCAATATACCAACCGCTATGAGCGTTGCATCGAGGTCTTCTGGTCGTGAGCCGCGCGTGCAAAGGGTGTAGCCGGCGAACCCGAGCATCGAGACGACGGCAATCAACTGACCGTTGACACTGGTTGCATTCAGCTCTCCGCCCGTCATCACATAAACGCCGGCGATGCCGATGACGATTGCAACGATCGTTGCCCAGCCAATGCGCTCGCGCAGGAGCGGCCATGCCAATGCTGCCGCCATCATGGGCGCGAGCGAGCAGATCAAAAACACTTCGGCGAACGTTGCAGCTTTGATCGAGGAAATGAACGTGACTTGGCTCAAGGCCATGCAGATCGTTGCAATCCAAGCCATGCGTCCGAGACTGAGTAACTGCCGAAGGGGTGATCGCTTGTCGCGCAGGGTTGCTAGGATTAGCAACGCAGCGGTAAAGCCGAGCGCGCGCCAGAAGATATATTGCCACGCATTACTTGCCATTGCGTTGCGCACGAAGAACACACCGAGACTAAGTATAATCCCGGCTAAAAGTACTAGTGCACAACCACGCAAGTATTCACGCCTTGAGGAGCCGGGCTTGCTGTCCGCACTGTGCGTGGTCACGACGGCGTAATGCCTCGCAGCCGTTCGGAGCGTCGGCGCAACAGTTCAATCGTCGTCAGCAGCGCGATCGAAATGAATATCAAAATCGTCGCGACTGCTAAAATCGTGGGTGATATTTGCTCGCGTATGCCGGACCACATCTGACGGGGAATGGTACGCTGCTCGATGTCGGCAATAAATAATACCGCCACGACTTCATCGAACGACGTCACAAATGCGAACAACGCTCCTGAGACCATGCCCGGCATGATCAGCGGCATGACAACTTTGAAAAACGTGGTGTGCCACTTTGCGCCCAAACTTTCGGCAGCACGGATGAGATTGCGATCAAAGCCCTGCAAGGTTGCAGTCACTGTGATGATGACGAAGGGAATACCGAGCATGGCATGCGTAAGGATCACGCCGGTATAGGTCTTGACCAAGCCGATCTTGGCGAGGAAGAAGTAAGCGCCGGTTGCCGTGATCACGACGGGCACGATCATTGGGGAGATCAGGAGCGAGGTTATTGCCGTGCGGTACGGCATGTTCGGCGATGACAAGCCGACGGCTGCTAAAGTTCCCAGTGCGGTCGCGATGATTGTCGCAATGATCCCGATGATGAAACTGTTCTTGAGCGCCAACACCCATTGAGCGTTGTTCCAAACGTCCTTGTACCAATCCCATGTACCATTCGCAAAACGCCCCGATGTGCCATTGTCGAGCATGTCGGCGTACCACTTGAGGGAATAGGCCGCAGGATCCAGCTTGAGCATTCCGCTGGTGAATGAAAAATACGGCTCGGCATTGAACGACAGCGGAACGACGACCAGGATCGGCAGGATCAAGAACAGCAGAACAACACCGCACAGCGTCATGAACACGTAGTGCCAAACGCGCTCGGCGGTGGTGGCGTAGGTCGGAAGGGAAATGCTGCTCATGGTCTCAGCCCATCTTCAGCCGGTCGATGCCGACGATTTTATTGAAGATCCAGTAGAGAATGAGAATTGCTAACAGAAGTAGGCCAGCTAACGCCGATGCTAGGCCCCAGTTCAAAGTCTTGCTTACGTGTAGTTCGATAAAGTTCGAGATCAACACTCCGGATTGTCCGCCAAGCAGTGCCGGCGTGATGTAATAGCCGACGGAGAGTATGAACACGAGTAGGCCACCGGCCGCGATCCCTGGCAGCGTCTGCGGAAAGTACACGCGCCAGAATGCCGTGAACGACGTGGCTCCCAGAGAACGCGCCGCACGCACGTAGGTCGGCGGAATTGTTTTCATCACCGAATAAAGCGGCAAGATCATAGATGGCATCAGCACGTGAACCATGGCGACGAGCGTGCCAATAAGATTGTAGACCAGCTGCGGCCGGTTCGCTGGATCAACGAGCCCAAGTCCAACCGCTGCCGATAGAACGACGCCGTCGTTTTGCAGCAGTGCAATCCAGGCCGTGATACGCACCAGGAGTGCTGTCCAAAAGGGAAGCAGCACGCAGATCATCAGTAGGTTGGACGTGCGCATCGGCAAATGCGCCAGCAGGTACGCGACAGGGTAACCAAACAGCAGACACAGCGAGGTGACGACGAAGCTTAGCCAGAGTGTGCGCAAGAAGATCGTCACGTGAATGCGCTGGTCGGCTGGTACTTGCTCAATACTGCCCGTGGGCCCCAGGGTGCGGTCCACAGCGTTCAGGTAGTTGATCGAGGTGTAAGGTTTTGACGTCGTCTTGATCATTACCCAGAGCGTCGGATCGCCCCACTGTGGGTCTTTGTCGATAAGCGCCTTCTTGAATGGCGCTGCCATACTGTCGGCACTACGGCCGGCCGAAACGAACAGCGAGCGTGCGCCGGAATAAACATAGTTGATTTGCGCGCCGATCTTGCCGGTGGCTTGCCGCTCGCGGGCTTGCTTCAGGTCGGCGACGAGGGCAGCATACGCCTCTTCGCCTGGGAGTTCCTTCTGGTCCCACGAATGAAGTGCAGCAGTCGTCAGCGGCAATTCAGTTGCGATCATGACGTCGCCGGTCGACAAACGAAGCATCTGCATGATCGGGGCGACGAAAAAGATCAAGACGAAGACGAGAAGCGGTGCGACGAGGAGAAATGCCTTGATCCGCGCCTGGCGCGTCACTTGGGCAAGCTTCTTGTCCAACGCCACGCCGTCGGCCGCCAGGATCGGACCGGGCTGTGCTACGCGCATTGTTTCGGGAGCCAATCCCGCTAGCGTCGTCATGGTCCCAGCTCACTCCCCCGGCTAGGTCAGTCGGGTCAAGTTGAAAGGAGCGGAAGGCGCGGCCTGCGCGCCTTCCGCCAAGCTTTGCTTACTTTGCGAGCCAGGTGTTGAACTGCTTGCCGAGTTCGTCCGATTTGTCAGCCCAGAACAGGAAGTCGTTCTGTACGGCATTCTTGAAGTTCGCCGGTGCGGTTGGCATGTGCGAAGCCATATCGGTCTTGCCATCATTGAACTTACCAACCTTCGGCACAGACGACATGCGGGCCGGTGCGTAAGAGATCCACTTAGCTTGCTCAGCCAGCGCGTCCGTCGTTGTCGAGAACTTCAGGAAGTCCATCGCGGCTTCCTTGTTGGGCGAACCCTTTGGAATGACCCAGAGGTCGATATCCCAAACTTGGCCGTCCCAGACGATGACGAACGGCTTACCGTCCTTCATGGCTGCGTCAAATATGCGGCCGTTGTAGGCTGTCGTCATGACGACCTGGCCATCTCCGAGCAGTTGCGGTGGTTGGGCGCCTGCTTCCCACCAGACGATGTCCTTTTTGATTGTGTCCAGTTTCTTGAAGGCGCGATCAATGCCTTCCTTCGTCTTCATTACCTTGTAGACGTCGGCGGCGGGAACGCCGTCGGCCATCAGCGAGAACTCAAGGTTGATTTTCGCCGACTTGCGCATGCCGCGCTTGCCGGGGAATTTCGCAGTGTCGAAGAAGTCGGCGATTGTCGTTGGCTTGGCGCCGGCAAACTTCTTGTCGTCGTATGCGTAGATTGTCGACCAAAGGATTGTTGCAACGGCGCAGTCGTGTAGTGTGCCTTTAATAAAGTCGTCAGTCGCAGCCTTGCCGTCGGTACCGGCTGGCAGTGACTTATGATCAATTTTTTCGAGCAGACCTTCATCGCACATGCGAACGGCATCGGCGAGTTCAACGTCGACGATATCCCACGTCACTTTTCCGGATTGGACCTGTGCCTTAATTGGGGCAACTGATCCTTCATAGTCCTCAGATTTGATCTGGATGCCGGTCTTGGCGATGAACGGTTTTTGATAGGCCTCGACCTGGCTCTTCGTGTAGGCGCCGCCCCACGATACAACCGTCAGCGTCTTGGTTTGCGCGTAGGCGTAGCTGCCGGCAAGTGCTGCCGCAACTGCCGTTGCGCCGAGTAGCTTCATGCTTTTCATTCAGGTTCTCCCTTTGTTGAACTCAACTAAACTCAACTAGACGGCAACATGCCGGTTGATCCGGCATCCTTGCTTTACCCTCGGGCTCTAACTCAAAGAGGATCGAGGGCACGGCAATCCTTGGTGCGCCAGCCGAGTATGACAGACTGGCCTTTTTCAAGGCGCCGCTGTCCATCTCGATTGGGGGCTTTGACGATAAAGTTGTCGCTGCCGCCTGCTGTCATCCGGGCGCGCAGATGATCACCCAAATAAATGATGTCATTTACGACGCCGGTGATGCGGTTGTTGATGTCAGGCGTTGACGGATCAACTTCAACGCGTTCGGGCCGGATCGATAGCGTCGTCGTTGTCGTCCCGCCCGCCTGCACATTGATCGGCAACGCCTCGATGTGCGTACCGTCGGCCAGCGATACGTGACACACGCCGTTGACCGCTTTCGTAATCTTTCCAGGCAAGCGATTGTTTTCGCCAATAAATTGGGCAACAAATGAGTTGATTGGCGCTTCGTAAAGCTCAGAAGGCGTTGAAAGTTGTTGGATAATGCCATCGTTGAAAACGGCAATTCGGTCCGACATGGTTAGCGCTTCGGCTTGATCGTGTGTCACGTAAACTACTGTCACACCGAGGCTTTTTGTCAGCGTTTTGATCTCGTACTGCATTTGCTCGCGCAATTGCTTGTCGAGTGCGCCCAGCGGCTCGTCCATTAACACAATGTCGGGTTCAAAAACGAGTGCGCGGGCAACGGCCACGCGCTGTTGTTGGCCACCCGAAAGCTGTGCTGGTTTTCGCGCGCCAAACTGCGACAGCGATACCATGCCGAGCGCCCGCGTAACCTTGGCCTCGATCGTTGCCTTATCCAAACTGCGAACCTGCAACGGAAACGCGAGGTTCTCAAAGACGGTCATGTGAGGAAACAGAGCGTAGTTCTGGAACACCATGCCGATGCCGCGCTTGTTGGGCGGGGTGTTGTTGATCGGTGTGCCTTTAAGAAATATCTCGCCGTGCGTTGCCGTTTCAAAGCCAGCCAGCATCATCAGCGTCGTCGTCTTGCCAGAGCCGGAGGGCCCGAGCATTGTAACGAATTCACCTTTTTGGATATCGAGATTAAGATTTTTGACGACCAGAGATTTGCCGTCGTAGCTCTTCTGCACATCCTTGAAACGGACGTGGGCGTCAACGGTGGAACTTGCAACCGAACTGGACGCCATTCGCCTCACCTACTCCGAGCGCTTAAACCGCCATGAGTCACAATCATATCTGACTGTGCCCTCGGTGGTTTTGCGACCCTCCCGCGCGATGCCTGGGTCTATCGCCCGGCTGTCGCACTCTCCATCTTTACTTACTCAGGCCTTTGGCCAGCATACAAGGTCAATTTTTGAACAGCATCTGCAAGGTTCGATTATTTTACAGGCGTAGCCCAATCGAAGAACCAAAGCTGTTCATGGTGGTTGTCTTCGTACGACCCGAATTTGGCTAAATCAGACGGCCCGCTCCTGCTGCCGTAGAATTCTCTTGGCCGCAATGCCGTTGAGGCGACACAGTAGGGTCTCGTCTGAACGGTACCAAGAGCTAGTGCGATATGAAGCCATCGACCGACCCCTTGTTGCAGCCCTATCAACTCAAGCATCTGACACTGCGCAATCGGTTGATGTCGACAGCGCACGAGCCCTCTTACACCGAGGACGGCCTGCCGAAGGACCGGTATCGGCTGTATCATAGCGAAAAGGCGAAAGGCGGCATTGCGCTAACAATGATCGGTGGTTCGGCGTGTGTATCACCCGATAGTCCGCAGGCCTTCGGCAACATCCTGCTTTACAAGGATGAAAGTGTCCGCTGGCTCAAGGAACTGGCCGATGACGTGCACAGCCACGGGGCCGCGGTGATGATCCAGATCACGCATCTCGGGCGCCGCACGGGATGGGCCAAGGCCGATTGGCTGCCGGTGGTAGCGCCCTCGGTCGTGCGCGAGGCGGCCCACCGATCGTTTCCAAAGGCCGCGGAAGACTGGGATCTTGAGCGCATCAAAAGCGACTACGCCGATGCCGCGGAAAAGGTAGTGGCGGCTGGTCTCGATGGGTTCGAATTGGAACTGTATGGTCACCTCCTGGATCAGTTCTGGTCGCCGGCCACCAACAAGCGAACCGACGCATATGGCGGCAGCCTTGAAAATCGGATGCGGTTTTCATCCGAAGTCATTGAGGCCGTTAGAAAACGAATTGGCCCGGGCCCGATCGTCGGTGCCCGCATGGTGTGTGACGAAGATTGGGAGCGCGGGATCTCCAAGACCGAAGGCATGGAAATCGCCCGACTTCTTGCTGCTGGGGGTTACATTGATTTCATCAACGTCATTCGCGGTCACATAGACAGTGACGAGGCCCTCGGAAACGTCATTCCGATCATGGGAATGCGGTCGGCACCGCACCTCGATTTTGCCGGTGAGATCCGCGCGCACACCAATTTTCCCGTGTTCCACGCGGCTCGCATCCAGGACGTGGCAACGGCACGACATGCGGTTGCGAGCGGCAAGCTCGACATGGTCGCGATGACGCGAGCGCACATGGCAGATCCTCATATCGTGCGCAAGATCATCGAGGGGCGGGAAAACGAAATTCGTCCTTGCATTGGTCAAGCCTACTGCATTGATCGGATTTATTTTGGTGGCGATGCGTTCTGTATTCATAACGCAGCCACGGGCCGTGAAGCATCGCTGTCGCACGTAATCACGAAAGCAACCGGGCCTCGGCGCAAGGTTGTGGTTGTGGGTGCTGGCCCGGGCGGCTTGGAGGCGGCCCGGGTCGCTGGCGAACGCGGGCATGACGTTGTTGTCTTCGAGGCCGCTGACCGTGCCGGCGGACAAGTCCGCTTGCAGACAGCGCTCAAGCGCCGACGCGAAACGCAGGGGCTCGTCGATTGGCGCTTGTCGGAATGCGCGCGGTACGGCGTCGATATTCGCTACAACGCGTTGGCGGAAGCGGGTGATGTGATCGCGGAATTGCCTGACGTCGTTATCATCGCCACGGGCGGAGTGCCGAACACGTCCTTCCTGGAGGCGGGAGAAGATCTCGTCACGACGTCCTGGGACATTCTTTCAGGTGCTGTCCGGCCTGCCGAAAGTGTGCTTCTGTTCGATGACAATGGTGCGCATGCAGGTCTGGTTACGGCCGAATTTCTTGGCGAAGATGGCGCCAAGGTCGAGTTTGCGACTCCAGAGCGTGCCGTTGGACCAGATGTTGGTGGACTGAACTATCCAGCCTTCCTGAAGGCATTCGACGTGCACGGCATCAAAACAACGCTCAACGTGATGCTGGAGAAGGTCACGCGTGAGGGTAATACGCTGGTGGCGACGCTCTACAATGAGTACAGCAAAAAACGCCACGAGCGTCGGGTTGATCAGGTGGTGGTGGAAGCGGGCACGCTGCCGCTCGATGAGCTTTATTTTGCGTTGAAGCCGCAATCGAAAAATTTAGGTGAGGTCGACCAAGCAGCGTTCATGGCGCATCGCCCGCAGACCTTGGTTCGTGCACCAGAAAACACATTTCAATTGTTTCGCATTGGTGATGCCGTCGCCTCACGCAACATTCACGC
Source organism: Hyphomicrobiaceae bacterium (assembly GCA_031429105.1). Classification (GTDB taxonomy): domain Bacteria; phylum Pseudomonadota; class Alphaproteobacteria; order Rhizobiales; family Hyphomicrobiaceae; genus JAKFWF01. The sequence goes on along the minus strand of JANOYV010000067.1, from coordinate 2,504 downwards.
AGCAATCTATGATGCGCTGAGATTTGCGAAGGACATCTGAGCGTAGTGAAGATGACGCTGCAAGCGGTTGACCCAACCTCTAGTCGGCGCGTTCAGCTAAACATCGCTTTACGCTTCACAGGTCGTGAAGGAGCCACGACCTTCTTCGCCTTCTCTTCGAACAGCTCCACGAGCTTGTCGGTCATGGCGCCAGCCAGTTCGCTTGGATCGGTGATTGTAACCGCGCGTCGATAGTAGCGCGTCACATCGTGGCCAATGCCGATGGCGATCAACTCGACTGGCGAGCGCAACTCTATTTCTTCGATCACCTGCCGCAAGTGCTGTTCCAGGTAGGCTCCTGAGTTCACCGACAGCGTTGAATCGTCTACCGGCGCGCCGTCCGAGATCATCATCAAAATGCGCCGCTGCTCGGGGCGCGCGCGCAAGCGATTGTGCGCCCAGGCGAGGGCCTCGCCGTCGATGTTTTCCTTAAGCAGGCCCTCGCGCATCATCAACGCGAGGTTGCGCTTGGACCGGCGCCATGGCGAGTCGGCTGTTTTGTAGATGATGTGACGCAGATCGTTAAGCCGACCTGGCGTCGCCGGCTTGCCGGCCGCCAACCAACCTTCGCGGGCTTGTCCGCCCTTCCACGCTTTGGTGGTGAAGCCAAGGATTTCGACTTTAACGCCACAGCGCTCAAGCGTGCGGGCAAGAATGTCGGCGCAGCAGGCAGCCACCATGATCGGCCGCCCGCGCATCGAGCCGGAGTTGTCGATCAGCAGCGTGACGACTGTGTCGCGGAAGTCAGTGTCTCGCTCGCGCTTGAACGACAGCGGGAACATTGGATCGATGATGATGCGAGTCAAGCGCGAGGCGTCGAGCACGCCTTCTTCAATGTCGAAATCCCAAGCGCGATTTTGCTGAGCAAGTAGTTTGCGTTGCAGGCGGTTGGCGAGCCTGGCGACGACGCTCGAAAGCGCGCGGAGTTCTTTGTCCAGAAACGTGCGCAGCCGCTCGAGTTCATCTGGCGTGGAGAGATCCTCGGCAGTGATCTCCTCATCGTTCGTCTTGGAAAAGACCTTGTAGCCAAACGCGTCCGGATTATCGAGGACCGACTGGTTCGGGCGCCACGGTTCGCGCGTTTCCGACGGGTCTTCGCCGTCGGCATCGGCGTCGAATTCGTCACTGTCGGCGCTATCTGTCGCGTCCTGGGTTTCCCCATCTTCACCGTCAGTTGTTTCCTGGTCGTCGGCTTGGTCTTGCCCTTCGGAGCCATCCTGACTGTCGTCGGATTGCTCGTCGCCGCCGTCGGGATTTTCTTCCTCGTCGCTCTCGCCTTCTTCTTTCTCGCCGTTGGCATTTTCATCGACCAGTTCGAGCTGGCGCAACACATCGCGGGCAAGTTTGCCAAACGCAACCTGGTCTTCGACGAGGCTATCCATTTTTGCGAGTGTCTTGCCGGCGCGCTCATCGACCCAATCGCGCCAGACATCGACAAGGGCCTGCGCGCTCTTGGGTGGCTTTTGGCCAGTCAAGCGCTCGCGAACAATCAAGGCTAGAGCCTCCTCAAGCGGCGCCTCGGCCTTTTCCTTCACATTTGCAAAGCGACCGTGACCGTACTGATCCTCGATCTTGGCAGTGAGATTGTTTGCCATACCCGGCATCCGATTGGAGCCGAGTGATTCAACGCGCGCACGCTCGACGCTCTCGAACACAGCGCGGGCCGGCCCGGACTCAGGCGCGAGCTTGCGGTGAACCTTGCTGTCGTGCATCGCAGCAGTCAGCGCGAAGCTGTCGGCCCAGCCGCGAATCACGGCCACTTCCTTGCGGGTCGGTACGCGCGACGGCTCTGGCAATTGGATTGTGTGCCCGTCGAGCTCCGGCTTGCCAGCGGCGTAGGTGACTTGCACCTCATCGTCACCAGCGATCGCACGCACGCACAGGCCAAGCGCGTTCTTGAACGGCTCGGCCGGTGCTTCTTTTTTCTTCGGTGTTACCGTGACCATTCTCGCTCACCGCTGTCATTCTCGCATTGAAGCGCGAGAACGGCGCTCTACCTCAGCTCAGCGCCACGTTCGCTGCACTTTCCGGTAATTCTTCGCCAAGGCAACGCTGGTAGAACTCGGCAACCAGCGGTCGCTCAAGTTCGTCGCACTTGTTGAGGAACGTCAGGCGGAATGCAAAACCAATGTTGCCAAAGATCTCGGCGTTCTCGGCCCAGGTCATCACGGTGCGCGGGCTCATCACAGTTGATAGATCACCGTTGATGAACGCATTGCGCGTCAGGTCTGCAACCCGAACCATGTTCGAGACTTGCTTCCGCTTCGCTTCGGTCTTAGCGAACGACTTCACTTTGGCGAGCACAATCTTGGCTTCGTCATCGTGTGGCAGATAGTTCAACGTCGAGACGATCGACCAACGGTCCATCTGACCTTGGTTGATCTGCTGCGTGCCGTGATAGAGACCCGAGGTATCGCCAAGGCCTATGGTGTTGGTGGTCGCAAACAGCCGGAAACTTGGATGCG
>JANOYV010000066.1:0-64603 GCA_031429105.1 Hyphomicrobiaceae bacterium | reverse complement strand
GCGTCATGTGAGTCAAAGTGAGTGCGTTGAGGCCGCTGCTCCCCTGGAGCGAGCGGGAACACGGGGTGTCGGGTCGATTTTGAAAACATGCGCCGCAGCCAACGTCGAGACCGTCAAAGACTTTTGCAACAAAATCGGCCCCAAGCCGACGACTGTCAAACGGTCGCTATCAGATCACCGCTTGGCTGCCAGTTGATCTAGCTGTTCGGGTCTCGACCGGCGAGGCGCAGCTTCACAATCTCTCTAGCTCGTTGAGTGCCGACATCGGCGACGAGATTGCGCCGAGCCGGCGTGTCCGCAAGCAAGGCGATTTGGTCGTCCGTCAATCCGTTAAGCTCTGCCTCCGAGTACGGGGTCTTGCGGTCGTTGCTCGGGTCGAGCCAGGCCGGTTCGGATCTGGTCGAGGGTTCGTCTTTCATGCCGTTGGCCAACACCCATCATCTTGTCAGCAACGCAACCGGCATCAGAATTTAGGACCACAACCGAAGTGCTGCATGATGGCCATGCCAACCAGGTATCGTTATGCAGAATACAATCTACGGAAAACAGTAGGGAGCTTGGAAACAGGAGGTCCAAAACCGGCCGTGGTTGTCAATGGATTGATGGCCGTGAGACAGTATCTCGCATGGCCAACACGTTTAGATCTGTGGTCAAGCCGTAAGGCTATACAACAAGATCCAAAATCTCAGAGTGGTTCCAAGGTCGCGGGCACGCGAACACAAACCTGCTCCAATCCTCCATAACAACTCGGCGCTCGGCGAAGTAAGTAGTCTGGCTGTATGCAGCGCGCACTTTATTGGGATCACCATGCGCAAGGATTGCTTCGCTGACCTCGTCACGAGTTCCCCGCTCCGCCGCCCAGTCCTTGAGGCTTGAGCGAAAACCATGCGGCGTGCCTCGTGTTTGAGAGTCGCGCATTATTTTGCTCAGCGTATTGTCGCTCAGCCATGTGCCGACCGAAGATGGAAACACAAGATCGTTGTCGTCTAGGAGCAGGGATTTTGCCTGCGCGAGTACAGCCAGCGCACCACTGGACAACGGGACGATGTGGTCGATCTTCATCTTCATCTTCATGCGAGCGGCCGGCACGGTCCACTCGCCCGCATCGAGATTGATCTCGGACCAACGAGTCCCCCTCACCTCCTCGCTCCGGCAAGCCGTAAGGATAATAAACTGCAACGCTAGTCGAGAGGCAGCGGTGATTCTCGGCCGGTCAGACAGCTCGTTGAAAAAGGCCGGAACGTCATGCCATGGCAGTGCTGCACGATGCACAACCTTCGGTCGAGCAGTGCCCAGTTCCCGTCGAACCCCAGTGCAAGGGCTCGCGCGCTCGCGTGTCCCACGAAGGATCGCACTCTCGAATATGACCGCCATCCTCTGGAGCGCCATCCGTTGATAGTCAGTCGCAAGACCCAACGCTTTGTGCCGCTTTCAGTAATCAGAAAACGCAGCCCCGCCCCATCTTCCAGAATTCCTGGCACACGCGCCTTAGCCAACTTGAGCGCGCTGAGGCGGTGGCTTGCTCGCACGCGCGTGCTCTTGGAGCTCTACCTCAATTTGATGTCCCTACTGGTAGCCCTAACTAACGAACATTCACTGACAGTCAATGGTTGAAGGTGGCACTCAGTGGCAGGGATGAAAGGAAGTTGGATCAGATTAACATGCTGTAAAATATGGCACTCTAGACATTTTCTGGCAACGTGTGTCGTCCTCTGTCAGTCAACAGCAACTTGAAGAGTGGTTCCCTCCAGGGCACCATATATTATTGATTTTTTTGACTATTTATTATATTTTTCATTTTTTTTGGCCGACCAAAGCCGGTGCGGCTTCGATAAATCGCGCAGCACTCCTCCTGTGACGCACTTGATGCGCCAACGGAGCCTGATTGGCTGTAAAGCCCGAGCGTCGTTACCTGGGCTTATCGTCGACGAACCTCGTAACATGTCAGCCTGTGGTGCATCACATACTTCGGTCGAGGCCGAAGCATTGATCGCTCGCACGGCGTACAGCTTTGCAAATCTCGAACGCCGCACAATTGCAAAATAGGCTGCACCATGGACCTGTCTCCGACCTTGATTGCTACAATTGGCGGCGTCTTCCTTCTTGCCGGTTTTGTAAAGGGCGTGATCGGGCTAGGACTTCCGACCATTTCCATCGGCCTGTTAAGCTTGGTTATGTCGCCCGCCCAAGCTGCAGTTTTACTGATCTTTCCGTCGACGATTACGAACATTCAACAGATGCGCCCCGCAACTACACTCGTACCTCTGTGCCGACGGCTGTGGCCGATGATGTTTGGGATCGTCATGGGTACATTTGCCGGTGGCGGCTTGATCAACGGCGCCGATGCCAAACTTGCTGCAGCAGCGCTTGGCGCAGCCCTGGTGATCTACGGTGGTCTCGGACTCGCCGAAGTTCAATTTCGTGTCGAGCGACGTCACGAGAGCTGGCTGTCACCGTTGGTCGGGGCCATCACCGGCGCCATCACGGCCGCCACCGGCATATTCGTGATCCCAGCCGTGCCCTATCTGCAGGCAGTCGGGTTCGAAAAAAACGAACTCGTGCAGGCCCTTGGAGTGTCTTTCTTCGTCTCCACGCTAGCGTTGGCGGCGACGCTGGGTTCAACCGGACTCGCCGAAGGCGGACTAGCCTGGACGGCCATCGGCACGTTGATACCAGCACTTGCCGGACAGGCGATTGGGCAAACCGTGCGAGTGACGATCGATGCGACGACTTTCAAGCGTTGGTTTTTCACCGGCCTCATTGCACTTGGAAGCGTATTGATCGCAAAGCCGCTCGTCGTTTGACCGAGCCTTGCGGACCCTTCACCAACGAAATACGTCACGTATTCTGGAACTTTCCAGCGGGTCAGCGCGTTTAGGCACCATACGCCAAGAATGGCGCGAAAAATACTCAGCGGCTGGCAGGTAACTTCCATGGACACCAATACGCTCCTCATCTTACTGATCGTGCTTATCGTGCTCGGCGGTGGTGGCTTCTACGGGCGAGGCCGTTGGTTCTAGGCTGACCTCGGCCAAGTGATTAAATTGCCAGACGTTTCTGCTGAACGCATTCAAACCAAGAACGCGCTTCATTCACGTTTCCGTCACAATTTTAGAATTTTTGCTTCGACTGCGGACCAAATCTAGAAAGTGAAATTCTATGGACGCCAAATCGTTTTTAATTGGTGGCTTGATCGTGGCTGTCGCCATCGTCGGTTATTTGTATTGGGACAAGCAGCGCAACACCGTCGAAATAAAACTTCCTTCGGTCACCATTCAGAAACCATGATGACCCGTCCCGTTTAGGTCGGCCGCAGTCATGGCTGGCCACGTATTTTGTGGGCGCATAACAGCACAGTCCTTTCCCCAGCAAACCCATCTCCCGATTGATTCTGCGGCAAAATCAGCTATGACGCTCCCTGCCTGCTCCGGCATATAGGGTCGCGTGCAGCAATCGGAGATACTGCTATGGGCTACAAGGTCGCAATCGTTGGTGCCACGGGGAACGTGGGCCATGAAATGCTTACGATTCTCGACGAGCGCAAATTCCCGGCAACCGAAGTGCACGCGATCGCCTCGCGCCGTTCTGTTGGTAAGGGCGTGTCGTTTGGCGACCGGACTCTCAAATGCGAAGATATCGAGCGTTTCGATTTCTCGAAGATGGACTTCGTGATCATGTCGGCGGGCGGCGCCGTTGCCAAGGAATGGGCGCCAAAGATCGGTGCGAGCGGGGCGCTTGTGATCGATAATTCGTCGGCGTGGCGCTACGACATCGACGTGCCGCTGGTCGTGCCGGAAGTGAACGCGCACGTGCTCGACGGCTACATGAAAAAGAACAGCCGTAAGAACATCATCGCCAATCCAAATTGTTCAACGGCGCAAATGGTGGTTGCGTTAAAGCCGCTCCACGATGAAGCGACGATCAAGCGGATCGTCGTGTCGACCTATCAGTCGGTCTCGGGCGCGGGCAAGGCTGCAATGGACGAGTTGTGGTCGCAGACCAAGGGCAAGTACGTGCCGGGCCAGGAAGTCTCGGCCAAGAAATTCCCCAAGGAAATCGCCTTCAACGTTATTCCACACATCGACGTCTTCATGGAAGACGGCTTCACCAAGGAAGAGTGGAAGATGATGGCGGAGACCAAGAAGATCCTCGATCCGAAGATCAAGGTGGTGGCCACTTGCGTGCGCGTGCCGGTATTCGTTGGCCATTCGGAATCAATCAACGTCGAATTTGAAAAACCAATGTCAGCCGAATTTGCCCGCTCGATCCTGCGCGAGGCGCCGGGTTGCGTCGTGATCGATAAGCACGAAGACGGCGGTTACATCACGCCTCAGGAGTGCGCCGGAGACGATGCGACCTTCATCAGCCGCATCCGTGCCGACGCAACGGTTGAGAACGGTCTCGTGCTTTGGGTGGTCTCGGATAACCTGCGCAAGGGGGCCGCGCTCAATACGATCCAGATTGCCGAAACGCTGATCAATCGCAACTTGATGAAAAAGGTGGCGTAAGCCACATCGGTTAGTTCAAGTCGCGCAATACGCCCGGTTTGACCCGACCGAATTTTTATCCGCTGAGCTGTGTTTCGTGAGAAATGGGCGCGAAACCGGCGGGCGGCATTTAAATCAACCAGAGGAATGCCGCATGACGACTTACGTGATCGATTGCCCACCGCAGGCAGCGTTGCCGGTGGCTGGCTCCGGCGCACTCTTCCCCGTGCGCCGCCTCTATTGCGTCGGCCGCAACTACGCCGAACACACGCGCGAAATGGGCTTTGATCCAGATAAAGAACCGCCCTTCTTCTTCATGAAAACGCCCGATGCCCTGCGCACCGATGGCAAGTTCCCCTACCCCAGCGTTTCGACCGACGTGCATTGGGAGATTGAACTTGTCGTCGCGCTGAAGAGCGGCGGCAAGAACATCAAGGCCGCCGACGCGCTCGGTCACATCTTCGGCTATGCAGTGGCGCTCGACATGACGCGCCGCGACCTGCAAGGCATATCGAAGAAAACCGGTCGCCCGTGGGAGATCGGCAAGGCGTTCGACGATTCCGCACCGTGCACCGCGATCCAACCCGCCTCGAAGATCGGCCATCCGTCGAAAGGTGCGATCTGGCTCGACCTCAACGGCGTGCGCAAGCAAACCGGCGACCTCGCCGAGATGATCTGGGATATCCCATCACAGATCGAATATCTGTCGAGCCTGTGGGCACTGAAGGCTGGCGATCTCATTTTCACCGGCACACCAGCAGGCGTCGGCGCGGTCAAAAAGGGCGATCATCTCAAGGGTCACGTCGACGGTGTCGCTGATTTGGATGTGACTGTGGTTTAAGCGGTTTTATCGCCGCATCCGGCTGGCTCCCCGCGAGGGCGTCGGATGCGGCAATCAAAATAATGGCCCGAACGCCATGCGGACCGAGGCTTCATCCAGGTCCTTGGTGATGAAGACAATGCGCGAGCGATGATCGTCGCTCGGCCAAGCCTCCAATTGCTCGGTCGGATAGAACGTCTGTGCGACGCCATGAATCACGACCGGTCGCGGCTCGCCCATGACGGCGATAATTCCCTTCATGCGCAAGATCTTTGGTCCGTAGACGAGGCGCACCGCCTCCATAACGCCTTCGAGCTTACGGCCATCGAGCGGCACTTCGAACGTCAAGCAAAATGAGCGAATGCCGTGCAAGTGCGCGGGCGGCCCGTCGGCGTGTGGGTGAGCATGATCTGCATGATCACAGCCGTGCACTGAGCAATCGTGATCATGCCCGTTGGCACCTGAAATTTTATCGGCGGCTAACCAGGCAGCAGCGTTTGCACCGGTTGCAGTTATCTCGGTCGCACCAATGCCGAACAACAGTGTTGGATCAATGTCACCTTTGACCACCCGCGTCACTGGCGCGGCTGCATTGAGTTCACCCAGCAGCCAAGCGATATCGTCAGCGGCAGCTTGGGTCACGCGATCCGTTTTGGTGAGCACCAACCGATCGGCCAACGCAATCTGGCGGGCGGGCTCGGCGTTATCGGCAAGTTCTGCACGAATGTGCTCGGCATCGACAGTGGTAACGATGCTGTCGAGCCGGTAGACGCGAAACAAGTCGCGATCATTGATCAGCGCACTCGCAATCGGGCCCGGATCAGCCAACCCGGTGGTTTCGAGCACAACGCGCGAAATCTCGGGGATTTTGCCAGCCAGAACATCCCCATGCAGCTTGAGCAGCGCCGCAATCAGATCACCCTGCACTTCGCAGCACACGCAGCCCGACGGCAGCAACACGGTGCTATCGCCGATCGCCGAACCCGTTGACCGGATCAGCGCGTCATCGAGGCCGACCTCACCAAACTCGTTCACAATCACGGCCGTGCCAGCCATGGCAGGAGATTTCAACACTGCCTTTAGCAATGTTGTCTTCCCGCTGCCAAGAAAACCGGTCAGAATTGTTAACGGTATGGGCAATTGCACGATTGTTTTTCCTGAGGAATGTATTGAGTGACGTATATTGGCTGAAGGGCGCATCCCACGACTTGGATGGCCCGTTCAAGAGCGAAACAGCATGAGCATGAAATCTGCCCCGAAGTCCAAGGGGACCGAAAGCGCTGCCCGGTCAGCTGTTATCGATACAGCGCTACAGATGAGCCGCATGGGACTGTCACCAGGGCGCGCCGGCAACGTATCGCTGCGGTGGAGCACGGGCATGCTGATCACCCCTTCCGGCATGGCCTATGATGCAATTGGCCCCAAGGATATCGTTTTTATCGACCACGATGGAATGGTGCCAAAGGCTGCCCGCAAGCCCTCCAGCGAGTGGCAATTTCATTTGAGCGCATACGCTGCGCGTCCTGATCGCCACGCCATGGTTCACACGCACTCGATGCATGCGACGGTGCTGGCCTGCGCGCATCTGTCGATTCCAGCGTTCCACTACATGGTTGCAGCTGCGGGCGGTGCGGACATCCCGTGCGTGCCCTACGCGACCTTTGGCTCGGCGGAACTATCAGCGCACGTCGCCATAGGATTGAAACATCGCGACGCGTGCTTGCTTGCCAACCATGGGCAAATCGCCATCGGCGAGTCGTTATCGGCAGCACTTGAGTTAGCGCAGGCCGTCGAGGTGCTGGCGGAGCAGTATTACAAAGTGCTGACGCTTGGGCAGCCGCACATCTTGGATGCTCACGAAATGACCATTGTGCTCGAAAAATTCAAGAATTATGGGCAAAAAGCGCAATAAGGGTCGAATTAAGTGCACAGCAGATACCCCACAGGCGGGCTGCACGTGCATACTCGATTGCCTATGATGGTCATCGATTCAAACTGCTAACCGGAGCATCCAAGCCTTATGTTGCGATTTGGTCGTGAGGTTGCGAAGTGACACAGCGGGGCCAGGCTTCCGGCAGGCCAGTCGTCGGCGTGATCGGCAATGCGCACGTTGTCGAAAACCGCTTCACGACCCAGATGGTGGGTGAGCGCAATCTCAGGGCGATTGCAGAGGTTGCCAACGCGCTGCCGCTGATGTTTGCAGGCGCGCCCGACATCACGGATATCGGCGCGCTGTTAGATGTGGTTGACGGCGTGCTGCTGACCGGCGCCCGCGCGAACGTGCATCCAACTCGGTTCAAATGCGAACCCCACAGTGCGCACGAGCCCTACGACGAACGCCGGGACGATATGGCGTTGATGCTCACCGCGGAGTGCGTGAAGCGGGGTATGCCGATCTTCGGCATCTGCCGTGGCTTTCAGGAAATGAACGTGGCGTTCGGCGGATCGTTGCACCCAGAGATTCGCGAATTGCCCGGTCGCATGAACCATCGGATGCCGCGGCTCGACACTGGCGAAGTCCACCCTGACCCGACCGTCGTGTTTGCCGACCGCCACGACGTGAGCCTCGTCCCTGGCGGCACCTTCGCGCAGTTGCTCGGCGTTGAAACGATCCGGGTCAACTCCCTGCATGGGCAGGGCATCCTCGAGGCCGGTGAGCGGGTCGTCATCGAGGGCATCGCCGAAGACAGCACGATCGAAGCGATCCGCATCGCCGATGCGACCGGCTTCGCACTCGGCGTCCAATGGCATGCGGAGTATGATCCGCAGCACAACCCGATCAATCGGGCACTGTTCCAGGCGTTTGGGACTGCATTACTGGACTGGAAGCGCGCCGCTTGAGAGTGCGCAATCATTGGCGCGCTTCGCTGTCCGGCATCCCTCGATCCAGCTTTACTTCGCTGACTTCGACTCGTAGCGGCGTTGCCATTCCTTGATGATGCGGTCGCGGTTTTCAGCCGCCCAATCGAGGTCGTTCTTGATCATCGATGCAGCAACTCCTTCCGGATAATTCGGGATCGGCTTTGCCACGCCCTCAATCGCCACCTGCGACACGAACTTGGCGTAAAGCTCGTTCGCCTTCCGGCTGGCAGCGAAATCCATTAACCGCTCGGCCGCATCGAGCTTCTTCGTGCCTTTAAGAATGGCAGCCGTATCCATGTCCCAGCCGCCGCCTTCCTTCATCAGTAAAACATCAAGCGGCGCGCCTTTGGTCTTGAGTGATGCACCTGCGAGCTCATACGAGATACCAACCGCGAACTCGCCGGTCGCAGCATCACGGCACGGCTTGGTGCCGGAGTGCTGGTATTGCGCGATATTGTCGTGCAGGCGATCCATGAATGCCCACGCCTTCTCCTCGCCGAACATCTGGATCCAGCCCGAGACGTGAAAGAAGCCGGTGCCGGACGAAGCTGGATTGGACAACAGGATACGGCCCTTAAAAGCGGGGTCGAGCAGGTCGAACCAGGATGTCGGCTTTTTGAGCCCGAGCTTGTCCGCCTCGATCGTGTTGAAGCAGACGGCCGCAACCCAGGCCTCCATACCCACCCACGAGGGTGGATCAGCCTTATCGCGAAACGACGGCTTGAGTGCCGCAAGGTTGGCCGGCGCATAGGGCACCAGCAACCCCAAGGTCTTGATCTTGGCAATCGACGTGACGGCAAGCCCCCAAATCGCATCGGCTTTTTGCTGTTCGCCCTCGGCGACGATCCGCGCCGTGATCACGCCTGTCGCATCACGGCTCCAGATGATTTCAATGTCTGGATTATCGGCCTCGAAGGCGCGCTTGAACTCAGCGATGTTGTCGGCTTCGAGCGTCGAGTGCACGATGAGTTGCGTGCGTGGCGTTTGGGCGTGGGCGGGCTGAAGTGCCAATAGTGCAACGCTAGCAACGGCAAGCGCCATCACCGCCATGGCTAGACACAGGCCTCGCGCCAGAGGTGACCCCTGACGATTTCTGAAGCGCATTCGAATTTCCTCGGATTGATAGGGTCGTTACCAGCAAGCCGTGTACAGCAGACCACCGCTGTCCGGTAGATATTTGCAGGACAAGCTGAACGGGGTTGGGAGATCCCGCATACCCTCGTTGACTACTTACCCCGATGCTCGCCCAACCGCGGCATGATCTCGACGAAGTTGCAGGGGCGATGACGGTTATCAAGTTGCCACTTGAGAATGCCAAGCCAAGCATCCTTGCAGGCTCCAGGCGAACCCGGCAGGCAAAAAATGTAAGTCTCACCGGCGAGCCCGGCGCACGCCCGCGACTGGATCGTCGAGGTTTCAATCTTGGCGTAACTGATGATGTGGAACACCGTCGAGAAGCCGTCGATTTCCTTTTCGAACAGCGGTCTGAGCGCTTCTGGCGTCACATCGCGCCCGGTAAAGCCGGTGCCACCGGTGGTAATCACCACGTCGATTTCGGGATGGGCGATCCAGCTCTGCACGCGGGCGCGGATCTGGGCCACATCGTCTTTCACGATCGCCCGGTCAGCGAGCACGTGGCCGTCCGCCGTCAGCAGATCAACAAGCGTATTGCCGGATTTGTCGTCGGCCACTTGGCGCGTATCTGATACCGTCAGCACCGCAATGCGCACTGGATTGAACGGGCGGCTCTCGTCGATCCGGGGCATGGCCTTCGGTCCTCTATTTCGGTGTATCAAGTGCGATTTTGACGGCCAACAAATCCGACCACGCTTGGCCTTTTTTTGATGGCGTCTTCAACAGAAAATCAGGCCCAAGCGTTGTCATCACGCGGGCCGTGTGCGCCCCAACGGTAATCTCGCGCCAGGTGCCGCGCAGCCGAACAATTCCCTCGACCGCGTTCAAGATATGCTTGGCAGCCGTGCCGCCGAGCACGAGCACCACATCGGGCGCTACAAGCTCGATCTGGCGTTCCAGGAACGGCCGACAAATCTGCGCTTCAGCCGGTGTTGGTGTGCGATTGCCGGGAGGGCGCCAATAGACAATGTTCGCCATGTGAGTATCTGTCTCGCTATGGCCGATTGCCGCCAGCATCCGATCCAGCAGCTGTCCAGGCGGACCGATAAACGGCGTGCCCGCCATATCATCTTCGCGGATCGGCGCTTCGCCAATCACCATGAGTTGCGCGCGGGCGGCTCCCCGATAGAAGCACAGCGATTTTGCCGTTGCCTTCAGCGCACAACCGTCAAAGGCCTCCAGACTGCGGCGCAGGTCGTCGAGGGATGTGGCACCTTGGGCAGCTGTTCGGGCGGCAATCGTCGCATCATCGGGCGCGGCTGTCGGAAAGGCACGTGGTGCGGGCGTGGTCGCCGGACGCTGGGGCGCGCGCGCGGGCTGCGGCGGTGGAGCCGCGCGCTGTGCCGGTTGCGGCGGTTCGTCGTATTCGTCGACGTCCCAAGGTGGTGGTTGGCTCGAGGCGGATGAAGGTCTTTGCTGGGGAGCGACAGGCATTGCGCGTTCGACGGGGCGCGGCGTTAGTGTTGGCGAACCGGCCTCGGTGTGCCGCTCTAACGCTGGGTACTTAAAACCCTTGCCGGGCGCGTCCGCACCACGCGCGCGCCAATCAGTTGCGATGTCATCGACCGCATGGGTTACACCCGCCTCCCGATACCATTCGAGAAGCGCCAGCATTTCCTCCGTGGGGTAGACCCGTTGCATCGTATCCAGCATAGCACAAACCAATTGCTGCCTATCGCATCAGATCGGCAATGGCGCCGGTGAGTCGTTTCGGCTCGCCGCGCTGGTAGCCGCCAACTTTCGAGGTCTTGAGGCCAAGCGCTACGAGCATCTCGGCGAGCTTCACGGCGGCACCAACACCGTCAATCACCGGCAAGCCGTGCGCTTGTGACAGATCAACCGTCAGTCTTGCCATGCCAGCACAGCCAAGCACGATCGCCTCGGCGCGATCATCCGTGATTGCACGACGGATTTCATCGTCGATGCGTTGGCGGGCATCAGAGCCGGCCTTTTCCAAGTCGAGCACGGCGACGTCGGCTGCCCGCACGCGCGACCGTCGGTCGAAGCCATACTTCAGTAAATTGGCTTCCAGCGCCGGGATCGAACGCGACAGAGTCGTAACAACCGTAAACCGATGGGCAATCAGCGTTGCCGCGTGGGCTGCCGCTTCGCCGATGCCAATGACAGGTGCTGCCGCCAATTGGCGGGCGGCATCAAGGCCGGTATCGTCAAAACACGCGATGATGTGGGCGTCGGCGCCTGCCGCCTCACCGACCACAATTTCCCGCAGCAGGCCCGGCAAGCACAGCGCTTCGTCGTAGTAGCCCTCGATTGAAACCGGGCCAGACTGCGATGTAACCGCCGCGATCTCAGTACCAAAGGCAGCGACGGCACGTGCTGCTTTGCCAATGCCGTAGGTCATCTCAGCGGTCGTATTCGGGTTGATGACACGAATTTTCATAACAAATGCCCCATATTTCGGGTTCTAGCAGCGCACCGGTCCCTGCGGCGTTAAGCACACACCATTCTGCTCCACCAACACGGCAACCAGCCCTTTTGCAATGGCCTCGACGATGCTACACCCCGCCCCATGACCGACATATCCCTAATCCGCAATTTCTCCATCATCGCACACATCGATCACGGCAAGTCCACCTTGTCGGATCGGTTGATCCAATTGTGCGGCAACGTTGCCCTGCGTGATATGCAAGAGCAGATCCTCGACTCGATGGACATCGAGAAGGAGCGCGGCATCACGATCAAGGCGCAAACCGTGCGTCTCGACTATAAATACAAGGACGGCAAGACCTATCAGCTGAACCTGATGGACACGCCCGGCCACGTCGATTTCGCCTACGAAGTGTCGCGCTCGCTTGCTGCCTGCGAAGGCGCAATCCTTGTGGTTGATGCCTCCCAGGGCGTCGAAGCGCAGACGCTCGCCAACGTCTATCAGGCACTCGACAACAATCTCGAAATTCTGCCCGTTCTGAACAAGGTCGATCTGCCGGCCGCAGACGTAGACCGGGTCAAGCAACAGATCGAGGATGTGATCGGCATTGACGCATCGGAAGCCGTGGGCGTTTCTGCCAAGACGGGCTTGAACGTCGCAGCTGTGCTCGAAGCCATCGTCGAAAAGCTGCCGCCGCCCGTCGGCGACCGCAACAAGCCGCTGACAGCGCTGCTGATTGACAGCTGGTACGACGCCTACCTCGGCGTTGTCGTGTTGGTGCGCGTCAAGGAAGGCGTGCTGAAAAAGGGCCAGAAGATCAAGCTGATGGCAGCCGACGCCAACTACCAGATCGAGCGCGTCGGCATTTTCAGGCCGAAGCAGGAAATGTTGGCCGAGCTTGGACCCGGCGAAGTTGGCTTTTTCACCGCTTCGATCAAGCAGGTGGCCGACACCCGCGTTGGCGACACCATCATCGACGAGAAGAACCTGACCGCCGTGCAATTGCCGGGCTTCAAGCCAGCACAACCGGTGGTGTTCTGCGGGCTGTTTCCAGTCGATGCCGCCGAATTCGAAGACCTGCGCGAGGCGATGGGCAAACTCCGTCTCAACGATGCCAGTTTCTCGTATGAAGCGGAAAGTTCAGCAGCCCTCGGCTTTGGCTTCCGCTGCGGCTTCCTCGGGCTGTTGCACCTCGAAATCATCATCGAACGGCTGGAGCGCGAGTTCAACCTCGACCTGATCACCACCGCGCCGAGTGTGATCTATCACGTGCATATGAACGACGGCCAGATGATCGAAATGCACAACCCGGCCGACATGCCGGATGTGGTCAAGATCGATCACATGGAAGAGCCGTGGATCAAAGCGACTATTCTCGTGCCGGACGACTATCTAGGGGCAGTTCTCAAGCTCTGCCAGGACCGTCGTGGCCGCCAGAAGGAGCTGACCTACGTTGGCGCCCGCGCCATGGTGATTTACGAGTTGCCGCTCAACGAAGTGGTGTTCGATTTTTATGATCGCTTGAAGTCGGTGAGCAAGGGCTACGCGTCGTTCGACTACACGATTGTCGGCTACGAGCCGGAAGAGCTGGTGAAGCTGTCGATCCTGGTCAACTCCGAGCCGGTCGATGCGCTATCGATGATCGTGCACCGCACCCGCGCCGAAAGCCGCGGCCGCACCATGTGCGAGAAGTTGAAGGAGCTGATCCCGCCGCACCTGTTCCAGATCCCGATCCAGGCGGCGATCGGTGGCAAGGTGATCGCCCGCGAGACGATCAAGGCGCTGCGCAAGGACGTGCTGGCCAAGTGCTACGGCGGGGATATTTCCCGCAAACGCAAGCTGCTCGACAAGCAAAAGCGTGGCAAGAAAAAGATGCGCCAGTTCGGCTCAGTCGAGATCCCGCAAGAGGCGTTTATTGCGGCGCTCAAGATGGATGAGAATTAGGGCTCATTTGAAGTAGGGTATGGCGCAATGTTTAAGCCGAACACAGTTTTTGTGATTGGTGCGGCGGCGAGTTTTGGACTTCAGACGAGCCAACATCCGAGTGGGTTTCCTCTTGGTGCAGCACTCAAAAGCGAAATTGCCAAGAGTTTGGCTGTAGAATTTCACGACTCAGGTTTCGACGAAAAATGGCGTGCAACCAGAGCGAGTCGAAGTCTCTACGAGGCGCTTCTTCGTCGCCATCTACACAGCGGACGCACCAAGGATGACCTCTATTCTGCTGGTCGACAAATAATGAACGGCGTGGCCTTTAGCCCATCGATTGACAATTTTCTACATTCACGACGAGAGAATCCACTCATAGCAAGCTGTATAAAAGCTGCTATCGTTAGAGTAATCTTACAGTGCGAACGCTGCTGCACTCAATTGGAATGGCCGGGTAAAAACAGCACTATCTTGCCTCAATATTTCGACAACACATGGCATCAAATTTTCGCAGAAATTTTGTTCGCAGGCGCCGAGCGCAAAGATATTGATGAGGCACTCTCGCGCGTATCAATAATCTCTTTCAACTATGATCGGTGCTTTGAACAGTTTATCAAGCTCGCCCTTTCGGGTTTGTATGCTCTCAATCGCGATGAGCTAAACGAAAAATCCGAGCTGATTAAAATCTACCATCCATACGGCTCTCTTGGAAAATTGGAATCGACCGCCTTCGGAGGGTCACCTAACTCCGACAACGAAATCGATCCAGATACCTGCATTGCACTTTCCGACCGTATCCGAACATTCACTGAGAGCTCAGAAGACGAAACCGGATCACTGGACGTAAGAAGGGCGATCAATACTGCCAACCGAATAATTTTCTTGGGATTCGGTTTTGGCGAACAGAATTTGGAACTGCTGACTCCGTCTACGATTGATCGCACGTCCAGACGAGATGTAAGCGGTACAGCCAAAGGTCTTTCAGAATCGGCGCGCGGCTTCGTACAAGACAAGCTTGAGCACCGCTTTTTTGGGCTCAGACAAAAGACACTGATAGAGAGGCCGTCGCTGCAGGACCTAACTTGCTACGCTTTTATGGATGCCAATCGACACGCACTGGCCGAATAACCCATCACCCACCCACAACTGTCATCCACGGGCTTGTCCCGAAGACCCAGGGCTCAGCGTGTTCGACACGTCCGGGACGCCATATTTCGCCGCGAGTGCTGGGAACAAATCTTCCCAATGCGGATTATCGCGCTCACTCAGCGGATGATCTGCACCTCACCGACGCCAACAGCACCAATCGCCTGCTGCAACCGGGGAACCGTCGCTCGGATATCGGACAACCGATTGGTGGGAACGTGCAACACGATGATTCCAAACATTATCGACGTGAGGTCGTGCTGGTATTGAAGGTTGGTGTCTACGGTCACGAATACATCGAAACGACCGTTGATCGCCGTCAGGAGCGCACCGTTTTTCAAACCGGCCAACCCGGCATAGTCTGCCGTCTCAACGTCGAACATCACCAGATCATGACGAAGAACATGGGGCAGGCACTCGTCGAGCAGAACGCGCAACCTGCTACCAGTCATTCTGCAGCCCCGACCACCGGCACGAGATGGTTCGCCGCGAGCTTGATGACGGCAGCGGCGTGATCGCGCAGTACAGTCGGATACTGCGACAGAAACTCATCGAGACTGTCGCCCGCAGCCAGATAGTCGAACAGCGCTTGCACCGGCACGCGCGTTCCCGTGAACACAGGTGTGCCGCTGAGATAGTCGGTTGAAATCGTGACCAAGGGGTGGGGCAATGGCATAGGGAGCACCTTTTCCGAGTGCTAGAAGTATATATCAGATGGCAGCATTTTCAAATGTGCCACGCTGCTAATTGGTGCTGCACCGTGGATTTTGCCGTCGTCACCCGATGCCCCGCCCGCCCACCTTAATTACCCTCGGGCTGCGGACCCAACCGTAGGTTGGGTTAGGGCGCACGCTGATCTGACCGCTGCTCTGCGGCTGAACGCCCGTAACCCAACATTTGACGGTTGGTGGAAAGTGTTGGGTTACGGCCGCTAAGTGCGCGTCCTAACCCAACCTACAAGTTCGGTGTTTATTAAATGGCTCGACAACCAAGCACATACCCTTACGGATAGTACCCCACCCCGCAGCTGATTTGGCCGATCCGCCGCACCACGCTGACCTTCTTTACGGGCGTTGCATCGGCGGGCGGTGGCTTGCGCGCTAAATAAGCGACTTCAGTGATGACGTCTTCCGGCTTTTGACCGGCTGCGAATAATTCGGTCCCGATGCCGCCGGGGAATGTGCGGATATCCTTGCCAGCCGTCTGCCCCGTTATGACGACCCCGTCGTCGAGTCGGAAACAGAACGGATAAATGTTGCCATCTTTGAACCCATCCGTGCCCGCAGTGAACTTCTCCAACGCCACGGCCTGGTCCGCTTGAACGCTGACCACGACGCGGGCGAGCATTGCCTTAGCCTTGTCGCCGTCGCCCACATCGGCAAGCGCGAGCGTGCCCGTCGAGACTGCAAGTAGTGCTGCGAGAAGAATGCGCATGACGATGATCTGCCTCGTTGTCTGATGTGCCGAAATAGACGCTACATTACGAGCTACGTTCGAGTGCCCCGCACCACGTCTTACCCCCGGGTCGGGGCCAGGAACTGCCACGGCTCGGTTTCGGTTGCGATGTCGGTGACGACTTCGATCAGGGCTGGCGAATTAGCGGCCAGCGCCTCGGTCAACGCGACTTTGAGGCCTTTGGCGTCAGTTACTTTCCATGACGGCACGCCGAAGCTGCGCGCAAACATCTGGAAATCCGGATTGCGCAGGGCCGCCCCTGAATCGCGCCCCTCATACATCCGCTTCTGATCGCGCATGACGTTGCCGTAGGCGGAGTTATTGAACAGGATCGTGACGAGGTTGATGCCGTGTTGTACCGCCGTCGCCAACTCGGTGCCGCCGAACAGGAAGCCGCCATCGCCGGTCAACGCCACAACGGGGCGATCCGGATACGCGACCTTGACGCCAAGCGCCATCGGGAAGCCCGCACCCAGCGTGCCAGAGAATCCGGACGTCACCAGCGAGCGCGGCGTATGAAACGGGAAGCCGATCCACGACACATAAGCGGTCTGGGTCATCTCATCGCACAGAATGCCGTTTTCGGGCATCACCTCGCGAATGACCTCGATGAACGACATTTGCGGCTGCACTTTTTTCACCGCAACGACAGCCTCGGCCTTCGTCTTGGCAACCAGGGCCAACCGTTCAACATTTGGCTTCGACGTGATTTTTGCAGTCAGGCTGCGCGCGGCATCGGCCGTGTCAGCGACGATGCCGATGTCAACCTTCAAGCGGCGCATCTCGGCTGGATCAATATCGATCCGGGCAACCTTCAGGCCCGGCGGATGATCGCCCCACCGGCTGAGCGGCGTATCGATGCGCGTGCCGAAGCCGATCAGCAAGTCAGTCGTCGGCCATAGTTTGTAGCCAGCGGCAACATTCAACGCGAGCGGATGCCGGTCATCGACGATGCCCTTGCCGGTGCGATAGGACAGAACCGGACAGCCGATGCGTTCGGCTAACGCCAGGATCTCCGCGCTCGCGTGCAACGCACCGCTGCCAACCCACATCATGGGTGCCTTCGCCTTATTGACCAGGGCTGCCAAAGCCTCGATTTTCTCCGGATCCGGAACTGGATTCGGCAGCAGTGGCAACGGATCCTGCGACGTAACTTCGGCGCTGGCGGAAAACTGATCCCACGGCATTTCCAGTGCAACCGGGCTTTGCCGCCCCGATTGCATTTCCTGGAACGCGCGCGCAATCAGTTGCGGCGCCTGCGTCGGGTGCTCGATCCGATCGGCCCACTTGAGGAGCGACCGCATGGTCGCCAATTGATCGGGCATTTCGTGCAATTGCCCGCGTCCCTTGCCAATCAGAAAGCTTGGGACCTGGCCGGTGAGACACAAGATGGGAGCGTTAAGACCCCACGCGGTCACCAGCGCCGCCATCGTGTTCATAACGCCCGGTCCCGGCACGACGGTGAACACAGCGGGCTTACCGGTGGCGTAGGCATAACCCAACGCCATGTAGGCCGTCGTCTGCTCGTGCCGGGCATTGATCAGCCGCAGCCGGTTCTTGTTGCGAGCGAACGCATCGAACAGGCCGTAAACCTGCACACCGGGGAGGCCAAAAATCGTATCAACGCCGTGCCGCAAGAGGCTATCGACGATTGCATCGCCACCAGACATTCGAGTCATATCGCCAGCTCCCTGAATTTTTATTTCGAAACGCTGGCATGATGCCGACCTCGACACAAGGCTCGAAAACGGATCGCTGCTGACATGAAAACTATGGGCATCAGCAGCACACTTTGCAGCCCAGGGAGATTGACCTGCTGCAGTCTCCGCGCGAACATTCGGTTTCGGGCTTGCCCGTTTCGCGCCAGGGAACCTGTCATGGCTGAGCTTACGATTATCGGCGTTCCGTTCAGCAACTACGTGCGGTCACTCCGCATGTTGTGCGAGGAAAAGGCCGTGCCGCATGGTCTCAATCCGGCCCGCCCGCACAGCCCCGACGTGTTGGCGATCCATCCGGCAGGCCAAGTGCCGTGCATGCGCCACGGCGATGTTACGCTGTTCGAAAGCCGGGCGATCGCGGGCTACATTGATAACGCATTCCCTGGCCGCCGCTTATTTCCACAGACACTCCTGGAGGCTGCCCAGGTCGAGCAGTGGGTGTCCTATTGCAACGTCAAAGTCGACCGCTGGATCATGCGCGAGTTCGTGGTGCCGTCGGTGTTCTTCGACAAGGCGAAGGGACCCGATGCGGGCCGGATCAGCGCGGCGCTGCCTGAGATCGAGAAATGTGCAAAAGTCCTCGACGACGCGGTCGCAGCCACCGGCTACCTCGTCGGCGCCGATCTCACTTACGCCGACTGCAACGTGATTCCGATGCTGGCGACCGCCCAGGGGTTCCAGCCGTGCAAGGCGATCATCGACAAATTCGACCATCTGTCGACGTACATCACGAAGGTCACGGCGCGGCCGTCCTACACGAATACGGCGCCACCGCCGCGCCCTTGAATAAACCTGAGAAGGCCGCACCATGGCAGACATCAATCCGACGAACACAAGTGGCTGGCAACCGGCAGCCCGCTATCCAGACCCGGCCATCACGGCCCTCGACAAACGGTTCGAGGCCTACTGGATCAAGCTCGCCGCGATCGAACGGTTGGCAACGGGGCAGCGTTGGGCCGAGGGGCCGGTTTGGTTCGGCGATCAGCGCTGCCTGCTGTGGAGCGATATTCCCAACAACCGCATCATGCGGTGGGACGATGAGACCGGCGCTGTCAGCGTTTTCCGCAAGCCGTCGAACTTCGCCAACGGCAACACACGGGATCGCCAGGGCCGTCTCGTCAGTTGCGAGCACGGCGGACGCCGCGTCACACGCACCGAGTACGACGGCTCGATCACGGTCTTGATGGATCGGTTCGACGGCCGCCCGTTAAATTCTCCGAACGACGTCGTCGTTGCCGCTGATGGCGCGATCTGGTTTACCGATCCGCCGTTCGGCATCATGGGCAATTACGAAGGCCACAAGTCAGCACCTGAGCTTGGGCAAAATGTTTACCGCATCGACGGTGAAACCGGCGCAGCATCTGTCGTCGCCGATGATGTGTTGGGGCCGAATGGGCTTTGCTTTTCGCCGGATAGCAAACGCCTTTACGTGGTTGAATCGCGCGGTGTGCCGAACCGTAAAATCCTAGTCTACGATGTCGGCAAGGATGGCCGAAGCATCGCCAACAAGCGCGTGTTGATCGACGCCGGGCCCGGCACGCCAGACGGCATCAGGTGCGATGTCGATGGCAACCTGTGGTGCGGCTGGGGCATGGGCGACCCAGCGCTCGACGGTGTCATGGTGTTTGCCCCCGACGCAACGCCTATCGGTCGAATTGCGTTGCCCGAACGCTGCGCCAATTTATGTTTCGGCGGCCGCGCCAACAGCCGACTGTTCATGGCCTCGAGCCAATCCGTCTACGCCTTGTATGTGAATGTCGCGGGCGCTTAAATCACGCACATTCAACCGCTCGGAACAACTAGCCCCTTCACCGAAACAACGAGCAAAGCCCAGGAGATTTCGATGGCAGACAATATCTTCAAAGGCACGATCCCCGCGCTGATGACGCCATGCACGCCGGACCGCCAACCGGATTTTCAGGCGTTGGTCAAACGCGGAAAAGCGTTGATGTCAGCTGGCATGTCATCTGTCGTCTATTGCGGCTCGATGGGGGATTGGCCGCTGCTCACCGACGAGCAACGCCAAACCGGCGTCGAGCATCTCGTGAAGGCCGGCATTCCAGTGATCGTCGGCACCGGCGCGCAAAACCCACAGCGTGCATGTGCCCTTGCAGCGCACGCAAAGAATGTTGGCGCGAAGGGGCTGATGATCATCCCACGCGTGCTATCGCGCGGCCCCTCGGTTGCAGCCCAACGTGCTCACTTCTCAAGTATCCTGGAGGCGGCCGTTGATCTGCCGTCAGTGATCTACAACAGCCCCTACTACGGCTTCGAGACCAAGGCCGATCTGTTTTTCGAATTGCGCAATCGGTATCCCCACCTCGTCGGCTTCAAGGAGTTCGGTGGCGCAGCGTCCCTGCGGTATGCAGCCGAGCACATCGCCGGGCACGACCGGGATGTCACGCTGATGGTGGGCGTCGATACGCAAGTCTATCACGGCTACGTCAACTGCGGCGCGACCGGCGCCATTACCGGCATCGGCAACGTGTTGCCAAAAGAGGTCCTGCTCCTCGTGTCACTTTGCGAGAAGGCGGCCAAGGGCGATGTTAAAGCACGTCAACATGCGCTCGAACTGGAACAGGCACTTGAAATCTTGTCATCGTTCGATGAGGGCGCTGATCTGGTCCTCTACTACAAGTACCTGCTCGAACTCGAAGGGCACGTTGAATACGCCCTGCACTTCAACGCGAGCGATGCTTTGTCGCCGAGCCAGAAGCACTTCGCGCAGACCCAGTTGAACTTATTTAAAACATGGTATCGCGCCTGGAGCCCAATGCTCACGTAAGCCTCGATAAGGACCCAACACCGCCGCAACGGTATCACCACGACCTTGGTGCGGGATTGGAACAACGTCCGCACTCTGGAACAGACAGTCACCAGTATCAGCGGCGGTCTGATAGCGACGCTGGCAACTTCCGGTCCAAACCGCAACATTTCGGTTTGGGCTAGAGGTGTTCTGAAAAAACCTACTTGAATATCAGCCCATTTGATCAGTGTTCGTTGGATCGTTTTTTTCGATCAGCAGTTCCGCGATCACTAAAAGTTTCTCGCGAACATCGAGTGGTAACCGACTGTACCGCTCATTGAGGTCAAGTTCACCGACCTGGTGCGATACCGCCTCGATAGAACCAGATGTACCATCAGGTGAGAGATTTTCGAAAAACCAAGCCACGGGGACCTTCAATGCTCGCGCACAAACCACCAGTCGAGACGCAGAAATTCTATTGCTGCCTTGCTCATATTTTTGAACTTGCCTGGCCGTCACGTTGATCAGACGCGCAAAATCGTCTTGACGTAGCGCAAGCTGTTCGCGTCGTTGTCGGATTAATTGCCCGATCCGGTGATCGACTGGGGTGGCATCGCGGGCTGTACTGGCCCGGACCGGCTTCACGCTAGGCAGATCGACCATAGTGATGACACAACGTTTGATTGAGCACTGATATTGAGTAATCCAGGCCTGAGCTTTGTTACGCTCAAGGATGATCCAATTTGCTCTAGTGCCGGCAAGTTATATCGTCAAGGCTCAACTCGCTCCTGCAAACGTAAACAGACAGTCAGGCTTTTTGAAGTATGTTCATGGTTACGCAATTTGCTCAATGAACCGTCGGAGGAGGTACCAGGCTACAACGTACTTGCGTCAGTGTGATGCTCGATTTTGACTTTGACTGCAGAAAAAAACCACTGCGCTCAGCTGGCAAACGATGACATCACATCGGATCCGCGCTCTTATTTTATTTTGAAGCGCCGTGGATTTTAATATAATCGGCTGCTGAAGGTGTTTAACCAGGCATCTCGCTCCTCAATTTGGCGAACTTAGAGCCCATGCGCGAAGACGTTATCGATGAATTTGGCCAGCGATGGGCTCTCAATGATCCTCATCTCAGGTTGAGTCTGTCGACAACGCTGCAAGGTGCTGGACTGAAGACCTACCTCACTGTGAATCTTGGCTGGATTTCAGTGCGGACGTTGCCGAATGCCTTTCATGTTCGTATTCGCCCATCCTCGGTGTCCGACGAAGCTCTAGCGACTCTTTTATATCAGGTGCACGATCGCCCGGGCGCGACCGTCATGCTCGATATATATTGCGGCGCATGGCGTCATTTTCTCATGCGTGATCGCCGTATGTTCGTGCAGTTCCTCGCCTCGATTATTGCGGGGGAACGCAAGACATTTTGGCCAGGAGAGCGTTTACTCAATCAATGGACGTTTGAAAATTCCAGTCCATTTTCGGACAAGATTAAATTTGCAAGAACACTCGGATCCACAACAACATCGCAATCTGACCTGAAGTGCGCGCTTGACGCTTTATTCAATGGGCGGTGGGCTTTGCACGAACTCGATACCGAGCGCGGTCACTCACTCATCGAAGATATCGGCAGTAGTTACACTCCATTCAATCCGAAATGGCTCGCCACCGCCCGCGGCCAGACGATTTGTGCGTATGGTGACGAGCCTTACGGATTGTGGATCGCTAGTAAGCAGAAAACGGCATATGAAACGGCAACGGCCACGTTCGACAATGTTGACGCAATCGTTGCTTTCCCAGGCATCGGCGATACGCGACTGCGCTACTCACGCCTTACGCTGCCGTTGCGGCGTCCCGACGGCCGACGCCTCATCCTGTCCGCTGCCGTCAGCAACAGCAGTATTGATTTGCGGCAAATCGTCAGCAAGGAAGCGAGATAAATCTGCGGCCAACTCGTCCGCATCCATCCACATGAGAGAGCCAACCATATCGTGCGCCATTAGCCCACTGATGCGAAAGCCAGGTTGAACTTTGCTGTAGCCATACATCTGCAACAGTGGTGAATTCGCAATCTGGTCGCTCACAAGCGCTATCGTATGGGCGGTGTTCCAGCGTGATAATGCATAAGCCCTGGATATTCGAGGCAGCAATCGCGCCAACCGTCGCCCTCGACAATCAGGCCTGACCCACAGCGCGCCCGAATAAACAAACCTCCCACTGATGCCACTCGCCGCCGGAGCGAACAGTTGAATCTGAGGTTCGCACGGACCAGGAATGCGCCCATCCGCATAAAAGAAAGATTGGTCGTTGGCGATATCCTGCAAGGTCTGCAGTCCTGTATCATAGATGCGCCCACCTTGGGCAAACACCACCTCGCCGCTACTATTGTGGCCGGTAAGTGCAAGGACATCGTTTCAAGGATCGGAGACAACCGCACATCAAGCATCGGTGGAAATAGTGCCCACGAAGCCTTATTCTCAAGCTGCGCGGATGCAATCTGCTTCAAACTCGCAATCGAAATTGTGATCCCCAGTTCCCTTATCGTGTTTTCTGCAGACAAAAAGAAACGACCCAAAACACCGGTGGGGCCGTGGTTGATCTCAATGCCGTCCAGAAAGCTCGTTCGGCTAAATGTGGCGGGGTCGCTAAGCTGACTGGGAATTACGGCTGTTCGGGTGGATGTCATTGGCATCACTCCAGTTGTTGTGCACGGAGTGATGGTAAGTGATTCGTATGCGGCAGGACGGCGCACCAAGACCTTAAGTCTATGATTATCTGTCAACTGTTTCTGTGCTGATTCTCAATTAAATAGCGCTTTCGACGTTATGAAATAATCGCAGCAGCACAGCTGAGGGAGGGCGATCGGTCTAAAATCAGACCGAAGGTACAAAATACACTTTTGGCACCGGACTGGCCGTTGACTGGCTGGTCCAAGCTCCCATTCTACGACGTCTTGATCCGGGTATCCGACTGACCCGTCGGTCCCGTTGTACGACTAAGGAATTAAGCCGACGCCGCCTCGCCTTCCGCCATTGCGCGACGCTCGGTTGCGTAGCGAACGAGGGCCAGAAACCGATACAGCCCATGCACGAACTTGCCATAGGGCATGGTGATGAAAAGGCTGAACACGACGCCCAGGTGCAGCGCGAGCAAGATACCCATAGCCGGGGTTGAGCGCAGCACGAGCAGTAGCAATCCCGTGAGGCTTGTCAGGAACAGCATCGCAAGGAATGCTGCATCCATGCCGAAGCGACTCTCATCCAGCAGATCGGGATCACGTTTCATCTTGGCCGCAAACAGACCGACCGGCCCGATCAGCAAACCGATACCGCCAATCGTACCCAACACGACGGGTAGATCGTACCAGGGGTAGGGCGCCTGCAAGCTCAGCAGGTAGTGATAGAGCGTCGCCGTCGAGGTTGAGGCAAAGCACAGCATGAACCCGTAGAAAGTGAAGTGATGCCACAGACGGCGGTTGTCGGTCGGACGCTCATCCTCATTGTAGCACCCGACACCGCCACCATCGAGATAGCGCAAGCTTCCGGCATCCTTCATCGCCTGCCACAGTGACCGGGATTGTCCGAGGATCGATGTCGGCTCACCGATGTCGCGCCAGAACATGCGTAGGCTCATCGCCAGCGCCAGGATCGCATAGCCGAAGGCTGCGCCAAAGATCGCGACCATCGTGTTATGCGGCATCAGCTTATAGAAACTGCCTGGGCCTGTGTGCGAGGCGAGCAGAACGGTTGGATCGTGCCAGGCGACAAAACCGACAATGAATACAGCAACACTCAATGCCGCAATCAAACTAACCCAGAGCCCGTTGCGTGCGAACACGCCAGAGAAGGCGCGCGGCCAAGCATAGGCAGCGTAGGAGTCGGCGCGTGCCTGGGCCAAAACCTTGGGCACGTTGACGTTGAATTCGTGAGGTGGCGAAAATTGGCAATCAGCATAGCAGGCGCCGCACGAATGGCACAAGTTGGCAAGATAGTTGAGATCGCCGTCGGCAAACGAGCGCCGCATTTCCATTGCCGGGAACACCGCGCACAGGCCCTCGCAATAGCGGCAGGAATTGCAAACGGTCATCAGGCGGTCGGCTTCCGCCAAAGTGCTAGTTGCGTGCATGTCGCGCCGCCTCTCGTCCTGCGATGCGTCCGAAGACGCTTCCAATCGTCATGCCGATGCCGGCCGCATAGCCCTGGCCCAAAACGTTGCCGGCCATGATTTCACCGGCCGCGAACATATTCGCCGACGGCTTGCCATCCTTCATCAGGATGCGTGCCTGCTCATTCACACGGGTGCCAAGGTAGGTGAACGTGATGCCGGGGCGAACGGGATAAGCGTAAAAAGGTGCTGTTTCGATGCGCCGCGCCCAATGGGTTTTCGGTGGCTTCAAACCCTCGGTCCGGCAGTCGTCGAGGATCGTGTGATCGAAAGTACCCGGACGGACCGCCACGTTGAAGTCAGCGACTGTCGTGACCAGTGCATCCGCATCGAGCGTGAGCAGCGCTGCCAGTTCCCTGATCGTGTCGGCCTTGAACGGCGGGAACAGCGACGGCATGAACAGATCGAGCGAAGGCCGATCAAAGACGATGTAGGCGATCTGGTCGGGCTGGGCTGCCACCAGTCGCCCCCAGATCGCGTAGCGCTTTGGCCAAACATCTTCGCCTTCGTCATAGAAGCGCCGCGCAAGCTTGTTGACGACGATACCGAATACCACGCAATCGAGCCGGGTTATGATGCCGCCGTCGAACTTCGGCGCGCGCGCATCGATAGCGACCGCGTGGCATTGCGTCGGATCGCCGATCGTCTTTACCCCTGCTGCCATCAACATCTTGAGGATTGTACCGCGATTGTACGGCGTGCCGCGAATGAGGAAGTTGTCAGCGGCAGCCCCCCAGCTTTCCCTCAGCCATTCGATATTTGCTTCGAAGCCGCCAGCTGCCGCAATGAGCGTGCCGGCCCGAACTTCGGTTGCCCTATCGCCAACTCCAACCGTGGCCGACACAAACATGCCGTTCTCGATCTGCAGTCCAGTAACCTCGGCTTCGTACCTGATCTCGACACCGAGCTTTTCGGCCGTGAGATACAGCGCGTTTAGCATTGCCCGGCCGCCGCCCAGGAAGAATGAGTTGGTGCGGCCAAGGCTAAGCGTGCCGCCAAGTGAAGGTTGAAACCGCACGCCCTGGTCGGCAATCCAGGTCAACATCGGCTTTGACTCGGCAATCATCAACCGGGCAAGCGTCTCGTCCGTCTCGCCACCGGTGACGCGCATGAGGTCGTCAAGAAATTCAACTTCCGAGTACGGCCCCGACAAGGTTTCGGTGGCAGCGTCGTGCGCACACCGCATATTGCGGGTATGGCGCGTGTTGCCGCCCCGGTAGAACTTCGGCGCACCTTCCAAGACGATCACAGAGGCGCCGGCACGGACTGCACTGATGGCAGCGCACAGCGCGGCGTTGCCACCACCGATGATCAATACATCGTAGCGCTTCATCTCATTGCTCATGTCGCCGCATCCACAGCATGTTTGTACTTTTCTGTATATTAATGTATACAAACAAATACAATCTTATATGCGATGCGTCAACGTCTAATTGCACCGCTCTGCGAACGGGGAGACTGACCACTGATGAACCAGCCGAACCTCGAGGACTTAGGCCCGCGCGACCCCGCGTTGCCACTGGCCGAGGCTGTGTTTCGGTTGCTACGCGAAGGCTTACATCGTGGTGTATTTCGCTGTGGCAGTCGGCTGCGCGAAGAAGATGTCGCGAAAGCGCTGAAGGTCAGTCGGACGCCGGTTCGAGAAGCATTCGCCCGTCTCGCTGCCAAGCGGCTGTTAGAGCCATCGGGTGGGAGAGGCCTGACGTTTCGAACGCTCGATACACTTGAGGTCATGGAACTCTACGCCCTGCGCGAGATCCTCGAAGGCGCCTGCGCGCGCCTTGCAGCCCGACAGGCCTCCGACGCCGAGATCGAGACACTGGATGAGTTAGCCGCTGGATTTTTGGCTGCAACTGGCAATCCGCATGACTTGGCGCACCTCAACCGTCTGTTTCACGAAGCGATCTTTCGCGCCGCCCGCAATCGCTATCTCGATATGGCGTTGAGCGAAATGCAGGACGCAATCGCCCTTCTTGGCCCGACCACGTTTGGTGTGGAGGGACGACCATCGACAGCCGCCGCAGAGCACGCACGCATTGTCGACGCGATTACAAGGCGCGACGCCGACGGGGCGGAGTTAGCGGCCCGCGAACACATACGCGAAGCCCTACGCGCGCGCCTGCGCATTATACAATCGCGCTGACGACGCTTGCCCGCGAATCGACCAATTGGCGCTCGATGTAACCATAATCAACCACATCCACTTTCAATGCGGGAGCAATAAATAAATACCCTGCGCGAGGTAGGCTGTGGCGATCACCGTGATGATGTGGCGGACCCATGTTCTGTACTGCGTATCGGTGAGGCGTTCTAGGATTGGCCGAGCCAGAGATGTTCCGATCATCGAGGCAATAATTGCCGCGACCGCCATAACCGGATCAAGCCCGGCGGATTGGTCAACGAGGCTGCCGAAGTAAATGAACTTCGCGCCATGGCCGAAGATCTGGCAGATCGCCTTCGTCGCAACGATTTGCTTGCGCTCAAGCGCGCCGCCCAGAAAATACGCGTCAATCAATGGTCCCGAGACACCGGCGAGCAGCATCAAGCTCATGCAGGCTGCGCCGTAAAACATGCCATGGACCAGCCGCTCCGGATCGGGCTTGAGATCGACAGGAACAAGGCGGACCAGAAAAGGCGACAAGCCCAGCAAGATCAACGCGACGGGCTTCGACGGAACGTAGCGCCAGTATGTCCACACCGTGAACGCCACAGCACAGCCAACGAGAAAGTTAGCCGCGGCCCGCCAGCGCACATGCTTCCACCACAGCAGTCCCCGCCACCCATTTGATGCCATCTGCGTGATCGCATGCAGCGCCATGGCTTCGGGTAATGGCAGCACGGCAAGCAAAACGCCGAGCAGGATCAAACCGCCCGCCATGCCAAAAATACCAGACAGAAACGAAGTCGCAACCATGGTCGCAAGAACGGCGCTCATCAATAGTGCAGACATCGACGGTACTCCTCGACGCAGGCGTCGGTCCATTTCGCGCTGCCGGAATTGCAGTTACGTCGCTCGTTACCTCATATTTGATGGAGCTGGCATCCGGTGCTTGATCGTGCGCGCGGTATCCAGGCGTTGGACACTCCAACGCATTGAGCCGACTAACCGCGGCAGAATTTATTATAGAGCGCTTCGATGAATTGCCGGTTCGTGTCGTCGGCCAACCGGTAATAAATAGCGCGGCCCTCCCGCCGGGTTTCGACCAAACCTTCGTGCCTCAGCCGGGCCAGTTGCTGCGAAACCGTTGCCTGACTAAGCGCCAGAACGTCTTCCAGCTCCGTCACGGATCGCTCGCGTTCGGAGAGCAGGCACAGAATCATCAGTCGGTTCTCGTGCGCCAGCGCCTTGAGAAAGGCACTCGCCTTGCGCGCTTTCAGCATAAGATCCTGAAGCTCAGGCGACATCGCCAGTCGGCCTTCAGGTGACGTCGCGGATCTGGATCGTTGGGTTCTCATCGTTGCCGTCCAGCTAGCGCGACCGATTATTTATTTACCGGGCTCTCTGGGTCGAACAGGTAGGCCGTCACGTCCTTCATCTGCTGTTCGGTAAGGAACTTGTGAAAGCCAAACCGAGGCATGTTGGAGCACGGCTGCACCGATTGCGCATTGTAGATTTTGGCATAGGCCTGCTTCGCATCAGCCGCGGCGAACTTTCGGATCTTGCCATACTCAAGCAAACTCGGCCCCAACGTGCCGTAGCTCAACTCGGCTTTTTTCATCTGATGGCACGCATAACAGTTGCCGCCAGCAACCGTATCGGGACCATCGGAGAACTGGCCTCCGACGCCGGTTTGCGCAACCTTCTCACCGTTCTTCCAGTCGCCGAGCACTTGGCCGTCAGCTGGAAACACGAGCGTCGCTTGTTCGCGCTTTTGCACCTTATCGAATTCAACGGCCGGTAAATCATTGCGATATTGCGAGCAAGCTTTCTGCGTCTCGTCCTGCACCACGCGTGCTAGCCACGCTTCGGGGGCCGATTTGAATGTGCCCTTGATGATGGCATCGACCACGGATGGATCAACCTTCACCGCCTGCTGTGCGCAAGCGACCGTCGCGAAGGACGCCACGAGTAACGTTAGTAACAGTGTTCGCATCATTTTGGGCCCCTCAGCGCTTGATCGAGGGCACGTTGATTTCGGCCCCCGCAGCTTGTGTATTCAGATAAACGGTGAGTGCTGTCAGCCCGTCTGATGCATAATCCGGGGCCGGCATTCGCATCTGGCGGTAGCAGTCCCAAAGACGGTGCTGCATGGTGCGCAATTGGCTTTGCGAGACCCGATACGTCGGCCACGACCCCATCGTTTCCTGCGCGACCTTGCTTGGCTTAGAAAGGTTAGGCAGGCCTTGCAGACGAATACGTTTGCCCTCTTCGGCATGGCACGTCGCACAAGAGAAATCACTAATCGATGCGCGCCGAAAGAACATCGCCTCGCCGACGGCGAGCATTTCCTGCTCTTTTGGATGCTTGAGTTGTGGCTCAAGCCGTGTGCCGTTCGACTTGTTAGCGATGTACGCCACCAAATCTTCCATGTCTGATGATTTGCCGGGTGATGAAAAGCGGCGACTGATGACCTCTTTAGTATCCGCGTCTTGTACATTCGTCATGCACCAAAGCAGTCGCTGCTCAAGATCAAGTACGCGATCAGCGTCGGCGAAGTAGCGTGGCAATCGGCCATAGGCACCGTCGATCTTGCCGACGCCTAATCCCAAATCACACGCCTCAAGTGAGACTTTCTTGGTTCCGGCAACTGCCTTCCACAGGATTTCACCACGATCCACGTTCAAAAAGCCGGGGTTGGAGAACGGATCCGAGATCATCGCCCGGTAGCGCTCGATTTCCTTCTCACTATCCACGACGGTGGCCTGCGCTGCGACCTTGGGCGATACCAGCCCCAGCGGCAGTATAAGCGCCATGACCAGTAGCACGAGGGTTGCCGCAGAAATCAACCGCCCGATCGACCAACTTTGATATCGCATTCGTTTCCCCTAAGTGCTGCGCGTTGAAGGAACTTGTTCGCGCAGTGCTTTTTGATTTTACGCATCAATACGCGTCGACGCTTCGCCAGCTTCTGCGATTTTGCGCTTGCATGCTCCTGCACATTACATATAAAAAACTGAATATGGCAAGGCATGCTGATCAGCCACGCACGATGCCTTCAGGCACGTCAAAAAAGCTGGCACTTTAGGGAGCGAACTCCGTGATGAAATCGTTGAAAGACATGGACCGCAGAGGCGTACTGAGTGCCGCCGCTATTGCCGCGGTTGCCGCACTCATCGCACCACGGCTTGCCAGCGCGGCGCCTGCCCAAGTTGAGGCTGAGATTCAGAAACTTTATGCTGGCAAGACGCTTGCCGAGGGTAAAATCAAACTCGATCTGCCATCAATCGCCGAGAACGGTCTCGTTGTACCACTCGGCATCGATGTCGATAGCCCGATGACCGACGCAAACTACGTCAAGGCGCTCCACGTCTTCGCCGATGGCAACCCAAACCCAGGCGTTGCCTCTTTCTACTTCACGCCGCTGATACCCAAAGCCTCCGTTCAAATCCGCATGCGGCTGGCGCAGACACAAAACATTGTAGCGATTGCGGAAATGTCCGATGGCACGCTCTTTACAACCAAGCGCGAAGTGAAGGTGACGATCGGCGGATGCGGCGGCTAGACCGCCCGTAACGCAATACCGCCGTTCAAACATAAGTCATTCGAGGACATGCACATCATGGCAACCCCAACGCCCCGCATCAGAATGCCAGCCACCGCGAAGGCTGGCGAGGTCATTGAAGTCAAAACGCTGATCAGCCACGAAATGGAATCGGGCAATCGCAAGGACAAGGATGGTAAGGTGATCCCGCGCAAGATCATCAAGGCGTTCAAAGCCACATTCAACGGGAAGGAAATCTTTCGCGCCGATTGGCATCCAGCGATTTCTGCCAACCCGTATCAATCATTTTTTGTTAAAGTTCCGGAAGCCGGCACCTTCGAGTTCGCCTGGACCGACGACGATGGCTCAATCTACAAGTCCGAGCAGAAAATCACCATCGGCTGAACTATTGATAGGCCCGGCAGGCCGCGTCTGTCGGGCCTCTTTTTCCACTCAACACATAGATTTATTCGCATGTGTTTGAGCGTTTCATCCTAGGAAATGCGATGATCACGCGACGTGAGTTTACTCAAGCCGCATTTGCCGCATCGGCCATTGCGTCGAGCGGTATGGGTTCACTGGGCCGCGTAGCTGCACAAGGCCGCCTGACCCAAGACGAACTTTTGAAGTTCGATGCCATCGGCAACGTCACCCTGGTGCACCTGACCGATATCCATGGCCAGTTGATGCCACTCCACTTCCGTGAGCCGAGTGTCAACATTGGCGTTGGCGAGGCGAAAGGCCTTGTGCCCCACATCACCGGCGACGGCTTTCTTAAGTCGTTCGGCATCCCGGCGAAGTCGGCCAACGCGTATGCGCTCACCAGTGTGGACTTCACCGAGCTCGCCAAAAACTACGGTCGAATGGGCGGCCTCGACCGCCTTGCCACCGTCGTGAAGTCGATCCGTGCGGCAAGAGGTGACAAGGTCCTCATGCTCGACGGCGGCGACACCTGGACCAACAGCTGGACCGCGCTACAGACCCAAGGCCAGGACATGGTCGACTGTATGGCACTCCTCAAACCCGACGCCATGACCGGGCACTGGGAATTCACCCTCGGACAAAAACGCGTCGAGGAGATCGTGGGCAAGCTCGGCTTCCCGTTTTTGGCGCAGAACATGCGCGAGACCGAGTTCAACGATCCAGTGTTCGAACCGAACAGGATTTTCGAGCGCGGCGGCATCAAAATTGCGGTGATTGGCCAAGCATTCCCGTTCACTCCGATTGCGAACCCGCGCTGGATGATACCGAAATGGTCGTTCGGCATTCGCGACGACGACATGCAAAAGCAGGTCAATGCGGTGCGCGCGGGCGGCGCCGATCTGGTTGTCGTGTTGTCGCATAACGGCTTCGACGTTGATCGCAAGATGGCACGCCTGGTCCAAGGCATCGACGTTATCTTGACGGGCCACACGCACGATGCTGTGCCAGAAGCGGTTCAGGTTGGTAAAACCTTACTGGTCTCTTCCGGGAGCCACGGCAAGTTCGTATCCCGCCTCGACCTCGATATCCGAAACAAGGCAATCAAGGATTTCCGCTTCCGTTTGATCCCGATCTTTTCCGACTGGATCACGCCGGATGCCGAAATGGCAGCGAAGATCGCAGAAGTCCGCAAGCCCTATGCTGCCGATCTGTCTCGCGTGCTCGGCCGCTCCAGCGGCTTGTTGTACCGCCGCGGCAATATCGCAGGCACGCTTGATGACCTTTACTGCAATGCCATGCTGGTCGAACGCGATGCCGAAATTTCGTTGTCACCCGGCATAAGGTGGGGCAACAGCATTCTACCGGATCAAGACATCACCTTCGAAGATGTGACCAACGGCTGTGCCGTCAGTTATCCGAATTGCTACCGCACTAAGATGACCGGTGAGCGTCTCAAGGAAATCCTCGAGGATGTTGCCGACAATTTGTTCAACCCGGACCCGTTCTATCAACAGGGCGGCGACATGGTACGCACGGGTGGCTTAGGCTTTACACTGAATGTGGCGGCAGGCGTCGGTCACCGTATATCGAACATGACCCATCTCAAATCAGGCAAGCCGATCGATGCATCACGCGAGTATGTCGTCGCCGGTTGGGCAAGCGTCAACGAAGGCACCGAGGGGCCGCCGATCTGGCAGGTCGTCGAGAAGCATTTAGCCAACATAAAAACCGTAGAAATCAAACCGAACGACGCCGTTAAGCTAATCGGCGCGTAAGGGTTTTCCAGCGATCCGGAGGCGGCTGTGTCGAAGATCAGTAAAAACAATGGAGCAAGCGCTCGGCAAGCTGCAACGCGCCGCGCGTTTCTCGGTGCATCGATTGGTGGCGTTCTGGCTGGAACAACTGCAGCCCAGTCTGCCGACCCAGCGTTGGTCGCAGCATCCGGCAACCCCAAGAACCTGCCGCCGAACGTGCCAGACTGGACCAAGGTTTTAGGCGATGGAGTCGCATCGCATCCCTACGGTCGCCCCTCCAAATTCGAGAAAAATGTCATCCGCCGCGATGTCGAATGGCTGACGCCTTCGCGCGAGAGTTCCGTCAATTTTACGCCGCTCCATGCACTCGATGGCATTATCACGCCGAATGGACTTTGCTTCGAGCGCCACCACGGAGGGGCTGCTGTCATCAACCCGGCCGACCATCGGTTGATGATCCACGGCCTTGTCGACAAGCCGCTGATATTCACGGTTGGCGATATCATGCGAATGCCGCGCACCAACCGTGTGCACTTTCTCGAATGCGCGGCCAACTCAGGCATGGAGTGGCGCGGCGCACAACTCAACAGCTGTCAGTTTACCCACGGCATGATCCACAACGTGATGTATACAGGCGTGCCCCTCAAGGCCTTGCTGGACGAGGCAGGCGTCAAACCGACAGGCAAGTGGCTGCTGGCCGAAGGCGCCGACGCGTCGGCCATGACCCGTTCGATTCCGATCGAGAAGGCAATGAAGGATTGCCTAATCGCTTTCAAAATGAATGGCGAGGCACTGCGGACTGAGCAAGGCTATCCGGTGCGTCTCGTCGTGCCGGGCTGGGAAGGCAATCTATGGGTCAAGTGGCTTCGTCGAATCGAAGTTGGTGATCAACCCTGGCACACGCACGAGGAAACATCGAAATACACCACCTTGATGACTGATGGCCGTGCCCG
The DNA here is from genome assembly GCA_031429105.1 of Hyphomicrobiaceae bacterium. GTDB lineage: Bacteria > Pseudomonadota > Alphaproteobacteria > Rhizobiales > Hyphomicrobiaceae > JAKFWF01. Next base: position 30,984 of record JANOYV010000066.1, on the reverse strand, counting down.
CCGCTTCACCTTCGTGATGGATGCCAAATCGGTGATCACCGGTCCGTCGCCCGAGGCCCCATTGATTGCCAAAGGTCGCAATGTATTGACCGGCATCGCCTGGTCGGGCCGCGGTCGCATCAGGCGCGTTGACGTGACCCTGGACGGTGGCAAAAACTGGCAGGAAGCACGTATCGACGGCCCAGTGCTCGATAAATCGATTGCGCGGTTCTACGTCGACTTCGACTGGCAGGGCAAAGAGTTGCTGGTCCAATCCCGTGCGCACGATGAAACCGGCTACGTCCAACCGACCAAAGACGAACTGCGCAAGGTCCGAGGCGTCAACAACATTTATCATAACAACGGCATCCAGACGTGGCTGGTGCGTTCAACCGGGGAGACGGAAAATGTCGAGATTTCGTAATCTCTCGGCGGCTGTATTCGCGATTGCCATTAGTCTTGCACCCGCTGTTGTCAGCTCAGCCTTTGCGCAAAAACTTGGGCTTGGTCGCGACGCGCTCGCCCATGAAGTGAAAGCTTGGGACATCGATGCGCGCCCCGACGGTCAGGGTCTACCACCTGGCCGGGGCACAGCGGCCCTTGGCGAGGAAATCTACCAGACCCAATGTGCAGCGTGCCATGGCGAATTCGGCGAGGGTCGCGACCGATGGCCAGTGCTGGCTGGCGGCATCGGCACGATGAAGAATGATCGACCTGATAAAACGGTCGGATCATACTGGCCTTACGCAACAACGATTTTCGACTACATCAAACGGGCCATGCCATTCGGCAATGCGCAATCGCTGAGCAACGATGAACTTTACGCTGTGACGGCCTATGTGCTGCAACTTAGCGACATCATCGTCGACGCGAAGTTCGAGCTGAACGCAACGACGCTGCCTGCAATCAAAATGCCCAATGCCGGTCAGTTCTATAACGATGACCGGGAGGTTGCTGAAAAGCATTTCTGGAACGCGAAGCCCTGCATGAAGGACTGCAAGAAAGAAACCGCAGTGCTCAATCGGGCGCAGGCGTTGGCCGTAACACCCGATATAAAAACCGGCCCGAAGGTCGATTGATCGAACGGCACGATCACCTGCCGTTTTAGGAACTGCCTAACGCTTCAGAAATTGATTGAGCAGATCCTTCGCCTTGTTCATGGCGTCGGGGTTGCCGTCCTTGAACTGCTTGCCCAGTTGCTTGATCGTATCGACGGCCTGCTCCGGATTTTTCAACACGCCATCGATATCCGGCTGAATGGTCGGCTTGTCCCATGAGCCGGTAAGCTTCACTGGGATCTCGAGACCGGTCGCATCTGCAGGCGCACCTTGGGTTGCTGTCTGGCCAACGAGCTTCGGACGCAGCGTGTAATCGATCATGCGATCCCCGAGATTGGCCGAGCCCGCTCCCGTGATGCGTAGCGATGGGCTCACGAGACGTAGATCCTTGTTCGATGCCACGCCATTCTGGATCGTGAAGCTCGCCGCCATCTCACTGAAGTCGGTCTTCTCGGTCGGCTGGCGATCAAGGCCGGAAAACCGGCCTTGCATCAACCCATTCAGGATCTTCTGCACATTGTAGCCGACAACCGCGCCATCCTTGAATTGCACGTCGGCTTTACCCTGTAACGACGCCATGATCTGGTGCTCGGTCTGGCCTTGGCCGCCGACCGCGAAATTGACCTTGGCGCGTCCAGCCACCCACTCGAAGTTGGCAGCATCTTTCAACAATGGAGCAGCCGACGTACCATCGATCGCAAGGTTAGCGCCGATCACGGGAACTGCGGCTGCGCCATCGATCGTCAACAGCCCCCGGCCACGCCCATCGTACAATTGAACATCGTCGAAGTGGGCCGTCAGCGCGCGATCCTTGAGCCCGACCCGCATTTGCGTTTGGCCGACCTTGATGTCGCGATAAATGAGCCGTCCGAGTGCCAGTTTCAAATCGGCATCGAACAACCTGAAGGCTGACAGATCAATCGGCTCGTCGCTCCACCCAGCACGCTGGGTATAACCTTGAACACGCGGTCCGGGCGCTGGTTGACCTGGATTGGCCTTCAGCAAATCTTCGATTGATTGGGCGGGCTTGCCGGCTGGCGCAATCCGTTGGATCGGAGCAGCGCGCGCCTTCGACGGTGCGGGTGCAGCGCCAGCGGTCGGCAATGTGAACCGATTGAGATCGAGCTCGGCCAACTGCAAAGTACCGCGGATCATCGGTCGCACCGCACGAGGTTCAACCGTAATCGCACCTTGCGCGGTCAAATTATCAAGACCAAGGGTCATGTCGGAAATCGACACCGCACCCTCGTTGGCTTTTAAGCGTCCGTTGAGGCTTGCGGTGTTGATGCCACCCGCATCCGGCATCGTCGCGCCAATGAGTGCCGCCAGTGCTTTCAGCGATGGCGATTTAAGTGCAATCGTGCCTTCGACCTCTGGGCTACGTCCGAGCGTGATCGCGCCGTCATAGTCAATGTCGGCCACCCGCCCGGTGACCTTCAAGGCGAGACGCGCTGAGCGATCTTCACTCAAGAGTTTCGGCGAGGCCAACCGTGCGTCGAACGCCAGCGGCTCGCCACGCCAGACGAGACTGCCCTTGGCATCGAGCGGACTGGAAATACTGGTTAGCGAAAGTCGCGCATCAAGCGTTTGGATTTCCTCAGTCGCACCCGTGCGCTCGTCGCCATAACGTAGAGTGCCGCCTTCGACGCGCACATCTTCGAGCGACAGGCTTTCAAGCGCTGCCAGCGGACCTTTCGAAACGGTCGCCTCACGGCTATCTGGGTTGGCGGACTTGACGAAGTCCTGCAACTCCTTCGGGATCTGGCCGGGTCGCCCGGTGGTTGCCTGGGCAAGCTGGATCAGCTTTAGCTGATCAAGTGCTGCGAAATCCCAGCTGCGCCGCCCGCTGGCATCGACCCGCAGATCGATCACCGGCTTTCGCAACACGAGACGCTCGACGTTCACCTGTTTTTGCAACAGCGGCAGCAGCGGCACGGATGCTTCAAGCGCCTGCATGGTCGCGATGGGCGCGCCCCCCATGGCAGCTGGCGCTGACAGGGTGACGTCGCGCATCGAGATCGCAAGGCTTGGATAAAACGACAGCGACGTTGGGCCCGCGATCACGAGATCGCGCCCGGTTTTCGCCTTCACGCGTGCAACGAGTTGATCGCGCACGAGGTTGGCTGGCGACCACACCATCAATGCGAGTACGGCTGCACCCATAAGACCGCCGAGGCTGAGGCCACCCCACAGCAAAATCGCCATCGGCCAGGACCGACGATCTCGTTCCTGTTCGTGGCGTCGTGGCGCCGTTGGACGATAGCCTGCCGACTGCATCGGTCGTTGGGATTGACCACCCGCATCTGCTCGACGCGGCTGTCCACCCGGCGGCCGCAGTTTCTGCAACGGACTGCCCGTGCGCTCACTATGCGGCCGGAACTCTTCCAGGCTTGGCGGCCTCGTCGGTTGGCGCGGTGGCAACGGCGGCGGTTTGCGTTCTGTCATGCGGTTCAGATCATCCAGGTCCCGTTGGTTCATTCGACTACGTGCCGATTATGTCACGAGCGGGGGAGGCGTGGATAACTTACCCTTGTTTTTTCCACCGCGCGCAAGCCTTTGTGGTGAATAGCGAATGCGCGAACTACAGTAGCACTATGATCGAAGCCTCACCGGGGAGTGACGTTAAATGCTGGCATTGCAGGGGCTCGTCGGCATTGCCGTAATTCCACTAATTGCCTGGATTTGTTGCGAAAAACGCTCCGAGTTGCCACTTCGAAGGGCTGTCCTCACTGTATTCGCGGCCCTTGCCCTGCAATGCGGAATTGCACTGTTGTTATTGCGGTTGCCTGCGGCCCGGGTCTTCTTCGACGTGGTCGGCCAAGCGTTTGGCTCGTTGCGCACCGCTACTGAAACCGGCATGCAAGTTGTGTTCGGCCATTTGGCTGGCGGCCCGACGCCCTACGAAGTCAAAGATCCCAACAGCATGTTTTTGTTGGGATTTCGGGCGCTGCCGCTGATCATGGTGTTGAGCGCAATTGCCCGCCTTCTCTACCACTGGGGTGTGCTGCAGGCGGTCGTGCGCGTATTTGCCAAGGTGTTACAGCGGACGTTCGGCATCGGCGGCCCGTTGGGAACAGCGGCTGCGGCAAAAGTCTTCGTCGGCATGGCTGAAGCGCCGCTGCTGATCCGACCCTACCTACAGGACATGGGGCGTGGCGGCATTTTCGCGATCATGGTGGTCGGCATGGCGACAGTGGCCGGCACTGTAATGGCGCTTTATGGCGCGATCCTTGAGCCCTACGTACCCGGTGCCGCCGGACACGTGCTCGCCGCCTCGATCATGAATGTTCCCGGAGCGCTGATGCTGGCCCGCCTTGTCGTGCCGCAAGGCTTCGAGGATGGGCCGACCACGGCCAACGTCACGCTCGATGATCCCCCCCGCTCCAGCATGGACGCCATTGTGCAAGGGACCGGCGACGGCGTGCGGTTACTCGCCAACGTGATCGGCATGCTGGTGGTGATGGTGGCCCTGGTTACGCTGTTCAACGGCCTCTTGGGACTGGTCGGGCGTCCATTCGGCTTGACATTGACGCTCCAGGGCATCCTCGGGCTCGTTGCTGCGCCGCTGGCCTGGGCGATTGGCATCCCTTGGGCCGAAGCCGTGACGGCTGGCGGTTTGCTTGCAGAAAAAATCGTACTCAACGAGTTCATCGCCTATCTCGACATGGCAAAGATGCCACCAGAGATGCTCTCACCGCGCTCAAGATTGATTATGACCTATGCCTTGTGCGGCTTTGCCAACACGGCATCGCTCGGCATCATGATTGGTGGCTTAACGGCTATGGCACCGGGGCGGCGCGACGTCATCGTCGAACTGGCACCAAAGTCGATGCTGTTCGGCGCACTCGCCACCTGCCTATCGGGCGCAATCGTCGGGGTGATTTCAGGAGGATAGGACTATGCCCGACGGAGGGGACACGCCGCGCAACGCCGAAATCGGAAGCCGAATCGGCGGCAAGATCGACGCGTGGTTGGGTAAGCTAAGGCTGACGAGGACAAATGCGTGGCGGCTAGGCCTAGCGTTCTTGATCGGCTTTGGCGGATCGCTGGTGTTCATCCTAATCCATCTGCCGCTGCCTTGGTTTTTGGGTTCGCTGACGGCGTGCATCATCGCCTCCGTATTGGCGGCTCCTATTGAGCGCCCAGTGCAACTTTCGGTCGCCATGCGCGCTGTGCTGGGCGTTGCGGTTGGCGCCGCCTTTACACCGGAACTTCTGACACGCTTCAGCGGTATGGCGCTTAGCCTCACGCTGCTCCTGCCATTCATGCTCGCGATCATCTATTTCGGCATGATCTATTTTGAGCGTGTTGCAAAATACGACCGACCAACCGCATTCTTCTGTGCCGTTCCCGGCGGCCTCACCGACATGGTGACGATGGCAGCAGATGCCGGCGCGAACCCGCGCACCGTCACGTTGATCCAGGCGACCCGCATCGTGCTCATCTGCTTCTTGTTGCCGTTCTGGCTGCAATGGGTCGGCGGCCGCACGATTGGCATCATGGTGCCCGGCGCCGTTCATCTCAATCAGTTTCTGTTGGTGGACGCGGTCGCATTGATTGCGCTCGGCTGGGTTGGCTGGCGCGTTGCTGAGTATTTCAAGCTCGCCGGTGCACCCCTGGTCGGACCGATGATCCTCAGTGGCTTGGCCCACGCCTTTGGACTAACCACAGCTAAGATTCCTCTGGAAATCCTGATCTTTGCCCAGGTAACGCTCGGCATCCTGTTGGGCGCCCAATTCCGCGGGCTGACCTGGGAAGAATTTTCTTCGACGATGGTGTGGGGTGCAGGTTTCTCGGTGATCTTGCTGATAGCAACAGGCATTATCGCGCTCGGCGTATCGCGGCTGACAGGCTTCGACAGCACCACTGTCTTGCTAGCCTACGCGCCCGGCGGTCAATCCGAGCTCAATCTGCTGGCCTACATTCTGAATCTCGACGTGGCGTTCACGGCGCTCCACCACCTCGTGCGATTGGCGATCGTGATCTTTGGCGCGCAACTTGTGTTCAAGGCCAATCCGAAGTGGCGCGATCCCAAGCCGTGAAGGTGCCCCTCATTTTGTCAGGACGACAAAATCGGTGCCTTTGCCAGTCTCATTGCTGATCCCTTGATCGGATACGATCAGCGACGAGCCGGGGCTCAGCATCTCGCCGATCCGCTGGCGCACATAATCTGGGATCTCAATTCGGTCGAGTGCCGTCGTCGCGCTTAATTTCGGGTCCGAAACTGGGACCACTTGCGCGCTTGCGCGAGGCCGACTCGGGAGCGATGCAACGACAAGCGTGTCGCTTATTGCACCGACCGCTGTGAGGGCTGACCATTGCATCTCGACGCCGTCCGCCCTGGTTGCCAGGGCCGTAAACACGTGCGTGCCGATGGGCGCTTCCTGATCGCGGATCGCAACGGGCACATCGAACAGCGGCTCAAACCCCTGGCGCACATAGAGTCGGCCCGACTTACGGCTGACGAACACGGACACCGGCTTCAAACGGCGATTTGCATCGCGGGCGATCGTGCCAGCAATAGACCTTGCAGTCGCTGCGTCCTTGGCAAGCGCCACCAAACGATCAGCGTCGATACGTTTTTGCTCTTCGACCGTGCGCAATCGATCAGTCTCGGCCAACAACTCCATGATGCGCACGGAGGCTAACGCTTTGGCCGTTTCAACCTTTGCCACAACTTTCGGGTTGCGCACCCGCTCGATTAATCGGTCAAGTTCGTCGATCTTGGCAGCCAACGCCGACCGCATCCGTTCGACGGCAAGCACTTGACCCATGGCGCGATCCGCGACCTTCAATGCCGCCACCGCCGCGACCTTCGCGGTCCGTGCAGCAGCGTCCGCTCGTTGGGCTTTAGCCACAAGCTCAGCCGCGAACGCGGCGCGTGACATGCCGGCAGGTCGGTCCATCGTTGGATCAAGAATACTCGGGATCGCCGCCGCATGGGCCGGGCTAGAGATCGCGGCGCTCATCAACCTTGGCAGGCTCATGAAATCGACCGACTTTGCGCTCGCGCCATTGGCTGAAGCGTTGTTTTCTGTTGAGCGCACCGTAAAAAGGTGTGGATGCTCGATCGCGACCGGCGCCGTGTCGCCATCGGTTACAACAACGCGAGTGCCAAGCTTCGTCAGTTCAAACAAACGCGCCGAAACGTCATGCGGCAGACGAATGCACCCATGCGATGCAGGATACCCCGGCAATTTGCCGGCGTGCATGGCAACGCCCGACCACGTGATCCGCTGCATATTCGGCATCGGCGCATCGTCGTACAGGTTAGAGACGTGCTCGCGGTTGCGCTCAATGATTGCGAACACGCCTTGCGGCGTTTCGTAACCGGTTCGGCCCGAAGATACGCGGCTAGTCAGGATTTGGCCGTTTTTGTCGTAGACCGACAGGCGTTGCGCGCTAATCGAAACGACCGCCACCAGAGGGCCAGATGGCACCGCGGATGGCATTGCAGAAGTTGTTTTTTCCGGTTGGGATTTAGCTGCCGCTTGGGCAGGTACCGATACCGAAACGACTGCCAATGCGAGTGTCACGATGCCGACAAAACTTGCGCCAAAGGGCCGGAAAGCGCGCGCAGTTCTCCCACGCGTAAAATCGAAATTCATGAAATCCCCGCGTCCGCTAACGCGCCCTCTGCAACTGATCTGGAGTGTATCGGTTGGTCGATAACATCAAGTTATCCCGCCGAAAATCCATACTGAAAAAACAACTGTATTGTCCATTTGACGATCAGTGATAACCACCGATTTTACAGCAAGCCGCGATAGCACGCCCAATTGAGATGTGAGGTTGCACTGCACTGCACACGGTTGCACCGGCCGCAGGGCCGACATGCAGACCGGCCCGTCGTCGTTGTCAAAGCAACGCCGACCTGACAGGCTGGCCAGAGCCCGAGCACCGCTTCCGCGATGCCACCAATTCCTAGGTGCCAAACTGATGACGCGTGACCGCCTGCATTTCCTGTTGCTCAACATCGGCCATTTCCTGGATCACCTGTTCACATTGATCTTCGCGACAGTGGCAGCGTTGGCGCTCAGCCGCGAATGGGGCTTGGGCTATGGCGATCTGCTGAAATATGCAGCACCCGGGTTCTTTGCATTTGGCGTTTTCGCGCTGCCCGCTGGCTGGCTCGCCGATAAATGGAGCCGCGAGGGCATGATGGCCGTGTTCTTTGTTGGTATCGGATTGTCATCGATTGCGACGTCGTTCGCGGTGACCCCACTGCATGTGGGCATTGGATTGTTCGTGATTGGCATGTTTGCGGCCATCTACCATCCTGTCGGTCTCGCCATCGTTGTCGAGAAATGGCGCGGCACCGGCATGCGGCTCGCCGTCAACGGTGTGTGGGGCAATCTTGGCGTCGCCAGCGCGGCGCTGATCACCGGCTACTTCATCGATCACGGCGGCTGGCGCATGGCATTCGTGTTGCCAGGCGTCGTTTCGATCCTCGTTGGTATCGCCTATACCATCCTGATGTGGGACGACATTATTGCAGCAAAGCCCGCAGCGAAGGCCAAAGGTGCCGCAACGTCGCTTACTCCGGACGCAAAGGCGATCCTGTTGCGGATCTCGATTGTGGTGTTCCTGACGACCGCGATTTCGAGCATCGTGTTCCAGTCAACCACGTTCGCGCTGCCCAAGGTGTTCGCTGAAAAGCTCTCCGGATTGAATTTGTCGGCAACAATGCTTGGGCAAATCGCGTTCTTGGTCTTCGCCTTGGCTTCGATCGGGCAGCTGATCGTCGGCCATTTCCTCGATAAGTTGGGCCCTCGCACCGTTTTCATCGCGGCTAGCGGATTGCAGTTACTGTTCTTTTCGATCATGCCGGGACTGAAGGACTACGCAGCCCTGATCTGCGCAATGGCATTCATGCTCGCAGCCTTCGGGCAGATCCCGATCAACGATTATATGATCGGCCGGATGGCCCAGGGCGACATGCGCGCGCGGATCTATGGCATCCGCTATGTGGTGAGCTTCACGGTGCTCGCCGCAGCCTTGCCATTGATCGCATTCATCTATGAAGGCTGGGGGTTCGATGCGCTATTCCGCGTGCTGGCGCTTGCCGCAGCCTTGATCCTGCTGGCCGTCTGGCAACTGCCACAAAGGATGCCAGCGCCAGCCTGACCTAGCTTTGCATGAACTTGGACACTGCGTCGGCTGCTGCTTCGAGGTTGCCACGCCGGGTAAAGCCGGAGGCGCCGCGCGGTCCCAAATCGTGATCGCCATCTGGCGCCCAGTGAAAGGCAATGCTGCTCGGTAGCGCCATGCCCTCCACCTCACCCCGGTTGCCAAACGGATCGCGCTCGCCTTGCACGAACAACGCCGGGCAGATCAGCTCACCAAGATGCCCTGTGCGCAAGTTGTCGGGCGTCTTGGGTGGATGAAACGGATAGCCCAGACAAACGAGACCTCTCACTTGCCCCGCCTCGAACAACCGATCAGCAGCCATACTCGCTACGCGACCGCCCATCGACTTGCCGCCAATAAATAGTCTTTGCGAGGGCGTCATTCGGCCGCGCACCATTTCCACGGCGCTCTCGTAGTGTTGAACAAGAAGTTCAGCCTTTGGCGGTGGTTTACGCTTGGGACTGAGCCTCCGGGCTGCCATGTAATCGAACTCGAACCTTGTGGTGGCGATGCCGAGTGCCGACATCATGGCCGTGAACGTGTTGAGAAACGGGCTATCCATGGCGGCGCCCGCGCCATGGGCCAGCAACAGGCGCACAGGGCAATCCACCGGGCCGTCGTCGAGAAACATGAATTCGGTCATCTGAAACCTTGAGGTCGATTGATGCAGGTATTCGGGACGATATCCGAGCCGGTGCTGCGGTTGTCGGTATTTGCAGCCGTATTCGCGCTCATGGCATGTCTTGAATTGGCGATACCAAAGCGCCGACTAACAGCGCCGAAAAGCCGCCGCTGGGTCACCAACCTTGCAATTGTCGGCATCGATGGCCTGCTCGTACGCGCGATGGACCTGGTCCCACGACTGCTGGGCTCGGTCATCATGCCGCTGGCAGCAGTCGCAGTTGCGATTTGGGCTGAAGGACGCGGCATCGGCCTGCTCAACTGGCTCGCACTGCCCGCCTGGATTGAAATCATCGCCGCCATCGTCATTCTCGATTTCGCAATCTGGCTGCAGCACTTTGCTTCACACATGATCCCGATGATCTGGCAGATGCATCAGGTGCACCACGCCGATATCGATATCGATGTGACGACGGCGATCCGCTTTCACCCGGTCGAGATCGCCATGTCGATGCTGTATAAAATGGTCTGGGTTGTGGTTTTGGGGCCAGCACCAGTCGCCGTCGTATTGTTCGAGGTGATTTTAAACGCCGGGGCATTATTCAGTCACGCCAACGTCGCGTTGCCAAACTGGCTGGATCGGTCTTTGCGAACGCTGATCGTAACGCCCGACATGCACCGGGTGCATCACTCGGTGATCAGAGCTGAGCACAACACCAACTTCGGCTTCAACCTGTCGATATGGGATCGCCTATTTGGCACCTACACCGCTCAGCCAAAGCACGGCCACGATGGCATGACGATTGGTCTGAGTGCGTATCAAACAGCGGAACCAACGACATTGAAATGGAGCCTGCTGGTGCCATTTCAAAAGCCCACGCCACCCAGCAAGTAGCGTTCCCAATTTCGCCGTTTGTGCGATAGACTAGTGCCGGTTGGATATCACCGCGACCGGAGAGCGACATGCGCCTTGTCGGCTGGCTATTTGCTTTCACCTTTGCTGGAGGTGCTGCGATCGCCTGGGCGCAAATGCCAGGAGTGTCGAAATTTTCAGCACCCGTCGCCACGGCGTCGGATGCAGTGGCACAATCGCTACCGCCAAACGTCAGCGACCCGGATGCAGCGCCAGTCGTACCCCCGCCGCCACCAGCGGTATCGGCAACAACGCCCGCTCCGATGGCGAAGGCCAAACCCAAAAAGCCGCTGATCCCGGCTAAATTGTTGTTCGGTGCGGTCAAATCGCCAGCGTCCATGGAAGCGCGCGCTATCGGATTTTATTCCAAAGGGTGTCTGGCTGGCGCTAAGGCTGTGGCGATCGACGGCCCGGCATGGCAGGTCATGCGCCTATCGCGCAACCGCAACTGGGGACATCCCAATCTGACCGCCTGGGTCGAGCGCTTCGCCCGCGATGCGCAATCACTCGAGGGCTGGTCGGGCTTGCTGGTTGGCGACATGTCCCAACCCCGCGGTGGACCGATGCTGACCGGGCACGCCAGTCACCAGATCGGCCTGGATGCCGATATCTGGCTGACGCCGATGCCAAATCGCCGCCTGACCAAACCTGAGCGCGAGGAACTGGCAGCGACCACTATGCTGCCAGGAGGCAATGAACGCTCGATCAACGTCGATCCGGCAATTTGGACCGATGGGCATGTCAAGTTGATCCGGCGCGCGGCCAACTATGCGAGCGTTGAACGCATTCTCGTTCATCCGGCGATCAAGAAGGCCTTGTGTGATGCAGCGCCGGCCCTTGGCGCCGACCGTGCCTGGCTGTGGAAGGTTCGCCCCTACTGGGGGCACCACTACCATTTTCACGTTCGGATGAGTTGCCCACCAGATAGCCCTACGTGTCGCCCGCAGCCGGTCACGTCGAATGACGATGGGTGCGGCAAGGAACTTAGCGACTGGCTGACCTTGATCAGTCGGCCACCGCCGCCACTGGTGCCAAAGCCACCGGTTCCAACCGTGCCAGTGAAACCAGTACCGCCTCCGCCGCAAACAACATTGGATATGCTGCCGCCCGAGTGCAGGGCCGTATTGGGACCAATGGCCAAAGGGGGCTGAGCCGACGGGGCATTAAACGTGGGGCACTAAACTTGGGGCACGGTGCCTCGCGGCATAGGCTTGATCGGCGGTTTGGGACCATTGTTGACACTTGAACCGCCACCGCCAAATGCTTCACCAGTAATCTGCGCAAGGCCTGCCAGCGAGCCGATCACGCTCGAGGCTTCAAGCGGCATCATAATGATCTTTGAATTCGGTGCCTTCGCTAGCGATTCCAGCGCCTTCACGTAGTTGTTGGCGACGAAGTAGTTGATCGCCTGCACGTTGCCAGCAGCGATTGCCGCCGACACCATGCGAGTTGCCTCGGCTTCGGCTTGGGCCGAGCGCTCACGGGCTTCGGCATCGCGGAAAGCGGCTTCCTTTCGGCCTTCAGCTTCCAGCACGACGGCTTGCTTGCCGCCTTCGGCCTTCAGAATCGCGGCTGCCCGCATGCCTTCTGCTTCCAGGATCTGCGCACGCTTTTCACGTTCAGCTTTCATCTGGCGTGCCATGCTGTCCACGAGGTCGCGCGGTGGTTCAATATCCTTGATCTCGATGCGGGTCACCTTGATGCCCCAAGCCTCAGTCGCGGCGTCGACGACTTGCAGCAGGCGCGTATTGATTTTGTCCCGATTGGACAGCAACTCGTCTAGGTCCATCGAGCCCATGACGGTGCGGATATTGGTCATCGTCAGCTGGATGATCGAGACTTCCAGCATGTTGACTTCGTAGGCGGCCTTGGCCGCATTCAGCACCTGATAGAAGGCGACGCCATCAACGCGCACCATCGCATTGTCGCGGGTGATGATATCCTGCGAGGGAATATCCATCACCTGTTCCTTCATATTCATCTTGGTGCCAACTCGCTCCATCACGGGTATCAGGATGTGCAGCCCAGGCGACAGCGTGCGGGTATACCGACCGAACGTCTCGACGGTCCAGTTCGAACCCTGCGGCACGACCTTAACGGTCGCCCAAAGGGCAGCCGCACATAAAATGACAAGTGCCAAACCGAATATTTCGAGGCCAGCGGGAAGAAGGGCGGCCATGGGAGGTCTCCAACAGGTTAAAACGAAACCGAATCAGGCGCGGTGGTAGCGCCTGCCAATTTGCAGTGAAATTCAACAATAGTCGGTAAATAAAATTCAATTTTTCATCTCACGTTCACCTCAATTGATTAAATTCGATTAGGATCGTACCGAGCGCTCAACTTTATCACCGTAAAACACAGCCGCTCGAAGCAATATGTAGAGTACGGCTGCGTTTAATACGTGCCAAATTGCGTGACTGCCAATGTGCCAACCCGGTTGTATCACTGTGTCGGCACATACGAGCAAATCGACTGATCGAAAAACCAATGAAATTCCAAAAACGGCTGCCGCCGTCAAAAAGGATTTGGCTGCCGGATGATCCGAGGCCTGGAGTGCGCCACCGATGATCATCAACGCAGCCCACGCTGGAACGTAACCAAGGGAGCCATTGAGGCAGCGTGCGCCATCACACGAGATCGTCTCGACGGCAGCCGCAGCCGTCAGAAAACTTGCAATCGAGAACCCCACCGCAAGCCAGCTAGAATTGGCGAAGCGGCGAACCGCATAACCGAGATAGAAGATCATAAAGATACTGATCGGAATGGTATCGGCGAACAACGCCCATCGTGTTGCAAAGGTATGAAACAAAAAACTTCCAATTCCGACGGCAAACACGATCCCGATCAAACCAAGTTCAACCGCGCCATGCCGAACGGTTCGCTTCGCATTCCAAAGCTGCAGCGCCAAAAATGCAGTGCCAATGAACGCAAGATTCGAAACCGCATTCAGTGGTTCAGCCCAAAATTCTGTGTTTGTGCCGCGCTCGCAGTAAGCGAAGATTTGCGTTTTCCAATCCATCGGCAACTTCCATTGGATGGTTTCCGATCAACGCGCAAAGACATTAAAGTCTGGCGGTCACACCACCGTCAACGTATAGCACATGGCCTGTCACAAAGCTTGCAGCATCTGATGCCAGAAACACCGCGGCTCCGACCAGTTCGTCAACGTTGCCCCAACGACCCAGCGGCGTGCGATCGGTGAGCCACCCGGAGAATTTCTCGTCGGCAACCAACGCCGTGTTCAGCTCGGTCGCGAAGTAGCCAGGTCCCAAGCCGTTGACGCGAATGCCATGGCGGCCCCAGTCGATCGCCATACCCTTGGTTAGCATCTTCACGGCCCCCTTCGACGCCGTATACGGCGCGATGCCCGGTCGCCCCAACTCGCTTTGCACAGAACAGATATTGATAATCGCTCCGCGTTTGCGTGGGATCATGGCGCGCGCCACAGGCTTCGAGACATAGAACACGCTGTCGAGATTTGTGCGCATGAGTTCGCTCCACGTCTCCTCGGGAAATTCGTCGAGCGGCATTCGGCGCTGGATGCCGGCGTTATTGACCAGGATGTTGATCGCGCCGATTTCCGATTCAATGCGAGCGACTGCAGCGTCGACGGCTTTCGCGTCTGTCACGTCGAACGCCATGCAATGGATTTTGTAGTCCTTGGCTCGCAGCGGAGCAGCGGCTGCCTCGGTTCGGGCGGCATCGCGTCCGTTCAGAACGATATGCGCGCCTGCCGCTGCCATACCCTCGGCCAGGGCGAGGCCAATGCCAGCCGATGATCCGGTGATCAAGGCCAAGCGGCCATCGAGTTTGAACAGGTCGAGGCTCATGAAAGATTCCTTGGGGTTTCACGGTGAACTATTTCCGCAGTATCATCCGCGCCTGGACTGTCATATGCAATTAGCGAAAATTTCAATGCCAAATCGTGGGATCAACCCAATGCGCGCCGTCGTCATTCATGCAGCCAAAGATCTTCGCGTCGAGACGGTTGAGACGTCTGCCCTCGGACCCGACGATGTCGAAGTGCGCATTGAAGCCGGTGGCATTTGCGGTTCGGACTTGCATTACTACCAGGACGGCGGCTTTGGCGTCATTCGCATCAAGGAGCCGATGATCCTTGGGCACGAGGTGGCGGGCGTGGTTGCAAAGCTCGGTGGCAATGTCGCGCACTTAAAAACAGGCCAACGGGTTGCGGTCAGCCCAAGCCGTCCCTGCAGCCAGTGCCGGTATTGCCAGGAAGGCAAACAGCAGCACTGCTTGAACATGCGCTTCTACGGCAGCGCCATGCGCTTTCCTCACGTTCAAGGCGCCTTCCGGGAAGTGCTCGTCACGAGCGCCGGCCAGTGCCATCCGGTTGCCGACGGTCTGACCGCTGGCGAAGCGGCGATGGCTGAGCCATTGGCTGTCTGTCTGCACGCAGCGAGGCAGGCAGGACCACTGCTTGGTCGCCGCGTGCTTGTAACCGGATCTGGCCCCATCGGCGCACTCTGCATCATGGCCGCTCGTCGTGCGGGCGCTGCCGAAATCGTCGCCACCGACGTCGCTGACAAAGCGCTTGCCATGGCCGCCCGCATCGGTGCCGACCGCACCATCAATGTCGCGACGGCCTCGCAGGACTTGGCTGAATTCGGCCGCGACAAAGGCACGTTCGATGTTCTGTTCGAAGCCTCCGGCAACGGCCGCGCGTTGGTTTCAGCACTTGAGGTTCTGCGCCCCGGCGGCATCATCGTGCAGGTCGGCCTTGGCGGTGACGTAACGTTGCCGATCAACACGATCGTCGCCAAGGAAATTCAGTTGCGCGGCACGTTTCGCTTCCATGAGGAATTCGCGCTTGCCGTCGAGTTGATGGGCAAGGGCCTGATCGACGTGAAGCCGCTGATCACCGCAACGCTGCCGTTCGACCGCGCGACCGAAGCGTTCGAATTGGCTGGCGACAAGTCAAAATCGATGAAGGTGCAGTTGACTTTCGGGTGACAATTCAGCCGCCGTCGGAAGCGAACACGCCGCCCCAGCCGTGCACGCGCGCTGGATTGGCACCGGCAGCACGCAGGCTCGCCCATAACGTAACGGCAACGCTATCGAGCACTGGCAAACCGAGTTCGCGTTCGAGCTTTGCTGCAACCGCGGCACCGTTGACGTTGGTGCATACGATGGCGACGCAATCGACGCCGTTCGCAGCTACGTCTCGCACCATGCGCTCGGTTGTTGCCTCGTCGATTTCGGCGAAGGCAAAATTATCCTGAATTCGCAAGTGCCGTTCGGCTGAGACAGCGAACCCGGCCGCTCCCCAATTCGACATGATACGTGCTTGCACGTCGTCAATATAAGGCGTGACAAGGCCAATTCGTTGATAACCAGCACGGCGAAATAGCTCGCGGTAGCTCAACACCGTCGTGCACGCTTTAATGCCCGTTGCAGCGGTAATCCGCTCGACCAATCGCTCGTCGCGGTCAAAGCCCAGCCAGGCGGCCGACGTGCCGTTCCAGGCGATGCAATCGACCTTGGCGTGCGCCAGTAGTTCGGCTGCCCGCAATATCTCGCTGTCATCGAACTGGCCGAGTGCCGCGTCGGTCAACGCAATTTCCGTCACCTTGAAGCGGCCGAAATGGGCCGAGACCTCGGGCAACCCCGCCAACATGCGGTAGGTCACGGGCTCCAACGTGGTGTTCGACGATGGCGTCAACATGCCGAGGCGTATGGGCTTGGTCATGGCGTGTTCTATCTTTGCATGGAACTATTCGAAATATTGCCACTGAGATCATAGGCAAAGCTAGACCAGCCCGGCCACCCCTAACCCTTCGCTTTGAGCCTCGCGCATGCCTGTCGCGCGAGCGGGCTGCGACATCTTGTGTTTCACCCGGGATTGCCTGAAAGTGCGATCCAGCGGGCGATGAGACCCGTTTTCAGAGATTTCCAAGGAGAGACGCAATGGCAAAAATGCACGGCGTATCACGTCGCACGTTTGTAGCGGGAGCCGGTGCCGCAGCAGGAGCTGGCATGCTTTCTGTTCCAGATGCCTGGGCCGGTGTCGACTACAAGAAGTACGCAGGCACCAAGCTTGAAGCGAACCTGATCAAGGGCCCGCGCGGGGATCTGCTGCAAAAACATGCCAAGGAATTCACCGAACTCACCGGCATCATCATCGAGTCAGAGACGATTCCGGAACAGCAGCAACGCCAGAAGGCCGTGATCGAACTTGCCTCTGGCAAGCCGAGTTTCGACGTTATGCATCTGAGCTTCCACGTGCAGAAGCGGCAGTTCGAAAAGGCCGGATGGCTCCACGACCTCACGCCCTTCATGAAGGACCCGAACCTGACCGCGCCGGACCTCGCCGAGAGCGATTTTTCCGCCGCTGGCCTTTCCTACGCGAAAAACGACAAAGGTCAGATGCTGGCGTTGCCGTGGTCGGTTGACTACTTCATCCTCTATTACAACAAGGAAATCTTCGAGAAGAACAAGGTCCAGGTGCCGAAGACTCTCGATGAAATGAACGAACTCGCGGTCAAACTCACCGACGAGAAGGCCGGCATTCATGGCTATGTCGGGCGCGGTCTGAAGAACGCGAACATGACGCTATGGACCAACTACTTCCTTAACTACGGCGGCGAGTTCCTTGACGCCAAGGGCAACATCCTGACCGACGGACCAGAAGCAATCGAAGCGACCAAGAGCTACGTCCGCTCGAACAAGTCGTCGCCCCCGGGCGTCGCCGGATTCAACTGGATGGAAGCATTGGCGAGCTTCGCGCAGGGGCGCGCTGCAATGTGGGTCGATGGCGTTGGCTGGGCACCGGGCGTCGAAAACCCGAACTCGTCGCGCATCGTCGGCAAGGTCGGCTACGCGATGGTGCCAGCAGGCCCCAAGGGCCAGTTTTCGGCGACCTATGGCGACGGCATCGGCATTCCAGCCGCCAGCACCAAGAAGGAAGCGGCCTACCTCTATTGCCAGTGGGCGGTCTCGAAGCAGATGGGTGGACGCCTCTTGCAAGCGGGCGGTGGCGTGCCATTCCGCAACTCAGTGCTCAACGACGCCGAAATCCGCTCAGGCGTCAAACTGCCGAAGGAGTGGCTCGACGCGGTCATCAACGCCGGCAAGATCAGCAAGCTCGGCCTGCCGGTCGTTATTCCGGTTGCCGAATTCCGCGACCTCGTCGGTGCAGCCATAACGGCGACGTTATCGGGCGCCGACCCGGCGACCGAACTCAAGAAGGCGCACGAGCAGTTCCGCCCGATCCTGGAACGTAGCGAAAAAGCGTGAGTGCCGTGTCGTTTCTGTAACCAACGTGCCGGGCCGCCAACAGCTGCGCGCCCGGCACTTTATCAATCGCGAGGCGTGCCCTTAGATGACTGTCCAGGTCGAGCCCGGGCGTGATGTAACCAAGGCCTTGGCCGTCACCACCGAACCGAACGCCGAATTGCGGCCGCCGTCGCTTTGGCCGTTTCTGACGCCAGCCCTAATTGTGGTGCTTGCAGTCATCATCTTTCCCTGGGTCTTCACGATCTGGATGAGCGTGCACGAATGGAAGGTCGGCCAGCCGACCAAGTTCGTTGGACTTGAGAATTATCTGCGCCTGCCGAACGATCCGCGGTTTGTCGAGGCGATCGGGCACACGATGTTCTACACGATACTATCGGTGGTATTGCCAGTAGTGCTCGGCACATTCTCGGCCGTGGTCTTTCACCAGAAGTTTCCACTCCGCGGACTGCTGCGTGGCTTGTTCATCATGCCGATGATGGCGACGCCGGTTGCGATCGCGTTGATCTGGACGATGATGTTTCATCCGCAGCTCGGCGTGCTGAACTATGTCCTTTCCTTCATCGGCATTGGACCACAGCTATGGGCCTTCCATCCCGCAACCGTGATCCCGTCGCTGGTGCTCGTTGAAACGTGGCAGTGGACGCCGCTCGTCATGCTGATCGTGCTCGGCGGGCTCGCAGCCATTCCCTCGGAGCCCTATGAAAGCGCAATGATCGATGGCGCAAGCGTCTGGCAGATGTTCCGCTACATCACGCTGCCCCTGATTATGCCGTTCCTATTCATCGCTGCCATGATCCGTATGATCGATGCCGTGAAGGCCTTCGACATCATTTTCGCGATCACTCAAGGCGGGCCGGGATCGGCCTCGGAAACTATCAATGTCTACCTCTACAGCGTTGCCTTTGTGTACTACGACATTGGCTACGGTTCGGCGATTGCAGTTGTGTTTTTCGTCATCATCGTCATGCTGGCAGCGGTCATGCTGTATGCACGCCAGCGTATGCACTGGAACGAAGCCGGGGGCGGCGCATGAGTGTGAAGCAGATCCTCGGCAAGATCGGTCTTGCCTTCTCGGTGTTCGTGATTGTGTCGCCAGCGATCCTGTTTTTCGTCTGGATGATTTCGTTATCGCTCAAGTACGAAATTGACAACGCGTCCTATCCGCCGATCCTGATCCCCGATCGCTTCGCCTGGGACAACTACGCCCAGGTGCTTTCGTCGAACCGCTTCACGACCTACTTTTTCAACACGTTGATCGTCACTGGCACAGCGACGTTTCTGGCGTTGCTTGTCGGCGTGCCTGCTGGCTACGCCATCGCCCGCATGAAAGCTCATCGGACGGCGGTCGTGATTCTGATTGCCCGCATCACGCCGGGCCTGTCGTACCTGATTCCGCTGTTCCTGTTGTTCCAGTGGCTCGGGCTGCTCGGTACGCTGGTGCCGCAGATCGTCATTCATCTCGTTGTCACGGTGCCAATCGTGATCTGGATCATGATCGGCTACTTCGAGACAACGCCACTCGAACTCGAGGAAGCCGCCCGCATCGACGGCGCAACGCGCTGGCAGGTGTTTCGCCATGTGGCACTGCCGATCGCTAAGCCCGGGATCGCGGTCGCGTTCATCCTCGCGGTCATCTTCTCGTGGAACAACTTCGTGTTCGGCATCGTGCTCGCCGGACGTGAGACCCGCACGCTGCCGGTCGCGGTCTACAATATGATCTCGTTCGACCAGTTGAGCTGGGGGCCGCTTGCTGCCGCAGCTCTGCTCGTCACATTGCCGGTGCTACTGCTGACGGTGCTTGCCCAGCGGCAGATCATTGCTGGACTAACGGCAGGTGCAGTCAAAGGCGGCTGACAACTCTGTTGCGGCGTTTGACGCAGGCGCCGACGACGTGCGACGATTTTATGCCATTCATTCAGTCAATCTCGAGGAGAAGCGCGATGATGTCCAAGCTTAGCGTTACGGTGGGTCTGCTCGCATCCGTTTTGATGACGAGCACGGCATCAGCCCAGCAAAAGACTTTCACGCTCGGCGGCTATGGCGGTTCCTTCGAGCAGACGATGCGCAAGGAGGTCATTCCAGCGTTTGAAGCCAAGCACGGCGTCAAAGTCGAATACGTGGCCGGCAACTCCACCGACACGTTGGCCAAGCTCCAAGCGCAGAAGGGCAACCAGGTGATCGACGCCATCATTGTCGACGATGGTCCCATGTACCAAGCCGTGGAACTCGGTTTTTGCGGCGATCTGGCAGCGGGCGATATCTACAAGGACGTCTATTCGCTGATGAAGTTCAAATCGAACAAAGCCGTCGGCATCGGCATGGTCGGCTCGGGCATTCTCTATAACAAGAAAATATTCGACGAAAACAAGTGGGCCGCGCCGACCTCATGGAACGACCTGCAGGACCCGAAGTTCAAAAAGAAGCTCGTGATCCCGCCGCTCAGCAACACCTATGGTTTGCATGCGCTGGTGATGGCTGCCGCCATTCGCGGCGGCTCTGAGGCAAATGTCGATGCAGGCTTCAAGGCTTTCAAGGACGAGATCGGCCCGAACGTGCTCGCTTATGAGCCATCACCGGGCAAGATGACCGAGCTGTTACAGAGCGGCCAAGCGGTGATCGCTGTATGGGGCTCGGGCCGCGCGAAGGCTCTGGCTGATACTGGGTTTCCGGCCGAGTTCGTCTATCCGAAGGAAGGCGGCGTTGCGCTCGGCGTCGCTGCGTGTCCGATTGCCGGCTCCAAAAACGACAAGGAAGCGCAAGCCTTTATGCAATATATGCTGTCGCCCGAAATTCAGGTGATCATGGCCAAGGGCGCTGGCTTCGGACCGACCAATGGCACGGTCAAACTCGATGCTCAGCAGCAAAAGGGTCTGCCTTACGGCGATCAAGTAAAGCAGCTGAAAGCGATCGACTGGGACACCGTCAACAAGGCCCGCGCCGAATGGAACAAGCGCTGGACGCGCGAAATCGAGCGGTAGGATTGTCCATGATTATCGCCATCGATGGCCCGGCAGCGTCCGGCAAAGGCACCCTTGCGCGACGGATCGCCGAGCATTTCGGCTATCCCTGTCTTGATACCGGCTTGCTCTATCGCGCCGTCGCCCGCGACGTGATGGCCAACGGCGCTGACTTAGAGGACGAAACCGCCGCAGCAAAGGCTGCCCGCGCGCTTGATCCGGCCTCGCTGGACGATGAGAGACTGCGCGCACCCGGCGTTGGCGACAAGGCATCGATCGTCGCCAAATTTCCTGCTGTGCGGTCGGCTCTGCTGGCGTTCCAACGCGAGTTCGCCCATCGCCCGCCCGGTGCCGTGCTCGACGGTCGCGACATTGGCACGGTTGTATGTCCTGATGCCGATGTGAAGCTGTTTGTGACCGCTGACCTCAGCATTCGCGCCAAACGGCGACACGGCGAACTGACATCTCGCGGTGAGGCCGTCGAATATGAACGGGTGCTCGAAATCATCCGTGGCCGCGATGCACGTGATGCCGGTCGCACAGATGCACCAATGAAGGCCGCTGCAGATGCCCTGTTGCTCGATACAAGTAAGTTGGATATAGACGACGCACTCGACGCCGCCATCGGACTGATCAAGAGGACGGTTGGCCAATAGGGTTCCGACTTCACAAAGTGTTCCTCCTGGAATGCGGCGGAAGCAAATCGGGGCCTAATCTCGTTGGTGGGAAGCACCCTCCGCAGGCGGCATTCGGAAAAACTCTCAAACGCGCTGGCAGCGACCAGCCGGGCACTCGATTGTGTCCGGCCTAATCGTTGTTACAAATCAAAACCGATCCGCCGCGGGGTTTCCCCGCAGACGATGAACCCTAACAGGAACTTTAATGGCAACCGCTCAACCCACATCTAAAGAATACAACCCAACCCGCGATGATTTCGCGGCCATGCTGACCGAAACGCTCGGCGCCGACGATGCCTTTGAAGGCAGCGTCGTACGCGGCAAGATCGTCGGTATCGAAAAAGACATGGCGATCATTGACGTCGGCCTCAAGATGGAAGGTCGTGTCGCCGTGAAGGAATTCGGCCTGCCCGGCCAGCCTTCCGAACTCAAGGTCGGCGACGAAGTCGAAGTCTACCTGGAGCGCATCGAGAACGCGCTCGGTGAAGCCGTCCTCAGCCGAGACAAGGCGAAGCGCGAAGAAAGCTGGACCCGCCTCGAGAAGCAGTTCTCGGCTGGCGAAAAGGTCACCGGCGTGATCTTCAACAAGGTCAAGGGCGGCTTCACGGTTGACCTCGACGGCGCCGTGGCGTTCCTCCCCGGCTCCCAGGTTGACGTGCGCCCGGTACGCGACATCGGCCCGCTGATGCATCAGCCGCAGCCGTTCCAGATCCTCAAGATGGATCGTCGTCGCGGCAACATCGTCGTGTCACGCCGTTCGGTCCTCGAAGAGAGCCGCGCCGAGCAGCGCACGGAAATCGTCGCCCGCTTGGCCGACGGCCAGGTCATCGACGGCCTCGTCAAGAACATCACCGACTACGGTGCGTTCATCGACCTTGGCGGCATCGACGGCCTGCTGCACGTCACCGACATGGCTTGGCGCCGCGTCAATCATCCGTCCGAGATCGTCAACGTCGGCGATACCGTGAAGGTGCAGATCATCCGCATCAATCCGGAAACCCAGCGTATCTCGCTCGGCATGAAGCAGTTGCAGTCCGATCCATGGTCGGGCATCGAAGCCAAGTATCCGGTTCAGGGCCGCTTCTCAGGCACTGTCACGAACATTGCCGACTACGGTGCGTTCGTTGAACTTGAGCCCGGCGTCGAAGGCTTGATCCACGTCTCGGAAATGAGCTGGACCAAGAAGAACATCCACCCCGGCAAGATCGTCTCGACCAGCCAACAGGTCGATGTGCAAATCCTCGAAGTGGACAGCAACAAGCGCCGCATTTCGCTTGGCCTGAAGCAAACGCAGGACAACCCATGGGATAGCTTCTTGACGACGCACCCGAAGGGTTCGATCGTCGAAGGCCCAATCCGTAACATCACCGAATTCGGCCTGTTCATTGGCCTAGACGGTGGCGTCGACGGCATGGTGCATCTGTCGGACCTCGACTGGAACAAGCCCGGCGAAGAACTCATCAAGGAGTTCAAGAAGGGCGACAACGTCAAGGCAATTGTGCTCGACGTCGATAGCTCGAAGGAGCGCATTTCGCTCGGCGTCAAGCAGTTGTCCGGCGATCCGGCAGACGCTCTCGGCAAGTACAAGAAGGGCGATGCAGTTACCTGTTCGGTCGTCAAGGTCGAAGAGAACGGCATCGAAGTGAAGGTCGCAGACAGCGAGCTGACAGCCTTCATCCGTCGTGCCGATCTGTCGCGCGAGCGCTCAGAGCAGCGTCCAGAGCGCTTCAACATCGGCGACAAGGTCGATGCTTCAGTGCTCAGCGTCGACCGTGCGGCACGCCGCATTGCCGTCTCGATCAAGCAGCTTGAAGTTGCCGAAGAGAAGCAGGCCGTGGCCCAATACGGTTCGTCGGATTCGGGTGCTTCACTCGGCGACATCTTCAAGGCCGCCATCAAGAAGCGCGAAGGCAGCGATACCTAAGCTCTCGCATGGATGTCAGGCCCGCAGGGTCTGACATCGTCCAAACATCAAACGGCGCAGCTCGTAAGAGTTGCGCCGTTTGTGTATCGCGGGTAACGCCGAAAAAAAGGAACCTGATGGCACACGATACAGAAACGACGTTGCGAGAACTGATCGCCCGGACCGATAACCTGGAGATGAAGATCACCTATCAGGACGAGGTGGTCGAGGAACTCAACAAGGCAATCGTAATGCACTGGACCAAGATCGAGCAGCTTCAGGCGCAGATCGAGGGCCTGAAAAAGTTCCTGCGCGAAGCCCAGGACAACGTCGGCCGCGATCCACAGGACGACGTTCCACCACCGCATTATTGAAGGAGTTGACAGGCTCTTTTGGCAATCGACCGGACCCGCCCCACATGCAAACTTCCCCCATCAGCAAACGAGGAACCGCAAACATGACAATCGGCATTGGTGGCTCGACGGCTGCGGAAGAACTGGCGAAGATGACATCGATGCGAGGCGATGCTCCGCCAATCAGCGTCGATGAGCGCCTGCATCGCATCGCACGCGCCCAAGCGCTGATGCAGTCAACCGGCGTCGATGCGATCTGGCTCGATGTATCAACGAGCTTGACCTACTTCACCGGCCTAAGGCTCGGGCGTAGTGAGCGGCTGCACGGCGCGTTGCTGCCAGCCCGCGGCGAAATCACGTATTTGAGCCCGGCGTTCGAAGTCGAGAAGCTGCGCACGATGCTGACGCTCGGCAATGATATTGCGGCGTGGGACGAGCATGAAGATCCGACCGCTTTGGTCGTCGAGACGCTCCGCGCCAAGGGTATTGCGCAGGGGCGCATCGGCATCGATGAGGCAACGCCGTTCGCGACGTTCGATGGTCTGCGGCGGGCCAGCAATTCCTATGACTATGTGAATGCAAGCCGCATTACTGCAGCCTGTCGGTCGCAGAAGACCGCGCGCGAAATCGCGCTCATGCAGACGGCAAAAAACATCACGATGGAGGTGCAGCGGGCCACAGGTCGCATCTTGCGCGAAGGCATCACCACAACCGAAGTGCAGGCGTTCATTGCAGCAGCCCACATCAAGCTTGGAGCAGAGGGGCCGCTGCCCTTCAATATCGTGCTGTTTGGACAGGCAACGGCCTATCCACATGGCGTGCCGTATCCACAAACGCTTGTGCCCGGTGACATGGTGCTGGTCGATGTCGGCGCGCCGGTCGACGGTTATCTGTCCGACATCACACGCACCTATGTGTTTGGTGAACCAACGGATCGCCAACGCCAGATCTGGAACCTGGAGAAGGCAGCCCAAATGGCAGCATTCGATGCCGCCAAGTTAGGAGCTGCATGCGAGGCGGTTGATCGCGCGGCAAGGCGTGTGATCGAACTTGCAGGCTTTGGTCCTGGCTATGCAACGCCAGGCCTGCCGCATCGCACCGGCCACGGCATCGGCATGGATGTGCACGAAACGCCCTACATCGTGCAGGGTGACAAGACCAAGCTCACCCCCGGCATGACCTTCTCAATTGAGCCGATGATTTGCGTCTACGGCGAGTTCGGCGTTCGCCTTGAAGACCACGTGCATATGACCGAGCAGGGGCCACGCTGGTTCACCGAGCCCGTCCATTCAATCGACGATCCCTTTGGCTATGAGGTGTGAATAACGGCTAGTCAACGCCGCTCCCGCCAATACGCCGGTCATCATCGTTTCGCTGCGCACTTGACCCGCCTTGTGATACGTCGCAGCGTTAAATCAACCCCAGCAATCCGGCGACGAGGCAGGCAATGCGACGGCGCGAATTCATATCGGGTGTTAGCTTTACGGCGGCCACTTCGCTGCTGGTCGCAGGAACAAGTCCGCTGCTCGCGCAGAGCCCTGGCCGGGTCTACCGGCTCGCGCACCTCGCCAATTCGGCGACCTCCGTGACCTCTACGCGCGAAACAACCCTGACGGAGCTTGCCAAGCTCGGCTTCGTCGAAGGCCGCAACTTCGGGTTCGACTCACGCATCGGCGGGCAGGAAGCACTGCCGGGCTTGATGCGCGAGCTACTGGCCGCCCAACCGGACGCGGTCATGGCCGTTGGCCCTGGCCCGGTGATGGCCGCCAGTGCGGCGACCCGCACCGTTCCAATCGTGGCCTTCGGGGCTGATCCTGTGCAACTCGGCCTCGCGCAAAGCTACGCGCGGCCGGGAGGCAACGTCACAGGGGTCGTGATCCTGGTCAGCGAACTCGAGGCCAAGCGGTTGTCAATTCTGCATGAAGCGGTGCCCGGTCGGCGCCGTGTGGCGGCGCTCGTCTCGGTGGGAAATAGGACGATTACTGAACCTGCGATGCAGAAAGCGGCGTCAAAACTTGGTGTCGAGCTGCTTGTTTTCTCAGTCGCAGCGCCGGCCGATTATCCCGCCGCGTTCGCCGCGATGCGCGCGGCGGGGGTTGAGGCCCTGGTCATCGGCGCAGCTCCGGAGTTGTTCCGGGATGGTCGACAACTCGCGGCCCTCGCGCTCGAGGCTAGGCTGCCGACGGTGTGCGAATGGGCGGAAATGGCACATGGGGGCTGTCTGATCGGTTACGGTCCGAGCCGCACGGCGCTGCGCAAGCGGCTGGCCGCCCAGATCGCCATGATCTTCGGTGGCGCCGCACCCGGCGATATCGCCATCGAGCAGCCAGCGGTGTTCGAAACGGCCATCAATCAGAAGACCGCCAAATCACTCGACCTCACCATCCCCTTCGCCTTATTGGCGCAGGCCGATGAGGTGATCGAGTGAGTTGCACGGCGAATGCCCGCACCAGCTGCAGCGCAATGGTCCTATTGCACTCGTGCCGTTTTCATCCTGCGGCGCGTTGCCGATTGAAGGTTGCGCGCCAACGGCTTAGGGTCCAGGCCAACAGACGGTAGACCCGCCGTCGCCACAGCAGGACACCTCATGTCGCTTGAAACCGAGACCGTTCTTGATCGCCGCCGTATGCGGCGCCACTTGTCGCTATGGCGGTCGCTCGCGGTGATTGCTGGCGTGATTGCGCTTGGCGTGATGGTGTCGATGCGCGATGGCAAGGTCGGTTTCGGCCAACCCCAGCAGATCGCCCGCATTGCAATCGAGGGCATGATCACCGAGGACCGCGCCCAGCTCAAAATGCTGCGTGACATTGCCGAGGCCAAGCACGTCGAAGGTGTAATCCTGTTCGTTAACAGCCCCGGCGGCACAACCACGGGTGGCGAAGCCCTGTTCGAAGGCTTGCGCAAGATTTCCGAGAAAAAGCCTATCGTTGCGCAATTCGGCACGTTGGCTGCGTCGGCCGGCTATATCGTAGGCTTAGGCACCGACCATATCGTTGCGCGCGGCAACACGATTACCGGCTCTGTCGGCGTTATCATGCAATGGCCGGAAGTCTCCGAGTTGCTCGCGAAGCTCGGCGTCAAAATGAATGAAATCAAGAGTGGCCCTTTGAAGGCCTCGCCTTCGCCCTTCCAGCCAGCCGATGAGCCGAGCAAGCAAGTGGCCCGCGATATGATCATGGAAAGTCAGCGCTGGTTTCTCAGCCTTGTGACCACGCGCCGCAATGTCAAAACCGCCGAGATTCCGGGCCTCGAGCAGGGTCGCGTGTTTTCCGGCCGCGAGGCGCAGACGCTCAAGCTCGTCGATGAAATCGGCGGCGAAGCCGAAGCGGTACGCTATCTGCAGGACAAGCGCAGCGTGCCTAAGGATCTGAAAATCGTCGATTGGAAACCCAAGCGCCCGTCGGAATGGCCACTGGGCGGCGCTGACGCAAGCATCTTTGGTTGGATTGCTGGTCGAATGTTCGGTGAATTAGGCACCCGCATCGCGCAAGATCCAAATCTTGGGCAGGTCGGCCTTGACGGTATGGTTTCCGTTTGGCACCCTGGGAAAAATTAAAGGATTACAAGGCCCTTGCCGTTTAAGCCAGATTGAGCTTTAGACGGAGCGAGTATTTAATCGGAGCGTTCCCAGCCGTGATCAAGTCTGAACTTATTCAAAAGATTGCCGCCACAAATCCGCACCTGTTCCACCGCGACGTCGAACGCATCGTGAATGTGATCTTCGATGAAATCATCGAAGCACTGGCGCGCGGTGATCGGGTCGAATTGCGCGGCTTCGGCGCGTTCACCGTGAAGCATCGCGCGCCACGGGTCGGGCGCAATCCGCGCACCGGTGCGTCGGTCCCGGTTGACGAGAAATTCGTGCCGTTCTTTAAGACCGGCAAGGAACTGCGCGAACGTTTGAATACCGACGCTAGCTAACGACATCACCAGTCGTGCAATGGTTTAGAAGATCGAGGAGTGCTCCCAGTGTTTGGCCGTATCATCGGACTGATCAGCGGTCTTTTTGCAGCGATCTTCCTCGTGACCTTGGCGATTGCCAACCGGCATACGGTGCAGCTGGTACTCGATCCGTTCAACGCCGAAAACCCAGCGATCTCGACCAACCTGCCGTTCTACGCCTACCTCTTCGCGATGCTGATCGTGGGCGTGATGCTGGGCGGGTTCGCCACTTGGATGGGCCAATCCAAGCATCGCACGGCGGCCGCCCACTACATGCGCAACACCAAGCGTTGGAAGGAAGAGGCCGAGCGCCTGACGCGCGAACGCGAGGCTGCGGCCGCCGCAAACCAACCACGCAAGCAATTGGCTGTGGCTGGTGGTACGACGGCGCGGCTGCGCTAGCGCCAACACCAACCCACCCTATGATGCAGCTTCGGTTGCGGGTTAACGCGAAGGCCTGAACGTGTGAGCCCTGAAACCTTTGCCAGTGTCGTCTCGGCACTCGATCTATTTTCAGTCGTCGTCTTCGCGGTAACGGGCGCGCTTGTCGCCTCGCGCAAGGAGATGGACGTCTTTGGGTTCTCACTTCTTGGCACCGTGACCGGGGTCGGCGGTGGCAGCATCCGTGACGTACTGTTAGGCCAGACGCCGGTCTTTTGGGTAACCGAGCCGATCTACATCCTGATCTGCGTTGCTGCATCTGTCGTTGTGTTTTTCACTGCGCACATTCCGACATCGCGTTACCGGGTGCTCGTTTGGCTCGACTGCGTCGGCCTGTCACTGGTGGCAGCACTCGGTGCCGAGCGTGGCCTGGAGGCTGGTGCGGGCCCGATTGTCGCCATTGTCATGGGCGTGATCACGGCGACCTTCGGCGGCATTATCCGCGATATCCTCGGCGCCGAAAGCCCGCTGGTCTTGCGCAAGGAAATATATGTCACAGCGGCCCTGCTTGGCGCTGCGGCCTATGTTGGTTCGACGATGCTCGTCGCTGACAAGTTTGTCGCAACTGTTGTCGGATTTACCGTGTGTTTTACTGTGCGAGCACTCGCCATCACCTATCGATGGTCGCTGCCGCCCTATAAGTCGCGACCGGGTCGTGGGCCAGACGAGCTGGATCGGCTCGGATTATAGGCGCGGGATTGATCTTGTGCCGACGAATGGGCAAAACCACGGCACGGTTGCGCACGTAAGGGTACTCATGGCCATCGAAGTCAAAATCTGCGGGTTGAAGACACCAGCCATGATGCAGGCGGCACTCGACGCCCGGGCGGACTATGTCGGCCTCGTGTTCTTTGAGAAGAGCCCGCGCCATGTATCGTTCGAGACTGCAGCGGAACTGGCCGACATGGCAAGTGACCGCGCCAAGGTTGTCGTCCTACTGGTCGATCCCGGCGACGGCATGGTCGACCGCATCATGCCCTATATCGCGCCCGACATCCTACAGTTGCACGGTTCGGAGACGCCCGAGCGCGTGACCGAGATCAAGCGCCGCACCGGTGCTGTGATCATGAAGGCGATAAAGGTTGAAACCGCAGCGGATGCGGCGCTGGCCCTTCCCTACCTTGGCATCGCCGATCTCATTCTGTTTGATGCCAAGGCACCGAAAGACGCCATCTTGCCGGGCGGCAACGGGCTGGTGTTCGATTGGCGCACCCTCGATGACGTAAAGGACAAAGTATCCTATATGTTATCGGGAGGTTTGACTGCGACAAACGTAGCCGATGCCATCCGCAGGACCGGTGCGACCAGGGTCGATGTATCATCCGGTGTCGAAAGCCAATCGGGTGAAAAAGATGCCGACCTGATCCGCGCCTTTATTGCCAATGCCAAAGCCGCCTAGTCCCCAAGACCGATCGAAAGCTGATCCCCATGTCGACCACCGAAACGCGCACGCCCAACCTCAACAGCTACATGACCGGCCCCGACGAGCGCGGCTTCTTCGGCATTTTCGGCGGACGCTTCGTTGCCGAAACGCTGATGCCGCTGATCCTCGATCTGGAGGGGCATTACACACGGGCAAAGAACGATCCCGCATTCCAGGCCGAGTTGCACCATCTCAACGTGCACTATGCCGGCCGCCCCAGCCCGCTGTATTTCGCTGAGCGGATGACCGAGCACCTGCGCAAGGGTGCCAAGAAGGGCCACGGCGCGAAAATTTACTTCAAGCGCGACGAGCTGAATCACACCGGCAGCCACAAGATCAACAACTGCCTAGGCCAAATCCTGCTCGCGATGCGGATGGGCAAGACGCGCATCATCGCTGAGACGGGTGCGGGCCAACACGGCGTCGCGGTCGCAACCGTATGCGCGAAGTTCAATCTGCCGTGCGAAATCTATATGGGCGCGACCGACGTCGAGCGGCAGAAACCGAACGTGTTCCGCATGCACATGCTCGGCGCCAAGATCAACGCCGTAACGTCGGGTGCGGGCACGCTCAAGGATGCCATGAACGAGGCCCTGCGCGACTGGGTCACCAACGTAAAGGACACCTACTACATCATCGGCACGGCGGCAGGTCCCCACCCATACCCGGCAATGGTGCGCGATTTCCAGTCGATCATCGGCACGGAATTGCGCGGACAGATGATGGAGATGGAGGGCCGCCTGCCCGACACGCTCGTCGCCTGCATCGGTGGTGGCTCAAACGCCATTGGCCTGTTCCATCCGTTCCTCGACGACAAGGACGTGAAGATCTACGGCGTTGAAGCTGGCGGCCACGGCGTCAACATCGAGAACGGGCACGCAGCCTCCATGAACGGTGGCCGCCCCGGCGTGCTGCATGGCAACCGCACGTATCTACTGCAGGATAGCGATGGGCAGATCCTGGAAGGTCATTCGATTTCGGCTGGCCTCGATTATCCAGGCGTCGGGCCGGAGCACTCCTGGCTGCATGATACCGGCCGGGTGACCTACGTGTCAGCGACCGACAAGGAAGCGCTTGAGGCGTTCCAATTGTGCGCCAAGCTCGAGGGCATTATTCCAGCACTCGAACCAGCGCATGCGCTGGCCTACGTCGGCAAGCTCGCACCGACCTTACCCGACAACGACCTGCTGGTGATGAACCTCTGCGGCCGCGGCGATAAGGACATCTTCGCGGTGGCCGAGCATTTGGGGATGAAGATTTGAGGGTGGTGGAACTATCTTTTTGGTGAATTTTTCCCGTACTCACAGCGATTGAGGAGATTTTCGTCAAG
>JANOYV010000065.1:0-2048 GCA_031429105.1 Hyphomicrobiaceae bacterium | reverse complement strand
TTCAATTCGGTAACTGTCCCCGCCGCCCCGCTCACTTCACCAAGCGCTCACGCGAGAGCACTTTGGCGAGTTCGACCGCTGGTTGATCGAACGGGTCGATGCCGAGCATGCGGCCAGCGAGAATGGTCTCGATCATGAAGTGCATCATCAATGCGCCGATCGCTTCTTCATCGAGCCGCGCGATATCGAACGTGCGCACCGGGCGGCCGGCCTGAGCCAACGCTTGCGGCACGCCTTGGCTTTGCGCGGCGACAAGATCGCCAATCGTGCGGCCAGCCATTTCATCGAGACCTGCTACGGCGGCCATCGCGGGATCAATCCGATTGCCCTTGCCTGATGTGTTAAGCCGCAACACCGTCATCAGATGCTCGCGCGGGCCATCCATGAACAATTGCAACTGGCTGTGCTGGTCAAGGGGCCCGAGACAAGCAATCGGCGTCGTGCCTTCGCCTTTCTTGCCGAGGCTTTCTGCCCACAGTTGCACGAACCAATGGGCGAAGCGGCCGAGCCGGTCCGAGTATGGCATCATCACCTGCACGCGGATGCCGCGCGACTTTGCCAAGCCGACCGCCAGTGCTGCCCCCAGCGCCGGAGCATAGGCCATCGGCAGCGGACGTGCGCGCAGGCCTTCGACCACCATCTTGGCGCCGCGCCGGATCGCGTGGGCATCTAACCCGCGACTGAGCGCTGGCAACAAGCCAACGTTCGTTAGCCCCGAGAAGCGACCGCCGATGCCAGTGTGATGATCGAGCAGGGGAATAACCTTTGCCTCGAACAATTGGCGCAGGCCGTTCTTTTTTCCAGGTGTCGCCGGTTCCGTTAGCCCGAGAAATAACGATGGGATGCGTTTTGCGAGCCCAGCCTGAGCAACGGCATCCAGCGCTGCAATCGCCTGCACGAGCGTTTCCGGTGTGTTGCCGGATTTGGATGTCACGATGAACCGGGTCGACGCAAGATCAAGTCCAGCGAGCCCGGCCTCCAACGTGGCCGGATCGAGGTTGTCGTAGAACCGCGTGCGTGGACGCTTCTTTTGGGCAGCGTCGGCGCCACCGGGAACATTCCATCCGGCCAACTGCGCTAGGGTCTGGCCGCCAAGGCTCGAGCCACCAGTACCGAAAAACACGATGGTGCGCGCACCAACTGAAAGTTTGGCCAGGGCTGCCGCTGCCCGATCAATATCGGCGGTCTCCTCGGGCACAAGCAAAAGCGGCAACCGGTTGAGCGCATCGTCGTCGGCGAGACGGGTGAGGTGCGGGGCTAGCTTGGCGAGCCATCCGGCAAGTTCAGCTTCGCTCAGACCATGCGCCCCGACAGCTCCCGGCAAGCAACCGGCAATCGATTGCACGTAGGGCAAACGAGGGGCAGACGCCACCGATTGAGCATCGTCTCGCGCGGACATCGTCGGACCCTAGCTCTTGCTGGCTAAGTTCTTCGGCTTACCGACGACCATCACGACGAAATCATCGGTCTTGAGGATGCGCTTGGCGACCCGCTTCAAGTCATCGATCGTGACGGCGTCGACCTGCCCATTGCGCTTGTCGATATAGTCGATGCCGAGGTCATCCTGCTGGATCGCCAACAATTGATTGGCAATCTTGGAGTTGGTATCGAACCGCAGCGCATAGGAGCCGGTCAGAAACGAACGTGAATTCTCCCACTCGGCCTGGGTTGGACCTTCATCTGCCATGCGCTTGAACTCGGCGCGGATCACATCGAGCGACTTCGCCATTTCTTCGTTCTTGGTGGCGACGCCGCCGGCGAAAGTCGAAGCGCTCCGCATCGGCGAGAGGTAGCTATAAACCGAGTAGGCAAGGCCGCGCTTCTCGCGCACTTCCTCCATCAATCGCGAGGCAAATCCACCGCCGCCCAGGATCTGATTCAACACGAACGCTGGAATAAAATCCGGGTCCTTGCGATCAATGCCATTGATGCCGAAGGACGCCACCGACTGTGGCACGTCCATTTCGATCACTTTTTGCACGCCACCGGTCGGCGGCGCGATCTTCGGCACAACCACGAGGTCGGCTTTGGCTGGCAGTTCGCCGAAC
>JANOYV010000064.1:0-4674 GCA_031429105.1 Hyphomicrobiaceae bacterium | reverse complement strand
CTCCGAGGTTGTCGAGCGGTAGCACGGCGATCGAGGGCTTATCGGACAACGGTGGACGGGTGTCGCGACCTGTAACTTGCCAGAGAGCTGCCAGGATGACGAACAGCGCGGAGGCGGCCAACTTCCCTGGATGCTTCATGGACTTCCCCGGTAAAAGTGGAGGGCTTTTCTGATAGATTGAGTAGATCAGGGGAGCACTATGACAAAGAAGATCGGCAAGCAGCCAGTATTTGACGAGGCCTTCAGGCGCGAGGCGGTTAGGATTCTCAAGACGAGCGGGCGGACGATCCGCCAAGTTGCAGGTGATCTAGGGATCGGCTTTTCGACGCTTGGAAAATGGAAATCGAAGTTTGACGAGGCCGAGTTGATGGCCGGCCCGCACGACGACGTGATGAAGGAACTGTCGCGGCTGCGGCGCGAGAACGAGTTGCTTCGGGTTGAAAGGGACCTGTTAAAAAAAGCGACCGCCTTCTTTGCCAAGGAGACAAATCGATGAGCTTCGCGCTGATTGATGCAAAGAAGGCTTCCGCCACAGTTGCCACTGCGTGCGCCGCATTGGGCGTCAGTGAGAGCGGCTATTATGCTTGGAAAAGCCGTGACGCGAGCCTTCGGCAACGCGATGACATGGTTCTGCTGGCGCACATCCGTTCCGAGTTCGTGGAGTCTCATGAGACCTACGGAAGCCCTCGGATGCACGCCGAGTTAAGAGAAAGTGGCTTGGCTATGGGGCGCCACCGGGTGGCGCGGCTGATGAGCGAAAACGGTATGAAAGCGCGGCAAAAGACGCGTTTCAAGAAAACCACCGACAGCGATCACGGCGGGCCTGTGGCGTCGAATGTCCTCGATCAGAACTTTGCGGCAGAGTCGCCCGATGAAAAGTGGGGCGTCGACATCTCGTATGTGTGGACGATGGAAGGCTGGCTGTATCTGGCGATCGTCGTCGATTTATTTTCGCGCAAGATCGTCGGCTGGGCGATGAGCGACCGGATGAAAAGAGGCTTGGCAATGGATGCGCTGCAACGCGCGATTACTCTTCGAAGACCGCCACCCGGCTTGATCCATCACTCCGACCGCGGCAGCCAATACTGTTCTGACGGCTACCGCAGTCTCGTTGCAGCCTCCGGCTTCATCGCCTCAATGAGCGGACGCGGCAACTGTTATGACAACGCGATGGTCGAAACCGTGTTCAAAACCATCAAGACCGAACTCGTCTGGCGCACGGCCTTTGCATCACGCGCGCAAGCCAGCAAGGCCATTGGCCTTTACATCGAAGGCTTCTATAACCCGCGGCGGCGGCATTCGAGCCTCGGCTATAAGAGCCCCGCCGCATTCGAAACTGCCTTCCAGGTCACAGCCCGGACGGAGAAAAGTGCTCTCCACTAAATCAGGGGAGGTCCATTTCGATGATGCGAAGACGCGCGCCGCAACACGGACACGGTGGAAGATCGGCACCGGATGCATCGTCGCGCATGTCTTCGTCTGTGGTTCCATTCTCAGGCGGCTCGGCGCAACCCAGAAGCTGGCGGGCTCGCTTGATGTTATCGACCCGCTGGCCAGTGGCGAGCAAGCCGTAGTGCCGGATGCGGTGGAAGCCTTTCGGCAGCACATGCAGCAGGAAGCGGCGAATAAACTCGGCGGTTTCGAGAGTCATCGTTGTGTAGCGGGCGTCCCCGCCCGCCCGGTAGTTTTTCACGCGGAACGTCACGCGTCCGCCGTCATCCTTGATGAGGCGGCTGTTCGAGATGGCAACGCGGTGCGTGTAGCGCGAGAGATAGGCGAGCACAGCCTTTGGTCCAGCAAACGGCTCCTTCGCGTAAACGAACCAGCGCTTTCTGCGCAGGGGCGCAAGGAACTTCGCGAACTTTCCCGCATTGGCGAGGCGCGTTTGTGTGCCGAAGAAGTGGAGTTTACCCGCGGCATGCGCTGCGGCGATCTTTTCCAACATCAAGCGGCGGAACAAGCTTGAGAGAACGAATACCGGCAGAAAGAACTTGGGCTTCGCCGCGATCCAGCGCGCGCCGCCGGGTGACAGGCCGCCGCCCGGAACGATCATGTGGACGTGCGGGTGATGCGTCATCGCCGAGCCCCAGGTATGCAACACCGCCGTTATGCCAATCTTGGCGCCGAGGTGCTTCGGATCGCCAGCAATCGTCAGCATCGTCTCGCTCGACGCTTTGAACAGGAGATCGTAAACCACGGCCTTGTTGTGGAATGCGATGTCAGCGATCTCGGCCGGTAATGTGAAGACCACGTGGAAGTAGGGCACGGGGAGCAGATCAGCTTCACGAGCTTCCATCCAATCGCGGGCCTGCGCGCCCTGGCACTTCGGACAGTGCCGGTTACGGCAGCTGTTGTAGGCAATCGACGTGAAGCCGCACGATGCATTCTCGCAGCGCGCGACGTGGCCGCCGAGGGCTACCGTCCGGCAGTCCTCGATCGCGCTCATGACTTTCAATTGCCCAAGACTCACGTGGCCGCGGTTGGCGTCACGCCACGCGGCACCGTGGTCGCGGAAGATGTCCGCGACCTCCAGAGCAGGACGAGTCACAGCCGCTAGGCCAGTGGCGCATTGCCCGGTGGGTGCCGCAGCGGCTTAAGACGATCGAGTGGGCTCATGACCCCACGGATGATGTTCGTCGCCACGTGCGTATAGCGCGCGGTCGAATCCAGATTAGCGTGCCCGAGCAGCACCTGGATCACCCGGATATCGATATTCTGCTCAAGCAGGTGCGTGGCGAACGAGTGCCGCAACGTATGTGGCGAGACCCAGCCGGGTAGACCGGCGAGATGCGCCGCCTCATGGACGATGCGGTTGAACTGTCGCGTCGTCATCGGCGAGACCTTGTCGCGCCCGGGGAACAGATAGACGCCCGGCCGGGCGATCCGGTACCAGTCGCGCAATAGCTCGAGCAGCTGTGGCGACAGCATGGCGAAGCGGTCTCGGCGCCCCTTGCCCTGCTCGACCCGGATCAACATGCGCTGGCTGTCGATGCTGGCAACCTTCAGTGTGGCGACCTCCATGGCGCGCAAGCCCGCGCCGTAAGCAACGCTCAGCATGGCCTTGGATTTCGGTGATTGCGCGGCCTCGAGCATCCGCAACACATCTTCCGGCGGCAGGACGCGCGGCAACTTCTTTGGTTCGAAGACGAAAGCAAGCCGCCGTGTGGTTTCGGGCGTGCCGGCCGTCACGTTGAAGAAGAAGCGCAGAGCCGTCACCGTCGCATTGATGACCCCAGGTTTGGCGCCGCTCTCCGACAGATGCACTTGAAACGCACGCAAGTCATCAACCGTTGCTGTGTCAGGCGAGCGCTTGAGGAAAGCGGCCAGCTTCTTCACGGCGCGGATGTACTCGCGCTGTGTGGCGGGCACAAAATTGCGCACATTCATGTCTTCAATCATGCGCGTGCGCAGTGGGCTTATTGGCTTGGACTTGATCTCGCTCATCGGGGGCTTCCTGAGGTTGGAGTGCAGTGACCCCTCGATCCTCAAGAATTCAGCTGAGATCCGTTAGGTTCAGCGGTTCAATTGGTTACCATGCCCCCGCCGCACGCTCTTACTGCCCGCGCAGCGGCCTCCCGCGTGAGCGGGTTCGTTCTCCTCTGCAATGCAGTCGTCGGGAAAAGTCGCGCCTCAACCCAATAGTATGCTTTCCCCAATCTACACTATTGGCAGAAAATTGCTAAATTCTCGCGCCGTGACACCAAAATCTGGACCCGCAAGGCCAGAACATTGTTGTAGCGTCTCGATGAAAATTAATAGGCACGCTTAGAAGTCCTTTGACGAAACTCAATTCCCTGTTCCCTGGACATGCGGGGCTGTCCTGATCCAATCTTATTCGCCTAGTCAGGGCGAATTGGGAGTGCGGTTGATCTGGAATTGTGATCCAGCCGAACGCTAATGAGCCTTGGCGGCGCGAGCCATTGGCGCTCCTAGTCGCCAGTCATGTGGAATTCAGAGCGGAAGACGTCAACTGCGTATAGCCCGGCCGGAGGTTCAAAGCGAATGACGTGCGATTTAAACGGTTCGATGACGAAATAGTTTTGATCAATAGTCTTAAGAGTCCGCGCTTCTGATCTATTGCAGCCAAACAAGAGCGTCGGCGGGCACCTAACCGAGTGGTTGCCCGTCGCGCCCTACGGCGGCCAAAATCCCAGAATATTTTATCACATAGACTTGCGTGCCAGGCGCAAGTTCACGGTCGCCCTCGGCATCGGCGGCGGGACGTGCGAGAACCCGTTCCGGGGTGCGATGATACAAGCGGACGGATTATTTGCCAATCACAACAATTCGTTAATTCAGCACTGTTATAATCGCTCATCAATTTCACACTTTTTTTACCTTTTTCAGAACACTCGTGAGATGTAGATGCCCGTAAAATCCACAGCAACTCAATCGCCGTTAGCACTCCGGGTGAAGGCAAAGTCTTCTCGAGCTAGCGCTAATAACCGTGAGCTAAAACTTCGCGACGAAGAAGTGTTTGTCGCATTCACAAACAACTTCGCGGACGGATTAGCCATCTTCGCACCAAACAACCGGTTAGCATATTTCAACGAACCCTACAGGCGGATGCTTAACCCGATCGCTGACGCATTGCTCATCGGGATGGCCTACGACGATATTCTAGCGGTTGGTGTAACACGCAAAATCTGGGATACGTTGGGGCTGCCGGATGAC
>JANOYV010000063.1:0-14241 GCA_031429105.1 Hyphomicrobiaceae bacterium | reverse complement strand
ATCCGTGTTCGGCACCAAGAAGATCGACGTTGGTTATTTCGCCCAGCATCAGCTCGACGAGGTTTCGTCCGACAAGACGCCCTACGACTACATTCAGGAAATGATGCCGGAGGCGACGGAAGCGCAGAAGCGCGCCAAGCTCGGCCAATATGGCTTCGGCGTGCAGAAGTTCCTGACCAAAGCCGACGATCTGTCGGGCGGCGAGAAGGCGCGGCTGCTGTTTATGCTGACCGCCTACAAGGGCCCGCACCTGCTCATTCTCGATGAGCCGACGAACCACCTCGACGTCGATAGCCGCGAGGCCCTGATCCACGCGCTCAACGAGTTCGAAGGCGCCGTGATCCTGATCAGCCACGACCGGCATCTTGTGGAAGCGTCAGCCGACCGGCTGTGGATCGTGCGCGACGGCACCGTCAAAGACTACGACGGCGACATGGACAGCTATCGCGATCTGCTGCTGTCGGAACGCGGCGGCAAGGGCAAAGCGAAAGCCAACGGCGTCGATGCAAAGGCCGACAAGGCCGAGCAACGGCGCACGGCCGCCAACCGCCGCAGCGATCTCGCCCCCTTGAAGAAAGCCATCACGGCTGCCGAAAAGCAGATGGCGCAATTCAACAAGGACATCGCAAGCCTTGACGTTCAGTTGGGCGATAGCGGGTTGTACAGGCGCGATCCGGCGAAAGCGCAAAAGCTCTCGATCGAGCGCGGTATCCTGACCAAACTTCTGGCCGAGGCCGAAGACAAATGGTTGAAGGCAACGGAGACGTATGAGGTTGCAGCGGCGGCGTGAAATTGGGTTGCACCACGCATGATCGATCCGGTCGTATTGCGCATCGATAGTCTGGACGCGCCGATGGGCGGTCTGATCGGCATGACGTCATGTCCAGGCCGCTCCACCATCGATCATGCTGGAGTTCAAACGCACCGCAACCTCAATGATGATATGGCGGCCATTGTCGCATGGGGGCCGACGGTCGTCGTCACGCTGTTGGAAACGCGCGAGTTCACCAAATATAACGTCGCAGGCTTACCCGAGGTCATGCACCGCCAAACCTTCACGTGGCATCACGTCCCCATCCCCGACATGGCAATACCCGATGCGATAACGCGCGCTGCGTGGACCACGGCGAGCCCGGATGTGACGGCGGCGCTAGTGCGTGGCGAACGCGTGCTGTTCCACTGCGCCGCAGGCCTTGGTCGAACCGGCACGATGGTGGCGGCACTGCTGGTCGAACACGGCCTGTCGCCAGACGCCGCCATTGCACGCGTCCGCGCCCACCGCCCCGGCGCAATCGAAACAAGTGACCAGGAGCACTGGGTCGCGACCGGAACGATGCAGCCTTAACGAGGGCCGTCTGATCCACCTGATCCCGGTACCAGCCCGAGCCCGCTCACGTCTCCCACGGCACGCCGCCAGCATACGTGTGATAGCTCACGCCCGACAGCCAGCCTGAATCGACGGGCAGCAGAATGCCGGTGATGCAGCGCGCTTGATCCGAGCACAGGAACGCAACTGCGTTCGCGATATCCGATGGGTCTGGCAACGTCGGCAAAGCATGCACGCCCATAATCTTGCCCATGTCGCGCTCGCCGCTCGCAACTTTGGCTTTCAGCGGCGGCGTCATCACGTAAGTCGGCGCCACGCTGTTGACGCGAATGCCATGGCGACCCAACTCGACGCACAGTAGCTGGGTCAATCGCACGACGGCAGCCTTGCCCGGATTGTAGGCTGGCAAGGGTAACGGCAGCACGCTGTTGATCGAGCCAATCGTGACGATAGCCCCACTTCCGCGTGGCATCATCTGCCGTCCGAACGAGCGACACGCGTGCACCGTGCCGTGATAGTTCACTTTCCACATGCGGTCGTGGGCTACCATGTCCATGGCCATGACGGACTCGGTGTTGGGGATCAGCCCGGCACACGTCACCAGCACATCGGCTGGTCCCAAATCGCGCGCGACTTCGGCCGCGACAGTATCGACCACCGCCTGGTCAGCCACGTCACAAGCGTAGAACTTTGCCGTGACGCCGCTGCTCGATAAGGTCTTCGCCAGCGCCTCACCGAGCTTTGCATTCATATCGAGGATCGCGACGTCAAAGCCGTCGGCCGCGAACCGCCGCACCGTCGCCTCACCGAGGCCGCTCGCGCCGCCGGTCACTACCGCTACTTTCCGCTTCGTCATGGTCTGCTTCCTTAGGTCTTTGATTAAGTCAGGCGCGCCGCCCTTTAATTTCGTTTGGGGGCCCCCGCAGCGCTGCCGCCAGATCCTCCAGGCTCTTGAGATTATGACACGACCGCATCTCAGTCACGTGCTGACTAAGCGCTTCTGCCCCCGCCGCAATGGGCTGATAGCGATCATACCGCATCAGCGGATTGAGCCAGATCAGACGGCGGCAACTGGCCTTCAAGCGGCGCGCTGCAAGCTCCAAGCCTTGTCCACCCTCCCGATCGAGCCCATCGGTAAACAGCAGCACGGTCGCATTCTGGCCGAGCACGCGCCGCGCCCACCGGCGATTGAACTCCTCAATCGATGCGCCTATGCGCGTCCCGCCCGACCAGTCCGTTACGTCAGCCCCGACCTTGGCAATCGCCACATCAGGATCGCGCGATTTCAAGCTGCGGGTTACGTGGCTGAGCCGCGTGCCGAATAGAAATGAGAAAACGCGGTCGCGGTCATTCGTCAACGCATGCAGGAAATGCAGGAACACGCGGGCATAGGTATCCATGCTGCCGGAGATATCGCACAGCACAATCAGCGGCGGACGTCGCGTCATCCGCGACTTGTAATGGAGTTGCAGATGATCAGCGCCCTTTGATGCACTTTCGCGCAGGATGCGCCTGAGATCGATGCGCTCACCCTTGCTCGACGACACAAACCGGCGGGTGCGGATTTCCTCGAACGGCAACGTCATCCGGCGAATGGCGCTGCGTGCCCGCGCCAATTCCTCGGTGCTCATTTGCTCGAAGTCCTTCGACGCCAATAGTTCGCTTTGCGAAAATGTCCCCTCGGCATCGATTTCAAGTTGATCGTCCTTTTGCGGGGCTGGCCGATCCGCGTGCTTGAACAAAGTCTCCGATAAGCGCCGCGATAGAGCTTTATCATCGGGGGCCTGTTCGGCGCGCAAGCCCGGCACCATCAGCGACAGCATCTGATTGATGAAGCCTGGATCGCGCCAGAACATCACGAACGCCTGGTTGAAAATTTCACGCTCGGAGCGCCGATTGACGAACACTGCGTGCAGCGTCCAATAGAGCGTGCGCTGATCACGGATGCCAGCGGCGATCACGGCTCTCGTGCCGAGCAGCACCTTGTCGGGTCCAACCGGCAACCCCGATGCGCGCAGCAGGCGAGCAAAGAACAGGATGTTCTCGGCGATCCGTCCGCCGTCGATATGAGCTGCAATCAGATTTGGATCGAGCCGCACAGTACGGCTTTGCGGTGCCGCCGCGTTGTCGTTTGCGGCCTGTGGCTCAGTCGTCACCGCGCCTCGGCCTCGAACTGTTGGCGGCGCGCCTCGGACTTCACCTGATCGAGAATGCGGGCCGCCTCACTCCCTTGTATGCGGGAAATGTCGTCTTGATATTTCAGCAGCGTGCCAAGCGTGCGGTCAACCTCCGCCGGGTCAAGCGCCACGCAGTTAAGTTGTGTCAGCGCCTGCGCCCACTCGAGCGTCTCTGACACGCCGGGGTTTTTATAAAGATCCATCTGCCGCAGTGCGTTGACGAAGGCGACGATCTGGTCGGTCAATTCACGACCAACGTTTGGTGCTTTGAGGGCAAGGATCGCACGCTCGCGGTCGGCTGATGGGTAATCGACCCAGTGATAAAAGCAGCGGCGGCGGACGGCATCGTGCACTTTGCGCGTGCGGTTGGACGTTAGAATTGTGATCGGCGGCGTCACAGCTTTTATAGTGCCGAACTCAGGGATCGTCACCTGATAATCGGCAAGAAGCTCCAACAGGAAGGCCTCGAACGGCTCATCCGCGCGGTCAAGTTCGTCGATCAGCAGCACCGGCGATTGGCCGGTTTGCGATAGTTCCAACGCCTGGAGCAAAGGCCGCTTGAGGAGGTACGCCGCGCTGTAGAGATCACGCTCCAACGATTCGACGGACGTCTGCCCACCGGCAGCTTCGGCGGCACGAATATGCAGCAGCTGACGAGAGTAGTTCCACTCGTAGACAGCGGACGAGACATCGAGGCCTTCATAACACTGCAGGCGCACGAGCGGCCGACCGAGCTGTGCGCTGAGCACTTTCGCAATCTCGGTTTTGCCGACCCCCGCTTCACCTTCAAGGAACAACGGACGCTGTAGTTTCAGCGCCAAAAACACCGCCGTCGACAATCCTTCGTCGGCGATATAGCCGCCCGATTGCAGGAGTGCCTTGGTTTCAGGGACGGTGGTGGGGAGGATGGTCATGGGGTGAATGTGTTGCCTAATGACAGCTTACAGATCGGCAAGATCTGGCTCGCTGCGCGCTCCGTGCCGCACGTGCAACAGAACGAGCGTTTCATTTTCGATCATGAAGAACAACTTGTAGCCGTAACGCGGTACTGTCGAGCGAAACACTCCAAGCCTTGAAGTCCTTTGCGCGATATGTGGATGATGTAAAAGTATATCGATGGAACGCTCTATTTTCGCACGCACGCGTTCAGCAGCCAGCTTGTTTCGATCAAGAATATAATCGCGCAATCTGCAAAGGTCTTCCTCGGCCCGTGGCGTGACCCGAAGTACTAGCGCCATGGTTTGCGCAGGACCGCATCTGCCGCTTCGGCGGAAACAAACTGACCACGACGAGCCTGCTCCAA
Organism: Hyphomicrobiaceae bacterium; assembly: GCA_031429105.1. Lineage (GTDB taxonomy): Bacteria > Pseudomonadota > Alphaproteobacteria > Rhizobiales > Hyphomicrobiaceae > JAKFWF01. The sequence continues at coordinate 9,434 of JANOYV010000063.1, read as the reverse complement.
CGCCTCGTCAATTGCGGATTCTTCGGTGTCAGATAACACATACGTGTCCCCAGTCAGGTCAGCCAACAGGTCAACTGCGGCCGCTTGCTGCGACTCCGGGAGAGCACGCAACTTGTCCATCAGGTCTTCAAGCCGATCGAGCGTTTTCGTCATGTTTGATCCTTACCATGAAGCAAGCGCTAATGCACGTTCGGCTGCACCCAAACTTGACTTACTGCGTGATGGCTCTTCTGGGACAGTTACCGGCTGTGAAGACTGTCAACAATTGTTACCGCTAGAGCAAGCCGGTAACTGTCCCAGACTGTTCTCCCAGCACGAATTGGCGTTGTGTCAGCAACGACTGAGTGTTACGATAATTAGACAATTTTATAGCTGAATTTTTCGAGGGGCGGACATGAAGCCAATCCTCTATCTGTTGTACTTGACTGCCTTGTTTTGTTGCGGTTCGTCGCTGCCTTCGCGGGCCGAAAGCGAGGCGATGAAGCTGTTGGAACCGCCTGAAATAGCCCCGACGGAACTCTCCAAGCGTATCACGGCAAAGAACGCTGGAACGCTGCTGTTTGATACGCGAAGCCGGGTCGAATACGACGTGAGCCATCTGACAAATGCGATCTGGCTTGATCCCACCACCACGCCGGAGCGCTTCATCGAGTTATTTGGTCCCAAAGCCAAGGGTTCGCAGGTGGTGTTCTATTGTACGATGAGCCTGCGCAGCGTCGGCTTTGCGGCAAACGTCATGGATCGTCTTGACCAGATCGGAGTAAGGCGGGTCGCAGTTCTCAAAGGCGGCATTATCGGTTGGGCGAATGAAGACCTCGTTTTGGTCGATTACGAAGGCCCAACAAAATTTGTGCATCCGTTCAACAACGATGCGGTGAATAGCCTCAAACAGCCTGAGTTGGCACGGTTCGTCCCGCGCCAGTAGCAAGTGGTTTCAGACGAGTCCAGTTTGGAGGAAATCGATGGGCAAGTTCATAGTCGGCCTTGCGGTCGCTGTGGTTATAACGGCCACGCAGGCAAGAGCCGCTGGTTTTCAAACCCCGTTGCCGCCGACGTTCGGCGGCGAAACCGCAAAAATGTCCCGCCTCTATCAACCATTGGCAGCTTGCTCGAAAGGCGAAATCACTTGCCGAGACTATTGCGCCAAGTGCAATCCCATCAGTTCTTGCGAGGTGGCATGCGTGCGCATGCACAACAGATGCGTCGGTGCACTTTGCCAAGAACGTCATAAGAAGTAGTCGTTCGTTGTGCACCTGCTCGGCACAATTCAAGTGCTGAGCGGGTGACTCCTTCACCCAGCCGCCGCCACCGCACGCGCGGCCATCACCGGGACCATGGCGGCGCGGTAGTCGGCACTGCCGTGGATGTCGCCCATCAGGTTGGCGCTTGAGATCTTCACGCCCTTCAAGGCATCGGCTGAGAAGTCGGCAGTCAGCGCGGCTTCGATTTCAGGCGACCGGAATACGCCGCCTGCCCCACATCCCGTCACCGCACAGCGCACACCGGCAGCCGTATCGGCCACGAACGCGCCAACCAGCGCGTAACGCGACGCCCGCTGCTCATACTTGGCGTAGGCCGCCTTCTTCGGGATCGGGAAGCGGATCGCGGTGATGATCTCGCCCGCATCAAGGGCTGTCGAAAACATGCCGGTGAAGTACTGGTCGGCTGCAATCTGCCGCTTGTCGGTAACGATGGTTGCGCCCAACGCGAGCACAGCCGAGGGATAGTCCGCCGCCGGGTCGTTGTTAGCAACCGAGCCGCCAATGGTACCAGCATTGCGCACCGCCGGATCGCCGATGCCGCCAGCAAGCGCGGCCAACGCCGGAATCGCAGCCTTCACCTCGGCACTGCGGGCCACCGCATCGTGAGTGACCATCGCGCCGATAACGAGTGTGTTACCGTCACGTTTGATGGTCTTGAGGTCAGCGATGCCGCCAAGGTCGATCACGCCGGAGGGCGAGGCCAACCGCTGCTTTAAGGTTGGCACCAGGGTCTGGCCACCAGCCAAAATCTTTGCTTCCGGGTTGGCTGTGGCAGCCTTTACGGCATCGGTTACTGAACCAGGGCGGCTATAATCGAACGAGTACATGAGCGTCTCCTCCCTGATTTCTTATTCGGCAGCTTTTGCCACGGGCGCAGAATTGATGATGCGCCAGATCTTCTCAGGCGTTGCTGGCATGTCGATGTGGCCGACGCCGTATTCGCGCAGCGCATCGCACACGGCATTGATAACGGCAGGCGGAGCACCGATGGCACCAGCCTCGCCGCAGCCCTTCACGCCGAGCGGATTGTGCGTGCACGGCGTCACCGTCGTCGTCACTTGGAACGAAGGCACGTCGTCAGCGCGCGGCATGCAGTAGTCCATGTAAGAGCCGGTCTTGAGCTGACCATTCTCGTCGTAGACCGTGTTTTCTAGCAGCGCCTGACCGATACCCTGCGTCAAGCCGCCGTGTACTTGGCCTTCGACGATCATCGGGTTGACGATGTTGCCGAAATCATCGGCGGCGGTGAACTTGATGATCTCGGTCTGACCCGTTGCCGGGTCAATTTCGATTTCGCAAATGTAGGTGCCGGCCGGGAACGTAAAGTTCTTCGGATCGTAGAACGCGGTTTCTTCCAAGCCCGGCTCGATATGGTCGATCGGGTACTTGTGCGGCACGTAGGCCGTCAGCGCGATTTCGCCGAACGTCTTCTTCTTGTCGGTGCCCTTGACCTGATAGGCGCCGTTCTCGAACACCACGTCGGCTTCGGAGGCTTCGAGCAAGTGGGCTGCAATCTTGCGGCCCTTGTCGATCACCTTTTGCAGTGCGTTGACGATTGCGGTGCCGCCAACCGCCAGCGAGCGCGAACCGTAGGTGCCCATGCCGAACGGCACGCGGGCGGTATCGCCGTGGATGATGTCAACGCTTTCGATTGCGATGCCGAGCTTTTCAGCCACCACCTGGGCGAAAGTCGTATCGTGGCCCTGGCCATGACTATGACTGCCGGTCATCACGGAAACCGAGCCGGTCGGATTGACACGCACGGTCGCGGCTTCATAGAGGCCCGCGCGCGCGCCCAGCGCACCGACGAGGCTCGAGGGCGCGATGCCACAGGCTTCGATGTAGTTGGCAACGCCAATGCCGCGCAGCTTGCCCTTGGCTTTGGCAGCCGAGCGACGGCCTTCGAAGCCCTTGTAGTCGGCGAGCGCCATGGCCTTTTCCATCGAGGCTTCGTAGTCGCCGATGTCGTATACGACGGCAACCGGCGTTTGATACGGGAAGGTGCGGATCAAATTCTTGCGGCGTAGCTCGGTCTGGTCCATGCCCAGCTCCGCTGCCGCCTTCGACATCAACCGTTCGAGTACGAATGTCGCTTCGGGGCGACCAGCGCCGCGATAGGCATCGACCGGCACGGTGTTGGTGAACATCGCCTTCACGTTGACGTAGATTGCCGGCGTGGTGTACTGCCCGGCTAACAGCGTGCCGTGCAGCCACGTGGGCACGCTGGGTGCGAAGGTCGACAGATAAGCGCCCATGTTGGCGAGCGTATCGACCTTGAGGCCGAGCGCCATGCCGTCCTTGTCAAACGCCATTTCGGCGTGCGTGACGTGATCGCGGCCATGCGCGTCGGAGATAAAGCTCTCAGAACGCTCGGCCACCCACTTGATCGGACGACCGACCTTCTTTGCGCCCCAGGTGACGAGTGCCTCCTCGGCATAGTGGAAGATTTTCGAACCGAAACCGCCGCCAACGTCGGGCGACAGAACCCGCAACTTGTGCTCGGGAATGTTGAGCACGAAGGCGCCCATCAACAGTCGGATCACGTGCGGGTTCTGGCTGGTCGTGACGAGGGTGTGTTCTTCGGTCGATAGATCGTAAGCACCGATCGCGGCGCGCGGCTCCATCGCATTGGCAACGAGACGCTGGTTGATCAGGTCGATCTTGCAGATGTGGGCTGCCTTGGCGAAAGCTGCATCGGTTGCAGCCTTGTCGCCCAGTTCCCAATCGAAGCACATATTGTTGGCAGCTTCTTCGTGGACTGGCGTGCCACCACCGTTGAGCGCCTTCTTCATGTCGACGATGGCTGGCAGTTCCTGATAATCAACCGAGACCTTCTCAGCCGCATCCTTGGCCTGCTCCAGAGTTTCGGCGATCACGGCGACCACTGGATCACCGACGTGGCGCACTTTGCCGGACGCCAGGATCGAGTGCTTCGGCTCGACCATTGGCTTGTTTTCACGGCCCGTCACGAGCCAGCCACACGGCACGCCGCCGACGTTGTCAGCTTCGAGATCAGCTGCCGTGAAGATCGCGACGACGCCTGGCGATTTCAGCGCGGCCGTCAAATCGATCTTGCCGAGGCGGGCGTGAGCAACCGGCGAACGCACGAATACGCAGTGCGTCATGTTCGGCATCGTCATATCGTCGGTGTAGCGGCCCAGGCCTTTGAGAAAGCGGAAGTCTTCGCGACGCTTGGGGGAAGCGCCAATGCCATTTTCCATGACAGTCATGTGGATCTCCGAGGGGCTTGTCGCACATTAACGTGCGAGCCAAAGGAATGCGCGGGATAGCGCCCAAATTATTCGGCAGCGACTTTGACGGCCATATTCTTCGCCGCGATCTGCACGGCCTTGACGATGTTGTGATAGCCCGTGCAGCGGCAGATATTGCCCTTCAGCCAGCTGCGGATTTCGGTTTCCGACGGGTTGGCGTTGCGGCTGAGCAGATCAGCGGTCGACATCACCATGCCGGGCGTACAGAAGCCGCACTGCAGGCCGTGCGCTTCCTTGAAAGCTGCTTGGATCGGATGCAAATTCGCGCCCTGCGACATGCCTTCGATCGTCGTCACCTTGGCGCCCTCGGCTTGAACCGCCAGCATGGTGCAGCTTTTCACCGATTGGCCGTTCACATGGACGACACACGCCCCGCACTGGCTCGTATCGCAGCCCACGTGCGTGCCGGTCAGGCTCAGGTTCGTGCGCAACACATCCACGAGCAACGTGTTCGGCATGACATCGGCTTTCACCGATTTACCATTCACTTCCATGACGACTTGGGGCACGGGGTTTTCCTCCTTGGATGCGATAGGGTCACTCGTCTCGGCAGCCTTGGGTGGCGCTCTTGAGACTTAAAATGCCAACAGATAGATGCCGATGGCAAGCAGCAAAGCGCCGCCGACCCACCAGACCAAAGACGAAGCCCCATAGGACGCACTTTGATCACGTGCAATTGAGGTTGCATCCGTGTCACCGCCCGGCGCGACCGGGCCTTCGACTTCGGCTGCAAATGCGGTGAAGAACTTCTCGGCCATTTGGGCCGCTGTCGCATCGATCAAGCGTTGGCCGAGTTGCGCAATCTTACCGCCGACGTTGGCATCAACGTCATACGACAACAGCGTGCCACCTTCCGACGGGGCAAGTTTAACGGTCGCACCACCCGATGCCATGCCGGCCGCCCCGCCCGAGCCCTTGCCGCTGATGCGATAGCCGTTCGGCGGATCAAGGTCAGACAGTTCCACGTCTCCGGTGAACCGAACCGCCATTGGCCCGACCTTGACGGCTGCAACGGCTTTCAGTGCGTTGTCGCCGACCCGTTCCAGGCTCTCGCATCCTGGAATGCAGCGCCGCAGAACGTCGACATCATTGAGCTTCGCCCAAACCACGGCGGGCTTGGCTGACAACTGACGCAGGCCGGTCATTTTCATGAAGTCGTATTTTCCACGGTTACGGCGAGCAAAGGTCGGCTTCGCTTCTCATTCTACACTGCAAAATTTATCCGTCGAAGACAATGAGCAGCGATAGCTACGGCATCCTCCGTCACCGTGACTTGAGCGGCACTTCGGCGACGGAAGGATTGGCTGAGGGCGCAAGCAGCAGCTCGGGATCGGTGCCACTTTCGGAGCAACCGCTGATGTTGAAGCCAAGGCGACCGCCCTCGTCGAAGCCGCGCGGCAGACGTCCGGCAATGAGGGACAGGCTCGTGGTCGCCTGACCGACGCGTCGCTTCAATCCGAAGACACCGCCCTCGCACGGCAGATGGCAGACGGCAAAATCGTCGACCCAGCGGTCGCAGCGGGCTTCGGCATCGCGTAACAAGCGGCCACCGGAGACCACGTAAATGTGCGCACGCAGCAGTCCCTCGTCGCGATCAACGAACGTACCGTTGGGCAGCCGAAGCGCCGCCTCGACATCACCCCGGGGGAGCGACACCCGCAACATCAGATCGCTGATCGGTCGCTTTTGTGAACGACCGCTTGCGACATCGGGAATTTGGAGTTCAAGCAGGGTGGCATCACCGGGGGTCGCGGTGCGGAATTCGACGTCAGCGCGAACGGGTCGAACCTTGTTCTGTTGGGCAAAAGCGGGGGCGACGAGCGCCACCACCATACCGATCATCAGCCGCCACATTGAATGATCCCCCAAAGCAACGCCACCACGATTAACTGCGCCGGACCGCGCGGCGACCAATAATATAAAGGATCTTGGTCCCGGCCATGATCGTCCCTTTGATCGTACCCGACACTTTCGACACGCCGATGCGACGGCGGTAGCGGGCCGGCACTTCCAGCACGCGCAACTTCTGTTCGGCGGCCTTGATCTGCATTTCGACGGTCCAGCCGAAGTTGCGATCGGCCATCGCCAGGGCGTCGAGCGATGACTTTCGAATGGCGCGGAATGGCCCAAGGTCGGTGTAGCGTTGCCGCCAGATGCCGGCGATCAACGTCGTCGCCAGCCAATTGCCGAACATCTGTTGCGGGGTGAGGGAGCCGGCCTCCCGCTCACCAATCGCACGCGAGGCGAGGACGAAATCGGCAGTATCCGCGACGATGGGATCGACGAGCTCGCCCATATCGGCTGGGTGGTCGGAGTAGTCGCCGTCGAGAAAAACAACGACATCAACCCGACCCAACGCCGCAAGACCCGTTAGACAAGCCGCGCCATAGCCTTTCTCGCGTTCGACGACGACGGTTGCACCGGAGCCGCGTGCAACATCGCCCGTGCCGTCGGTCGAGCCATTGTCGGCAATTACGATTTTATCGACCCAGGCCGGGATGTCGGCGATGACGCGGCCAATGGCGTCGGCCTCGTTCAAGGCCGGAATGACGACGCCAATCGTTGCTCCGTTACGCATGGCGCGCAACCAGAGTACTTTTCGAGCTGCAATGGGTAATGGCCGGTCTCATCCGATCCGCTTAGCAGGGAAACCGGGCAGACAGGCGCGGAAAGTGGAGGGTGTTCAACACAAGTGTTTTACCGGAGTGGAGATGGGGGACGGGGGCGTGAGCAGTTGTAGCAGGTGCAGCGCAACATCGAAAGAACGGCTAGAAGGACCAGGCATTGATCCTCACGGTGACGCGGGTGGACAATTGCTTGGCAGTGTGTGTTAGGAGATCGGCATTGCGCAGCACAGTAAATTCCGTCAACATTTTTTTTTAATCAGTGGTCAGTTAGGGGGATTTATCGTGGCAAGCGAACCGGTCTTGGGTGCTCACCTTGTGAGTCAACGTCACGTCGCAAGACAGCCAGTTTATACTCATCATGGCATCTATATTGGCGACGGAAACGTCATCCATTACGCAGGCAAGAGCGATGACCCCGACGCCGACGGCAAGAAGATCCAGGTAGTAAGTCTTGAGCGCTTTAGCTTAGAGGGGCAGTACTGGGTCGTCGATCATAAACGCAGCGCATTTTCGGCAGAGCAACGCATAGTTAGGGCACGGACCCGTCTTGGCGAAGACGGGTACTCTGTATTCGCCAACAACTGTGAGCACTACTGCAACTGGGTCGTCGATGATGATCACCTTAGCCAGCAGGTCAATGTCGGTGCGTTGATCGCGAGTGCGGCTGGAGGAGGCGTTGGTGCGGTTGTAGGCGGCGTCATCCTTCCAGTGGGCGCAGCGGCAGCATCCGGTCTGGCCGGGGGGGCCGCAATGATGCAGGGCCTCGCTGTTGTGGGGACGGTCACGGGCGGTGTAATCGGAGGTTTAGCAACAGTCGGAGTTGGCATCGGCGCCGCCGCTGCGCATCTGACTAACAAAACCCTACTCAAACATATCGAGAACGCGGACGGCACTCAGATCAAATCGGAGCATGTTGAAGCGGAGAACGACTCTCGTCGTGTCGGTCGAGCCGCGACCTTCACCGGAGCAGCGGGAGCGGCTGCCGGAACGGTTGCGGCCGTAAGCGCCGCCGGGACCGTGTCAGGACTCTCGGCTGCCGGTATTACGAGCGGCCTCGCCGCTATCGGTAGTACGGTCGGTGGAGGGATGGCGACAGGGATCGCCCTTGGCGTCGCCGCACCTGCCGTCGCGGCAGTCGGCGTTGGCTATGGTGCTTATAAGCTCGCGCAAAAAAATGAAACTGTGCGTGATGGACTGAACAAGGCAGGCTACATTGTCGGCGATGCTACGTCTAAAGGGGCCGAGGTAGCTGGCCGCGCTATCGAGGTCATTACGCCGGTCGCGCAAGATGCCGCCGCGGCGGTCGCTACGGTCGCAAAACACGGACTCAAGTCGATGCTGGGCGCGATCGGATCAGGAGCGACAGCGCTCGCAAAGAAGCTCGACGGTGGTGAGAAGACGTAACCTTTCGTTGCTTTCCTCAGCGCTAACCTTGCCGATATAGGGATGCAACGATTCAGTTGTTTGCCGTACAAAGCAAGAGTCAATGGCGGCAACATCGAGCGTGAGAGATTGAGGAAGATTTAGACAACTGGTCGCTGGCGCACTCCCTTCGGTTCCGGACGTGGGTGGTCACTTGTTGCAACCCACTTCGCCATCCGTTTCCGGGATGAGGTCGAGTTCGTGCGGCGCACCATTTACATCGGATGGGGTGTCGAATCTGGCCCGCCGCAATCTTCCAAAAAAGCGACAGCCAATCAAGCGCTTGCTGCACCCGTCGCCACTGTCAGGCCTTCGGCAATCGCTTGAGCTGCGGTCAGGTGATCACAGGAGGCCCCATTCGTACCGTCCGCCGCCTCTCTCCAGTGACGTCATCCCCGCGAAGGCGGGGACCCAGTCAAATTTCAAGAAGACCGTTCCCTCGGAAAATACAGCCCACAGCAACTCTTTGGGCCGTCAGTATCCAAGCACTCGTGGAGACTTGTCTGGGTTCCCGCCTTCCCCGCACGGGGGCTTCCAAGTGGTCGCGCGGGAATGACGGTTGGGGGGAGGTGGGACGTGCGCTTCAGTTCGCCGAACCACAGCCTCGATGCGCCAACCGCACTTTCGCCCCCCTACCACACCACCTTCGCACCCAGCGCTGCGATGGCCGGATCGATGGTGGCGACGGTGAGGCCTTCGGTGATGGCCTGGGCCGCCAACATGCGGTCGAAGGGGTCCTTGTGGCTACCGATCAGTTGACCGGCGGCAACTGCGTGAGCGTTGGTGAGCGGCAGCTCCGTCCAACCCAGCGCTGCGATCCGCACATCGAATGCGCTGAGGAACGACGCATC
>JANOYV010000062.1:0-12651 GCA_031429105.1 Hyphomicrobiaceae bacterium | reverse complement strand
GACGGGGTAGAGTGGTCACGGAACCGAACGCCGGTCTCGCCGGCGGAGGCGGCCGGCGCAGCCGAAGCCGAGGGCTCGCCCTTGCAGGGACTACGACCCGGCGCAGAGATGGCATTGTGAGAGACCGCAGACGCAGCGGGGCTATATGCGAGAACGGGAAAGGTGCATGTCCACCCGAGGGGCAGCGAGATGACTGCACTGGACTCCTCGGCTCACCCATTCCCTCGCGTCCCAATGCTCTGTAGTCTTCCAGAGGGTAGCGCGATCGGGGGATACTTATGGCGGATCAATTTAGCGACCCAGCGGCGGCCCTGGATGCAACCGCTCTCCCAATGAATCCCGTGCCATCCCCCAAATCCTGCGTCTTCATATCCTACTCGCGCAAGGATGGTGCTTTCGCCGAGAAGCTACACGTCGGACTGCTGGCCCGCGGATTCGATGCACGTCTCGACATGAAGGATATCCTGAAAGGCGAAGATTGGCGGGCAAGACTAGAAAGCCTGATCCTGGCGGCCGACGTTGTCGTATTCGTGCTATCGCCGGATTCGATTGCGCGTTGGGACGTTCCCCCACCCGACGAAGCCGTCTGTGCCTGGGAAATCCGGCGCACCGTTGAACTGAAAAAGCAGCTGACGCCCGTGCTGTGGCGCTCGCTCGAAGGCGCTAAGGTACCCCCGGAATTGGGCAAGCTCAACTGGGTTGCATTTGACGCCTATGAGCGTTCCAAAATGCGCGACGAGACCATATTCGACGAGGGTCTCAGCCATCTCGAAACGGCGCTGCGCCTCAGGGAATTTCTCTGGATTCGTGAGCACACCAAATGGGTGGCGCGCGCGGCCGAGTGGGACAAGGAAGAACCATCACGGCCGGAGGGCAAGCTCCTACGTGCGGCCGACATTGCCGCCGTCGAGGCGTGGAAATCGCGACGTCGGCCGACTGCCGGAGAAATTCCGCCGGTTCTCGAAGACTTTCTTGCTGCAAGCATTGCGAAAGAACAACAGGACCGTGCGACATTACTCCTCACAGTAGGCCGCGCATTCGTGAAGCCGGCGGAGGAGGCGCTAAAGAACGGGCGCTCCGATCGAGCTGTGCGTCTAGCCGCCTCCGGCGCATTGCTAATCAACGACCTCGACACCGGTCTGGTGCCGGAACTCTGGCCCCCAGCAGCTCACGCAATATTTGAGGGGCGAGCGCGGGCGGTGCTGTTGAATGGCCATAAGCACCCCGTGCTGAGCGCGCGGTTTGGCCCAGGTGGAGCGCGCATCGTGACCGCATCGTTCAGCCCAGATGGCACGCAGGTCGTGACGTCGTCAGGTGATCCATTCTCTTCGGTCAATGCCGACAACACAGTGCGCCTGTGGGCGGCCTCGACTGGGACGGAGATCGTCTCACTCATGGGCCATGAGGGCGTGGTGCATTCCTCGGCGTTTAGCCCCGATGGCAAGCAGATCGTGACCGCGTCGGAGGACAAGACGGCGCGTCTATGGGACGCCGCGACCGGAAAGGAGATTGCCCAATTGATAGGCCATGATGGTTCTGTTCGTGCGGCTTCATTCAGCCCCGATGGCTTGCGGGTCGTGACCGCTTCTTATGACAAGACTGCGCGCCTTTGGGAGGCAGCGACTGGGCGGGAGATTGCTGTCTTGCAAGGACATGGGGCCGGGGTAGAAGGTGCGTCGTTCAGCGCCGATGGAACGCGGATCGTAACCGCCTCGCAGGACAAGACCGCACGCCTTTGGGAGGCAGCGACGGGGCGAGAGGCTACTGCTCTTGTCGGCCACCATGGCAGGGTGGTGAGTGCATCGTTCAGCCCCGATGGCGCTCGAATAGTGTCCGTGGGTGACAAGACCGCACGTGTGTGGGAAGCCACGACAGGTCGAGAAATCGCACTACTCACAGGACATCAGGGAGCGGTATATAGCGCTTCGTTCAGCCCTGATGGCAAGCGGATCGTGACCGCGTCGAGCGACAAGACTGCACGCCTGTGGGTTGCTGCAACAGGGCAGCAATTGGCGACCCTTTCAGGCCATGATAGTTGGGTGCATTGCGCATCCTTCAGCCCAGATGGTGCGAGGATTTTGACGGCATCTTCGGACAACTCGGCCCGCCTATGGGACGCCGTTACGGGAGTGGAATTCGCTTCCCTCCTGGGCCATGATCGACGGATTATAAGTGCGTTTTTCAGCTCCGATGGCACGCGCGTCGTGACTGCGTCGGAGGACGAAACTGCACGTCTATGGGATGCAGCGACGGCGCGGAACATCGCCGCGCTTTCAGGCCATGAGAAGACTGTGCGTGGCGCGACATTCAGCCCTGATGGCAAGCGAATTGCTACCGCATCGGAAGACAAGTCCGCGCGCCTGTGGGAGATCTCGACCGGACGGGAAATTGCTCCACTTGTAGGCCATGAGAATTCGGTGAATAGCGTGTCGTTCAGCCCCGATAGTATGCGGATCGTGACAGCATCGGAAGACAAGACCGCGCGCCTGTGGGTAGCTGCGACCGGACGTGAGATCGCAATACTCGCAGGCCATGAGAAGTCAGTGAGTAGCGCGTCGTTCAGTCCCGACGGGAATCGGATTGTGACCGCGTCGTATGACAAAACCGCACGTCTCTGGGATGCAGCAACGGGACGGGAAATCTCTTCTCTCGCAGGTCATGGGGACACGGTTTATGGAGCATCTTTCAGCCCTGATGGGAAGCACATCCTGACTGCGTCGGGGGACAACACCGCGCGTCTTTGGGAGATGGCAACGGGACGGGCAATCGCTTCCCTCGTAGGCCACGGGGATACGGTCTTGACCGCGTTGTTCAATCCAGATGGCACCCGGATTGTGACCGCGTCGCACGATAATACTGCGCGCTTGTGGGATGCCGCGACTGGGCAAGAAATCACCATCTTGCAAGGCCATGAAGGTCGTGTGAACAGCGCGTCATTCAGCTCCGATGGCAAGCGGATCGTGACCGCCTCGCTCGACAACACGGCTCGTATTTGGGAAGTTGCAACGGGACGAGAAATTGCTTCTGTGGAAGGTCAAGGCGATCTACTTTGGAGCGCTTCGTTCAACCCTGCGGGCACGCAGATCCTCACCATATCGGGGGACAACACCGCAAGTCTCTGGGACGTGTCGCGTACGGCAGCAATCGCAAGCGATCGGGCTGTCGTCCTCACTGCCGCACTTGCTTCTGGCAACGGCCGGCGGACGGGCAGCGAGGCCGACGATCTGTTAATGCAGGCGGCCGCGGACGACCTCTATACGGAGGCGCGGCGGCAGCTCCTAGACCCTGAGAAGCATTCGGCCACTGAACTAGTCGCTCGTGAGCGGCAACTAGAGGAAACCATTGCCGCCCTGAACGCGCCGCTGCATCCAAACTGTTACCTGTCGCCAACGGCGTTCTCCGAAAAATTTGGGCTTGAGCGGCTTGCGGTCACGTCCGGGTCTGCAGAGACCGATGATGCTCACCTTGCCGGCGCCGGCCCCACACAGATGAGCGCGGATTTGACGAACGTCGCCGCAACCAAGACATTCATTCCCTTCGATATTGCAACCGCCCCCTACGAACCCCACTCCGACGCGAAGCGATTGCCCGCCGAAGCTTCAGCACTGGCTGCGGTGCTCAAGAGTACGGCGATATCCGACTTAGCGGTGGCGTATGCCAATGCCGACAAGACCGCCACCCGCGCCCAAGCCCAATTCGCGCGCACCAATCGATGGGAGGTGCGCAGCGCCACCGCAGCGGCCATAATCGGCGCACTCTTCCTTTCTCCCCTTGGTGACATAATCGATGGCGAAATGCGGTCCGTCGCGCTCGGGCTCCAATATTTGGCGCTCCTGGTCTCGATCATCCTCGGCCTGCGGGCCTCCCGCGTCGGCGCGCTCGACAGTTGGCGTGATGCGCGCAGCCATGCCGAGGACCAGCGCACGGCTCTGTTCCGCGGCATCCTGAAACCAGACGTGACTGGCGCGCTGCTGTGGCAGCTCGAATATTTCGTCAAGGGATTGTTCCAGCCGCAGCTCGACTACTTCGAGCGGAAGACGGCGCAGCATCGCGCAAGCCTCTCGAAGACTTCGCGATGGCGCTGGCTCGGGCTGTCGATGCTGGTGCTGATGGGCGCGCTCGTTGTCTTCAGTGCAGTTCCGCTGCTTCATACTCTTGGAGCGCCGATCCCACTGTGGCTCTTGGAGATTGCCGCATTTGCCAAGCCGGTCGATCATCCGCGTGTTCTGCTCGCACTCGGCGTCATCGCCTCGACGCTGCAGGGTGTCGCCACTATGCGCGCGCAAATCTCGCTCAGCGAGCGCAACGCCGAGCGTTTTGCCATCCTCGCCGCCCAGTTCAAGGATTTCGGCCAGAACGGGCTGCCTCAGGCCCGCGCTGCAGCCGCAACCGGTGACCGAGGCACGGTGCTGGCCTTGACGGAAAGCGTCATGACCGAACTAGACGCCGAAGCCCGCGCCTGGCGCGAAGTGCGCGGGACAGTACGCCCGCTACGCAAGATGCCGTGGCGGCGAGGATGAAAATCATAGCCCCAGGATACCCTTGGCGAGCGTGGCGATGTCGGCGCTGGTTATCGGGACGGCCTCAATCGGCGGCGTGATGGCACGTAGTCGCATCGGCGCCCGGTCCGTCGCCGCATCGATCCAGGTCACAGGCTTGCCGCGCGTGATGGCATACTCGATGATCTCCGGAGTGCCGCCGCGACCGGCAGCAGGCTTGCCGTCCCAGACGGCGACAAGAATGTCGCCCTCGTCGACCATCGCGCGCCCCATGGCCTCGTAGGCGGCCGTGGTATCGTTGAGGGAGCCCGGTAATTCCTGCACCCGCGCCGCCTGAGCAAGCAGAGTGCGATAGATCGATGTCGTCGTCGCATCACCGAAGGTCGTCTCGTAGTCGGCGGACTTGAACGGCAGCATCGCCCGCAATTCGTAACCCAGATCCAGGGCGGTCTGGGCGAACAACCGATCCGAGCCCTCTGCGAGCGGCGACACCGCAATTTGCCGGGCAGTTGTGCCTGTTGCCCGCGCCCCGTCACGTAATGCGGCCAGCACTTCTCGCAGTCGCGCTGCAACGCGCGCCTCGCCGATGTGCAGGCGATTAGGGCGATGGCCGGTGAAGCCGATGATCATTGGCAACGTCCTTCCGAAACTCACCAGATGCGATCACGGCGAACCGCATCAAACTCATCTGGAAAATGCTCAGCCCGCACCTGCTTCTTGGCGGCCAAGTTGCCCAGCTCGGCCAACGCCTTGAGGTGCGCCGGGTTGGTGAAGTCGCGCATCTCGGCGAGCCGGTCGGCGCCGACGTTTTGCCCAAGGTGTTCAAGCAGCCAGTCGCGTTCAAGCCGTACGTCATAACGCCGGAAGGTCAACAGTGGTTGCTTCAATCCGTCGCCGCTACCAAGCAAATCGCTCGACAGATCGCCGAGCACACGATCAATGGGCCAATGCGTGGTCGGCGCGGCGCCTGCGGGCGTGCTCATCCATTGAAGCATTGTCAGCGCCAATTCCTGACCGTCGGAGACCATGCCCTGTAGGGCGTTGACGGCATCATAGGACGCCGCGCCACTCTCGGTCACCTGGAAGTCGTATGTGCCAGTGCCGACAGAGACAATCATCAGCTTTTCGGCGCCGAGCGCCCAGGGACGTGGCTTCTCGCCATTTTTCAGATCGGCGCCGCCGAGATTGTAGCCGCTGATGCCAGCCATCATGAACAGTTGCAGCGCCGGATTGTTGTGCGGTGAAACGCCGCCATCGACGAATAGACCCTCCTGCAGACCTTCGTAGGTGCCGGGGCCTTTGAAGATGCGGATGCGCTTCGGCGAGAAGTAGCGCGGCGCGGCGGTCGAGGCGCGGATCAGATCGAGCAGCGTGTAGTCGCCATTCCCAATGCGTGCTGGCAGATTGCCCTTGGCCGGGCGGCCCTCGAAGTAGGGATCGCGAGGGTTGTTGATGACGGGCCAGACGCTGCCGGTGTCGACTCGCTTGCTGACGATGCACAGGCCGGTCTTGAGTTCAGAGGTCCGCATCGTCCAATCGCGCACCTCCTGTTGTACGAGCCCGCGCAAGACGCGCGCGTCGTACATCGTCGAGATGATGCCGAAATTAAAGGTGCTCTGCTTAAAGATCCGAGGCGCCCACTTCTCGAACCGATCGCGGACATAGGCAACGTCCTTGCCGAGCGCAAGCAACGTGCCGATCATGGCACCGACCGAAGTGCCGCCGATCAGGTCGAAGTAGTCTGCGAGGACGAGGTCGGGTTTGCCGAGTTTCTTGCGCAACTTCGCCTCGATTTCGGCTAACAGCGCAAGTGAGATCATACCGCGCGCACCGCCACCGTCGAGGGCGAGGATTCGTTTGGGTCTCATGGCGGGTCGTGCTGAGGTCGGCAGGGTTCCAAAAGCAACAGCAGGCGCGAAATTTTGGACCGTAGACTCGGCTTTGCCGAGTGGGGCGGCAGCAGGGGTTCGGAGACCGAATGTTTCGGCAAACAGGCTGGGTGAGAGGTAGGACTCATTGTAGCGCCGAGTGCGGAGGGCCTCGGCGATTTTCAATATCTCAGGGTCGTTCTGCTCGCGGCCAAGTTGCCTGCACGCCTCGGCATACAAATCCTCTGGCGCATCCTGCATCAACAGGTCAGCCGCCTCGACGGCGGTGCGCTGGCCATTTCCATGCGCCAAGGCAGCCGTGAGGATGATGCCACGCCCCTGGGTAATTGCGTGGGCGTGCCAGTTGTCCCACAACCTGACCGTCTTGTCGTCTGACGCGGTAAGGATTCGCGTCCCATCCGGGCTGAACGATGCTGTGTTGACTGGTCCGGCATGGGCTTGCAATCGTGCACAGAGTTTTCCGCTTGCGGCAACCCACACCCGCGCCGTTGTGTCGTCTGATGCGGTCACGATCCACGCACCATCGGAACTAAAGGATGCCGCTTTCACCTTGTCCGTATGACCTTCCAGGAGTGCGAGCTGCTGACCGCTTGCCGAATCCCAAACCCGCGCGGTCGCGTCCCAAGACGCGGTAACAATCCGCTGGCCATCGGGGCTGAACGAAGCGCAGGTCAAGTCACTGCGATGGCCTTGCAGGAGCGCAATCTGCCGGCCCGTCGCCGCATCCCAGATGCGGGCCGTCTTATCGCCTTTGTCAACGCCGAGAAACGCACCGCTCGCAGTCACAATGCGCTGACCATCAGGGCTAAATGACGCGTGTGTCACACTACGAGTATGGCCGTGCAAGGCTGCAATCAAGTGTCCCGTCGCCGCATCCCATATACATGGCGTCTTATCAAAAGAGGCGGTCACGAAACGTCTGCCATCAGGGCTGAACGACGCAGCAAACACTTCGCCTCTATGGCATTTTGACACGGCGATCTGTCCTCCTGTCGCCGCGTCCCAAATCCGCGCCTCACTGTCTTTAGCCGTTGTCGCGATCAGCTGCCCATCTCGACTGAATGAAGCGCTATATAAATAAGCAGTATGGCCTCGCAATGTGCTAATCAGTCGGCCAGTCGACACGTCCCAGACCCGCGCTGTCTTGTCGCCAGACGCCGTGACGATCCGATTGCCATCTGGGCTGAACGAGGCACTTCGTACATTGTCCGTGTGGCCTTCCAAGAGGGCGATCTGTTGGCCTGACGCCGCATCCCAGATACGAGCCAATTTTTCCAAACACACAGTAACGATACGCTGGCTATCGGGCCCAAAGGCGGCGATCGATACGCCTTCAGTATTCCCCTCCATGACCGCGTAGACACGGTTTTGGAAGACGGCACGTGCAGCCGGTTCCCAAAGTTGGGTATCGATTTCCGTGTCGAAAGCAAGATCCTTGGCCAACAGCACGCCGGTAGCGGCCAGTCGCAGCGAATGGTTCGTCAGCCCGATCTCCAGCGCCCTCTCCGCAGGCTTAACAAAGGCACGACCGACGATGCGGCGCTGCTTGATATCGTCGGCATTTAGCTTTTCCCGGCTCTTGTCTCGAAACCCCAGCAGAGCAGCTGGTGGTTCGGGAGCGTCCCTTGGCCGTCGTTCGAGCAAATCGCCAATTGCGGACACGTCTGTGGGTGAGAGCAGCAAAGACTCTGGGCGCCCTTGTGCATCCCATCTGACGGCAAGTTCGGTAAGTCTGCGGCTTTCGCGAAACCATTTAATGTCCAGGTCGAGCGCAGTGCAGAGCTGAACGAACACTGTATCAAATTGCTCGTGGTCTTTGCCGACGAAGCTGATCTTAACGTTCAGTGCTGACAACCGCGGAGGCGCCTTCGCGAAGTCGACGGGTCGGACCAGGATTGGAATGATGCGTTTGCCAAGTCCGCGCGCGTATGCGATCTCCTCGTCGCAGACCATGCTCGCGGCGCTGTCCGGCGACACGACGAAGACCATCACGTCGGCGGACGTGATCATCTGCTGCAGTCGCTGCCACCATTCATCCTCGGCCGAAATTCCGGATTCGATGTTGTCAGGGTCATAGGTCGCTTGGTCAAAGTCAGGAGCGTAACCCCGGACCACCAACGCGTCGGCGAGCCGCACCGCGAACGCTTTGTCCACCCGCGAATACGAGATGAATATCCTGAGCTTCGCTGCTGGCTTCGGTGCAGTTCCCGCCTCGTCTGCCACAGTGCATCCCCCAACTCATCCCAGATCGAGAATGCGGTGAAGTCGGCGCAATCGTCAATGTGGCCCGATAGGTGCAGTGACCGGCGACCCGGTCCTCGACGGAACAGCCGGCGGCAAAGTAGCATCGCATCGTTTTCAAGGGGGGATACCGCGATGCAGCAACAGTCGAAGGCCTGGATCTTTGTCTCGCACTCGATCCGCGACCTTGAGGCCGTCCGGCGCGTGCGCAACCACTTGGAAGCCAAGGGCGGGGAGCCGCTACTGTTCTTCCTCAAGGCTCTTGAGAAAGACGAGGAGTTGCGCGTGCTGCTCCGGCGTGAAATCGCGGAGCGCCGGTTTTTCGTCCTGTGCGACAGCGCCAACGCCCGTGCCTCTCGATGGGTGCAGGAGGAGGTCAAGTTCGTAGAGGGGTTCAATGCCGCTCCGGACCTGCCGAGGTCGAACCGGAAAAGGATCGCGCGGCTGAACATCGACACCGATCTGGAGGCGCAGTTGCCGGAACTGGACCGCCTGATGACGGACGCCACCGTATTCATTTCCTACTCGCGACGGGACATGCCGACCCTCAGACCCTACATCGACATGCTGATCGAGAGCGACTTCGGTGTCGGTATCGATGATCCAGCAAACATCCTGCCCGGCACGGATTGGAGGCAGTACCTCAACGTGGCGATCAGGAAGTCAGCTGAAAACGGGTGGTTCCTTATTTTCTTGTCGCAGGCGTCGACCTCCAGCGACATTGTCCAGCATGAGGTGGCGGCCTTCCTGGCGACTGGCTCCACGAAGATCATCCCGATCGCGCTTGAGCCGTTGCCCATCTTGCCGCCCGCACTGCAGAATCGGCAGGTTCTGCAATTCTACGGCAACGACTTTCAGACCAATTCGGCAATGCTGCTACGGGCATTGGGATTGTGACGATCTCGATGTGTGGAGACAGGCGCGCAACGCCGGGGCCGGCTCGTTGGCGATGTAGCAACGATCGGACGATGAGCTGCACCCGAGGGTGCAGCTCATCACGGGCGGTTACGCCTTCTCCTCGCTTGCCTCGACGATGCGCATGACGATCTCGGCGCCGGGCATTGGCATCGCCTTGAGTTTGAGCGAGAAGCCCTTGCCGTCCTTGTTCGGCCAGGCGGCGCCGATTGCGAGCCAGCTGGCTTTGTCCTGGCCTTCGGCCTTGGTCACCGCGAACAGCCGGTGCGAGGGGCGGTTGGTGATCGTGTTGCTCGACATTGCGTATTCCCTTCTGGGGTCTGAGCCCGCCGGGATGGCGGCCTCGTGCCAGTCGGTCGGCGGGGCGGATTGAGCATCGCAGTCAAAAGGCCGAAGGCCCTCGCCGTAATGGGGCTAGGCACCCCGTTCGGTTTTGACGGCGGGCGCCGTGCTGCCAGAAACGGGCCTCTGAGAGGACGCCAGCGGGCGATGCCCATGAAGGACAGCAACTGTAGTGGTAAGGACGATCGCGCGACCTTCGGGCGGTCGGTCGAATGAGCTTTGCTGACGTTGGTTGTTCTTGCTGGTGCGCGCGCCATGGGCGACGCGCCGAACCGGCTGACCGCGTCGACGCTCATCAAGGGACGTAACGCGGTGCGCGGGGGAGTGTGAAAAGATTTGCGCGCCGCCGCTGGATTCTGTCCCGCCGC
Organism: Hyphomicrobiaceae bacterium; assembly: GCA_031429105.1. GTDB lineage: Bacteria > Pseudomonadota > Alphaproteobacteria > Rhizobiales > Hyphomicrobiaceae > JAKFWF01. The sequence goes on along the minus strand of JANOYV010000062.1, from coordinate 2,397 downwards.
CGTGGCGGTGGTAGCCGGGATCGACGCCTTGCGGCCGAGACGACACGCGAGTTCCGCTGTCGGCTCGGTTCACGAGAGCCCGAAACAGCTCCCGGCGGATATGATACGTATCTTGGGGCTGTAACAATCCTTGGGGCTTGTATTAGTTCCCGCTCGCTCGGCAGAGCGAGCGCGCTCCTGTTCCGCGACGACGCGTGATCGATCGCGAGGTGCGGGCTGCTACTCATCTTTAGCGGGCTTGTTGCCGGAGCAGAGCGATCCCCGCAAGCGCCAGCCCCGCAGGGATCGGAAACAGGCCCGCGTCTTGATCTGTTGCTTCCGCCTGCGCTGGCTGCCCGGTTGCCAGAGTGGAACGATCCTCGGCCGCGTCAGCCCCCCCGAGGATTGGAAGCCGGCCACGCGCCTCCGTATACTTCCTCTCATCGCATCTTCTGGTTCGGCCGAGACATCTTCTCGTCCCGGCCTGCAGAGCGAAATCGCCGTCGCGCGCAGCCGCAGTCCAGACCGGCCCTCTTCAGGGCCGCCGCAGGCTTGGTCTTGACGGCGGCGAGCACGATGGCATCCTGAGGCACGTCGGGATCGTAGCCAGGTGTGATGTCGTTTCATCCGAACGACCCGGCGTAACTACACGAAAGCGCTCGGAGTGTCCGACATCGTGGACATTCCATAAACATGTGGCAGTGAATTTTCACTGTTCCCTCAGTCGCGTTACGCAGTATGATGGTGTCTGATGAAACCTTTTGACCCGTTGCCGAAATGGCGGCGGCAGAGGTTGCGCCGTGCCGTGGCTTTCGCTTACAGTCCCAGTGGATGGAGATGTGAGGTAGAAAGGGCCATCTGGAGACCTCATCGATTCTGCGTGTCGCTAACGCTAGATGTGTCATTCTCTCTTCGGATGATACTTGCCGATGTACGTCCAGACTTGAGTCTTTGCGCGGGGTTTCAAGGTCATGATTGGTAGCGTATTCATCAGCTATCGGCGCGATGACAGCCGGTATCAAGCGCGCATTATCTACACGGCATTCACGGAGGTAGTCCCTCGTGAGCATGTGTTCATGGACATCGATTCGATTCCACTCGGCGCTGACTTCCGCAGGATTCTGAAGGGTTGGGTTGACAAATGCGATGTTCTGCTGGCGCTGATAGGGCCGGGGTGGTTGAATGCGACCGACCCGCGGACGGGACAACCCCGGCTGATGAATCCGAATGATTTCGTGCGCATCGAAATTGCCGAGGCGCTAGCGCGGGGTATTCCCGTGGTGCCGGTGCTACTGGACGGCGCGCGGTTGCCTGACCCGACGCAACTTCCCGACGATCTCAAGGACCTCGTCTACCGCAACGCGGAGTTCGTGGACTATGCGCGATTCAACGATGACGTAGCGCGGTTGATCCGCAAAATTCAGCAGGGAGAGCCAACTGTGACATCACTGGCCGTCGCTGAGGTGGCGGTAGGTTCACCCCTTTCGACGGCAGATCGATTAGAGCATGATGCTTGGGAAGCCGCCGTAAATCAGGACACCGAATTGGCGTATAGATACTTCTTGGAGGAATATCCCAACGGACAATTTTCTGAAAACGCTTATACGTTGATTGGATTCAACAAAATCGATGAAGCGCGGTTACCCGAAGCGAAGAAAGCCCTGTTTAGGAGTATACATCCAATCACGGGTGAAATTACCTCTAAAGCTTGGCGAGAGTTTTGGTCGGAATGCTCAGACTTACTCGACGAAGACGAATACCACTCGTTGGATGCATATATTGATTTTTTAGAAGAATATGAGGACGAGGCCAAGAAAAATCCGCAGCACCCTGAAATGGTCGGCGGCCCGCCGAACCCGCCTGAGATTAAAATTCTGGAATAGTCTTGCTTTCCTCTTGATCACGTTGCCCCACACCTATCAAGCAGTGCGCCCATTACAGTCGAGATTGTAGAAAATCGATCGATGAGCCGCGCCCTGGGAGTCCGGCGCTGTTGTGCTAGAATTGCCGCTCCTGGCCCATTCCGTTTCCGTTGTCCGGTAGGGTTTTCTTTCGTAGTCCCTTTGGGTATGCAATCAATGCCCGTCATTGACCTCGCTCGTCAATGACGCCCCGCCCAACTACTGTCCCCGCCTTGGCTCGTAATATACCTCCGTCACCCGGAACCTCCCGTCGACGCGTTTGCATTGGACGACGATGTCGACCAGCATCGTCAGCAGCCCCCGGATATCGTCGCGCGCCAGGTCCTGGCCGCCCTCGCTCTCCTTGACGAGCAAGGTCAGCTGCTCGAAGGCGAGGCGTGCGCTGTCGGCGTGGACGGTGGTGATCGAGCCGGGGTGGCCGGAATTGACGTTGCGGATGTAGTAGAACGCGGCGCCGTCGCGCAGCTCCTGCAGTAGGATGCGGTCCGGCCGCATG
>JANOYV010000061.1:0-5121 GCA_031429105.1 Hyphomicrobiaceae bacterium | reverse complement strand
TTGATATTGAACTTGCGGTACTGGTTCTTCACCATGCCTTGGATGCCAGCCACGATCATGCCGCCGACCGCGTTGGTGCCCATGATGTGGCTGTTGTCGTAGACCTCGATGCGGCGCGGCACGCGGGCGAGCCCAAAGCGATCCTTGAGGCCTTCCATCAGGATTTTCTGCGATGATGTCTCGGCCATGCGCCGTCCCAACGCCTCGCGCGCATTTTGCTGGGCGTGATCGACGAGACCGATCTTGGTACCCCGCTGCGGCACGGCGATTTCGATTTTGCGCTCGGCCTTGATCGAAAGCGCCTCAGCCAGCAGCGCGCGCGACGGCACGTCATGCGACAGCAGGATCAGGCGGGGTACCGGCTTATCGTCGTAAAATTGCGCGATGAAGCTATCGAGAACTTCGGACACGTCGAGTGATCGATCAGCCTTCGGGAAATAAGCGCGGTTGCCCCAATTCTGGCCGGTGCGGAAGAAGAACACCTGGATGCACGTATGGCCACCCTCCTGGTGAGCCGCGAACACGTCGGCTTCCTCGATGCCATCGGGGTTGATCGTCTGGTCGGCTGTCACGTGCGCTAAGGCCCACAACCGATTACGGAATTTGGCGGCCTGCTCGAACTCGAGCTTGTCGGCTGCCTCCTCCATCATGGTCTGATACATGCGGCGCACGTTCTGACTTTCGCCACGCAGGAACCGCACGCTTTCATCGACGAGCCGCCCGTAATCCTCGGTCGAAATTTCGCCCGTGCACGGCGCCGCACAGCGCTTGATTTGATGCAACAGGCATGGCCGCGTTCTGCTTTCGTAAACGCTGTCCGAGCACGAGCGCAGCAGGAACGCTCGCTGCAGCATGTTGACCGTGCGATTGACAGCACCGGCCGAGGCGAATGGGCCGAAGTAATCGCCCTTGCGGGTCCGCGCACCGCGATGCTTGGTGATTTGCGGTGCCGCATGATCGCGCGTGATGACAATGTAGGGGAACGACTTGTCGTCGCGCATCAGCACGTTAAAGCGCGGTCGGAAGCGCTTGATCAGGTTCGCTTCGAGCAGCAAGGCTTCGGCTTCGGTGCCGACGGTCACGAATTCCATCGAGACAGTTGCAGCGATCATCCGCGCAATGCGGTTGGCGTGGCCTTGCAGCCGCGCATAGTTCGACACGCGCGCCTTCAGCGATCGCGCCTTGCCAACGTAGATGACATCGCCTGCAGCATCGATCATCCGGTAAACACCGGGCGACGAGGGCAGCGTCTTCAAATAGCGCTGGATCACCTCCGTGCCAGCGGCGCGCGGTGGGGCATCTGGCAGGGCGACGTCGGGTGCGTTGTCAGAAGCGTCAGTCATGGGGCATCTGTAATGCGCCCGGGCGCGAAGCAACAGACCAGATTGTGCCAATCCACGGTCTGCGACCCTTTGAACGGCGCTGGCCGCTCACATCGGACGCGCACAATGCTTAAAAATGCGCGTTGAACGCAATACACGTGCGCACGCCAGCGCCTTTGAACGGAATGACGGCATGTTCGTAGTACGACGGAAACAGGATCATCATGCCAGGCTCGGGCGGCACCACAATTTCAGTGATCTGGTTGCCGACTTGGTTCATGTGCGCCCGGGGCCTAGGGTCGCAGAACATGATCGCGCCGCCTGGTTTCGTCTTTGATCCACCCCCTTGGCCGACTGGGATGACGGGATAGTAGACGCCGCTGACCTTTGCGTCTGGATGCACGTGTTGGGTGTTGGCATCGCCCTCGCGCATATTGATGCCCCAGCCCCACATCCGGATTTTCAGATCGGTCGGCGGGCTCGCACAATTTTCCTTGAAGTAGCGGTCCATATACTCCTTGACCGCGACGCCGATCATATCGCGCAGAATGACAATTTCAGGATCGTTGCGGTTCATCAACTTGCTGTCGGAGTGGAAGCCGCCGATATTGCTTGTCTCGTCGGCGATGTTCCGGGCTTCGCGCTCCAGCCGGGAGATCAGCTCGCCGAGGGCGGTGTTGAGGTCCGTCACATCGGTGTAGATCCGGGTCATCAGAAGCGTCGGAAACTGGATTTCGACTTCCGACGATTTCAGTTTCGGCTTTTGGATCATGCGAACCATAACGTCTTCCTTCGATGCGCGCCGAGAGAGTGCTGCCTCTCAAGCATTCGCATCGAATATCCAGTGAAACGAGCCGTTGTGCAACAGCCTGTTCGCTTCGGCCTCAGTCGTTGTCTTGCGTCTTGTTCAGGTTGCGTGGCGCCCGAGTGTTGGGAACGAAGCCATCGCGCCGCGCTTCACTGGCGACATTATCAGCCGTGCCACCGTTGAGATATTCGACCACGAACACAGCCTTGCCCTGGGCCTTCGCTGACTTCAAATACGACTTGCTGGCATTGACGTTGCTCTGACTGTTGCGTTCGCCGCGATGGTTGATGCCGTGGTACAGATCTTCCTTGGCGATGCCGTCGATGGCAGACACGTAGCTCTTGTCGGTCAGCAGTTCCTCGGCGTTTTGCACGACGACGGCGGCATTGCCCTTCTTCGAACGCGCTTCGGCGGCCACTTCCTTGACGAGCTTGACCATCTGCTCGCGCGAACCGCCCGGCGCTTTGGTGTTCTCGTAGGTATCGACCCGGTCGAGATACACGCCGTCGTAGCCCTTCGAGAGCGCCTCACGCACGCGGCCCTTGACGATGCGCTTCCAGTCTTCGTCCCAGTATTTAGCCGCATAATTGCCCGACCAGCCCTGCGTTTTGCCGGTATTCCAAGACTGCTTGGAACCCTTCATGTAGCTGCGGCCTTCTTCGGCTTCGCCAACCGAGATGTAGGCCAGCACCTGACGTTTGCCGCCGTTCGCCTTCGATTTGAAGCGCTCGGCGTTGCCGGCATGATCGGGATCGATCACGGCCACGTCGGCGTTCGAGCGCTTGGTTGAGGCCATGTCGCCGGTCAGCTGATAGCTCCAGCTCTTGGCATTTTTGACGCTTTCGCGGTCGGCCATCGCCGGGGTGGCGGCGAGCAGGACGGCTACGGCAGCGCCGAGCACGTGTGAAAGTCGGAAACGCATGATCAAACCTCGTTGTCTACGCAACTGTTGTTGTGACGAGGCAGCCATGGCCCGGATCTGGTTAATATGACCAGGGTGCAACGGGGGTTATGGTTAATGGGGTAGGCAGTGTGGCGATCACGGTAACAGCCACCGATTTAGAAATCGTGCCATGTAACTTTTGCAAATTCTATAAATCGGAAAACTGTCCTCGTCCCACCGGACGTGCTAACCGACCAACACCACGAGATGAGACAGTTACAGCCAACATACATTTCGCCGGAACTATTGGCAGAGTTGCACATTGTCCTCGCGAGCGCGTGATCAACTGTGATCCGGCGTCGTGGAGGTATTGTTATGGGTGGCATCATCTATCTCGTTGGTCTGGTCGTCGTCGTCATGGCCGTGCTCTCCGTCATCGGATTGAGGTAAAGGACATGGCACCAATTCAATCAGACGTCATTGCCGGTTCGAGCATCGACTGGCGATCTGTTGTCGGCGGCGCCATCGGTGCAGCGGCACTCTCATTGGTCCTTATGGGCTTCGGAGGCGCTTTAGGCCTCTCCATGACTTCCGCTCGCGGATACGGCGGGTTTTCCGGCACGACGATCGGCATCCTCTCAGCTATCTGGCTTGCCCTTGTCTATGTCATGACCTTTGCAGCTGGTGGCTACATCGCCGGCCGCATGCGTAAACCGACATCACCGGGCTCAAAGGAACGAGAATTTCGGGATGGCGCACACGGGTTCTTGGTGTGGGCCCTTGGAACGTTGGTTGGTGCTTACATGCTGGCCTCGGTAGCAACGGGGACGGCACAAACAGCCGTATCTGCCGCCTCGAGCGTGGCGCAAGCGGCCGGCCAGATGGCGGGAGCTGCAAGCTCGACGAATGCTGCATCAGAATTGTTGGCTTACAATGTCGATCGGATGCTCCGGCCAACGGGGGCCCCGACAACGACATCGGCACCACAAATCAATGCAAGAGACACCACTGAAATCGCTCGCATTATCGGCATCAGTGTCGCGAACGGCACACTATCGACTGTTGACCGTGATTATCTGGCTTCGATCGTCACTCGCTACGGCGTTGCCGCTCCCGAGGCCACAAAGCGCGTAGACGAAGCCTACAACACCCTTGCGGTGAAGAAGCTGGAGCTCGAACAGAAAGCACGTGCGGTGGCTGAGAGCGCACGAAAGGCTGGCATCTTGGCTGCCTTCCTGCTCGCCGCAGTGTCCTTAGTCGGCATGGTCGCAGCAGCCTGGTCAGCTGCCTGCGGTGGTCGCGATCGAGACGAGAACCGGGAGTTGCAGATCTTCGGTCAAAGCCGCCTCTGGTAAAACTTCTGGGTTTGAGGGCTAGAACCCTGAAGCGTGGCCGTGCAGCATTGCGGATTGCTGCACGGCCACATGCGTTTTGCATCCTCTGGGAATGGATCTACGTGGACAGTTACCGACTTGAGCTAAAGATTTATAATCATTGAATATTCTTCAGATTGGTAACCGTCCCCAACGGTTCCCCTTCCTCCCCGCTGCCGTCATCCCGGCGAAGGCCGGGACCTACGACAAGTGTGAACGGGCGCGGTGCGGGCGAAAGTTCGCAAACCGCTGCACGCATTCATTTCAATCGTGTAATCGGTCATGCGCAGCGTTGTCGTGAGTCCCGACCTTCCCCGCAAGGGGACTTCCAAGTGGTCGCGTCGGGATGACGGAGCTTTAGGAGCTTGACAAGTAACTGTATGGACTGAGAGCGCACCGCACGCACCACTCACCACCTCACGAATTCACCATCTTTCCAACTTCGCCTTCCCCAAACTTATCCCCGCTTGCGCGCCCCGTGCGATACTCACCCTCGACCTATGCGCATGAGGGGACGCCAACCGGTGGCGACTGCTGGCGACGCACGGGTTGGCAGGTCAAAGGGTCAAACCCGGGTACGCTCCCGGTGCCGATTTGAGGCTCGCCGCAGCGGCGCTGTGGAACCCGGCGTGTGGACGTAATCCACCGATTGCTGCGGGTAGGCCAAAAATCCTGTCGTGAGGTGGCCCGTTGCTGCTTCTTCTACCCCTTGCGGAATGCCCGCGCGGCTTCCGG
>JANOYV010000060.1:0-53146 GCA_031429105.1 Hyphomicrobiaceae bacterium | reverse complement strand
AACCCCGTTCCAAGCTCCAGGATCGATGAAATCTTGCCACGGACTTCGACCGCCCCTTCGGTCGCATCAAGAAGGCCAGCAACAATTTTCAACAGCGTACTTTTACCGGACCCATTTGGACCAACGATGCCAACCACATGACCGCGCGGCACATCAAAGCTGACATTACGAAGGGCCCAATGCTGGCTGTGCGTCGGCGTGCCCATGATCACCTCGCGCAGCAGCGCGGAGCTACGCGGATAAATCTTGTACAACTTCGAGACGTTGTTCACCCGGATCGCACTATTCAAAACGAGATTATCCCTTTGTGCCGACTTTAGAGCATGATTTGCAAGTGTCATTCGAACAGGCCTTGTCTGCGCTAGCCTAAAGTACGTCGCCGTAATGCGGTTTGAGTTTTTGGAACAACCTGTATCCGCATGACAGACTGAGTATCGACATCACAAGTAAAATGACCCAAGACCAGGGGTGCAGAATCTTACCGAAAAATAACGTATCCTGATAAACCCACGTCAAGTAGCTGAACGGATTAAGATAAAGCAACGGCTGAAAGGCAATCGGCACCCACTCGGGTAAATAAATAGCAGGCGTAATATACATCGCGATTAGACAAAATAGCCCGACGAATTCGCGAAGATCACGCACGAAGCACGTCAATCCCGACAACATGAACGCCAAACCAATGCACAATGCCACCTGCATCATCATTGCAGCTGGTAGGAGCAGCGTTGTCAGCGGCAGCCCTCCACCGAACATCGCTTTGTAGGCTAGCACAAGAAGCAATGCAGGCCCGAACGGCCACAGCGCACCCAGGACACTAGAGATCGGCAGTACCTCGATCGGGAATACAACCTGTTTGACGAGGTTCGAATTGCCCGTCAGCGCGCCCGTTGATTTGACTAAAGCCGACTGCACGCCAAGCCAGGCAATCAAACCAACCGCAATGTAACTTGGATAATCACCCGGAAATGTTTGCGTTATCGCTATTTTGGAACCGATCACAAATCCGAATATCAAGAGATAAATACCGATAATGATAAGCGGCTGCAGATAGCTCCAAAGACTGCCAAGTCCATGGCCTGCGTGAGACGCACCGATGTCTCGACGCGTCAGCTCCGTGATCAATTCACGTTTTGACAGGCACGTGTTCACAACATTGCGGATAGCCAGCACTGAACGCTCAAACGAAAACACCCGCAGGACCTGTTGGCCCATGCTTTCGGCGACCGACTTTACCGCGTCGCTCATCATCTAAGTCCTCCCTAACGGCGATAAGGCTGAATCCCACGACAGCGAGCGCAACTGCGCAGCCCAACATGCCGAATTCGACGATCCTAAATCGTCGGCATCGAACTCACTAACGCCGAGGGGCGCAACAGCACACACTCCACAAGTTGGGTGTCTGCCACACGAGCGGTGCCTCGTCGAGGGTATCGGCCAACAGGAGTACCGCAAGTGTCGCCCGGCACGTGCCGAGCTAAGCCTGAATTAACTCCCTAGCCATTTTACTTAGGAATAGCAGTGTAATTCGGGCCGCTCAGCTGGATTGCGCCTCGCTTGGAACAGATATTTCTAAAACCAGACGAAATCCAACGCGCGCACGAGCCATTCCACCGTCAGTGCGCCGAGCCTTGGCCTACTTCGTGCGACTTAAAACAGATGATTCGGCAATTACCGATGAACCCCAGTGACACGAGAATGGCTCTTACCGGATCGGTGACGCCACCTAAAATCAAGCGCGCAATTGCTGAATTGTTCCCCACTAAAGCTCGTTGCAGACTCTAGGATCGCTAGCGATTGATAGCCTGACATGGCATAGGGGAACCAATACGCAAACTACAAAAGGTGCGCACCTAACCGACGCACCCGCCATCTAATGCAGCAGTTGAGGAACTTACCCGTGTGCGGCATAGCAGGAATTGTCAACCTAAATGGGGCCCCCGCATCGACAGATGCAATTCGGGCTATGACCAAGGCGATTGCTCATCGCGGACCCGACGGAGAGGGTCACTGGCTCGATGGCCCTGTGGCACTGGGGCATCGTCGCCTATCGATCATCGATTTGTCAGATGCGGCGGCCCAGCCCATGGCAACAGACGATGGGCGCTATATTCTCACTTACAATGGCGAGCTCTATAATTTCCTCGAACTGCGGGCACAATTGCAGCAGCAAAGCGTTCAATTCACTTCGCGGTCCGATACGGAGGTGATTCTCAAGGCCATTGCCACGTGGGGCATCGCTAAAACGATTCTCAAGTTCAACGGCATGTTCGCTTTTGCCCTCTACGATCGACATGCACGGCGCATGTACCTCGCACGTGATCGGTTCGGCGTGAAACCGTTGTACTATGCACAATGCGGCGACACCATATTGTTTGGGTCTGAGATCAAAGCGATCGTACAGCACCCCGCGTATCGATCAAAACTCGACCCTGAAGCACTGGTGGAATATCTGACCTTTCAGAACTTTTTTGCCGATCGCACCTTGTTCAAAGACGTGAAGCTTCTGCCAGCCGGCCACTACGCCGAGATCGTGCTTAACGAAGCCGTGAACGGAGGCAAGGGTTCATTCAAGACAACACGCTATTGGGACTACTGCTTCGAAGAGCCGACCACTCAGAAAAAAGAGAAAGAGTACCTAGCCGAACTCTCACATCTGTTTCGCCAGTCTGTAACGCGGCAACTCGTTAGTGACGTGCCGATTGGCGCTTATTTGTCAGGCGGGATGGACTCCGGTTCGATCACGGCTGTTGCATCCAGCCAGCTGCCGTTCATGCGCACCTTTACCTGCGGGTTTGACTTGAGTTCCGCATCCGGCATCGAGCTGTCTTACGACGAGCGCGCTGCCGCTGAACAAATGTCTTACCTCTTCAAAACCGAACACTACGAAATGGTGCTGAAGTCAGGTGATCTGGAACGCGTGATGCCGCGGCTCGCTTATCATTTAGAGGAGCCGCGCGTCGGCCAATCTTACCCGAACTTCTACATCGCCCAGCTTGCCAGCAAGTTTAACAAAGTGATCCTGGCTGGCACCGGTGGCGACGAGCTTTTCGGCGGTTACCCCTGGCGCTACTATCGCGCCGTGGTGAACGACAACTTCGATCACTACGTCGACCAGTATTTTGATTTCTGGCAGCGCATTCTGCCTGGCGACCAACTGAAGCGCGCCTGCGCGCCCATCTGGAACGAGGTGGCCCATGTGTCACCACGTGACATGTTCAAGGATGTTTTTGCCACCCACGCCAACGAACTGACCCGACCGGAAGATTACGTCAACCACTCGCTGTACTTCGAGTGCAAGACCTTCCTTCATGGCCTCATGGTCGTCGAAGACAAGCTTTCGATGGCACATGGCCTGGAAACGCGTGTTCCGTTCCTCGACAACGATCTCGTCGACTTTGCAATGCGGCTGCCGACGTCAATGAAACTTGGTAACTTGAAGGAAGTGGTCAAGCTCAACGAAAACACGACCCATGCGAAACGCGCTAAATACTTCCAGAAGACTAACGATGGCAAACTCCTCTTGCGCAAAATGATGGGTGAGTTTCTGCCAAAGGAAGTCGTCGAACGCGAAAAGCAGGGGTTCTCAGCACCTGATGCCAGCTGGTTCAAGGGCGAGAGTATCGACTATCTGAAGCGGCGCATTTTGAACAAAGAATCGAAGATATCCTCGGTGATGGATATCGATGTTGTGACGGACATGCTTGAGGAGCATCTGTCCGGCCGTGAGAATCGCCGCCTGCTGATTTGGTCGTTGCTGAACCTTGAGGAATTGTTCCATCGTTACAGCCTCGTCGATTGATCCACCGCAGCGACCAAGGGTTCCAACGACCACGACGAATTCCATCTCTAGAAAGCCGAACTCACGATGATTCAAGCACTGCAGCGCTGGTTGTCATCATTTTCCTCCATCGCGAAGCGACTGGAAGAAGAAAATCGCAACCAACTGTCGTTGCAGAATAAGCTCGCTGAACTCGAAGCAAAGCTCAATAGTTTTGCAGCGGCCGCCGCGCAAAACATTACGAGCCTGCATGGTCAATATCACGCGACCGCCCAGCGATTGGAGAGTGGAACCGAGGCGCAGCAACAATTCCTGCGTAAAACGGTTGGTGAAACCCAAACGGCAATCAGCAATCTTTGCCAGTTGATTGCATCCGACACCCATCAACTGGTGACGGAAACGGTGTCCTCGTCAGCTGAGGTGAGGAGCCATGTTTCAACCGAACTGTCCAACCACTTCGCGCGGTTCGAGCCTGCAATTCTCCAATCACTCAGCCAACTCCATGACCAGGTTTTGTCACTCGCTCAAAGCATCGCGGACCTATCAAGTCGCCAAGGCAGCACTGCAAATGAGGTCAATGCGATATTGAATACAGTTCTGCCCATACAGCACAGCGTGCAGGAACTCGAAGCACGAATTTTAAATTTCGACCCTGCGCTGCAGCGTGCGAACATCGAAGCATTAATCGCCCACACTCAAGGTATCGCGGCATCGCTCTCCAACATGGATGCTGAGTTGTCGGCTCGTCACGGCGCTATCGCCAACGAAATCAATGCCACGCTGAACGCTGTACTGCCGATGCAAAGGAGCAGCCAGAGCGTCGAACAACGAATCTTGGATTTTGATCCTTCGCAGCAAAAATCAAGCCTCAACGGTTTGATCGCCTACACGCAAGGGCTCACGACTACATTGTCTACCATGGAGGCTGCGATCTCTGCCCGACAGGGCAAAATTGCCAACGAAGTCAATGCAACGCTCAATGCCGTGCTACCTCTACAAAACCGGACGGCAACGCTCGAAGCCAAGGTCGCCACGCTCGACGAGACGTTGGCGGCTGAGCGCGCACTCGATCAGACCCACTCCATGCTGCTCGCCCGCAGCATGATGGAATTCGCCAAACAGCAAGCTTCATCGGCGACATCGAAGAAGTTGAGCGTGGCCGGCCCTCTTGCGTTTCCATCGCTGTCAGACCAGATGGCGGCATTCAAGGCGGCGGCGCCGAACAATTTCGAAGCCTGGCATAAAGCGTACTTGGCCGGCATCGAAGAAGGGCAGCGCACGCCAGAAGGCAATCTAAGTCACGAGGGCCATATTGGTGCTGGCTACTTCCGCATGTTTGTAAATGTCCACGCTCGCGGTCGCATTCTCGACGTCGGGTGTGGTCCGCTGCCGCTTCCCGCTTATCTTGCCGATTGCCCGGTCGAGCGATTGGCCGGCATTGATCCGCAACCCCCCGATCAGCCACATCCATTCCCGTTTGCTAGAACATTCGCAGAGACAATACCTTGGCCGAATGCAAGCTTTGAGACGGTAGTTGTCGGGACGTCACTGGACCATGTTTATCTGCTCGACAAGGCGCTGTCGGAGATCAAGCGCGTTCTCGTTCCCAACGGCCGTTTGCTGTTGTGGACGGCGATGATGGAACACACCCCGCCCTACAACCCGTATTCGCCTAAATTTCAGCCGCCGGATCAGTATCACCTCTTTCATCCGGGCCGGAATTGGTTTTACGACCAATTAGATAAAGATTACCGTATGATCGAGCGCTTGCGAACGGTCGCGTCTGCAGAATTGTTGGCTTGGCAGCGAAATAATTGAGACCGTCCAGCTCATCAACAGCTGATTGTACCGATACCTCAATTGGGCGTGACGCATCTATCATCTTGCGCTACGACCAATTTGGTAGTTTGGGGACTTTCGGGGCGAAGTGAGTTGAGGCGTGCAGAACAACAGGCAAAAAAATACAGCCCTTTTGGCTGCCGAAATTGAACGTTCCAACGCCGAGGCGCTAGCTTGGTTGGGTGAGTTCAAGCAGCAATCCGGACGTGCACTTCGGGTGCTCCATATCGGTAACATTGCCAATAATGCTTACAACAATGCGAAGATTCAGCGTTCGCTTGGCATCGAAGCGGATGTGTTATGTTACGACTATTATCACATTATGGGCACGCCCGAGTGGGAAGATACCGACATAAAGGGATCGCTCGACAACTTCCATCCGGATTGGTGGGCGGTTGATCTTGGCAACTGGCAGCGACCTGACTGGTTTGTGCAGGGACCGCTGTTGGATTGTCTCGACTATCTAAGAGCCAAGCACCGTGGCACCAATGCCGATCGCCTGCTTGCGAGGCGTCGACTGGTACAAGCGTACTGGGATATCTTGGATGAAAAGGCCACCACCAACGGGAAGCGACGGCGTTGGCTAAGTCCCATGACTTTATCTGCGTTGCGCACGACACTGAAAATTGCACCCGAGTTGACCCTGCCTGGCACCACATTGCGGGAACGCGCGACCGCGTGCTGGAATAATTTTGCCCTTCCGGTTCTAAGTCAATTGTCCAATCGAGCGTCACTGAACGCTGCCGCCAAGAATGTGCGTATTGCGTCAGTCGATCCAGCACTCGTCAGGCGCGTGCGCGGGGAAACCGCCAAGCCAATGGACCATGTTCGGATCGCTCTTTTCAGAACTTGGCGGGCTCAGGTGGGGCTGTCGGCAGTCATGGAACCGACACACTATGAAGGGAGCGGCAGTGAGCCGCAGATTGCACGACTAGAGTCGCTTCGACGATATGGACGGTTGAGCTTTCATAGCGTCGCGTGGGGAGGGTCCAAGGTGCTTTCCAAAATATCAGCACGGATCGCACCTCGCACTACTTCTACGATTGCATCTCCACTTGCGACGACGAGCGCCACGCTCGCTAGGCGTGAAGCTGTTCGCGAACACTACCGAAGATCATTTGCGGACGTGCCTTCGGCGATGCTCGAAAGCGAGTTAACCCACGCCGACTGCCTGTCAGGTCATTTGTCTGATGTGATGGCCCACTATGATATTGTCCAGGCCTATTCAACAGACGGCCTCACTCCACTATTTGCTGGAGTAACTCGTTTTTGCGCCTACGAACACGGCACGATTCGTGAAATTCCATTTGAGGACAACCTTCAAGGCCGATTGTGCAAATTCACGTATCGCCATGCCCCACGAGTATTCGTTACAAACTCAGATGTGTTGCCATCTATTCCTAGAATTGGGATTCCCGCCCATCGAGTCACTAACTTGCCACATGCGTTCAACGACGGCAAATTGCGCAAGTTCCGCGACGATAATCCGCAGCTCTTGCCGCCTACGGGTATACCAATCTTATTCAGCCCAACGCGTCACCACTGGCATGTCGGTGGTGGGTCATGGACCAAAGGCAACGATGTGCTCCTGAGAGCGGCCGGTCGTTTGCATAAAGAAGGACGCGACTTCAGGTTGCGGTGTGTCGAATGGGGTCAGGAAGTCGACAAAAGCAAAGCGCTGATTGATGAACTCGGGATTGCACATTTGGTCGAATGGGTCCCCACAATGACCAAGCGACAGTTGTGGGCGGCCTACTGCCAATCACACGTCGTGGTTGATCAGTTTGCACTGCCGGCCCTGGGAGGTGTCGCGTTCGAGGCGCTCGCACTGGGTCGCCGTTTGATAACCCGCATTGACGAATCCACCCTCGAACAATTCTTCGGCGCAGCACCACCACTGCTCAACGGAGAAACGGTTGACGACGTCACGCGCCAAATAGCGCATATCCTTGACGATCCAAATGATGAAGCCAAACTAGGTCAGAAGGCGCGTCAATGGATCGAGATATTTCACTCGTCCACAAGGACACTGGCCCTCCAAGCGCGCGCCTATCGGGATTTGATGTTGGATCAAGACGAACCAGACATTCCAAAGTCCGGGAGTGCGTAGCCGCGAATGGCGGCCAGTTTTCATTTGCAAGTTGCAATCAGAGCTTCACACTGCTCCTCAACTAGCGCTGCGGCCTCGTGTCTGACGATCACTTAGAACGATGCATTGCGGCATCGCACCCTCTTGGACTAAGCTCCAAGCGATAGCTTGCGCGCGCACTTGGCAAAGGACTGTTGATTGTAACACAGTTTGCAATTGCCATATCTTCGCGCTCGGTGACTTCCGCCTTCCGGTAACAGGAGACTGGCATGGCACGTTCGACGACCGAAATCGGCACACTTTCGCGCCGCACATTTGTCGTGACTGGAGGTGCGGCTGGTGGTTTGGCCCTCGGCTTTGATATCCCCAACGCCTTCGCTCAAAAAGCTGCCGCCACCGGCACTGAGGTCAACGCTTGGGTCGTGGTAAAACCCGATGATACGTGCGTAATCCGAGTTGTGCGCTCGGAGATGGGGCAAGGGACCATCACCGGTCTCGCGCAGCTGGTCGCAGAAGAACTGGAGTGCGACTGGAAAAAGGTGCGCTACGAGTATCCAACACCCGGCGAGAGCCACGCCCGCAAACGCGTTTGGGGCGAGATGGGTACCGGCGGAAGTCGCGGCATTCGCACGTCACAGGACTACGTCCGCCGTGGCGGCGCCGCCGCACGCATGATGCTGATGGAAGCCGCAGCCCAGCAGTGGAAAGTGCCAGTGGCCGAGCTAACGGTATCTGACGGCATCATCACGCATGCCGCATCCAAGCGCACACTCTCCTTCGGTAAAGTTGCAGCCGCAGCAGCGAAGTTGACGCCGCCGGACCAAAAGACAATCGTACTAAAAGACCCAAAAAACTGGAAGGTCGCCGGTAAGCCGCTGAAACGACTCGACACGGCTGACAAACTCAATGGCACCAAGAAGTACGCGGTCGACGTAAAACTGCCAGGTATGTTGAATGCCGCGATCAAGGCAGCACCGGTGCACGGCACCAAGATAAAAAGTTACGACGAAGCCAAGATTTTGGGGCTACCGGGCGTGCGCAAGGTCGTCAAGGTCGATGCGGTAACCGTCGCCGTGGTCGCCGACACCTGGTGGCGGGCAAAGAAGGCGCTCGACGCATTGCCGATCGTGTACGAAGACACGCCCAATACCAAAGTTTCAAGCGCGAGCATCGCGGAACATCTGAAAAGTGGCTTGGCCCCAGACGCTGCAAACGTGTTTGCTGGCGTGAAGACCGGCGACGTGCCGAAAGCGCTCGAAGGATCGGCCAAACGTGTCGAGGCCGTCTACAGCACGCCGTTCCTTGCGCACGCCACCATGGAGCCAATGAACTGCACGGCTCGCTACACAGCCGAGCGCGCCGAAATCTGGGTTCCGACGCAGAACGGCGAAGCTTCGCACGCGGCGCTCTCCGAAGCCTCCGGCCTGCCCCTTGATAAGTGCGAAGTTTACAAGATGGACCTCGGCGGCGGCTTTGGCCGTCGTGGCGGCACGCAGGATTACGTGCGGCAGGCAACTGCCATCGCCAAGGAGATGCCAGGCACGCCGGTCAAACTGATGTGGTCGCGCGAAGAAGACATGATGCACGACTTTTATCGACCTATATCACAATGCCGGATGGAAGCCGGTCTCGATGCGTCGGGCAACCTTACAGCGTTGCACGTGCGGGTATCTGGCCAATCGATCAATGCATGGTCGAACCCCGCCGCGATCAAGGACGGCAAGGACGGCCGGCAACTGCAGGGTATGTTGTATGACACTCCTGATAGCCTGCTGGGCTACACTGCGCCGAACATGCTGATCGAATATGCGATGCGCAACACACATGTGCCGGTCGGTCCGTGGCGCGGCGTCAACACCAATCAGAACGCGGTCTACCTTGAATGCTTCATGGACGAAGTGGCGAGGGCGGCTGGCAAGGATCCGCTCGAATTCCGTCGCGCATTGATGGCCCCGCACCCGAAACATCTGGCAGTCCTAAATGCTGCCGCTGAAAAAGCTGGATGGGGCAAACCGCTGCCGCCGGGCGTGCATCGCGGCATCGCCCAGTTCATGGGCTACGGCAGTTATTCGGCAGCCGTCGCCGAGGTTTCGGTATCGGACAAGGGTAAGCTTAAGGTGCACCGTCTCGTGCTTGCAACCGATTGCGGGTACGTCGTCAATCCGGATCAGGTCGCGGCACAAATTGAAGGCGGAGTGGCCTACGGTTTAGCGGCCACTATGTATGGCGAAGTCACCGTCAAAGACGGAGCCATGGTCGAGCAGAACTTCGACACCTACGAGATCCTCAGACTAGCTGAGTTTCCGAAGGTCGAAACCGTACTGGTGCCGTCCGGTGGCTTCTGGGGCGGCGTTGGAGAACCAACGATCTGCGTTGTCGCACCAAGTGTACTCAACGCGATTTTCGCCGCCACCGGTAAGCCTGCACGCAACCTGCCGCTAAAGAATTTGAAATTGATGTGAGGTGAATTGCATTACGAATGCAGGCCGCAGATCGGGCGTTCAAGCGCCAAAGCCTGCGCGATTGCTGGGCTCAATCAGGCATCCATCGAATGCCTGAACCACCATAAAAAGTCACCGTGCTACTTGATCAAACCTGCGAGCCGCGGCAGCGTCAAACTGATCTCTGGAATGCAGATGATCAAGGACAGGCCGACAACGAGGGCGCAGATGTACGGCACATAGGTCGGAAAGTGCTGGCTCACGGATACATTCGCAAACTTCAATGCCATCAGCAGTCCGACGCCCATTGGCGGCAGGAACAAGCCGATACCGACCGCTGCCGTCTGCACGATGTTAAAGTGGATCGGGTCGATGCCCATTTCCTCAGCAATTGGAAACACCACTGGGATCAGCACCACCGCCGCCGGTAAGCCCTCTAGGATCATACCAAACAGCATCGAAATAAACGCGGTGACGAACAGGAACAACCAAGGATGGCCTTTCAGAGGGGCCAAAACCTCGCCCAACAATTTTGGAACGCCTTGCATGCCCATGAGGTATTGGAAGATCGACGCCACCGCGAGCAAAAACACAACGGCAGCCGTCAGGATCGCGCTTTCATAGGCGATCTGCCCCATCTGAGGCCACGAGACATTGCGATAGTAAATCTTGGCCGCAAGAAATGCATAGGCAGCAACCACGGCACCAGCTTCCGTTGCCGTAATGATACCGAAAAAGAACCCGCCAAGAATAACAACTGGGACAACCAGCGGTACCGCCGCCTCCATGCCAGCCTTGCCGACACGTTTGAGACTTGGCTTGGCATCAACCGGCCAATCGTACTTGCGCGCACGTAGATAGATTAGCACCATTAGGCAGATCATCATCACGAATGCTGGTACGAAGCCGGCCAGAAACAGCGTGACGGCTGACGTGTTGGTAACCTGCGCAATGACGATCATGAAGATTGCCGGTGGCACCAACATACCCATCGCAGTGCCTGCCGCGATCATCGACGCAGACTCTTCCCGTTTATAGCCGGCCTTAGTCAACGGCGGCATCAGCGATGAGCCCAGCGCTGAAACCTCTGCCATCTTCGATCCGCAGATATCGGAGAAGAAGTAGGCGACCACGATCACGGACATGCCAAGTCCGCCCTTGACCCAACCGACAAGTGCGCGCGCAAGTTCGACCAGTGCGTGGCTCATCCCGCACCGCTCCATCAGGCCTCCCGCGAACACAAACGCCGGGATTGCCAGCAGCACCCAGCTTTGAGATCCAGACACCAATGCCGACGGCAACTGCTGCATCGGATAGCCACCCAGCCAGAGCCCTGCAACGCCGGCCAAGCCCAATGAAAATACGATCGGCATCGACAACAAAATCAGGCACACAAAAATTACAGCGACCGACAATAAGAGCATTCTTTTTACCTCAGTGCAGAGCGTTGGGGTCACGGTGCGCAGGGGACACGATCATCGAAAAGGCATAGATCGCGATCAACACCCCTCCGACAACGGCGGACGCATAGAGCAACGCCAAGCTGACTTCGAGACCGGGCGTTTTGAGTGACCAATTCAGCTGACACAAGGTAATCGCATGCCACGCTGCAAGTAGACCAAATCCTGCGATCAGCAAATGATTGAAGACCTCGATTGCGCGCTGCACCGATGGCGAGAACCGTGGCGTAAAAACATAAAGCGTAAAGTGCGAGCGGCTGCGGATGCCAATTGCCGCTCCAATAAAGGTCAACCAGGCCAAAGCCATTTCGCCCACTTCTTCGACCCAGGTGAAGGAGACCGGATCCCAATCCATATAGTTGGTGAACCCACCGACGACATAGCGCAGGAACACACCGATCAATAGATTGATGATCGCCAGCGCGATCAAGGCCGTGACGACAAAACGAGGTATTCGCTCAATAACCGACATGGGCGACGCCTTGGCCTTCACCGCAGATGGGAAACCAAACGCAGGTTCAGCGCCATTGAGGCGGCGAACCTGCGTTAGCTCGAAAAAACTAAGCTTTGAAATTCTCGATCTGGTCCCACAAAGCGCCGTACTGACTCTTGTAGTTCGGCCAAATCTTATCTTTTGCAACTTGTCGGAATAAATCGACCTTGGCTTCGACAACCGTCATGCCTCTAGGCTCCAGGAGAGCCTTGGCCTTCGCAAAATTATCGACGGATTCGGTTGCAGTGCGAATCCGCTCTTGCGCTTCGCGGCTGAGATCCGCGATCAATTTCTTGTGCTCCGGCGAAAGCTCGTTCCAAACGCCAAGGTTCATGACGTTCACGGTTGGGCCGTAGTTATGGAATGTCATCGAACAATACTTGGAAACCTCGTAGATCTTTAGAGCTTCAAAATTGACAATCGGCAAGTCACCGCCGTCAATCACGCCTTGCTTCGCGGCTGACACGACTTCGCCCCAGGCCATCGGAACAGCGCTGCCGCCAAGTCCATTGATCGTATCACCGAAAATCTTTGCCTGTTGCACTCGAATTTTGCGGCCACGCAGATCCTTCGGCTCAATGATCGGCGCCTTGGAAGTCCAAAAATGACGGAAGCCATAATCGAAGAAATCCAGCACTTTCAGTTTGTACTTATCCTGGATGATGCCATCCAGATCCTTGCCAACTTTGCCGTTAAACATTGCATAGGCAGAAGCGTAGTCCTTGATCAGATAAGGCACCAGAAATGCCCCCATCTCTGGGAACACGGTCGCGGCCGCACCGGCCGGATTGCCAATCGCAATGTTGCCCGACTTGACCGCATTCATGATCTCGAGCTCTTGGGGGATCAGCGTCTTGCCGAAAAACTGCATGTCGAGCGCGCCTTTTGATCGCGCATTCGCCTCCTTAGCCATCCAGTCGAATGCCACCGCGGCTGACTCCGGAATGGCGTTGATATGGGCAAAAACCAATTTCTTTGGCGCGGCTTGCGCAAATATCGGTGCACGACCCGAGCTGAGAATTGCCGCCATTCCGGCTGCTCCGCCGACCATTGCGTGACGACGGCTAATGTACTGACTTTTCTGAAATGGCATGATGAAACCTCCTCTGGTGTTTTTTTGTACGTTTCCTCAAGCGCTCGTTTTCGACCCGGCGCTTTATCTCGTTTAGTTATAACTATAGTTGACCTGCACCATAGTCGGCCAACCGTCTTGGCTGCTCTGCAAAACGGAGCATCAAACCTCCTACCCCAAATAAGCACCGCCGTTGACGTGCAGCGTCTGCCCCGTGACGTAGCGGCCCGCCGGGCCGACGAGATAGGCCACGGCGCCTGCGATTTCATCAGGCTTGCCCAAACGTCCCACTAGCGTGCGGCTCACTTGATGGTGCGACGGTAAAGCGACGCTCGCATCACGTGAGGTGTCGATCAGGCCCGGCACCACGCAGTTAACGGTAATACCGTCACTGGCCAGGTCGGCCGCCAGTGCGCGGGTCAACCCGATCATGCCGGCTTTTGCTGTAATAACGTGGGCCCGGCCCTTGGCGCCGGTGTGCGCGCTTAAGCCTCCGATGTTGATGATGCACCCACCGCCCGCTCGTTTCATATGTGGGGCAACGGCTTTCGACCCGAGAAAACTTGCGTCGATGGTCGAGGCCATCACTTCACGCCACGCGGCGAGTGTTAGTTCCTCCAATGACGCCTCACGGCGGATGGCTGCGTTGTTGACGAGAATGTCGAGGCGGCCGAAATGCTTGATCGCTTCACTGGCGAGCCGGTCGGCGGTGGCTGGATCAGCAACGTCTCCCAATACGGTTGCCGCTTTGCCACCAGCAGACATGATCGCGGAGACCACTTCGTCAGCCTCAGCTTTGTTGCTACGCGCGTTGACGATGATCGATGCCCCGTCGCTTGCCAGCATCAGCGCAATCGCGCGACCGATGTTGCGGCCGGCGCCAGTGATGACTGCGACTTTGCCGGCGAGCGGTTTGCTGTGGGTCATCGGGTGCTCCTCATGTGCGGAAACTTACGAAATTCAATGGACGCGCGAAGCCGCCACGCATGGCTGCCAGGGCGTCGGTTATGGCGCCAGTGCCCCACCCACCCAGTTGCGCGTTAATGCGAAACTTGGCTTCGATGTCGGCACGGCTGAGCGGCTCAAGACGGCCACCGCGTAGATGGGGCTGGCGCTCCTCAATGACCGAACCGTCGGCAAACGTCAGCCGAACATGCCCTGTATAGCCATGCGGATAGGGATTTTTCGGATCGATTACGTAACCGATTTTTGCGGCAAGCGCGCGCACTGCATCATCGCGCACGGCTTCATCGGTAAAGTGGCCGAGCCCAACCTCACCATGCACCAGGGCAGCCGCGATGCAGTAGGGCTGGGAGAACTTTGCAGCATAGCCGTTTGACGGCGCTCGTTTTGCCGCCAGCGGCTCCCACAGGCGATGAACCGTGCCTTCCGCCACCTCGCATGTGATCGCTGCAATTTGCGAAAGATCGATGCCGTGCGCGCGCAGTCGGATGGCACAATCGATGTAGGGGTGGGTCATCGTCCCGCATGGGTACGGTTTGAATGCCAGATCAGGTGTTACCCACCTAGTGCCAAATCCATCGAGCAGATTACCCCACTCACCGTCTCGGCGATTGGCGAAGCCGTTGAACAGCCCATGCACGCCTTCGAACACTGTGCGTGGACCAGCAAAGCCACTGATGCCCAGATAGGCTGCGCGCAGACCCGATTGGGCAGCCCAGCCAGGGTGCATGCGTTTGGTCCAGGTGCCTTCAGCCAAATACTCGATGATGCCGCCAGCCATGCTGCCGGCGATGCCGAGGCTGTCGACGGTTTGGCGTCGATTGGCGCCAAGCGTTGCCGACACGGCTGCGGCGGCTGCCATCGTGCCAAACACAGCGGTTGGGTGGAAGCCAGCCTTATGCACCGCCTTCGGAATCACGAGACCGAGGCGGCAGATGGTCTCAACCCCCACCGCAATGCCGAGCAGAACATCCTGGCCGGATCGGTCCTTGTCCTCGGCCGCGGCTAATACCGCTGGGATAATGACGGCACCAGCATGCACTGGACCGCCTTCGAATGTGTCGTCGAAGTCCTCGCCATGTGCAGCCGTGCCATTGACGAAGGCAGCACTCGCGGCCGAATGCGCGCCATCTTGTCCAACGATGGAGCAACGACCAGGATCGCCCCATGCAGCACGCGCGGCCGAAACGTAATCGGTCTTGCGGGCGACGAGACACAGGCCGACAACGTCGATCAACAGACGCTCGGCTAATTCATGGACAGCATCAGGCAGCTCTGTGCCTTGCAACGCGACGATCTTGTCTGCCAAATGCTCGGCGACGGAGACGGCGGGAAGAACGTCGTCGGCCATCTCAGTTGTTCCTCAGACGGACACCCGGCGTGCCACCGACAAGCCGATTGGCGATGTAGACCACGCCAGCGGTCAGCACCAACATCGAAAGCCCCAGCACTGCAATGGCTGCCAGATCGCCACTTTCCTTCAGGTCGAAGATCAGCACCGACACCACCTTGGTCTCCGATGTGAACAAGATCACCGCCGCCGATAACTCCCGTACTACGGCAACAAACGTAAAGCACCACGTCGCCAACAAACTCGTGCGCAGGAGTGGGCCAGTGACGTGTGCAAGGACTTGTAGACGCGTCGCACCCAGGATGCGGCTGGCTTCCTCCAACTCCAGGTTCACCGCATGGAATGCCGAGCGCATCTGCTGGTAGGCCGATGGCAACTCGATCGTCACGTAGGCAACGAGCAAAATCCAAAGTGTTCCGTAAAGCACGAACGGCGGGCGCGTGTAGCTCAAGAACAATCCGACGCCCAACACGATACCGGGAATAGCGATTGGCGCCGTCGCTAAAAATCCTAAGATCCGATGCCCTGGAACTGCCTTACGGCTGGTCATGTAGGCGATCACAAGTGCCAGCAGACTGCCGATGGTTGCTGACAGAACGGCCAGTAGAAACGTGTTCTTCAACGCAAGCTTGGTTGCTGACAACTCGAAGTACACGAAATTGAAATTATGCAGCGTCACGGTTTGCAAGGTAATCGGTTGCGACGGAATTTTCGAAAACGCTGCATTCAGAAGCGCGCCATAGGGGAGAAATACCGGTAACGCCAGAAGCGCAAAGCAGAACGCAGCGGCCGGCAACCGCAAACGATTGAGTGGGATCAATCGCGGTGCCGCCGACTTGCCGCCAACCACAGCGTAGGACTTCCGTCCAAGGATCGCCGCCTGCATGCGCAGCAAACCAACTGTTAAGAATAACAGCGGCAAGGATGCAGCAGCTGCCAGCTCGGGCTTCGGTGGATACTGAAATAGGCTCCAGATCTTCGTCGTGATCGTATGAAAGCCTGCCGGCAAAGCCAGAATGGCCGGCGAGCCAAACAGTGTAATCGCTTGCAGGAAGGCGACGAGCAGGCCTGCCATTAGCGCTGGCATGACGAGGGGCACGGTGATCCGGCGTGCCGTTGTCCATTTCGAAGAGCCCAACATCGAGGCTGCATCTTCGAGATCACCTGGCACCCGCTCCAGGGCGTTTGCAACGAGCACAAAAACGTAAGGGAACGTGTAGCACGTAATGACGAAGATCAACCCGTATATGGTGTAGATATCAAACAGCGGTTCGGCCGCCGCATCCCCCAGCCACCCGCGATAGAGTTGGTTCAACAGACCGCTGTTAGGTGCTGCCAGAAGTTCCCAGGCGATGGCCCCAAGGAATGGTGGCGTCACGAATGATGCAGTGACGATCAAGCGCACGGTCGACGCCAACGGCATGTCAGTGCGGGCGACGAGCCAAGCCATCGGTGCTGCAATCGCGCAGCAGGCAACGCCGACACTCGTTGCGATGCCAAGTGAGATCAGCAGCGGGTCGACAAACGCCGGGTCGGTAAATAATTGCTTGAAATTTGCAAACGTCGCGCCCCCCTTCGTGTCGGTCAGCGCATAAATCAATAACCATGTCAGTGGCAACAAAACGAGCACGCATAACGTCAGCGCGAACACAATAGCGAGTGGGGTCGATAGATCGAGCCCGCGCGACCATGTCGGCCTGTCTGTCGACCCTTGCGCGTTAACAGTTGGCGTACTCATACTTTAAACAACGCTGAATAACGTGCGGTGATCGCCTCCGCTTGGAGGTCGATCTCGGCTGGATTCTCAGTCATCAATTTGATCTCGGATAGCGGTTTGCGGCCAGCCTTGGCTTTGACTTGACCGTGGATTGGATATTGACCTGAGATATCAACCAGCGATTGCTGCCCTTCGGCCGATGTCATCCAGCACTGGAATAGTCGTGCAGCGTTGGGATTGACGGCCGCTGCAAAGATGCAGTTCGGACTGGTGATCGTGGGTGTGCCTTCGCTGGCATAAACGACTTCCACTGGCGCGCCCTGTGCCTTGTGCTGGATGACATTGTAGTCACCACCATCGACCATCACCGCCCGTTCGCCGTGTGCGATCTTCTTGGGCGGATCAACCGAGGACTGCACTTGCAGCACCTTCTGCTTTGCGAGCTTCTCGAAATAGCCCCAGCCCAGCGCTTGCACCATCTGGTAGGTTGCCGACATGATCGTGCCGGAATAGCCGGGGTGGCCCTTCACCAACTTGCCAACCCACTTCGGATCCAACAGATCGGCAAAACTTGTCGGCATGTCGGCTGCCGCAACGAGCTTGGTATTGACGCCAATGACACTCAGATAAAGCCGCACTGTGACAGCGTAACCATCGGGGTCACGGTGGGCTGCGGAATAGTGCGCAGCGACCTCCTCCGGCACGAATGCTGCGAGCCAGCCGTTGCGCTTCCACGGCAAGACATGTGCTGCGTCCGCCGTGTTGACGATGTCGACATTGCGCACGCCGACCTTCATTTCCTGACCAATGCGCTGGAACAAACGTTCACTGCCCGACCGTTCGACACGTACAGAAACGCCTGGATGCTTGGCTTCGAATACCTTGGCCCAGGTCTCGGCAACAACGAGATCCATCGCCGTATACCAATTGACTTTCCCCTCGCGGCGGGCGGCCTCGATCAACGCTGGTGTAATGCCAACAGCGGCCGGTGCTGACGCCAGCACACGCGTCGATGAAGCACACAGAACGGCACCGACACCAACAATGACCTTGCGACGATTGGGCATCCCGACCATGATTTTCTCCGGTTGGCGGCAGCAGCACCCACGCCCCAAATTCCACTTCTCCCCAAGACGGGTCGAAGTGGAATGGCAATCAAACTTTGAACAACTTGGCGTACTTAGTCTTGATTTCGTCGGCCTGCTGTTCGACTGCCGCGGGATCGTCCTTCATCGTTTTAATTTTGGAAAGCGGCGTGCGTCCCGCCGGCTCCTTGACACCACTATGGGCCGACTTCAGCCCGCCAAAATCGACGATCAGTTGCTGACCCTCTAGCGAGAACATATAGCTTTGCAAGAGGCGAGCGGCATTCGGGTTCGGCCCATTCTTAAACACTGCTGATGGCCCGACGATGAGCGGTGTGCCCTCCGTGGCGTACACAATTGCCACGGGCTCACCCTTCTCTTGCATTTGGATCAGCAGATAATCGTTGCCATCGACCATGACGGCACGCTCGCCGAGTGCCAGCTTCTTGGGCGGGTCAGACGCCGATTGAACCTGCATGATGCGCTGTTTAGAGAGTTTCTCCAGGTACTCCCAGCCCAGATCACGCGCCATCTGGAACGTCGACGTCATGATGCTGCCGGAGTAGCCGGGGTGTGCTTTGACCATTTTACCCGCCCACTTCGGGTCAAGCAAATCGGCGTAACTTTTTGGCGCATCCTCGGGCTTGACGAGCTTGGTATTGTAGCCAATCGGACATAACCAGATCCGCCAACTGGCAAACATGCCATCCGGATCGCGATGCTCATCTGGATAGAATTTGGCAACGTCATCGGGCACGTAGGTAGCCAATAGCCCGTCGCGCTTCCAAACGATAAAGTGAGCCGCATCCGAGCTATTGACGACATCGACCGCATTGATCTTGGACGACTGCTCCTGCGCGATCCGCTGAAAGATGCGCTCGCCACCCGTGCGCTCAACACGCATGGCGATGCCTGGATACTTCGCCTCGAACGCCTTTGCGACGCGTTCGGCCACGGGAAGATCAACCGCCGTATACCAGACGACCTTTCCTTCCTTGACCGCTGCCGCGATGAGTTCAGGCGTCACTGATGACGGTGCGGGCAGGGCACGTGTTGCGGTGCCGCCGGCAAGCGAAGCTAGCCCAAATGCCGAAAGGCCCTTGGCAACATCACGTCGTGAAAAGTCACGAAACGTCATTGGTTGTTTCCTCCGATGGGTTAATAGATTCTGCAAGTCCTCAGCCTAGTTTTAGCGCGATAGTAACCGACATCTGTCCGGCGGCAACCGCAGCTTTACGGCAGCGCCCGGCGGAAACATTAAGCGGGGTGGTGCTGCGATCTTCAACTGGCTGCCATCGCCAATCTCGACCACATAGTCTCGTGTTGCCCCCAGAAACACCGAGCGGACGATCCGGCCAGAAAGTTCGTTCGACCCGAGATCGGTTGAAGCTGGCATCAGCTCCACCTCGTGCTGCCGGATTGCGATTGCGGCAACACCGTCACCCCGCAGCGGCTCTCCCAATCCGGATAAGGCAACGCCTGCAACCGACACATGGTCGGCATCGAGCACTTTCCCACGCAAGATATTACTGTTGCCGATGAAGCGCGCGACGAACTCGGATTTGGGTCGGTCGTAGACTTCGTCCGGCGGGCCGGCCTGCTCGATGATGCCACCGTTCATGACGGCAATCAGATCGGCGGTGGCCATTGCTTCCGACTGGTCGTGGGTCACGTACACCGTCGTATATCGGTAGGTATCGTGCAGGCGGCGCACTTCATCCCGCATTTCCTCGCGCAAGTTCGCATCGAGATTCGACAGCGGCTCATCGAGAAGCAGCGTCTCTGGTTCCACAACCAACGCGCGCGCCAGTGACACGCGCTGCTGTTGTCCACCCGATAGTTCGGCGGGGTATCGTCCAGCGAGCGCTGTGAGCTTCGTTGTAGCGAGAATATCGCCAACTTTTTTAGCGATCGTTTCGCGATCAAGTTTGCGCAATGTCAGTCCATAAGCGATGTTTTCCAACACCGTCATGTGCGGCCACAATGCGTAACTCTGGAAGATCATCGACATATTGCGCCGCTCGGGCGGCACTGTGCGACCAGGTGCCGATATCGACTGTTGTCCCACCAAGATCTCGCCGTCGGTTGGTTCGACGAACCCGGCGATCAGCCGCAATGTGGTGGTCTTGCCGCAACCAGACGGCCCCAACAGGCACACCAACAAACCATGATCGACGTGCAGTGAGATGCTGTTGACGGCCACTTGTGAGCCATAGGCTTTACTCAAGCCGCGCAGTTCGACCGATGCCAACTGTTCCTCCAAACACTCTGGCGGTTATGCTCCGCCACGATCAAGTTCGCTGCTAAGGGATAACACAACGCCACAGCGATGCCAGGGGTCCAGGGGCTGATGATCAAGTCAAGGCAAACCAATCACCCAGCAGGCGGGCACGCGAGATGATCTTTTGCGCGACTGCATAGCTGATAATCGCTTCAAGTGCTGGCCGGTTGGCCTCAACCCCGAACGGAAACGGTTCGATTGCCAGCGCGTCCCGGATCTCCCGCGCGGCAATGTCCGCAGGTGATGGCGCATCAATAGACGACAGGTGCGTATAGTAGACGGCCTTTGATCGGCTGAACGCCGCACATAAATCGACCGCAAGCGTGGGGAATTCCTCCACCAGCGCATCGCGGACCACAATCGTGTGATTGATCGGGTACACACCGCCCCGCGTGTAGGAGGCAAGGCCAGCTTTTCGCGCGTTCGCAATCAGTGGGATCAATCCGGGCGACGTCGATTTCACGTCACCAATTGCTGCGGCGCAGTCGCCACTCAAAACCAGGTCAGCGGCCGACTTACCGCGACACGACAGATCCACATTCGCTGGATAAGGAAAATCGGGAACATGCTCATCGTCGGTCGGGACCCACGTGACACGATCAAGATCAAGTCCATATTGCTCAGCAAAGATGCCGCGCACCCAGACGCCGGTCGTAACCGTGTACCCGCGATTGACGGCAACCCGCCGCCCTTCGAGGTCCTTCGGCATCTTGATGCCAGCTTGCTGAGTTGTGAATGCCGCCCAATGATGGAAATTGCGCGTGACGAACACGGGTATCGCTGTCACCGGTAGCCCGCGGTCCTTGGCACAAAGATACGTCGTGATCGCCATCTCACAGATATCGAACTCGAGCCCACGCACCATACGTCGCATCGCCGTGGTTATCGGATCGATCTCGATATGCTTAAGACGCAAACGCCCGGTGTCGACGACCTGCCGTTTCAATGCCTCCGTAACACCGTAACGTCCAATCGCGATGGTCAAGGCGTTTTGGTTCATTGGGCATTCCAAGCATAATGTTTGGCTAAGCGACTTCATACCGGATCGGCAGCGAATGTCGCCACAAGCGCACGGCGCGTGCTGGCAATCAAATTGATTTTTCTCAAGGATAAATGAATAGTTCGCATGAATGCCAATCTGGCCATCACCGAAGCCCGCCAAACTGTTTGCGAGATACCTCATGCGTATCGACTTCCTCGGATTAGAAGCCTTTGTCTGCATCGCTGAGCGCAGCAGTTTTCATCGCGCCGCTGCGCACCTCAACGTATCCCAAACGGCACTGAGCCATCGCATGCGCAAGCTCGAAGACGAACTCGGCTTCAAGTTGCTCGCGCGAACGACACGCCGGATCGAGTTGACCAAGGCCGGCCTAGAACTGCTGCCACGCGCACAGCGGACGCTCGAAGATCTCGCCGCATCAATCGCCGATGTTCGACGCTACGCCCATGGCCAGCCTGAGCAGATCGCAATCGGCTGCCTGCCAACACTCGCGGTTCACTATCTACCTCGTATCCTGAGTCAATTCACGCAGAGGTACCCAGATATTGCAATCCGCGTCTATGATAACTCGGCCAGCGAAATTGCCGAATTGATCGAGTCAAATACGATTGAACTTGGACTAACGATCGCAGCCGCCAATCGGCACGACCTCGATATAAGGCCACTCCTGAAAGAGGCGTTTGTCCTCGTTTGCCGACCAGGTCATGAGTTGGCCGCACACCCATTCACAACATGGTCGGCGTTGACAGCCGAGCGCCTCATTCGCATCAGTCCCCAAGCTGGCAACCGGGCACTCATTGATGATGCACTGGGTGCGCGAAGCAAGAAACTCAATTGGTGTTATGAGGTCCAACATCTGGCAACGGCCGTCCGCCTCGTGAAGGAAGGCTTGGGATGTACGATCGTGCCGCATCTCGCAGTCGCAAGTGAGCGCCGCCAGGACTTGAGCGTCGTCGCCCTGCGAGCTCCCAAGATAGCGCGGACGCTTGCCGTCATCTCAAAAGTTGGTCGCCCAGTGGCGCCGGAAACGGCCTTCATGATCCAGCTAATCAGGGACAACATCCGGCCCATTGGACGGTAAAAATCAATTCGCCATTGGCAGGACACTTAAATTCAACGAACCAAACCGACCCAAACATTCATGCGTCAATCTCATCAATATTAGCATTTCTATCATTTGCGTCGTTCGGCTTGATCGGACAAAACACGCATGGATGACAATCGTTTCCGAAGCGAGGAACGGTTCATTGCTTGTTGGCGGGCAATAGACCTTGAGGGTTCTCACATGACTACTGTATCCAAAACCGGACTTGTCATCACGGCACACCCAGGTGATTTCGTGTGGCGCGCGGGCGGAGCCATCGCGCTGCACGCCAAGCGTGGCTACCGGGTTAAAATTCTCTGCCTTTCGTATGGCGAGCGTGGCGAGAGCCAATTTGCTTGGAAAAAAGCTGGCATTAGCATGGCTGACGTCAAGGCCCAACGCCGCCAAGAAGCCGAAGCGGCAGCACACATGCTCGGCGCTGAGATCGAATTTTTCGACGCGGGCGATTACCCGCTGCGCACAACGCCTGCCATGCTCGAACGCACGATTGACGTGTTCCATGAATTGAACTCGTCGTTTGTGCTTACCCATGCACTTGAAGACCCCTACAACGTCGATCACCCAGAAGCGACGCGGTTTGCCCAGGAAGCGCGCATCATCGCCCAGGCGGCGGGTCACAAGCCTGATCCAAGCCGGACTTACGCAGCTCCACCGGTATTTCTGTTCGAGCCGCACCAGCCCGAGCAGTGCAACTTCAAGCCCAACGTAATCCTCAATATCGACGAGGTGTGGGACGTGAAGCGCAAAGCCTTCGAAATCCTGGCCGCACAAAAGCACTTGTGGGCCTACTATGAGCGCGTCGCGCTCAATCGCGGCATGCAAGGAGGGCGCAACTCGGGCAAGGCGATGACCTACGGCGAGGCCTATCAGCGCCTGTTCCCTGAAGCTTTGGAGGTGCTGGCATGAACGGCGTCGTCTATCGATATATCAAGCGAGCAGATCCAAGAGTAATCACAGAGCTGAAATCATTCGGCGTCTCGACTGTGCACGAAGCGATGGGTCGTCTCGGCTTGATGAAGACCTACATGCGACCGATCTATCCAGGCGCACAAGTCGCCGGTAGCGCCATCACAGCCCTAGCGCATCCTGGCGACAACTGGATGCTGCATGTCGCCATCGAGCAGGTGAAGGCCGGTGATATTCTGGTCGTCGCCCTGTCCGCTGACAACACCGACGGCATGTTCGGCGATCTGCTGGCAACATCGCTGCAGGCACGCGGTGGGCAATGCCTCATCATCGATGCTGGTTGCCGCGATGTGCGCACTTTAACCGAGATGAAATTCCCGGTCTGGTCGCGCGCGGTCTCGGCGAAGGGAACGGTTAAATCAACACTTGGCTCGGTCAACATTCCAGTCGTTTGTGCGGGCGCACTGGTGAGCCCTGGTGATGTGATCGTTGCCGACGACGATGGCGTGGTGGTTGTTCCACGGCTCCAGGCGGTCGACGTCGCAGCTGCTGCCCGCAGACGCGAAGACGCCGAAACCGATAAGCGTGCGCGGCTCGCCGCTGGTGAAATCGGCCTCGACCTCTATGGCATGCGCGAACCACTCGCTCGCGCAGGGCTACGTTACATCGATGAACCGCAAGGCTAAGCGCATGGTACCTACGGAACCGAACTATGACGTCGCCCACCTCGGCCACGTCGAACTGCTGACCGACAAGCCGGAAGCGAGCCTCGACTTTTTCGTCAATATCTTTGGCCTGACCGAAAGTGGACGCGAGGGCGACAGCGTGTATCTGCGCGCCTATGACGATTATGAGTTCCACACGCTGAAGCTCACCGCGTCTAACACAACCGGCATGCGTCATTGCGGTTACCGCTGCTCGAGTCCAGCAGCCCTCGCCCGCCGTGTTGCAGCCATCGAACGCCTTGGCGGCGGCATCGGCTGGAGCGACGGCGATCTCGGCCACGGTCCAGCCTACCAGTTCCGCGACCCCGACGACCACGTATTCGAAATCTACTACGACACGCGCCGCTATGAAGCACCAGCACACCTCAAGCCTGCCTTGAAGAACCAGGCCCAACGCTTTCCCGCCCGTGGCGTCGCGACCCGTCGCCTCGACCATTTCAATCTAATGGCGGCCGATGTCGGAGCGATCTGCGACTATCTCCCACAAGCCTTAGGATGTCGGGTAACCGAGCAGATCGTGCTCGATACCGGGGCGGTCGGGGCGTGCTGGTTCACGGTGAACAACAAGAGTTATGACGTCGCCTACACGCGCGATTTGAGTGGAGCGCGCGGGCGCTTCCATCATATGACCTACGCGGTCGATCAACGAGAAAACATCCTACAGGCTGCCGACATTTTCCTCGAAGCGGGCGTTCACATCGAAACCGGGCCGCATAAGCACGCAATTCAGCAGACGTTCTTTCTATATGTCTACGAGCCGGCCGGAAACCGCGTTGAGATCGCTAACGCTGGCGCACGGTTGATCCTCGCGCCTGACTGGCAACCGATCACTTGGACCGAGGCTGAACGTAAAAAAGGCCAAGCCTGGGGCCTCAAAACCATTGAGAGCTTCCACACGCATGGCACCCCACCAGCACCCGTAAAATGAACGCGCCAATCTAGCCGTTCAGCCGTGCTGCTGGCTCGTACTGCCCTTCCAGGCGGTTCGCGTGGCGATGGATCAGGCGCCATTCACCATCCGTGCGGCGAAATATGTGAGTCACGCGGTTCGACCAGACCGCCGGTTCGGGCTTACCATCCATGGCAACCCGGAACGTCTCGATGTCGGTGGTATAGAACAGATCGCCACTGGCAATTCGGGTGAGCGATTCATACGAAACAGTGCCGCCCTTGAACTGCTGCCCCGCCCAATCCCAGCGCTCGTCGACTTGATCCCAACCGACCTCGTAGCCGCCCCAACCATAAAAGCTCGTCGCGTCTGCGCTGTGATCGTACAAAGCCTTGATAGCCAGTGTTTTGCCGTTGGCCACGTCTGCCATGGCGGCGCGCAGGCGCTCAATGGCGGCATCGATCGACCAATCGCTCATCGGGCAGCCACAATCGCTATTTCAACCAGGCAGCGCGGATCGGCCATTTTGGCTTCGATGCACGCGCGGGTTGGCAAGTGATTGGGATCGACCCATTCGAGCCACGCGACATTCATGGCGTCACGCAGACGGATATCGGCGAGCCAGATCACAGCGGTCAGGATCTGTCGCTTATTCGAGTTGCATAGCCCGAGATATTTATCGACATCGGCCAAAGCTTGCCTGGTCTGGCCCGCCACGTCGAGGCTCGTATCATCGGCGATGGCGCCTGCCGTGAAAACGCGATCACCAACCGCGACCACGTTGGCTAGCAGCCGTTCAAGTTCATGGCGTTCAATCAACATTACTTAAATCTCCGCAGGCCTGTGTGTCTTAGACTGGACCATAGGGTATGCACCACAACGTTCAACTCCCTCAATGCCCGTGCCCCCGTTCTTCTCGAACGTAAGTGTCCGTACAAAAATGTTTCGGCAGCCCACGCCCGTTTCGATTTTATCTGATAACATTTGCGTGTTCGATTCTTATGGCGTCGAACCAACAACTTGGGGAGATAATAATATGGATCCAGCATTCATCATCCAGCTGCTCAGTGGCGCAGCCGGTGGCACGGTTGCCGGCAGCCTTCTGAAGAATATGAGCTTGGGCATGGTCGGCAATGCGCTTTCCGGCCTCGTCGGTGGTGGGCTCGGCGGCAAAATCCTCGGCGGCCTGCTCGGCGTGGCAGCGGTGAAGGCCGGTGGCGGCGGCCTCGACATGGGCTCGATCATTGGCAGCGTTATCTCTGGCGGTGCCGGTGGCGGCGTGCTGATGACCGTGATCGGCCTCATCAAGCAGATGATGGCAAAGTAATCCGAACGGTGTCAGATCCACCAGGGTCTGACACCATCGCTACCATTCACTTATCGGCCAGCCGATGATTTTGGACGCCGAGCGGCGATAACTTCGGTCGCACGCTTGAGATCACCCCCGAATTGACACCAGCCCAACTTATCTCACCTGACAAACGGCCGTATTCGATCTTCGGACAACGGTTCATGACGACCTTTAGTCCTGCGGCCTCGGCTTCGGCTGCCGCACCTTCGTTGCGCACGCCAAGCTGCATCCAGATCACCTTGAGCCCAAGCTTATCCTTCAAAGTGATCGCCTCGCGCACGACTTCAAGGGCCGCGTCCGAGTTGCGGAAAATGTCGACCATTTCGATTGGGACGGACAAATCCGCCAGCGATGCAACGACCACCTGATCGAGGATCTTTTGACCGGTTAGTCCAGGATTGATCGGCACAACGCGATAGCCCTTGCCCAGCAGATACTTCATCGCAAAGTAGCTTGGACGACTGGTGTTTGCGCTCGCACCGATCATCGCAATCGACTTCACACCACGCAGAATGTTCGCGATATAGTCGTCGTCATAACGGTCGTGGTTCATGTCGCTTGTGCCCTATTGTAAATTACGGCTGACGCAACGCCTCACCAACCTCGGGCAGGTCGCCGAAGCGCATGTGGTCGAGCGCCTTACTGGCAAAGTGCGGCACAAAGCCCATGGCCTCAAGGGTTGCTCGCGCCGAGCTGATCTGCGCTGCCCGGTCTAGATATTCGACAGCGAACACCGGTTTACCTTCGGCAGTCAATTGCTTAAGCCGCGCAATACGGGGGGCAGAAATTGCATCTGCATTTTCGATCCCTTCGCCCTCCTCGCCAAAAAGGAGGCTCTCCTTTGCAATGGCATCAATCACTGATCGATAGCCGCTATCGGCCAACAGTTCGTCGCCATTCTGCGGCACGATAAAAAAGCCCGGCTTCAAAGCGCGACCTTTGGCAGCAAGCCTCGAGACAAACGAAATCATGTCGGCCTTCGCCGATGGGCGCTGTTTTTCCATATCGGCAAACTCGTCAATCTTGTCGAGGTAGACGCCGTCAAATCCGGCTGCGATGATCTGCTCAACGTAAGAGCCGGGTTTATCGAAGATGATGTCAGCCCACGCTTGCTCCCAATAGCGCACGCCATAGTTGCCGGCCCATTCAGCGTTATGAGGGCCACGCCAGGACGGCGCTAACAGGCCCCAAAGCCAACCGTAGGAACGCTTCCAGTAAAAGCGATATTCCTCGGCTTCACCAATTGAAAGATAGGCCAGGACAATCCGTTGGGTTCCATCCCGCCGTGTCTTCATTTGGTTGAGATCGGCTAAAGTAAACGCTGCGTCGGCTTGCCCGTTCCGCGAATAATCGATCACAAGTACGTCGTGCGGAGCGTTCGCCAGACGAACCGGGTCAGGGGCTTGCAGTTGATAGCCCCAGCTTTTGGCGCGCCCCAGTGGACCAGCGAGCGCTGGCTTAGCCAGCGGCATAACGGTCGGAGCCGGCTGGGTTGACATCGCATCCAGCGGCGGCTGCGTTTGCGAGAATGCAGCGATCGCAAGCAAGAGTGCCGCAGTTGCGTAGCCAATCGGCATGGCCGCGCCGATCAGCAGATAGCGCAGCATCACAAGCCGAAGGGGACTTTTAGACACGGACACCTCATCAAAAAAACAATCGCTGGACCAGCATGCTGATCCAGCGACTTAACGACCAGATGATTCGAGGTCGAGCTTTACTTCTCGGCAGTGCGAATACCGGCTGGACCGCCCTTGGTCTTGATTGTGGCAACCTTGGCCAGCCTTTGACGTCAGACCGGACAATTTGAACACGTAGATCTCCTCTTCGACCATGCACTGGACGAGAATTAGTGTCGACTTGCGGTTCCAGGCGATGCCGCCAGTGCAAAAGCACGAACAACGCTCCATGGAACACGAAACAACATCAGGTATCCTCCTTGGTTTTTTTGTCTCAAAAGAGCCAGCACTTCTAGCAGCCTGAACAAAAACTGCCACTGCCGTATATACAGGCCAAGTACCAGTTCCAATTCCAGCTACCGAAGCGATGTTTTGGCCTACGTCCAGTCGGGCGCCGCAATGCCCAATCCATTGTCCGTGCGGCGTTGTCCCAAAACAGTCTTAAACTTGAAATTCTAAAATCCAATTCGCGGCGGACGACGCAGCGCCAACATGATCTATGAGCGCCATTTCCTGCCTGCTATTGCCCGAAATGCAGCATCTTGATTTGACTAAGCAGGCTTGAGTCATCCTCAGCTGACACAGTCCGCGCTCCGCCGACATTAAGTTGCGGCAGTGTATCGACGACACGCAGTGCGTCCTCAAACGATTGATGCTTCGTGTAAATATTTCGAGTGATCAATGTTGGAATGTCAGCGCCCAGTGCTGCCTCCAGCCCATTGCGCGAGTCTCCAATCGCCAGACAGTGGCTGCCCTCAAGCTTCAACTCATTGGGCACCAGCCTGTAGATATCGGCGACTGGCTTCTTCGCCGCGACAACGTCCTCCAAAACTCGTTGGTTGTGGACGGGATCTGCACTGCTGGAATGATAAGCCTGAACAGACCAGCGGCGTCGTCTAAAACCAGAATGTCGGTACCTGATCTTGTTGTCAGAACCAATGCAGTGTGCGGTCTATAAACGAAATAGCCAGCGGCCAACTGCTCGCGTCCCGGTCGGAAAAAGGATGCTGTTGCCGCGTCGGCA
This sequence comes from Hyphomicrobiaceae bacterium, assembly GCA_031429105.1. Lineage (GTDB taxonomy): Bacteria > Pseudomonadota > Alphaproteobacteria > Rhizobiales > Hyphomicrobiaceae > JAKFWF01. The sequence goes on along the minus strand of JANOYV010000060.1, from coordinate 23,898 downwards.
GAGGCTGAATAGATCGAGACACTGGTTGGCGCACCTTTGTCCGATCGGTCGTTAGACGGGTTCGTGCCGACCGAGATTGGACGCCTGTTGCTAGCGACCACACGCGACGTGGATCGCCTTGTCAAAACCGCGAACAGTCAGATTATCGCCCTTCGATCGGGTGCGACCGGATCAACTGTCTTTGGAGCTGTCAGTACCGCAAAGTTTATCCCGGCATAAGTGTTCGATTGGTCATCGGCAATCGCGAGGACATCATCCGCGGCTTGGAACGCAACGAGTTCGACGTGCTGATCATGGGACGACCGCCCCAGCACCTGCCCCTTGTCGCAACTGTACTTGCCGACCACCCTCACATCGTAATCGCGAGTTCCACGCACCGCCTAGCGGGCTCGGCCAACGTCGAACCCGAGGAACTTGTTGGCGAGCGCTTCCAATCGCGCGAACCAGGTTCGGGCACGCGACCGTCGATGGAGCGATTCCTCGGTCGTATCGCCATCAGACTCGCATGGGACATCGTCGAGATGGGCACCAACGAAACTATCAAGCAATCCGTAATGGTTGGCCTTGGGATCGCTTTTATTTCAGCCCACACCTGCCTCGCCGAACTTGAGACCGGTAAATTTTCTGTGCTGAAGGTTGCAGGCCTGCCGATCGTTCGTCAATGGCAGTTGATCCGCCGGTCCGACCGCGAGGCGTCGAAGGCGGCAGAGGTTTTTTCCAAGTTTATCATCGAACATCGGAAAGAACTTATACCCCGACTGCCGTTCCTGTAATTCATAGCTGTGACCTGTGTGCGTTTCGGTGACACTGCAGGACACAACTATCGAAGCAAAATCGTTCTCGGCAGCAAACACCGCAACAAGTCGCGCCATGGGTGTCGCGTTCTACCGTTTCCTGCACGACCAGAGACGCGGCAATGTCCGCCTGCACTCAGGCGTGTAATGTGTCAGCACGCCCAATGCCGTGTTTAAGTTAACCCCAGAGGTACTTGTCGCGCTGACAATCGGGCGCATCGGAACTATCGCCATCACTCCGGCAGGAACGTCTTGGTATCCGTCGTTCCGTTGGGCGCGTATCTCAACCTGCCTTCTTAATCTGACCGACGTCGAAGTTGGGGAAGAACAGCTGCTGGCCGTCGATCTTGTAGGAGCGAATGGCATTCTGACCTTCGGCCGACGCAATCCAGTCGACGAAGGTTTGGCCGAGGTGCTTTTTCACGGCTGGATGCTTGGCGGGGTTCACCAGCATGATGCCGTATTGATTGAATAACGCCTTGTCGCCTTCGACCACGATCTCGAGTGCATCCTTGTTTTTAAAGCTGATCCAAGTGCCGCGGTCGGCAAGCACATACGCGCTCATCGCTGCGGAGGTATTGAGCGCTGCGCCCATGCCCTGACCGATTTCCTTGTACCATGCGGGCTTCGCTGTTGCCGGATCGAGGGTGGCGGATTTCCACAACGCCAGTTCGACTGCGTGCGTGCCGCTCTTGTCGCCTCGGCTGACGAACGGCGCGCTGCTAAGTTGAATCGCTTTCAGCGCCGTCAGAATGTCTTTGCTGCCCTTGATCTTCGCCGGATCAGCTTTCGGTCCAATCAGTACGAAATCGTTGTACATCACATCGAAGCGCTGGACGCCGAAGCCGTCGGCAATGAACTTTTCTTCTTGCGATTTGGCATGGACGAAAACAACGTCAGCATCGCCACGGCGACCAGTGTCGAGCGCCTGTCCGGTGCCTTGCGCGATGACCTTCACGTCGATGCCGGTGCGGGCTTTGAACAGTGGCAGGATGTGGCCGAACAGACCAGAATCCTGAGTCGAGGTCGTGGATGCGACGACGATCGATTTGTCCTGGGCATTGGTCGAGGACGGTGCGAGCGCTGGCATCACAACGAGTGCGGCTGTCAACGCGATGTGTCTGAGCTTCACGATAGTTCTCCCTATTCTACAAGACGAGATCGCCCGCGAGAAACCGGCGTGCTGCCTTGCTGGCGGGTTGGTTGAAAAAAGTCGCTGCGGCTGCGTGTTCAGCAACGCGGCCTTTAACGAGAAACACGACATCACCGGCGAGCCGACGCGCCTGTCCGAGATCATGCGTGGCAAAAATGATCTTTACGCCGCCGTCCGCGATTGCACTGATCAGCTCTTCGATAAGACTTGTCTGCGCCGGGTCGAGGCTTGCCGTTGCTTCATCGAGCAGGAGCAGCCGCGGCTGACGCGCGAGCGCCCGCGCGATGCCTAGCCGCTGTTGTTCACCGCCAGAAAGTTTGCGAGCAGGACGGTTGGCTATGCCAGTCAAACCCACTTGAGCAAGCAAATTGCTGATGGTTTCATGGTCGGCAGGCCGGCTCGCTGCCAATAATGCGAACGCGACATTATCCGCCACAGTCCGCCGCAGCATCACCGGCTTCTGAAACACGATGGCACGCGTGTCATTATTCCGCTCGATCCGGCCGGAGGCCGTCTCGACAAGCCCCATCATCACGCGCAGCAGCGTCGTTTTACCGGAGCCGTTCGGCCCGATCAGCGCCGTCGGCGCGCCCGCCAACACCGAGAGCGACACGCCATCGAGAAGGGTCGTGTTGGCTGCACGCACCGTCACACTGTCAAGCACCAACAAAGGTGCAGCGTTTTCAAGATCATCCCGCATAGCGCTCCGCCCACTGCCGGATCGACCAGGCCAACGCATTGACGCTCAGGATAATAGCGATCAGCACTACTCCAAGGCCGAGAGCCAAGGCAAGGTCGCCCTTCGAGGTCTCAAGGGCAATCGTTGTCGTCATCACGCGCGTAAAGCCGTCGATGTTGCCGCCAACGATCATTACCGCGCCGACCTCCGCCGCGGCGCGCCCAAAGCCTGCCAGCAGAATGGTGACGAGTGAAAACCGTGCGTCCCACAACAGCGCCCGCACGCGCATCAACGGTGGCACGTCCATCGCTGTGAATTCTTCGCGATACTCGCCCCACAGATCCTCGATCGCTTGCCGCGTGAGCGCCGCGATGATCGGCGTGATCAGCATTGCCTGTGCAATGATCATCGCCTGCGGTGTGAACAGCAAGCCAAAGAAGCCAAGTGGCCCGGAGCGCGACAGTGCTAGATAGACGAGCAAGCCGACGACAACAGGAGGTAGCCCCATCAGCCCATTTAAGAGCACTGTCACCACATCGCGACCAGGAAAGCGGGTGAGGGCAACGAAGGCCCCAAGTGGCAATCCGATCAGCCCCGCCAATATTGTTGCCGACAAAGTCACGATTAGTGACAGGCGCACGATCGCGTAGAGCGTCGGATCGCCGGACAGGATCAGATACAGGGAACTCGAAGCGTCCAAAGTGGTTTCACCAGAAAAATTGACCGCCTCACCTCTCTCGTGTTTACTTCCACTTCGTCAATGAAAAGAAAATTCGCGCAAATATGCAACTTAACGCAAGACTTCATCTCCTGACAACGGCTGAGGCCGCCGACTACCTCCGCATCAAAGAGCGCAAGCTCTACGAACTGGTGGCGGAGGCTGCGATCCCGTGCACCAAAGTAACGGGCAAGTGGCTATTCCCGCGCGCCGATCTGGACCGCTGGTTGTTGGCCGGCATGGCGCGGCCCTATGGCGTCGTCCCGGCCGAGCCGCCGCCCATCGTTGGCGGCAGCCACGATCCACTGCTGCAATGGGCACTGGTCGAGAGCCGTGCCGGCCTCGCTATCCTACCCGAAGGCAGCGAGAGCGGATATCGACGCTTCCTCAAAGGCGAGGTGATCGCGGCTGCGATCCATTTCCACGATCTCGACAATCTTGACAAAGACGGCAACATCGAACTTGTCGGGCAGGAACCGACGCTTTACGATGCAGTTCTCGTACACTTCTGCTCGCGCGAGCAAGGTCTGATTGTTGCCAAAGGCAACCCACGCGGGCTCGGCAGTGTCAAAGACCTCAAGAGCCGGAAGTTGCGTGCAGCGGTCCGTCCTGATGGTGCCGGAGCGCAATTGCTGCTTCGCACGCTACTCAAGCGCAACGGCCTCACAATTGGTGATCTCGGCAAGACTATGCTCGCACCAACTGGCCCGGACATCGCCCAGGCCATCCGCGCCGGTCATGTCGATGCCGGCATCGCCACCCGTGCGGTCGCAAACGCAGCCGACCTCGACTTCTTGCCACTCGTGACGGAGCGCTTCGACATCTTGATGCGCCAGCGCGACAGCTATCGTCCAACGCTGCGCACGTTCCTCGACATCTTGACGAACCCTATCTTCGCGACCCGCGCAGCCGAACTCGGCGGATTGGACGTGTCATGCGCAGGCCAAGTGCGCTGGTCACCGTGACCATGAGTTGGATGCAGGTTAATCACCCTGATTTGCAGCAAGGGAGTGATCTGCAGATTTGACTGAGATCGCGCCTGCGCAACGGGGGCTCCAGTTGTGCAGGCTGGATGAGGCATTCAAGAATACTGACCGAGAACCCGGTTCGGGCCAATCACACAGTGACAGCTACTGCCGCTAGCATCGCAACCATCAACTCGATAGGTAACCTCGGCAGCTTCGTCGAAGAGATTCTCGTGTTCTCAACAAGTCTCACTCTGATACTAACCCGCTTCCAGCGAGAAACGCCAATCCCAACCATGCCCGTCCATAGCTGAGCGCAACTTTCGGAACCAGGAAATTACTCATGAAAACCTACACGATTGCTGCCATTCCCGGCGATGGCATCGGCACCGAAGTTGTATCGGCTGGCGTCGAAGTGTTGCACGCGCTCGCCAAGCGCGATGGCGGTTTCAAGTTCAAGGTCGATCACTTCGACTGGGGCGGCGACTACTACAAGAAGCACGGACATATGATGCCGGAGAACGGTCGCGATTTGATCAAGACGCACGACGCCATCTTGTTCGGCTCGGCAGGCCACCCGGACATCCCCGACCATATCACGCTCTGGGGTTTACGCCTCGCCATCTGTCAGCCGTTCGATCAATACGCCAACGTGCGTCCGACGCGCATTCTGCCGGGCATCACCAGCCCGCTGCGGGCAGTAACCGGCCCAGAACTCGATTGGGTGATCGTCCGCGAAAATTCCGAAGGCGAGTATGCCGGCGTTGGGGGGCGTGTCCACAAGGGACTACCGCTTGAAGTCGCAACCGACGTCTCGATCCTAACGCGTGCCGGCGTCGAGCGCATCATGCGATTTGCTTTCAAGCTGGCGCAGTCGCGTCCACGCAAGCTGCTCACTGTCGTCACGAAATCAAACGCACAGCGGCACGCAATGGTAATGTGGGACGAGATCGCTGCCGAAATATCAGCCGAGTTCAAGGATGTGACCTGGGACAAGATGCTGGTCGATGCCATGACTATGCGCATGACCCTGAAACCGCAGACGCTCGATACGATCGTCGCGACCAACCTGCATGCCGACGTGCTGTCCGATCTCGCAGCGGCACTCGCCGGCTCGCTTGGTATCGCGCCCACCGCGAATCTCAACCCGGAGCGAACGTATCCCTCAATGTTCGAACCGATCCACGGTTCGGCTTTCGACATCATCGGCAAGGGCATAGCAAATCCGATTGGCACGTTCTGGTCGACCGTTATGCTGCTGGAGCATCTGGGTGAAGCCAACGCCGCCAAACGCCTGATGCAGGCAATCGAGCGTGTGACGGCAGATAAGCGCTTCCACACGCCGGATCTCGGCGGCAAGGCCAAAACAGCTGAAGTTACTGCTGCCGTCATCGACGCTATCCAAGGCGCGAATGTTTAGCAAAGGCGTCGCATGATCGCAGTCTAGTCCGCCCCTTGAGCGGGGCAACGCTCACGATCGGGTGTTCGACGCAGCCGTTGCCAGTGCATCGCCCGCGGTAACGGTCACGCGGCACTGCCACCAAAGCCCGAGGGACGGTGCATCATTGTGGGCGCCAACATGCTCGCGGCGGCGCCGGCAGCCATCATCACGCCCGACTACGATGCGCGCTTGCTCACCCGTCAAGCGGATGGGAATGGTGCATCGCTTTTAATCCAACTACTTCCGCACGCGTCCGCGACGTTCCAGCCATGTGCCGAGAATTCCTTTCGGCATGTAGATAATAAAGAGGATAAGCAGCAGACCGTAGATTGCGCCATCTAAGGCAAGCGCCGCCGAACCCAGCGTACTTTTTAGTAGCACTGAGCTTTGGATCAAGACACGCAATCCCTCGGTGAGTACTTGGGTGAAGACGGCACCTACCGTCGGCCCAAGCATCACCCACATGCCGCCCGCCACGACTGCAAATACCATATTCAATGATGTACCCAGTCCCGCAATCGTGTCGGGCCCAATGTACATCTGATACTGGCCGAAAATCGCACCGCCCAAGGCACACATGGCTGATGACAGCGCCATGATCTTCAGCTTTTCCTTCGTCACATTGACACCGACGGAAGCGGCTGCGTCTTCGTCTTGGCTGGCGGCCTCCAGCGCATATCGATCCATGCTTTGATCGACGCGCCACCACACATAAAGCCCCAGCAACCAGAGTGCGAACACAATGTAAAACGACAGAATTCGATCAGGCTCGAATTGGAGAGCGTAGAAAGAAACACCATCACCGTACCGCTTTGGCTGTGTACCAAGAGAACCACCGGTATAGTCGCGCAATCCTACAATTACGAGGCGCACGAACTCCGTTAGGGCGAGCGTCATCAAACCGAAATAGTGACCGGTAATTCGGAGCGAAAAGCACGGATAACCAATCAGCACACCAACAATCGTCGCCGCCAAAACTGCAATGGGAATGCCGAGCCAAGGGGTAATGTCGGCAAAGTTCCAAAGCAGCACTGTCACATACGCACCAATACCCGTGAATGCACCATGCCCGAGCGATGTCAGCCCGAAGCGGCCCATCAGTGACCAGCCGGTGTAGATGAACGCCCACAATAAGATTTGTATCAACAAATGCAGGTAGTAGCGTTCCGAACTTGGAAACAGCAGCCGCACCACCAGCGGCAAAACCGCAATGGCGATCAAGCCAAGAATGGCATTTCCCGAAAGCTTAGGGATTTTCATTGGCAGCTTCCACAACCGACCGATACCGACCAGGCACCGCAAGCCGTGCAGACGCGACCATAATCTCGTTTTGAACCGCGGAGCACTTTCATGATTTGGCTCCAAACAGGCCCTGAGGCTTGAAAAAAATCGCAATAATGAAGAACAGAAACGCAATTGCGTATCCCCACTCGGTATGAAAGCAAGAGGAGCCAACTGCAATGAACTGGCAAATAATAAACGATGCAACAAAGCCGCCTATCATGTTGCCAAGGCCGCCGAGCACGCAAATCATGAAGATGAGCGGGCCGAACTGCAGGCCAATTTGCGGATAGATGTCGTAGTTTAACACCATCAATGACGCCGCCAAACCTGCAAGTCCGCCGCCGACTGCCGAAGTTACGAGGTAGATCTTTTTGCTATCGACACCCATTAACGGCATAATCTGCCGGTCCTGAGCAATCGCTCTTATGGCTGTGCCGAGATAGGTCTTCTTTAAGAACAACCACAAGGCAAGCATTCCAATCAAAGCAATAGTGAATGACAGTATTCGCGACTTCGAGAAGCTCATGTCAAACGCTGAGACAGAACCGAGGCTGATCCCAATGTTTTTGAATTCGACTCCAAAAGCCATTGTCGCGACCGCCTGCAAAAAGAAAAGAACACCGCCGGTGACGAGCAATTGGTTGATTGGCTCACTGTCGAGGACGGGACGGATGACGACGTAGTGCAATGCCGCACCCGCAAGCGCGACCAGAATTATTCCGAAAAGAGCCGCAAGTATAAACGGTGCTCCGCCCTTATAGGCGAAATAAATACCGTACATACCGACCATTACAAGTTCGGCATAACAAATCCACACAACATCAATGACGCCAAATACGAGGTTGAGCCCTAACGCCAATAGAGCGAGAAGCCCCGCGAGCAAGATCCCATTCAGAACGGCCTCAAGAAAAAAGATATCGAGCTGGCAATCCATTTGCGATCAGATCCCCATGTATGCTTTGCGGATTTCGTCGCTGGCAGCGAGTTCGACGGCACTGCCTGACGCGTGAATTTTACCAACTTCGAGAAGATAGGCACGATCAACGACTCTCAAAACTTGGCTGACGTTCTGCTCGACGATGAGCACGGTATAGCCTTCGGAACGAATGCGCCGAACAAGATCGAAGACCTGGGATACGATCACAGGGGCTAGGCCCATCGACGGCTCGTCCAAGAGCACGAGCTTTGGACCGCTCATGAGTGCGCGCCCTATTGCACACATCTGCTGCTCGCCACCCGACATGGTTCCAGCTGACTGCAAGCGACGCTCTTTGAGGCGTGGAAACAGACTGTAAACATAGTCAAGCCGTTCGGCATACTTCGAGCGCGCGCCCGGGATGAACGCGCCCATGCGCAGATTGTCTTCAACCGTCAGCCTCGGGAAAAGTCGACGGCTTTCTGGAACGTGTGCAATACCCGTCTCGATTATTCTATGCGGGGCGGTGACCCGCAGGTTCGCGCCCTCCATCGTCATTGTGCCGCGCGTTGCTGGTATCAATCCGGAAATGACCCGAAGGAGTGTCGTTTTGCCTGCGCCGTTTGCGCCGATGACGGCAATTGCCTCACCGGCTTTGACGTTGAGCGAGACATTGAACAAAGCTTGAAATGCTCCGTATCCCGCATCGATACCGTTCAACTCAAGCATTAAGTCTGCCTCACGCTGCGGCCTCAGAGCCGAGGTAGACCTCGACTACACGCTTGTCTACTTGCACAGCCTTCGGTGCGCCGTCGAAAATCTTCTCGCCGTGATCTAGAACGACAACGCGATCCACGACGCGCATGAGCACACCCATGATGTGCTCGACCCAGACAATTGTTATTTTCATTTCGCTTCGGATGCGCAGCAGCATATCAGCAGCTTGTTCCATTTCGCCGTGATCGAGGCCGTTCAAACTTTCGTCGGCCAGCAGCAGAGTCGGCTGCGTTGCGAGCGCACGCGCCAACTCCAATTGCTTTAGCGCGCTTGCACCTAAACCATCCGTCCGCGCATGTGCATTGGTCGGCAATCCAACCGTCTCCAATGCCCGTTCAGCCTGCTTCCAGCAATCGCTCCGCGACGTCTTGCCGTGCTGTCCGAACCATGCAGACAGCGCTACGTTTTCAAGCAGACTTAGGTTCCGAAATGGACGTGGGATCTGGTAGGTGCGGCCAATCCCCTTGTGGCAGACTTTGTCCGAAGTAAGCCCGCCGATTTCTTCGCCACGAAAACGAATGGATCCAGCCGTCGGGACATACATTCCCGCTATGCAATTGAAAGTGGTGCTTTTGCCAGAACCGTTTGGGCCGATCAGTCCAAGTATTTCACCTTCTTCGACGTTGAAAGACACGTTAGAAACCGCGGTGAAACCGCCGAATGATTTCGATAATCCTGAAACTTCAAGAAGCGCCATACGTGGGATGTCCCTGGTGGCTCGCGTGAATTGGGGGCGCCTTGCCCCCCAAAACAAAACTCCCCTGATCAAGCGAATTCAGCGAGCGTAGGCGTGACCGCTGGGCAATGGCAGAACCGGATCGGCTGTCTTGATCACAGCCGGCCATGCAATCTTGGTCTGGCCGTCAATGAACTGCATGACGACCGGATTTGAGATTGTGTTTTGACCGGCCATCGCGTGGCCAGGCGGATTAAACTTCACGCCATAGCCCTGGATTGTGCCACCGACCGGAATGTCCGTTTCGAGCGCGGCTTTACGCAAAGCTTCGGGGTCAATACCGCCATGTTTCTTAATCGCGCGTGGCAGCACGTCGGAGAAGAAAATCCAGGCCTGATTGAACCCCATTGAAACGTGAGAAGGTACTTCATTGGCTTTCGCTTCGAGCTTATATCGCTTGACCATTTCGGCCGTCAGATCACCAAGACCAGGCGCGAGTGATTTCGGATCGAGCAGTTGGGCTGCAACTGGGTCAACATTGTAAAGAAAATTAACGTCCTTACCGAAGGTCTCTGTCAATTTGTCGATTTGCGCATGGCCTGCACCGTGACCGATGAGGGCGCCCCATTTCAGGCCAGCTTCTTTCGCTTGGCGAAGGAACAGCGTAATATCCGGATTATATCCGGTATGCAGTATGACGTCAGCTTGTGCGCGGCGCAGCTTCGTCACCATCGCAGACAGATCGGTCGACGTTGCGGCGTAGCCTTCCTTATGGACCACCTGGATACCCAGTTCTTTGCACGTCGCCTCGTTTCCAGCAGCAACGCCCGCTCCATACGGACCATCCTCGTGGATGATTGCTACTTTCAAATCTTTGGCGTCTTTTTTAAACTTTTCCTTCGCGTTCTCCGCGATAAAACGGCACGAGGCTTCGCCGAATTGATCTGAGTGCACTTGCGCGCGGAAGACATATTGCAGACCTTTGTTCTTCAAAACCGCGGAAGCAACGCAGATATTAGCCCAGAAGAATTTCTTTTGGGCATCGACTTTGGCAGCCAAAGGAACACACTGCGCCGATGAGAAAAGCCCCATCAGCATGTCAACTTTTGTATCGTTGAGCATGCGCTCAGCTTCGTTGATCGCCACATCAGTTTTCGACTGCGCATCGGCATATGTTGGTACAATTTTGTAACCTTCAACGCCGCCGCGTTCATTAATTAGATCAATTGCAATCTTGGTCCCGATTTGGCCTGCAAGCGAACCTCCACCTGCGAATGCACCGGTCTGATCATAGATGACGCCAACTTTTAATTCTTTCGCTTGTGCGAAAGCAGTTGTCACATCACCAAATGCCATTGTTAATATCGTAGCCGACAACAATGCGGTCCTCGAGGCGAGCATATTTTTCTCCCTGATCAAATTATGTTTTTCAAACACTTTAGGAATGGACCTCGGCAAGTGTCAACGGATATCCGCCCATCGCAACGCTTCATTGAATTCTCCTATGCGACGCGTTCCACACTGACGCCGCGCACGTCCATCTCATAGTCAAGCCCCACGACAGGGGGCCGACAATAGTGCCAGGTCATCCCGTGCCCTGCCGCACCGCGCCTGACGATTTCATCTGCAAAAAAGGCATGGACATCATGGACGGTATACGTTTGCACGCCCGTTGTATCCGACCAGGAGAATCCGAGTGCGCGCATCCGGCGCTCCATTTCGCCGAGAACCGAGCGCGCTTTCTCGCACATGCCCTCGCGCGACGTGTCCCCGGGGCTGACGATATAGTCTTTGTAGTTACTTTTGCCTTCTTGTGCTTCGCCGCTGCCCGCAACCACGAATGATGGACCCGCTGCCCCGTCTGCTACCGTGTAGGTAAAGGCATGGAATGACGGGCGTACCGGCTTATCGAGTTCTGGGCACACGTTTGAACGTGCAACTGGATTACTTTTCAATTTGGGATCGTAGAGCCCCCAGGTTTCCAGCGTTGCGCAGTAGGCCTCGTTGAACGATTTGAAGGCAACTTCACTAAATGGCTCGGGCGAGCGCAATTCGCATGCAGCAAAAGCAGTCAAGGGCCGACCGGCAGCCGAAAGTATCTGACTGATCCGCGCAAAGCCCTCGTCCAGCGGCACTGGATTGGCGAAGCGCAGACGCTCGAGACGGAAACCCGGTTCCGCGGCAACACCAGCCGAATATTGGAAAACTGCTGGAATGTAGCGGTAGCCGCCGGCGGCGAAGATTTTCGTGGTCATATTGTTCAATCCACTTTCTCAACTAGAAGTGAAATTAAGACGGCGCACAAAATGCCGCTCGTTAAGGCCGCGATGCTAGCCAGCAGAGGCCGAGGGCCGCAAGCGGTGAAGCCGCCCTTCGATGCTAATGGATCGATTGGCTGGCGATCAATTTGGCGTACCCGACATCTGGGCGCGTGAACCGCGGACTTTAAGGGCTGGCTCATCAACGCAGAAACTGGATTGCCAAACGGCGCGAACCAAGATTCACGGTTTCATTCGAGGAAAGTTGAGATGGCGCAGTCGCGATTGGTATCGGGTTGGGCAGCGTAAGGCTCGCGACCTGTCGGCGCACGCACGGTCACTCTTTGGCATTCACGACACAAAGGTGGTGCTCATCGAGGCCGGCAGCTTCTGCAGCCTGTCCGCTGCAGCGAGCATGGCGAGAATGTAACCGGTCGGTCCTAGTCCGCAGATGACGCCGGTGACTGCGGCTGACACGATCGAGTGCCGATGCAGCTCGTCGCGAGCGTGGATATTGGAGATGTGGACCTCCAGTATTGGGCCCTCGAAGGTTTTCAGGGCGTCGAACAGAGGGATTGATTTGAAGGATAACCCGGCTGGATTGATAATTAATGCATCTGCACGCGTTCGCGCGCTCTGCACTTGATCAACGAGCACGCCTTCGTGGTTCGTTTGGTGAAATTCTAAAGCGGCGCCAAGGAGCTTTGCCATTGCGACGCATCGCGCCTCGACCTGGCCCAGCGTGGTATGACCATAGATATGCGGCTCCCGGATACCCAGCATATTGAGATTGGGGCCATTCAATATCATCAAGCGTAGTGTCATGGTGATCTCGTCATTGTGATGGATTTCTGGAGCTGACGCAGTCACCCAAGAATACAGTGCATAAAGAGGTAAACCGCAAGTGATTGAGCTCGATCAGCCGATTCAACACAGTGACCCTGCCCGTGATCGGTACTCCGGTGCCGTTATCGCTCACCAAGTTCATTGGCTTGCCACGTGCCGCAAGCGCGGGTGGGTCAGGTTCAATGTGCCACAAACGATAAACTGGAGTGCACCCCGTAGGGTGGACTCCACGGCTGGGTCAGTTTGCCACTGCCGGTGATATTGAAAAATCAGCTGTAGCTCCGCGCGCGCCACCGAGCCACGATTTTCCGGGAACCGCATCGAGCAGCGCCTTCGTATACTGGTGCTTAGGACTTGCGAAAATCTCAGCCGTTGGACCGCGTTCGACGATCACACCGTTGCTCATGACGACAACGTCCTCACACACATGGGCCGCAACACGCAGATCGTGTGTAATGAACAGCATCGACAAACCGAGCTTGAGCCGCAGGTCGTCGAGAAGTTCGAGCACCTGCTTTTGTACCGACACATCGAGCGCCGAAACCGGCTCGTCGGCGATGATGAGTTTTGGCTTGACGGCCAGAGCCCGTGCAATGCCAATCCGCTGACGCTGACCACCTGAGAACTCGTGCGGGTAACGGTCGACTGCCTCAGGCTGCAATCCGACAAGGCGTAGAAGGTTTCGCGCTTCCTCCCAGGCGGCTGACTTTGCAACGCCTTGAATGACCGGCCCAAGCGCGATGATGTCGCCAACCTTGTGCCGCGGATTCAACGAGGCGAAGGGGTCTTGAAACACCATTTGAATATGCTGACGCAACGGGCGCATTTCGGCCCGGCTCAAGCCAGAGATCGTCTGCCCATCAAGCCTGACGCTGCCAACGTCCGCGGTTTCGAGCCCGATGATGCAGCGAGCCAGCGTCGATTTTCCCGACCCAGATTCACCGACGACGGCCAATGACCGCCCTCGCCCAACCTCGAGCGTGATCTGGTCAACGGCGCGCACGGCCCGCCCTCGCATGCCGAATAGCCCTGATCGCCCCCCGTAAGTCTTCGACAGGCCATCGACCTGGAGGATGGGATCCGGCGCTGCAGCCGTTGCGACGTGCCGCGGGATCAGACTTGGTACCGCATCGACTAATGCGCGGGTGTAGTCTGCCTGGGGTGATTTCAGGACACCTTCTACCGTTCCAACTTCAACGAGTTTGCCTTGGCGCATGACAGCCACCCTGTCAGCGATCTCGGAGACGACGCCAAAGTCGTGCGTGATAAACAGCACCGCCGTTCCATGTCGACGCTGCAGATCCTTTAACAATCGAAGAATTTGCGCCTGGGTCGTGACATCCAAGGCGGTCGTTGGTTCATCGGCAATGATCAGCGCTGGTTCAAGCGCCAACGCCATCGCAATCATCACGCGCTGGCGTTGTCCGCCCGAAAGTTCGTGGGGGTATGAATTGTACAGACGCTCAGGCTCCGGCAGCTGGACATCCTCAAACAGCGCCATGACCCGTTGGCGACGCGCGGTTGCATCGAGTTCGGTATGAACATCAAACACTTCATCGGTCTGTCGGCCTACCGTCATCAGCGGATTTAAAGCTGTCATCGGCTCTTGAAAAATCATCGAAATTGCCGAGCCTCGCAGAGCCCGCATGGCACTGTCGTTAAGCGCCAGAATGTCGTTACCCTGAAACAGAATGCGACCACCCGTGACGCGGACATGGGGGCCGGGCAGGAGTCGCAAGATCGACTTTGCCATGACCGACTTGCCTGAACCCGATTCGCCAACCACACACAGGATCTCGTTGCGCGCGATTTCGAGCGTCAGATCTTCAACTGCGTGCCGTCGGTCGGACCAACTGGGGAGCGCAACCGTCAAGCCTTCTATGACGAGGGCGGGTACCGGCGCTGGCGTAGTCATAGTGCGGCCAGCCTCGGATTGAGCGCATCGTTGAGTGCTTCGCCAACGAGGTTGATCGACATTACGGTGACGAGAATGACAACGCCGGGGATGGTAACAAGCCACCACGCATCACGCAGGAACTGACGGCCCGAGCCGATCATGAAGCCCCAGCTCATGACATTGGGTGCGCCAAGCCCCAGAAACGACAACGCGCTTTCAACGAGGATTGCGGTCGCAACCAACAGCGAACTAGTGACGATCAGCGGCGACAATGTGTTGGGGAGAACCTGTTGCACAAGGATCGATAAATCTTTCTGACCAGCGATCACAGCCGCCAGGACATACTCACGTTGCTTGACGGAGAGCACCTCGCCACGGACCACTCGCGCGATCGGCGGCCAGGAAACGGTGGCAATCGCGATGACAACACTTGGAACTGAGGGCGACAGGATCGCCACCAGCACGATTGCAAATAGGAACGACGGGATTGTCTGGAAGAACTCGGTTATGCGCATCAAACACGCATCAATGACGCCGCCGTAGAAGCCAGCAACTGCACCGACAAGGGTCCCGAACGCCGCTGCTGCTACAGTTCCAAGAACCGCGATGAAGAGCGTCGCGCGTGCGCCGTGCGCAAGTCCGCCATAGAGGTTGCGGCCGAGGCTGTCGGTCCCCAGTCCGTAGCCCTCGAATGGCTTGATGAACGGCTTGTCGACGATCGCGAACGGATCACCGGGAGCCAGAAACGGAGCAAACACTGCAAAGACCAAAACAAAGAGCAACCATGACAGCCCGGCAATGACCCTAATATCGCCGAAAAACCGCTGTTGGAAACTTTTCATCAATCGTGGTCCTCAGGCGACTTTGATGCGTGGGTCGAGCAGGACGTAGAGGATATCGACCACGATATTGACCACCACCACGAGACAAGCCGACATGAAGAATATGCCGAGTAGAAGGTTGAAATCACGACTGAAGAGGGCCTCGAACGCAAGCTGGCCGAGGCCTGGCCAGGCGAAGACACTTTCAACAACAACCGAGCCGCCGAGCAATCCGCCGACTTGGACACCGGCCATCGTCAGCACCGGCAGCAGCGCATTGCGCAGCATATGGCGGGTGGTAATCTGCCTCTCTGCAACACCCTTCGCACGTGCGGTTGTCACATAGTCGAGCCCGCGCTGTTCCAGCATCGTTGCTCGCATCAGGCGCGCGTAGAGTGCGAGATAGAAAAGCGACAGCGTG
Organism: Hyphomicrobiaceae bacterium; assembly: GCA_031429105.1. Classification (GTDB taxonomy): domain Bacteria; phylum Pseudomonadota; class Alphaproteobacteria; order Rhizobiales; family Hyphomicrobiaceae; genus JAKFWF01. Next base: position 8,252 of record JANOYV010000060.1, on the reverse strand, counting down.
ATCGATGGCAGCACAAGATGATGCGCAATATCGGCAACCCTGGCAAAGCCTTCATTGAAGGCAACCACGTCTTCCATGCCCGACGTCGGAAACAAATCGAGCTTAATCGAGAAGGCCAAGATGAGCATGAGTCCGACCCAGAAGAGCGGCGTCGCATAGGCGATGATGGCGGTTAGCGAAATGACGTAATCTTTCCACGTGCCGACCCAGAGCGATGCAAGCAGCCCGGCAATAATACCGAGTGCAAGGGACAAAAAAAGCGTCGAGCCCATCAGCAAAAGCGTAGGCCCGAGCCGCCCGAGCAATAGCGACAACACCGACTGGTTGTGCCGAAACGAAAACCCGAGATCCAGCATCAAAACATTCTTCATGTAGTAGAACAGCTGCACATAGACCGGCTGGTCGAGGCCATAGCGCGTCCGCAGCGCCTCGATGAAGCCCGGCGGGGCACCGCCTGCTTCGCCAGCCAGCACCATCGCGAGGTCACCCGGTGCCAGTTGCAGGAGCAAGAAGCACAAGACCATAACGCCGATGATAACGGGCACCGCCTGCAGCAACCGTTTTCCGATGAAGCTCAGGATGACCGCCTCCCCCTATCGAGCAATCGCACCTGCTCGCACGCGCCGACCAAAAACATCTGCGAAGCATCGGCCTAACCGCTAGACACGGGCAGGCCGAATGCCACCTACTTGTCGAACCACGCATAGGCCTGGTTTGAATAAACGCCGAGCGGGCTCACAATTACATCTTTGTATTTGCGATTGATTGCCGAGGGGAAGTTCATCTCGTGCACCCAGATGATCGGCGACTGGTCAGCCATGATCTTCAGGAATTCGGCATACTCTTCACTACGCTTCTGGGGATCGGTCTCAACCGTTGCTTGATCGAGGAGTGTATCTACCTTGGGGTCCGACCAGCGCGCGCCGTTGACGAAGACAGTGCCGGGCCTGATCTGCTTCGAATGGGCCATACGATGCACACCAAGCACTGGATCGGGAAGGTTGTAGAGGAAGCCAGCCGTCGTGTCGAAATCGAAGTCCGTGTAGATCCGCTTCAACCAGCGCGGCACGTCTTCCAGGCGCAGCGTGACCTTGATGCCGATCTTCGCCATCGCTTGCTGGAAGTACTCGCTCACGCGGTTCCACTCGGGGCCATAAGGCAAAACGTCGTGCATCACCTCGAAGCGGAAGCCATCGTCCTTTTTCTTGAAGCCCGCTTCATCGAGCAGCTTGTTGGCGATGTTGACGCCGTCGGCCGACTGATAGATCTTCACTTTGTCGGTATAAAGCCCCGATGGCGCAAAGTTCGAGCTCATCGGTCCCGTGGCAGGCTTCCCGTAGCCAAACCATACATTATCGATGATGAATTGCCGGTCCACAGCGTGGGCAATCGCCTGACGAACCTTGACGCTGTCGAAGGGTGCCTTACGCGTGTTGAGCAGGAACTCCGACACAGGCGAAATCATTTCGTGACCAACCGTCGTCACTTCAATCGATGGTAGAGCTGACAACTTCTTGGCATCGTTAAATGGCACCGCGCCCATGGCTGCAAAATGCACTTCACCCTTCTCGAGCGCAGCCGTCCGCGTCGATGCATCGGGGATCGAGCGCACGACAATCCGATCAAGGTAAGGCTGGCCCTTGCGCCAATAACTCGGATTCTTGTCGAGACGAATGAACTCGCCTTTACGCCACTCGACGAACTTAAACGGACCACTACCGACCGGATTATTCGCGTTTGGGTGCGCCTTGAGGTCGCCTTCGCCATAAATGTGCTTAGGTAAAATAGGCGTCTCGTAGCTCGAAAAGGCCATCATCATATAAGGGGCCGGTTCAGACAGCTTGAAGATGGCCGTCGTATCGTCGGGCGTCTCAACGTCGGTTACGGCGCGAAACGTATTGGGGCCGCGGGGATGGGTTTTCTTCGCAGCCTCCATGATCGAGAATTTCACATCGGCCGAGGTCATCGGCTTGCCGTCATGGAACGTAACGCCTGAGCGCAATTTGAAGGTCACGGTCTTACCGTCGGGCGCAACGACCCAACTCTCAGCGAGGCTGGCAATGGGCTTCAACTTCATATCGTATTCGAGCAGTCCGTCGAAAATCTTAGACGTGACCATGCCGATAGGGCCGGACGTGTTCATGTATGAGGCAAGTGTCGGCGGTTCGGGCTGTACCGCCATCACCATCGTGCCGCCCGATTTGGGTTGCGCCGCCAGTTGCGAAGTCAACACCGAGGATCCGCATAACCCTACCGCAAGTACACCTGCAATGAATCGATCTAGCCGCATACGACTCTCCACCTTCTCAAGTTCCCACATTCGACCGTCAGCACGATGGCTTCTCTTCCGGAGCAACAACTATGAGCGTCCCACATAAAGACTTAGCTGTACATAACGATAGGGCTTTGATTTGGCTGGAAAGTGACTCAGTCGTTGAGCGCGTTGGAGAGGGGGGAAGCATGGTTCGCAGCAACGCAATGCCGCCATCTGCGAACGTAACGAAAACGCTCGGCGCGCTGAATAGACGGGCGAGCCTGGTACAGATGACGCGCCGGGAAACACGAGCAACAGGCACGACAGAATTGGATCAAGGGCGAACGACTGCTGACACTCAATTGCTGGCCGACGATTATTCGCAAGATAAGCTCAGCGTTTAATCCCAAGCTGCATCGTTGACTTTTGTGGTCGCAAGCTTGATTTTAGTCTGTGCAGGAAAATTCCGCAAACGTCTTGCTGAGCCATTACCGTTTCTCCTAAGCAGGAAGACTTGGGATCACAACGTTGGCCTCAAAGGACGGTTCCCTACGATCGATCCGCGTGCATAGGCGTCAAAAATTGCCGCCGTTGGCCGCTGATTATCCGTCTCACTTCTTGGTGGGTTTAAGTCCAACCTTTGCTGATCGCCCAACCTGATGTGCACTGAGCCAAAGTCGGCGTGCCCATAGCGCGAAACCCGGATGGTACGCACGTTCTTGCGCCTGCTTGCTCCACCAGATTGAGAGCGCAGTTTTCGGATTCGATTTGGTCGGTGGCCGCACCGATGCTGGCGCGGCTTCGTGGCCAGCTGGCGCTGTTCCGAGAACGCGGGGGCGCTCGGCTGACGGGTCGGTCGACCGCTTCAGGTTCGCCCAACTTAAATCACAGATTTTTTCGATATCGAAGTGTCGGAACGGAAGCGTCTCGTCCGTCTTCAAGGTAGGTCCGCTATTGTCGGCGCATTTCCATTCCAACGACCACCAACTAAATGGAGAAACCCATGAAAGTCATGGTTATCATCAAGGCCAGCAAGGCATCCGAGGCCGGCGAGATGCCGAGCAAGGAACTGCTCACCGCCATGGGCAATTACAACGAGGAGCTGGTAAATGCTAGCATCCTGCTCGCGGGCGACGGGCTGCATCCAACTGCCAAAGGTAAGCGCGTGCGCTTTTCGGGCAAGGACCGCACGGTTATCGACGGGCCGTTCACCGAGACCAATGAACTAATTGCTGGCTACTGGTTGTGGAGTGTGAAGGACATGGAAGATGCGATCGCCTGGGTGAAGCGTTGTCCTAACCCGCACGATGAGACGACCGAGATCGAGATCGAGATCCGCCCTGTCTTTGAGGCCACTGATTTCGGCGAAGCGTTGACGCCCGAGCTTCGCGCACAAGAAGTGCGGGTATTCGCCGATGCCAAGCAAAACACTAAAGCATGACACCGATTGCGGCACGATTCAGATGGAGCTCCGAGCATGCAATACGCCATCCTTTGCTACCACGACGAAAAGGTCACCTGTGCGTGGTCCAAAGAAGAAGACGACGCCGTGATGGCTAAGCTAGGGGTGGTCATGGAGAGGCTGACCCGACAGGGCAAGCTCGGGCCAGTGGCTCGTCTTCTGCCAACCACTACGGCAACGACCCTGCGCAAAGACCGTGAGCCTGCGCTCGTCATCGACGGACCATTTGCGGAAACTAAAGAACAATTGTTGGGATTCTATATCGTCGACTGCGCGTCGCTAGATGAGGCGCTGGAGATCACCCGCGAACTTGGATCAGCCAATCCTGGCGGCGCTTATGAAATCCGCCCAGTCGGTTTCTTCATTGATCCGCCCCAGTTGCCGGCCCCTGTCGCATCGAAGACTGTGCCATGACGGACACCGCCTGGATCGGCGCCGTTCTATCGGCCGCACGGCCACAGGCGGTTGCGGCGCTGCTGCGGTACTTCCGCGATCTCGACATGGCCGAAGAGGCGTTTCAGGAAGCTTGCCTCCGCGCGTTGAAATCCTGGACAAAGAATGGTCCGCCACGCGATGCAGCGGCTTGGCTGATCATGGTGGGTAAGAACGCCGCCATCGATGCGGTACGGCGCACGAGCAAGCAAGTTCCGTTGCCGCCGGAAAGCCAAATATCAGACCTGTCCGACGTAGAGGCAGCGACCGTTGATCGGATCGATGCCGCCGACTATCGCGATGATATCCTACGGTTGCTGTTCATCTGTTGCCACCCAGAGTTGCCCACAACCCAGCAGATCGCGCTTGCATTGCGCATCGTCTCCGGACTCTCCTTGAAACAAATTGCGCGCGCGTTCCTGGTGAGCGAGGCGGCCATGGAACAGCGCATTACACGGGCTAAAAGCCGGGTGGCAGCAGCCAACGTCCCATTCGAAACACCAAGTGCTGTGGATCGCGCGAGCCGCGTCGCAGCGGTTGCGGCCATGATCTACCTCGTCTTCAATGAAGGCTACACCACCAACGTGGCCGAGCAGGGCGCTAAGGCAGCGTTGTGCGACGAGGCCATCAGGCTCGCGCGCCTTCTGCTTGCGCTGTACCAAACTGAGCCCGAGATCATGGGGCTGGCGGCGTTGCTGCTACTTCAGCACGCACGTGCGGCTGCGCGCTTTGATGCCGATGGCATCGTTGTGCTACTGGATGCGCAGGATCGCACGCTGTGGAACCGAAACCAGATCGCCGAAGGTCTCGCACTAATCGACAAGGCCGTACGCCATCGGCAGCCTGGCCCGTACCAAGTTCAGGCCGCGATTGCAGCACTGCATTCCCGTGCAGCGCGGGCCGCGGACACGGACTGGTCGCAGATCGAGTTGCTGTACGGTACGCTCGAACGCATGCAGCCCTCACCCGTCGTGACGCTCAATCGCGCCGTGGCCATTTCGAAGTCATGCGGACCAGACGCAGCACTGACGATGATTGAGCCGCTCGCCGACAAGCTTGGCGGCTATTTCTATTTCCACGGCGCACGCGGCGCGTTTTTGCTGGAACTGCACCGCAAGGATGAAGCACGCATCGCATTCGACCGCGCCATCGCGCTTGCCAACACCCCCGCCGAAGCTGCGCACATTCGGATGCAGATCGACAGGCTAACGGATTCACGATGACATCGACAATCTGCACCCGAAAAATTCCATATAGCATTCCGGCAATAACGGAGACGAGAGATGGCAAAAGCATCCAAGCTCGATACTAAATCAACCGTGCCGAATACGGTCCTATTGCACCGCGTGCTGGCGGCACCGCCAGAGAAGGTCTACCGGGCCTTCCTGGAGGCTGATGCTGTAACCCGATGGCTGCCGCCGAATGGGTTTACGGCCAAGGTCCACCACATAGAAGGAAAAGTGGGTGGCACCTTCAAGATGTCGTTCACGAACTTCACGTCGGGTAAAAGCCACGCCTTTGGTGGAGAATATCTGGAGCTCGTGCCACATGAGCGCATCCGCTATACGGACGTATTCGACGATCCAAACCTACCAGGCGAGATGCATGTCACGGTAACCTTGAAACCAGTATCGGTCGGCACAGACCTGCACATCGAACAGTCTGGCATTCCAGACGCTATCCCGCTGGAAGCCTGCTATCTCGGCTGGCAGCAATCGCTTCTGCATCTCGCAATGCTCGTTGAGCCGCATAACCAAGATTAATGGCGCGCAGGGCCGCGCCCACAAGACGCCTCGGTTGTATCGCATCAACTTGATGAGATTTAGATAAGCGTGCCACCAAATAGGAGAATGATCATGATCATCACTGGCGGCTGCCATTGTGGCGCGGTTCGTTTTCAGGCCAAGGGTGATCCCATCACGCACGCTTTATGCCATTGCACCGATTGCCGCCGCCACGCCGGAGCGCCAATGGTCGGCTGGACTATGTATCCGTTGGATGCGGTCAAAGTGACGAAAGGGCAGCCAAAGATCTATCGGTCTTCAGTACAGGGGCGAAGGCATTTCTGCCCTGATTGCGGGACCGGCCTGTTCTACGTCAACGACGTCGCGCTACCCGGTATCATCGATATACAGAGTGCCACCTATGACAACCCAGATGCCGTACCAGCCCAAGTCCATATTCAACTTGCCGAGCGCATAACCTGGATGGAGCGTGTTCACGAACTGCCGACGTTCGACCGCTTTCCGCCGATGGCCTAGGTTCTAAAATATTGAAGGCCCGTCTTGTCGGATTGCTCCATGCTGGCGCGTCCTTTGAGCGGATAGCTACTGATCGAGAGGAGATTTCCAGATGTCGCCCAGGCAGAAGATCACACCATGCCTCTGGTTTGACGGCAATGCAGAAGAAGCCGTGCGCTTCTACGCATCCGCGTTTCCCAATTCGTCAGTCGACCAAGTGCAAAGATCACCGACCGACTACCCAGGCGGCAAGGAAGGCGCAGCATTGCTGATCAAATTCACGCTGGCCGGCCAAAATTATCTGGCCCTCAACGGCGGGCCATATGAAAAATTCACCAACGCGATGTCGCTTTCAGTCGATTGCGAGGATCAAGCCGAGGTCGACCGGCTTTGGTCCGCATTAACCGTGGACGGCGGCGAACCCGTTGCGTGTGGTTGGCTCAAGGACAAGTACGGCCTGCCCTGGCAAATCGTACCGCGCCGGCTGCCTGAACTACTCGCTGATCCCGACACTGCTAAGGCCAAGCGCGTCATGGAAGCCATGATGCAAATGGTCAAGATTGACGTCGCCAAGTTGGAGGCCGTCGCAGCGGGCAACTGATAGCCACACAATGTGCCGCAAAAAACCTAGCATCGGAGTTCAACCATGAGCACTTACACAGATATCTTCGTCGCCCCTGTACCGAAAAAGAACATCGCGGCCTATCGAAAACAGGCCGAGGAATTCTTTAAAATTTGGCGCGAGCACGGTGCACTTTCAGGCTTCGAAGTCGAGGCTGATGATGCACCAGTGGGCAAACTCACGTCATTCCCGCAGAGCGTTGATCTCAAGCCCGACGAAACCGTCTTTGTCGGCATGATCTCATATGACTCGCGTGCGCACCGCGACGAAGTCAACGCTAAGGCCATGAAAGATCCGCGCATGGCCAGTATGGCGCCTGGCGACGTGTTCGATGGCAAGCGCATGTTTGTTGGGGGCTTCAAGCCGTTTGTCGGCGAGGCGGCTGCGCCCGCAACGACTCCATCGATCCAGCCCTACCTGTTCTTTCGCGGGCGCTGCGAGGAGGCTATCGACTACTACAAGGCGACGCTTGGCGCGGAAGACTTAGGGACAATGCGATTCAAGGACAATCCTGACCAACCAGCCCACGACAAAGTTCCAGCCGAACTCGATAATCGGATCATGCACGCCTGTCTGCGCATCGCGGGCAACACCATCATGATGTCGGATGGCATGAAGACGGGCCCGCTCGACTTCCAGTGCATGTCGCTGTCGCTGACCGTTCCGAGCGAGGCCGAAGCGGAGCGCCTGTTCAATGCGCTGGCCAAGGAGGGAACCGTGCAGATGCCGCTCGGGCCGACGTTCTTCGCGCAGCGTTTTGGTGCCGTCGCCGACAGGTTTGGCGTCTCCTGGATGATTATGGTGCCGTTGCTCGCGTGACAAAGACTAGGGTGGTTGACACGCTATAGAAATGGGCAAGGTGCACCAACCGAAGGAGCAATTGATGACTGGTCGCTCATGTCCCAGAATCGTCCGGTGCCTTGCCTAGGAACTTGCGTGAAAAAAGGGAATTGAGACAAAATCGACTTCCGCTGGTCCTCCGGCACGTTGAGTGATGGGGCGGCTGGTCCAACGTTCTTCGGGCCAACAGCAGACTTTGGCGGTCAGCGCTTCTTCAAACTCATACTGCTCCGCGACGGCAGTTAAGCTGAGATAGTGCGGTCCGCCAGCGCCGAACTCCTTGCGGTGTTTGGAACTCTGGCTCATCATCCCGAGAAATCGGAGTCCGGTGTTTTGCGATGCACAAAATGTGAAATTGACAACCGGGCGGGACGCAGATTCTGTTCGTCCTGCGGCACTTCG
>JANOYV010000059.1:0-45680 GCA_031429105.1 Hyphomicrobiaceae bacterium | reverse complement strand
GAAGTTGCTGGGCGCGCGCATCGCCTGGGCCTGTGCCGACAACGGATTGCAAATTCACGGCGGCAACGGCTTCGCGTTGGAATACCCGATCAGCCGCGTGTTGTGCGACGCGCGTATCCTGAACATCTTCGAAGGCGCGGCCGAGATCCAAGCGCAAGTGATCGCGCGGCGGCTGCTGGAGGGTGGGAATTAGAGCGTGGCTAGATACAATTTTACTCAGTCCTGTTGCGATTATTATGTCACGGTTCGGATATGACGATCCAATCGCCAATGACGTGTTGCACTCGCAAGTGCAACGAGCCCGAGTGGAGTCGAAAATAGAAATGCGATGGGATATAAAGCCAAGACGTTGGCATTCAAGTCTGGCATATCGATAGAATTGAATCGCAATGCCGCCAATCCAACAATAAAATGCGGCAACATAAAACAGAACAAACGTAGCCGAGCCGTTGGTGCGAGCGCTGTCAGACTATAAATGGCTGCGATTTGGAGAGCTCTGACCACATCGTAAGACTGATGTCCGGTAAACCCCGAAAAACCAAGCGAAACAATAAGTACTGGAATGGCCGCATTGATGTACACAGCGTACGCAAGCCATACTGTGGCAGGTTTTTTCCAATGATCGCGGAATTTCATGACTGCGTAGACAATTACGATAGGCAGTAGCCACGGCAAAAGCACATTTAGCAGCCAGTATGATGGCGATGCTAGCTGATCCAATACTTCCTTCATGCAGGGCAATCCGACATACAACGCGCACGGCGGTAGTTTAAGGTTGGTTTGGAGTTAGCACAATGCAGCTGCACTAGTTATGCACAGTGCCGTCGCGCTCAGTTCCTCGCTCCCTCATGGTGTTACCCACCGGTCGCAGACGCCGGGCATCTAATGCGACAGCAATTGATTTGGACAAAAACTTTCTAATTATCGAAAATTCTCCAGATTGGTAACTGTCCCCGTCCGCAAGTAATCGCGCGGCGGTTGCTGGAGGGCGGGAATTAGGGGGTGGCCTCCCGCTACCCCTTCACCCCCACAAACCGTCCACCGCCTAATCCACCGGTCTGCATCAGCTCGACGAAGCGGACGTAGGATGCATAGAACGCGTCGTGGCCGGAGGGCGTTGCAGCGGCTTCGGTTTCGCCGCGCATTTTTTGGTACATGGCGAGGCGTTCGGTCAGGATCTCGGCCCACCAAGCCGAGACGTCATCGACGGTGACGGCTTCAAAGCCCACCTCGCGCAGCATGTCGATCGTCTGCGCCTGCGTAAAGATCGGCTGCACCGCCATGCCGTCCCACATCAGTTTCCGGTCAGCGGGTGATAACGGCTGTGGCGCTGTCCAGGTGGTGAAGGCAAACCGGCCTCCCGGAACCAGAATGCGATGGGCCTCGGCAAACGTGCGACGCAGATCAGGGATGTGCAGGAACGCCTCCTGGCTCAGCACCACATCCTGGGTCGCGTCGCCGAGCGGCACCGCCATCACGTCACCTTCGACAACGCGCACTTGGCCTTGCAGTCCGACCAACCGCGTCAGTTCCTCGGCCCCGGTGACGCGCGGCGGTGTCAACTCGATGCCGGTAACTGTCACGCCGTACTTCCGCGCGAAGTAGCGCGCCGGCCCGCCGAGACCTGCACAGAAATCCGCAACGCGCATGCCGGGCTTCAATTGTGCGGCAGTGGCGAGCGCCTCGTTCGCTTGCAACCCGCCGTAATGATCCTGGTCATGCGGGTAAAGGTCTTCGGGCTTTAGGTCGTCGAGTGATCCGCGTGCCGCTTCGAGCTTCGATAGAATGAGCTGCGCAGAGATCGGGTGGCGCTCGTAAAAGTCAACGGCAGTTCGGATCGTAACGGTCATGTTCTGTTTCCAAGTGCGAGCCGACAACGGGCATACCCGAATGAGTGTCGCGCAAAAGCAAACCTGCGTCCACGGCATGGCTTAAAGTCACTGCAGCATTTGGGTTCCGCGCGCGTCGTGGCATAAGCCGCACATCACGCCCACTCACCAACTGCAAAGTCACCACCATGCGCATCGTCTCCCTCATTGCCAGTGCCACCGAAATCGTATGCGCATTGGGCGCGCGAGGGGATATGGTCGGGCGTTCGCACGAGTGCGATTTCCCGCATAACATCCTGGCACTGCCGCATTTGACCGCCGCGAAGTTCCATGGGGCGAAGACGTCGCTCGCCATCGACAAAGCCGTGAAGGCGCTCGTCGAGAACGGCTTGGCGGTCTACGAGGTTGATGCCGATCAGCTCGAAGCGCTGAAGCCCGATGTGATTGTCACGCAAGACCAATGCGAGGTGTGTGCGGTATCGCTCGCCGATGTCGAGGCTGCGGTCTGCCAGTGGACCGGGCGCGCGGCGAAAGTGCTCTCGCTTCGGCCGCACACGCTGGCAGATGTGCTTGCCGATATTGACCGCGTAGGTGCTGCAATCGGGCGAGCCAGCGAAGCTGCCGCACTCGTTTCGCACATGCAAACGCGACTGGATGGCATCGCACAGGCCGTCGCCAATCGTCCCCGACCTCGCGTGGCTTTCATCGAGTGGATCGAGCCGCTGATGTCATGCGGCCATTGGGTGCCGGAGCTGACCGAGATCGCGGGCGGCATCAGCTGCTTTGGCAAACCCGGCGAGACATCGCCATGGATTTCTCACGCGGAACTCACCGCCGCCGATCCAGACATCATCGTCATCGCGCCGTGCGGATATGATATCGCAGCGTCGGTTGCCGAGTACGGTACACTTTCCAAACGTCCCGATTGGCAGGCGCTACGGGCCGTGCGCGAGGCTCGCGTGTTCATTGCAGACGGCAACGCGTTCTTCAATCGCCCGGGACCGCGCATTGTCGAGACTGCTGAAATCCTCGCGTCGATCCTGCACAGCGTGCCCGCGTATGCGGCGCACGCGGGTACGAATTACATCAGTGCGGGCGCGTTGGCGTGAACCAACCTCGAGCAATGCGCAGATAGCCCTCAATACTTTACCGACGCGCCGGACTGGTTGCTATCGTATTGGCGTTGAACCTTGCGCTGCTTGTTCCATTCTTCGTTGGATTGGGCGGCCGGACTTGCGGCTGCCTCGCTCGCCTTCAACTCGTTATCAAGCGGGGCGTAGGCTTTGGCAGCCGGTGGCAGTTTTGCCTGCTGCTCCTTGATGAAGCGCGCATTACTTTCGAATTTCGCCTTGGCTTCCTCAGACTTGCCAGCATCGCGCAAGCGGATTGCGTCCTGGCGCACTTCACGCGATAGCAACGTTGTCAAATCGCGAACGACAATCGGGTTGATGCTTTTGTCAGAAACCTCGCGGCTCTCGACAAACCGGGCGCCAGCCGTAGTGGCGATTGAAAGGCGTTTGCCGCTTGCAGCGTCACTGTACGAGAGTTCAATGCGCGCGATGTCGCTTGCGTCCTGAACGGATAAGGCCGCGACGTCCAATTCTGCGAGCAGAACCTGCTCCGCACCCCCGAAGAGTGCACCCACTTTGTAGACGAGGCGATCACCACGGATTTCGGCATCGCGACCTAGGCCTCGCGTCGGCTTCACGCCATCTTTCAGGGTGATAATAATCTCGATTTCTTGGCCCACAATGCCGAGCGCATCGTCAAACTCGCGTGCGAGAAAGCCTGTCAGATCGGCGCTCTCTTGGACGAACGCGTGGCTGCCGTCGGCCGACCGGGCAAGGCCTGCCATTAGGTCTTCGTTGTAGCCATTGCCAAGCCCGATCGTCGAAACGGTAATACCTTCGCTTGCCAACTCGCGGCCCAGGCTGGTGAAATCCGACGGCTTCGAGGGGCCGACGTTGGCCAGACCATCTGAAAGCAGAATGATGCGGTTGACGCGGTCCGACGACTTGAATTTACGAATTTCGTTGGCGCCAGCGAGCAGCCCGGCGTGGATCGCGGTTGAGCCCCTCGGTGTGAGCCGCTCGATGCGTTCCTTAAAGCGCTCCGGGTTTGTCACTTTGGTTGCCGGCATTTCGATTTCGACTTTGTCGTCGTAACTGACGACCGAGAGGATGTCGTTGCGGCCGAGCCGATCTACCGCCATGAGTGCTGCCCGACGGGCATTCTCGATACGGCCAAACGCCGACATGGAACCGGAGCGGTCAATCACAAGTGCAATGTTCATCGGGGCGCGATTGGCGTCAGCTCGCTTGGCGGCACCGATCACGATGCGCAAGTACGCCTTCTGTCGCTCGCCGGCTTTCAAGTCTGAGCGATCGAGTTCGGCTTTGATTTCGACCGGGCTGGGGGACGTCGCGGTTGCCGCGGTCGCGAGGGCGCCACAACCGAGACCTGCCATAATGAGACTGAGCGCTTGGGCGGATGCCGCTCGCAACTTGGACATAACCATGGCGTTGATCCTCGACCGTTGGAACAGTGTTTTGCCAAGGATCGTGCTGCGTCGTGGCGGCACCGTGGACGATCTGTGTCGCCATTGCGGCATAAAATTAAAACTCAGTAACCGTAGCTTTCAGGTATCAGAGCGTCTCGTCGGCACCCGCTGCTGAAGACGACACCCGCGATTCAGCTAAACGGTATCGGGCCACCATCAGTGCGCCTCGTCCCAATTCAGCGCGGCTTTGGCATCAACTTGTAAAGGCACGGAGAGGTTGGCGGCAGGCGACGCACTGCCTTCCATGACGTCACGCACCAGCTTAATGGTGGCGTCAACCTCGGCATCGCGCACTTCGAAAATCAATTCGTCGTGGACCTGCAACAGCATGCGCGTGGATTTAAGCCCTGCCTTCTCGATGGCTGCTGGCATGCGGATCATCGCGCGGCGGATCACGTCGGCAGCAGACCCCTGGATCGGCGCGTTGATCGCCGCGCGCTCCAGGAACCCTCGCATCGACGGGTTCTTGGTATTGATCTCCGGGTAGTGAATGCGTCGGCCAAACACGGTTTCGACATAGCCGTGCTCGTGGGCGAATTTCTTGGTCGCATCCATGTAGTCGCGAATGCCGGGGAAGCGCTCGAAATAGGTCTTGATGTATTGCCCGGCTTCCTCGCGTGAGATGCCAAGCTGGTTGGCAAGTCCAAACGCCGAAATGCCATAGATGATACCGAAGTTGATCGCCTTGGCGCGGCGGCGCACATCGGACGGCATATCTTTCACCGGCACGCCAAACATTTCCGACGCCGTCATCGCGTGGATGTCGAGGCCATCGGCGAATGCCTTCTTCAGCTGCGGGATGTCGGCAATGTGCGCCAGAACGCGCAATTCAATTTGGCTGTAGTCGGCGGACACGAGCTTGTGGCCGGCGTCGGCGATGAAGGCTGTGCGAATGGCGCGACCCTCCTTCGTGCGCACCGGGATGTTTTGCAGATTGGGATCGCTCGACGACAGGCGACCCGTGGTAGTGGCCGCCAACGCATAGGACGTATGAATACGCCCGGTGTCTGGATGGATGAAGTGTGGCAGCGCGTCCGTGTAGGTCGAGCGCAGTTTCGATAACTGTCGCCACTCCATCATCGTGTTGACGAGGCGGCGGGCGTCGTCGGGTAACTCCTCATTGCCTGCAAGATCATCAAGCAGACCGGCGCGCGTCTCCCACTGGCCGGTCTTGGTGCGCTTGCCGCCTGGAAGTTTCAATTTGTCGAACAGTAGCTCGCCAAGTTGCTTTGGCGAACCGAGGTTGAACTTTTCGCCAGCCAGCGTTTGTACTTCTTCTTCCAACCGCACAATTGATTGCGCGAACTGGCTCGACAGGCGCGAGAGGATTGCGCGATCAACCTTGATACCGGCCCGCTCCATATCGACGATGACGGGCAGTAGCGGGCGTTCAAGTGTTTCGTAGACCGTCGTCATGCGCTCGGCAGCAAGGCGCGGCTTGAGGGCAAGCCAAAGGCGCAGCGTCACATCTGCATCTTCGGCAGCGTACTCGGCGGCCTTGTCGATGGGAACGCCGGCAAACGTGCGGTCGGCCTTCTTTGCGCCAGGTGCTAGTTCAATCACCTTGGAAAACGGGATGCACGTGTGCCCCAGATGGCGGATCGACAGGTCGTCCATACCGTGCCCCGCCCGCCCGCCGTCGAGTGCATAGGACAGCAGCATCGTGTCATCGAGTGGCGCGATGCGCATGTTGTGACGGGCAAGGACGAGCGCATCGTACTTGAGGTTTTGCCCGATTTTCAGCGTCGATGGATCTTCCAGAACGGGCCGCAGCGATTCGAGCGCTGTGCGCGTATCCATCTGTCCGGCTGCGAGCCCGCCGCCGCCGAACAGGTCGTCTGCTCCCGCGCGATGCCCAAGCGGCACATAACAGGCGTCGCCAGGTGCTACACAAAGTGAGAAGCCGACGAGATCGGCCTGCATGGCGTCGAGGCTGGTTGTCTCGGTATCGAAGGCAAAGCGACCGGCATCGCGGGCGCGATCCAACCATTTGGCGAGCGTTGCCTCATCGCGCACAATCTCGTACTTGGCGACGTCAAACGGCTTTGACTTGGCAAGTGCTGATCCACCTGCAACGCCAGCAGTTGGTGTGCCAGCCTCGCCAGAGGTTGCAGCATTTCCAGCAGTGTCCGTCCCGGATTTGGCGACAGACGCGCCGACGGACTTCTCCAATGCGGATGGTGGTTCAGCGCCAAGCTTCTCGGCGATCCGGCGCGTCAGCGAGTTGAATTCCATCTGTTGGAGGAAACCAAGCAGATCGTCAGCCTTCGGCTCGGTCACGCCGAATGTTTCGATCGGCATCGGCACGGCGACATCGTCTTTCAGCCGAACGAGGTCGCGTGAAATGCGGGCCTGATCGGCAAACTCGATCAATTTCTCGCGGCGCTTGGGCTGTTTGATTTCTCCAGCGCGTGCCAACAAGCTATCAAGGTCGCCGTATTCGTTGATCAACTCGGCTGCCGTCTTGATGCCGATGCCTGGCACGCCCGGCACGTTGTCAACGCTGTCACCTGCGAGTGACTGCACGTCGACGACTTTTTCTGGCGGCACACCGAACTTTTCGATCACCTCATCACGGCCGACGCGCTTGTTCTTCATCGTGTCGAGCATGGTGATGCCGGGTACGATCAACTGCATGAGGTCTTTGTCGGATGAGATGATCGTTACATCGCCACCCTTGGCGCAGGCATCTTTGGCATACGTTGCAATGAGGTCATCGGCCTCGAACCCGTCCATTTCGATGCAGGCAACGTTGAAAGCGCGCACGGCATCGCGGATCAGACCGAACTGCGGGATCAGCTCTTCAGGGAGCGGCGGGCGATTGGCTTTGTACTTGTCGTAGATTTCGTTGCGGAAGGTGATGCTGCCGGCATCGAAAATTACTGCAATGTGCGTCGGCGCGTCTGACAACTTGCTTTCCCCCATCAGCTTCCACAGCATGGCGCAAAAGCCATGAACTGCGCCCACCGGCAACCCGTCGGAAGGCCGCGTGAGGGGGGGCAGTGCATGAAACGCACGGAAGATGTAGCCCGAGCCGTCAATCAAGTAGACGTGGCTGCCTTTGCCGATCGGCAATGCCTCACCAGCAGGTGCCGTTGATGTTTTATCGCGTGCGGGCGCAGGCGTTTTCATAGCTTCACTTTCGCGGCTGTAACGAAAGTGCAACCTCTGACACTAGGACCGATAGATCAAGGGCTGGAATGGGTGTTTTAGTGATCAGAAGAGCACTAGCGACACATCTTGCACCCCTGACTACAAAGTCGACTGTCTCACCTGAAATACAGTGCGGTTACCAGAATGAAGCAGGGGATTAAGAACACCAAAGCCCAGCCGATGTAACCAAAGAAGCTCGGCATCTTGATGCCGCCCGACTCTGCAATCGACTTCACCATGAAGTTCGGCGCGTTGCCGATGTAGCTGTTTGCCCCCATGAACACAGCCCCGAGAGAGATGGCCATCAGCGTTCGCCCGAGCGGCCCCATCAGTGTTGCGGCATCGCCGCCGGCGGCGTTGAAGAACACAAGGTAGGTCGGTGCGTTATCGAGGAAGCTCGAAAGGCCGCCGGCCAGCCAAAAGTACATGGCATCGTTCGGTTTGCCGTTTGGCAGCGTCACGAGGTCAATGATACCGGCCATGGAACCGGCCTTGCCAGCGCGTAACATCGCAATCACCGGCACGATCGTAACGAAGATCGCAGCAAAAAGTTTGGCGACCTCCAAGACTGGGGCCCAATTGAAATCGTTCGCCGCCCGAACTGACTTCGTGGTGAACACCAGAGACAGCCCTGCAATCACCAGCAGTGCGCAATCCCGCACGATGCCTTTGTACTCAACTGCGACGCCGCCAATTGTCACGCTGCCGAAGGGGTTCGCAATACCGCTCCACAGCACAACCGCGACAAGTGCTGCCAGGAAAAGGAAATTGATTTTGCCCTCCAGCGAAACGCGATCGTCCGGGGTGGGGTCTGGCTTGACCCGGCCCTCCTTCTTGTAGTGGTACGTGTCGAGCACAAAGAAGATCGCCAACAGGATCAAGGCAACTAGCAGCGTCGGCTGCCACAGGGCGCTGAGCGTCCAGAAGAAATCGACGCCTTGCAGGAAGCCAAGGAATAGGGGCGGGTCGCCCAACGGCGTCAATGCGCCACCAATGTTCGATACGAGGAAGATGAAGAATATGAAGACGTGGGCGTTGTAGGCGCGGTCGTCATTGGCGCGGATCATGGGGCGCACCATCAAAATCGACGCGCCGGTGGTGCCAACGAAACTTGCCATCAGCGTGCCGATCGCCAGCATCGCCGTGTTCGTCACGGGTGACCCGTGGATGTTTCCCTTAATGAAGATGCCGCTCGCGACCGTGAACAGTGTCAGGATCAACACCATAAACGGGATGTATTCGAGAAGCGCCGTGTGCAGCAGTTCCGGAATGGCGATGTGTGTTCCAAAGAATAGGAACAGCGGAAGTATGACGGCGAGTGCCCAAAACAGGGCTACCTTGCCGAAATGATGGTGCCAGAAGGACGGTGTCCACAAGGGTAGCACGGCGATCGACAGCAGCACGCCGGCAAACGGTAGTACCCAGACTAGGCTTAATAGCTTGCCGTCAAGGCCAGCTGCGTAGACCGGTTCGCAGATTGTCAGGGCAGCGATTAGGATCGGCAAGACAAGACCGAGTTTCCTCGTTCGCGCGCCTGTGTACTGGCTTCTCATTGCGTTCCCCAACATCCCCAAGAAGACTTCTATCCAACGGGTACATCACGTTGATCGACTTCGCAAAGGACTTCGATCTTACCCCTGTCCCCAGCCCATGACGGCCTTGGTCTCGAGATATTCGTCGAAGCCATAGCGGCCCCATTCGCGGCCATTGCCGGATTGCTTGTAACCGCCGAACGGGGCCTTGCTGTCGGCGGCAGCGCCATTGATGTGCACCATGCCGGCGCGCAGCTGTCGGGCGACCCGCTTGGCCCGCTCGACATCACCCGATTGAACGTAGGCAGCTAACCCCAAGTCACTATCATTGGCGATGCGCACGGCATCGGCTTCATCTGTGTAGCCAATAATGGAAATGACCGGCCCGAAGATCTCCTCGCGCGCAATCGTCATGGCATTGTCGACGTTCGAGAACACGGTCGGCTTCACGTAGTAGCCCTTGCTCAACCCGTCGGGGCGGCCTGCGCCGCCAGCAACAACCGTCGCCCCTTCGCTAATGCCTTTGGCGATCAGGGCCTGGATCTTGTCCCACTGAACCTTAGAGACGACCGGGCCCACGTCCGTGTCGGCGGCGTTCGGATCGCCGACTTTCATGGCATCCGCCGCTGTCTTGGCGAGTGCTGCAACCTCAGCGAGGCGCGCCATTGGCACCAGCATCCGAGTAGGTGCGTTGCAGGATTGGCCGGAATTGCGCATCACGGCTTGCACGCCTTGTGTTACAGCGCGCGTCATGTCGGCATCATCGAGCAGAATATTTGCCGACTTGCCGCCCAACTCCTGACCAACACGCTTAACGGTCGGTGCCGCTTTAACTGCCACATCGATGCCAGCCTTGGTCGATCCCGTGAACGAAATCACGTCGATGCCAGGGTGGGCCGCCATCGGGCTGCCGACGCCAGCGCCATCGCCATTGACGAGATTAAACACGCCCTTCGGCACGCCCGCTTCATGCAGGATTTCGGCCAGTAAAAGTGCTGAGTAGGGCGCAACTTCAGAAGGCTTCAAAACCATTGTGCAGCCACTGGCGAGCGCAGGTGCGATCTTGCAAGCGATCTGGTTGGCTGGCCAGTTCCAGGGCGTGATCATCCCGGCAACGCCGATCGGCTCGCGCACAATCTGGGTCGTGCCCATGGTCTCTTCAAACGGGAACGTCTTGAGGATGTCGAGCGCAGTCCTGAAATGGCCCATGCCAGCGCCCGCCTGGAACTTGGTCGCAAAGCTCAGTGGTGCCCCCATCTCTTCTGAAATGGTTGCGCCCATTTCGTTGAAGCGGCGCTTGTAGATATCGATAATGCGCGTGAGGAGCGCCATGCGCTCTTCCCGCGAGGTCGCGGCGTATGCCGGGAATGCTGCGCGGGCGGCTTTTACCGCTTTATCGACATCGGCAGCAGTTCCCATCGCAACTTGCCCGATGACGGCTTCCGTTGCCGGATTGATCACATTGATCAATCGCGTTTCGCGTGGCGCCACCCAGGCTCCGTCGATGTAGAATTTGTCGGCATGGGTCTTGGACATGGGAAACTCCAGTGTTGGACAACTAGGCAGCGACGTCGTCCCGGAAAGCGTAAGGCGGTGCCGATCACTCATCCGGGATCCAGGAGTGGTGAGCCGAAGGCACATGAATCTTGTGTCTACGACGCTTCTAACGCTGGTTCCCGGCTCTGCGTCAGCGCCAAGCGCGCTGCCTTGGCCGGGATTACGTTTTGTAAGATCGAAGCTACTTCTTCTCGATGTCGGCGCGAAGTTTTTCTTCTTCGTATTGGATGAACCAGCCGATCATCTGTCGCCAAAGTGCTTCACACAGGTCAGGCGGCACGCCTTTGTCCGTGGCAAGGCCACGCACCTTGTCGATCACCTGCTGGTTGCGCCACGGCACGTTGGCGGCTGCCTTTTCGGCAAGTTTGATTTGCCAGGCGCGCTCAACATAGCCGAACCGTTCAGCGATGAGGCCGACAAGGGCTGCATCGACACGATCGATCTCGGCCCGGACTTCGGTCATGGTCGGACAGGCAGCAGGCAGACGGGCTGGCATGGTGTGGCACTCCGGCGGGATCGAGGTTCGCTCCGTCCTTATATGCCGGGGGCATCAGTGTTCAAGTGCTAGTGGGCTTTTTCGCAAGCGACGCGGGCGGCGGCGTCGCTGTGCAGGCGACTGACAATGACTGCAACTTCCCCGCCGCCTGTAGCGCCTTCATGCGTGCGCACTCGTCGTTGGATACGGTTGCGGCCCCTGTGACCTGCATCAACCGTGTCGTCATTTTGGCGAACAGGCCGGGGCGCTTTGTCTGAAATTGCTCGATCTCCCGCAGTGGCCAATCGGTGATCTTGACTTCGATGTCCAGCGGACGGCCGAAGGCCGACCGACCGGTGTGGGACGCGCCAAAATGCAAATGGCCGACATTGACCACTTCGCCGGGTTTGACCACAAAGTGCGCGTAACTCGTCCGGTACGTTTGCGGCCCGGCTTTGTCCATGACGATCCGCCCCTTGCCACTGTCGGCAGCGCACCCGTAGCCGATGACGTGGTGCTCCCCGGCGTCGAGTTCAACTTCTGCAACGGGTTGTTCGGCAAGCGAGCGCACGTTGATCACCGTGATCACCTGCCCTCGTCGATAGCCGTCGCCCTCTCTGGTGCCGAGTAACACGGCGACGTTGAGGCAGTTCGGACTGGCAGCGCCGATCCGCATCAAGGCGATGGACTTTTGCTTCTGCGTAAGTGTGCTGGTCGAGACGTTGTCATCGACCTTGGAGGTTTGCGCACAACCTGAGATCAGCGTGCCCACGACTGCCACCTGCCAACACTTTGACCACCGCACCGCCACCCGCGCCTCCTGTTACACTTGGAGAATGCCTCGGATTATCAGCATGCGGGCACTAGGCGATTGCCGAGGACGAGGCGGTCGATGGTCAGGCGTCAACCGCCTTTTTCTTTTTGGCATTTGCCGGTTGCGCGACACCGGGAACGGCATTGTCGGCCTCGCTCCCAGGGAGTTTCGCACCGGGCTTGCAGAGCGCCGGCAGTTCCTGGATCTTGCCCTCGGCCTGCAACTTCTTGTGCGGCTCGCAGGCGGTCGCAACGTGCTCGGCGGTCACCGGTGGGATCTTGGTCACAGTCATCAGCCGCGCCTGCATTGCGCCGTACAGCTGCGGGCGCTGTGTCTTGAATCGAGTAACCTCATCAATCGGCCAGTCGCGGACTGAAATTCGCCACGCCAGAATGTTGATCTTCGGCGTCATGAATCGCACCGGTTCGATGGCCAGGTATCCGACATTGACCACCTCGCCCGCGCCGATCGTGAACGAGGCGAGGCTCTCAAACTTGCCCGACAGGTGCATGGCACTCGCCACCCGCACGACGCCGCGCGTTGGCGTTAGGCAGCTATAGCTTGTCACATGGTACTCGCCGGGATCGAGTTCGACTTCAGCCACTGCTGGCTGGGTGGCTGAGTTGAGGCCGACGACACGCAATGTATTGGTATCGCGGAACTTGACGCCGTCACGTACGCCAAGCGTCACCGCGCCAGTACTGCACGTGTTGACTGCAGCGCCGAGCTTGACCAACGCGATGCCCTTCTTGGTGCGCGCAACCGAACCGGTCGACAGTGAAGCATCGTCGATGCGCGTTGTCTGCGAGGCGCACGCCCCACCGAGCAAGCCGACCGAGACCAAAATGGCAAACTGACGAACGAGCAGCAAAATCGCCCCCTAGCAATGCCCAAACCTGCAGCGAACCTAGGTCACCGACCGTGATCTTTGCAATCGCACCCGGAGCGATTTCACTGGATGAGTGCCGATCGCGTCAGTGATGATGCGGATCGGCTACGGCCACGCCTCATGCCCACCATTTGACCGGAACCGGGAACCGTCCGGCTGCATCTTCAATGGCTTGGGCAGTACGGAACAGCGTGCCCTCGTCGAATGGCTTGCCGATCAACTGGAGGCCAAGGGGAGTGCCTTGGACTGACAGGCCAGCTGGCACCGAGATGCCTGGAAGCCCGGCCATGTTCACCGTCACGGTAAAAATGTCTTCCAGATACATGGCGAGGGGATCGCCGCTCTTTTCACCGGCGGCGAACGCTGGCGATGGGGTGGTTGGCGTCAGCACAACATCAACCTGCCCCCAGGCGTTGTCGAAGTCCTGTTTGATGAGCGTGCGGACCTTCTGCGCCTTGAGGTAATAGGCATCGTAATAGCCAGCCGACAACACGTAGGTGCCGATCAGAATGCGCTTGCGCACTTCCTTGCCGAAGCCCGCGGCACGCGTGTTCTCGTAGGTTTCGGTGATGTCGCGACCGGGCACGCGCAGGCCGTAGCGCACGCCGTCATAGCGGGCGAGGTTCGACGAGGCTTCGGCGGGAGCGACGATATAGTAGGCCGGCAGGGCATACTTGGTGTGCGGCAGCGAAATGTCGTGAATGGTGGCCCCTGCTGCCTTCAACCAAGCGATACCCTGCTGCCAGAGTTTCTCGATCTCGGGCGACATGCCGTCGACGCGGTATTCCTTCGGCACGCCGACGCGGAGACCCTTCAACGACTTGCCGATTTCGGCCTCGTAGTCAGGCACGGGAACATCGACGCAGGTCGAATCCTTTGGATCTGGGCTTGCCATCGCTTTGAGCAGGATTGCCGCGTCACGCGTGGTCTTGGCGATCGGGCCAGCCTGATCGAGCGACGAAGCAAACGCGACAATTCCCCAACGCGAGCAACGGCCATAGGTCGGCTTGATGCCGACGGTGCCCGTGAGTGCGGCTGGCTGGCGAATTGAGCCGCCGGTGTCGGTCGCCGTGGCAGCAAGGCACAGGTCGGCAGCAACCGCTGCCGACGAACCGCCCGACGAGCCGCCAGGGACAAGCGCTGCGTTGGTTGGTTTCCCGTCCGGCCCATTGCGCCGCCACGGGTTTATTACGTTGCCAAAGGCACTGGTCTCGTTCGACGAGCCCATGGCGAACTCATCGTTGTTGAGTTTGCCGAGCATGATCGCGCCCGCATCCCACAGATTCTGCGTCACGGTTGATTCGTAGGTCGGCGTGAAGTCACCGAGGATCTTCGAGCACGCCGTGGTGCGCACGCCCTTCGTTGCGTAGAGGTCCTTGATGCCGAGGGGCAGGCCTTCGAGCGGTCCAGCCTTTCCAGCCGCTAGGCGCTGGTCGCTTGCCTTCGCCTGGGCGAGCGCATGCTCTGGCGTTGCCAACACATAGGCGTTGAGCGATTTGTTGCCAGCCGCAATGGCCGCATTGAACGCTTGTGTCAGCTCAACCGCTGAGAAATCCTTTTTGCGCAAGCCATCGCGTGCATCGGCAAGTGTCAGTTTCGTGAGATCAGTCTTGGACATTGGTCAATCGAGCTCTTTGGTCAGAAACAGGCTTAGCGCATCAGGTTTATAGGGGCCGAAAGCAGGGCAATCCTCATAGCCAGCGCGTCGGTATAAGTTCAACGCCTCGTGGTTGCGGATGCCAGTTTCGAGCGACAGACGCCGAACACCGCGTCGCTTGGCTTCGGTTTCGATGGTGGCAAGCAGCGCGCGACCAAGACCCCGACCGCGTGCTTCATGCGGCACGTACATGCGCTTGATTTCGCCGTGACGCTTATCGAGGAGACGGAACGCTCCACAGCCGATGGCGCGGCCATCCTGGCGGGCAACGAAGAACATGACGTCGGGCTTTGCAAGTGATGCGATATCGAGCAGGTGATTGCTCTCAGGCGGATAGAGCGCGTGAGCGTAGTCATCGAGCGCCTTGACCAACGCCACAACCTCGGGCTGACGTGGGTCCTCGATCTCGATCTGGATCATCGGGATTTTGAACGGTGGGACTTCGCCGCTCATTCCACGACCTTCGGGACGACAAAGAAGTTGTCTTCGACCTTGGGCGCGTTGGCCGTCACCTGGGATGCGATTTCACCGTCAGTGACCTTGTCTTCGCGTTGACGCAGCTCGATTGGCACGACGCGGGTCATGGGCGCCACATTGTCGGTGTCGACTTCATCGAGCATCTTCACCCAATCAAGGATGCCCGTGAGCTCTTTTTCAAGGCCCTTGGCTTCTTCGGCCGTGACCTTGATCCGGGCGAGCTTGGCAATCCGGCGCACCGTTGCTTCATCGACGTTCATAATAGCCCCACTCGCCGACCTTCAAGGCCCGACGTTTGTTTGAGAGGCTGTCATAGCCGAGCAGGCAAGCGCACCGCAACCTTTGTCGGCGATGCCGCACCTATGAACGCCGGTGTTGTCACTCGATCTTATTAGATGCGGAATTGGACTAGGATTGTCCGCCCCATTCCTCCCACCCCGGAAGGAAGCAGGGGCAGACCGTGGGAAACCACATACCCTTCCCTCCACTTCAACCTGATAACTCATGAATTGGCGACACAGCCCCGCGACCAATGGGTAGAATGCAGCTGGTAACTTGTCTCCCTTGCCACGCCCGGCATCTGCGCTACCTTGGCCGCTATCGACGACGCCGCTCAAGGACGCATACCCCATGGACTTCTTCCTCACCGCCGAACTTTCCGCCCTTAAGGCCGAGGTGGAGGTGTTTGTGCGGCGCGACGTGATCCCGTTCGAGCGTGATGCGCGTTGGGGATCGCACGGGCCGTCGGACGCGCTTCGCCGCGACCTCAATGCAAAGGCGAAGGCTGCGGGCCTTCTCGCCATGCATGTGTCGAGAGAGTATGGCGGACGCAACCTCTCGCACGTCGAAAAGGCCGTGGTGTTCGAAGCGGCTGGCTATTCGATGCTGGGGCCGGTCGCCATCCACTGCCAGGCACCGGACGAGGGCAACATCCATCTGATGGATGTGGTCGGCACGCCGTCGCAAAAGGAGAAGTATCTGCGACCGCTCGCAACTGGTGTCACGCGCTCGTGCTTTGCCATGACCGAACCCGAAGGCGGCGCCGGGTCCGATCCGTCGATGCTCAAGACGCGCGCCGTGCCAGAAGGCAACGGCTGGCGTATCTCTGGGCGCAAATGGCTGATCACCGGGGCTGAAGGGGCAGCGTTTGCGATCATTATGGCGCGCACGGGCGATGGGCCGGGCGACGCGACGATGTTTCTGACGCCGCTGCCGAATCCGGCGTTCAAGATTGCCCGCACACTCGACACACTGGACTCGTCGTTCATGGGCGGCCATGCGGTGATCGATATCGAGGATTTGAAGGTGTCTGGCGACGACGTGCTGGGCGAGGTTGGGCAGGGCTTCAAATACGCGCAAGTGCGCTTGGCACCGGCCCGCCTGACACATTGCATGCGGTGGCTGGGTTCAGCCCAACGGGCGCATGATATCGCGACCGCCTATGCGCGCGACCGCAACGCGTTCGGCAAACCACTTGGGGCCCACCAGGGGGTCTCGTTCATGCTCGCTGATAACGCAATGGACATGCACACGGCGCGCCTGTCGATCTGGCACTGCGCCTGGGTGCTCGACCAGGGCGGCCGCGGCGGCACTGAGAGTTCGATGACAAAGGTGATCTGCTCGGAGGCGATCATGCGCGTGGTTGATCGGTCACTACAGATTTTGGGAGGACTAGGCCTCACCCGCGATACGGTTGTTGAACGCATCTTCCGCGATGTGCGCGCGTTCCGGATTTATGACGGCCCGTCGGAAGTGCACCGCTTCGCGCTCGGACGGCGGATCATCGGGCAGAAGGCTTAGAAACCGCCAACGGTGACGTCACCAACAGGATTGTGAGTTGCGGCCAGCGCATGGCGTGCATATTTGGAAGGGACAAGGTCATTCTTTTGAAGGAGCATGCCATGCACGCGAAACTGATCGGCTCGGTTCTCATAGCTAGCGTGCTGGTATCACCGTGGCCGATGGCAGCGATCGCTGGTCCCTCGGACGAAGCTCCGCGCTATCGCAAGGCTTCGAAATACGTAACTTACAATCGGCGTTCGCGCGTCGATTCCTATGCCGCCCGCGCCCATGATCTCGATCCGGCTGGCGACTACAAGGGCTATCCGAACTGGGCGCGCGTGGCGCTGTCGCCGAAGTTTGACGGAACTCGGCGCTGAAGCCGGCTAGCTGCACCCGCGAGATCGGTAATAATTTCAGACCAAGGTTGAACCATTTAGCCTCCTCGCACGTCTTATCACGAGGACGCGATGGGCCCTTTTGATGCGCTGCTGCGCACACCAAATAAGTGAAGACCGCCGCAGTCCGCGTCGTCGTCTTGAGGAGAGCCATCATGAACAAATTCGTACTGACGATTGCCAGTCTGACGCCACTTCTCGCAATCGCGAGTACGTCGGCCGATGCTGAACCGAATCGTCGATCAAGGCCTAACCAGAAAGTCTATTCTGACGAGTACCGCCAGGGCTACCAGGATTGGCGGCGATACAACTCGTACACGGATCGGGCTAATGATCGCGATCCAGCCGGCGATTACAAGGGTTACCCGGATTGGGCGCGGGCGGCGCTAGGCAGCGGCGGCAGGACCAGGGGCAGTCGCTAAGACCATTCCGGCATGAACGGCATATCCGTGTCGGTCATCCTTAAACCGTTCTGGGTGAGCAGGCAGTGCACCTGGCCCCGGTGATGGGCCTGATGGTTGAACATGTGCGTGACGAGCAGCCAGCGCGGCTTACCTACTTCACGGCCCATCGCCGCTGAATACCACGTCAGGTCACCGTCCAGATCGGCTGGCTTCAGGGCGTCTGCCCAGCCGATGATCATTTCGTCGAACGCGATCCGTTCCGCCTTTAACTCGTTCCAATCCGGGATCGCGGTGACCGATTCGGCGATTGACTTCGCTTTTGGCGTTGGCGACGTTTGTGTGAAGCGATGCAGCCAGATCTGATCGCCAAACAGGATGTGGCTGAGCGTGCCGTGAATGGACTCGAAAAACGCGCCCCGCGACCGTTTGCGCTCAACGTCAGGCAGACGATCTGCTGCACCGTAGATTGATTGGTTCTGCCAGCGATTATAGCGTGCCATGGTCTGGGCGTGAGCAGGCGTGATCATGCCGTCGTCCGTAAACGCGCGGTCACCTCGATCTCCACCTTGATGGCCGGATAGAGAACCGCTGACGCGATCATTGTTGCGGCCGGGCGCGCTACGGCAAAGGCCCGGCGCAGCGTCGGCCAACACGGCTCGAAGTCAGCCGGGTTTGGGAAGATATACGTCACGCGCACCACGTCGTCCAAGCTGCTACCGGCTTCGCGCAGCGCCGCTTCGATGTTCTTCAAGGTTTGCTCGCATTGGGCAACGACACCATCCGCCAGCGTCATCGTCGTGTAGTCGTATCCGGTGGTGCCGGATACGAAGATATCACGGCCATCGACCACCGCGCGCGAATACCCGATTTCAGCTTCGAACTTCGATCCGGACGAAATCAGACGGCGGGTCATGCGCGGTACTCTGATGATTTACCCGACAATTTCGTCGAGGCGGAAGTTCATGGCGATTTCGCGCTCGGCGGCCGCTGCGCTGTCCGACCCGTGCGACGAGTTCTCGCCCTTCGAGACGGCGAACAGCTTGCGGATCGTGCCGTCGTTGGCCTCCTTCGGGTCGGTCGCACCCATCACATCGCGATACTTGAGGATCGCGTTTTCGCCTTCCAACACCTGGAGCACGATCGGACCCGACGTCATGAAGGTGACGAGTTCGCCGAAAAAGGGACGTGCTTTGTGCTCGGCGTAGAATGCCTGGGCTTGGGCCTTGGTCCAGTGCACGCGCTTCTGGGCGACGATGCGCAGGCCGGCTTTCTCGATCACGGCGTTGATCGCGCCGGTCAGGTTGCGGGCGGTTGCATCCGGCTTAAGGATCGAAAATGTGTGCTCGATGGCCATGGCGTGGTCTCGTTTGTTAGGTTGTCTCAAGGTGAGTTGGCCGGGTTATAGACAGGCAGGGGCCGACCAGCAAGTGCGGTGCGCCTAACGAGGCAATTTCGGGGGCGCAAGCCGGGGGGCGCGACGATGAGGCTATATTTTGCGTGATGATCTAAACTTCGCCCCCCACCGGTCATCTGCCACGCGTTGGGCGGTGCTGGCACGTGGCATCGATATCGATGCCCGGCTCGGCGCATGGGCGATGCAGCGCCCGGCCACAAACTTCACCTACGAGTTCGTTCGCTTCGGCGTGAAGCAAGCGTGGGCCTGTCTGTTTGGTGCGTTGATGCTGGCCTTGCTCATCGCGACGCACTTTTTCTATCCGATGGGGGCGTACCTCGCGCGCTACGATTTCCTTACCCTCGGTGCCGTTGCGATCCAGTTCGCGATGTTGAAATTCAAGTTGGAGACGAGGGAGGAAGTCGGCGTCATCTTGCTATTCCATATTGTCGGGACGGCGATGGAGATCTTCAAGACGCATGTCGGTTCCTGGGTTTACCCGGAAGCGTCCGTCTTGCGCATTGCCGGTGTGCCGCTGTTCAGCGGCTTTATGTATGCAGCGGTCGGCTCATACATCGCGCGTTGTTGGCGCTTGTTTGATTTTCAGTTTACGCGTCATCCCCCGCTGTGGGCGCTGGGCGTACTAGGGCTTGCGATTTACGTGAATTTTTTCGCCCACCATTACGTGTGGGATTTGCGGCCTTTGCTGTTTGCGGCGACAGCTGCTTTATTTGCCCGCTGCTGGATCCACTTCAACGTCTGGCAGGTCCATCGCCGGATGCCGCTGCTGGTCGGTTTCGGCCTGGTGGCGTTATTCATCTGGTTCGCGGAAAACATCGGTACGTTTACGTCAGCCTGGGTGTACCCGACGCAGAAGACGGCCTGGCACATGGTGTCGTTCGGGAAGCTTGGCGCTTGGTTTCTGCTGATGATTATCAGCTACGCGCTGGTGGCAGCGTTACATGGCGTGAAGCGATATGAGGGAGAGCGCACTTAGCCCTTTATAATGGGCAGCACCAGGGACGCCCGCTTGATCTTGCCGTTGGGCGTGCGCGGCAGCTGATCGACAAACACCACTTCGCGTGGGCATTTGTATGTCGCCAAGCGGGCAGCCGTGAACGCCTTTATCGCCTCTTCATTGCGTTCTGCACCGGGCTTCGCGACCACGAACGCCCCGATGATCGACACATCGGCTCGCACCCGCACTTCGGCGCAGGCGACCTCAGCCACCGAAGCGTGTTCGGCGATCACAGCTTCGACCTCCTGCGGTGAAACCCGATAGCCGCCGGCCTTCATGATATCGTTGGCGCGGCCATGGTGGGTGACATAGCCGTCAGCATCCATGCTTGCCAAATCACCGCCGACGAACCAGTCGCCGCGCAACACCTCGCGCTCCTCTTCGGGGCGGTTCCAGTAGCCGAGCATCAAGCCCGGATCGGAGCGATGGACGGCCAGCAACCCTACGGTGTTTGCAGTCACTGTCTTCACGCCATCATCACTATCGAGGATGACTACCGATCGGCCTTCCTGCGGACGCCCGATCGCACCTTCGCGGCGTGGCACGGTTGGGCTCGTTGAGATGAATGTCGACATTTCACTCATGCCGATCGACTCGTAGAGATGCAATCCGGTGCGGCCATGCCATTCGTCGAAGAATCCAGGAGGCGGCGCTTCGCCAGCGGTCAGGCCGTGACGTAATTGGCCAAGCGTGCCGGGCCGTGCATCGCCGTACTTGAGGATTTGCCGATAAAGGCCGGGGACAGCGGCAAAGATCGTCGCGCCATGTTGTGCAATGAGGCTCGGCCACAAGGCTGGGTCCTTCGCGCCAGTGTAGATCACCGACGTCGCCCCGTTCGCCCACGGATCGGTCAGGCCGACCCCGAGGGTATAGGTCCAATTAAACGCGCCGGCATGCAGCACGCGGTCACTCGCTGAAATGCCATACCAACCCTGATACATCGGACGTCGTCCCCACGCAGCCCTATGCGCATGCAGCACGCCCTTCGGCTTAGATGTCGTGCCGGAGGTGTAGATCAGGTAGGCCGGTTGATCAGCCGTCGTTGCAGCGTACTGCCCACGCGGACCATCGGCAATCATCCGCGCCACTTCGTGGTTCTCGATCACTTGCACACCGGCAGGGATCGGGCCGGGCGCCAGATTGTCGGCCAAGCAGATTGCTTCGGCGCCACTATTTTCGAGCAGGAAGGACACCTCTGGCGCGGTCAGCTGGGCCGAGGCTGGGATGGGCACGAAGCCAGCTGCCATCGAGCCGAAAAACATCAGCGCGTAATCGCTTGTATTATCGAGCCGGATCAGAATCCGCGCACCCGGGTTCAAGCCGCTGATCGAGAGTGCGCCCGCAACATTGAGGACCGCGTCCTCCAGGCGACGGTACGACCAGATTTCGGAAGGTTCGCGCGCTGGGTCGTCAACCACGACGAGCGCTGGCTTGTCCGGTGTCGAGGTCGCAGCGCGGCCAATGCAGTAGGCCGCCATGTTGAACGCAGCTGGCGCTAATGCACCGCGATAGCCGATCACCGGGTTCACTTCTGCCCCTCCATCCACCAGGTATCAAAGTCGGGTCCGAACAAGGCCGTGCGCTCCGGTGCTTTCAGATGTCGCCAATGGGCGATCCACTGGCCCTGCACATGGAACAGCGGGATCATATAATCGCCAGAGATGATCACGCGGTCCAGCGCACGGGCAGCAGAGGTGAACTCTTCTTTCGTGTTGGCTTTGAGAAGAGCATCGATCATCGCGTCGGCAGCGGGAGACTTCACGCCGACGTAGTTGAGCGAGCCGCTGATGTCAGCCGTGGTGCTGCTCCAGCGGTTGGCCTGTTCGTTGCCGGGCGAGAGCGAGGCCCGCCAATTCCATTGGATCATATCGAAGTCGAAGTCCTTCAGCCGCGACCAATACTGGGCATCGTCGACCTGTCGGATGGCGAGCGAAATTCCCAACTGGCGCAGCGGCTTTTGCAGGTTCAATAGCAAACGCTCCTGGCCCTTGGTCTGAGCTAGAAACTCGAACTTCAAGGGCAAGCGCGTTGTCTTATTGATCAGCGTCTCGCCTTCAAGCGAGTATCCAGCGTCGCTGAGAAGTGCTGCGGCTCGTTTTAGATTTTCGCGGTTGTTCGCCGCACTCTGGCTGTCGGGGAAGTGAAATTTCCCCTCCAGGATATCGGTCGGTACGGCGTTCGCGAAAGGCGCGAGCAACGCCCGCTCGGCGCTATCGGCAGGCCTTCCGGTGGATGCTAGGTAGGAGCGCTGGAATAGGCTCTCGGTTCGCTTGTAAAGCGAGTGATAGAGGTTCTGGTTCACCCACGAGAAATCGAAGGCGAGGATCAGCGCACGACGCACGCGCACGTCTGCGAATACCGGTTTACGCGTGTTGAAGACGAGCGCTGACATGCCAGCTGGCAATCCGGTCGGGAATTCGCGCTTGATGACGCGACCGTCATCGACCGCTGGAAAGGCGTAGCCCTCGGCCCAGCGGCCGGGGTCATCCTCACTGCGCGCGTCGATGTTGCCAGCTTTGAAGGCCTCGAACAGGGCGTTGCTGTCGCGGAAGTATTCGTAGCGGATCTCGTCGAAGTTTGATCGACCGTGGCGCACGTTGAGATCTTTTGCCCAGTGGTCGGGATTACGGCGATAGACGATCGAGCGACCGGTATCGATTTGCGCGACCAGATAGGGGCCGCTGCCAATCGGCGGCTCAAGCGACGTGCGCTCGAAGGTATCGGGTCTCAGTCGGTGGCGCGGCAGAACCGGCATGAGCCCCATGATAAGAGGCATTTCGCGATCACCGGCTTCGTCGAAGACAAACCGCACGGTGTGGGAATCGATTGCGGTCGCCGATGCCACTTTCTTGTAGTAGCCGCGATGGATGGTCGGATGTCCCTTTTCCTTCAGCACCGCATGTGAGAACAACACGTCATCGGCGGTAACGGGTTTTCCATCGGAGAAGCGGGCGGCCTTGTTGAGATAAAATGTCACGCTGGAGCGGTCGGCTGGCACGTCGACCTGTTCGGCAATCAAGCCATAAAGCGTAAAGGGCTCATCAGGTGAGCGCGCCATTAGGCTCTCATACACGTACTCGCGCACACCGTTCGCCGGATTACCTTTGATAATGAACGGATTTAGGCTGTCGAAGGTGCCCTGAATGCCAAGGTTCAAGCGGCCACCACGCGGCGCATTTTGGTTCACATGGGGGAATTGCTTGAAGCCTGCCGCCAGCGCTGGGTCGCCGTGCATGGCGATGCCGTGCACCGGCTCGGCGCGGGCGGACGCAGCGTGCCCGCCCGAAAGCAGCGCAACTGCGCAACCGACGGCCCACCGAAAGCTCTTGTTTGCCATCGAACCCAACCAGCGGTGGCCCTTCGTTTGCGTTATTTGATCATCGAAGATCAGTTGCCCCTTTGCCACGTGGTCGTCATCGTGCACAAGACTGTCGATGTAGATCGCCTGTTCGGTCACGGGATTGCCGCAATCGAACCCTTATTGCCGCTCAAAGCGTCACCGTGATCTGCGTACAAGATGCAGCGTCCGGTGACAGTGCTGTTCGATACATGGCATTATTAGGATTCAGGGGCAGAGCGGACGCGTCGCGCTCGTAAGCGAAGAGGTCAATATCAACAATGAATTATCGGGTTCAATTGAGCCAAAAGCTGGCAACGGCTACGTTGGCATTGGGATTAGCCGCAGGTGGCGCCTTCGCGCAGACACCGCCGAAGGCCGCTCCGAAAGCCGCAGCACCGGCTGCTGCTGCTGCTGCACCAGCGGCCGCAGCGCCTGCCGCCGGTCAACAGATCTTCTGGGTCAAGCTTTGCGAAAAGACGCAAGTGCCGGTTCCTGGCAAGGACGGCAAGGTAACGGCTGAGGAAAAGAATATCTGCCTCACCCACCACGAGCGCTTGGATGGCAATTCCGGCATGGTGATCGTGTCGGCCGCCCTTCGTCAGGTTGAAGGCTCGGACAAACAGCATCTGATGGTGATGGTACCGATTGCAATCGGCGTCGCCATTCCGCCCGGTTTGCGCATGGCCGTCTATGACAAGCCGACCTGGGAAAAGGCTGGCAAGAACGAAAAGATCGACGAGAAGACATTGAAGCCGATCGATCTCAAGTACACGCTGTGCCACCCGACCGGTTGCACCGCCGAGATCGAAGCGACCAAGGACGTGGTTGATAGCCTGAAGACAGGCGGCGGAATTGTGATCCTAGCCATGAATGGTGCGGCTCAGCCAGTGCCCTTCTCGATCCCGCTCGATGGGTTTGCAGTGGCGCAGGCTGGACCTGCTGCCGATGGCAAGACCTATGGTGAGCAGCGTCAGCGCTTCTTCCAGGATCTGCGTGTGCGCCAGGAAGAAGAATACAAGAAGTTTGTCGAGACCCAGGCCACGCAGCAGCGTCTGACGCCAAAGCCAGGCGATCTGCAGCCAGCACCCTTTGTACCACCCAAGAAGCCCTGATCACGATTTGGTTTGATACAAAAAAAAGCCGCGCAACCTTTTGGTTGCGCGGCATTTTTGTTTGACGCAGGAGTAACTACTGTTCAATGCGATTGCAGGTAAAGCGCGCGATAACCGCCGCGATTGTCGCGGGCAAACATCTCCTTGACCTGCGGATGCTTGACCGGCGTACCCGTGTCATCGGGCAGCAAATTCTGTTCAGACACATACGCGATGTACGTGGTTTCGGCGTTCTCCGCGAACAAATGATAGAACGGTTGATCCTTGCGCGGCCGCATTTCCTCTGGGATCGACAGCCACCACTCCTCGGTATTGTTGAACACCGGATCGATATCGAAAATCACCCCGCGGAACGGAAAGAACCGGTGGCGCACGACGTTGCCGACCATGAACTTGGCGCTGCGCACCTTCTTGGCGCTCGATTTCTTGGATTTTCTGGGGGGCATGGATTGCAACTGAGGTGGGAGTGGAGTGTTGGGGACGGTGGGTATGACTGGTCGCCGGATCAGAGTCCATATCGGGCGGCAGCACTTGGGTCTTTTGCGGCCACCAGTCGCGCCAGATCGACGATGACCTTGGCCTGCTTCCAGGTCGCATCATCCTGCATTTTGCCATCGATCATGACGGCGCCGGTGCCGTCTGGCATGGCCGCCAGGATCTTTTGAGCAAAGGCGACTTCGCCAACGTCGGGACTGAACACGCGGCTGGCGATCTCGACCTGGCTTGGATGCAGCGACCAAGCGCCAGCGCACCCCATCAGAAAGGCGTTGCGGAACTGGGCTTCGCATGCGTCGGGGTCTGAGAAATCGCCGAACGGGCCGTAGAAGGCTTTGATCCCGCAGCGTTGGCAGGCATCGACCATGCGCGCGACCGTGTAGTGCCAAAGGTCTTGTTGATAGAACGCGCGGTGCTGGGCCCCTGCAGCATCGGCGAGGACGCCGTAGGCTGGATGTCCGCCGCCGACGCGGGTCGTCTTCATGCCGCGCGAGGCTGCTAGATCCGCTGGCCCCAGGCTCATGCCGTGCATCCGTGGGCTGGCACTGGCAATCTCCTCGATATTCGACACGCCCTCGGCGGTCTCGAGGATTGCGTGAATCATAATCGGCTTTTTGATCCCGGCCTTGGCTTCAAGCTGGGCGAGCAATTGATCCAGATAATGGATATCCCACGGCCCTTCGACCTTGGGCAGCATCATCACATCGAGCTTGTGCCCGGCCTGACCGACGATATCGATCACGTCGTCGAGGAACCATGGCGAGTTGAGACAATTGACCCGGGTCCACAGGCCGGTGTCGCCGAAGTCGTTATCCAGCGCCATCCGGATGAAGCCCGCCCGTGCATTGGCCTTCTGGTCAGCTGGAATGGCGTCCTCCAGGTTGCCGAGGATGACATCGACCTGGGATTTCAACTCCCCGATCTTGGACACAATCTTGGCGTTGTGCGGCGGAATGAAGTGGATCATCCGCTCGAGGCGCACAGGAGGCGCCCGAAACGGCTCTGGCGCGCCAATGGCTAAGGCCGAGAAGAATTTAGCAGGCGTGCGTGTTGCGGGCATGGTGTTGCACCTTTTGTGGCGTTTTTTTCAAAATCGTTCGGATCAGCTCCAGCGCCGATTACTCCACATCCATTGTTCAGGCACTTCCCGGATCCAGGCCTCGAATTGGCGCTGGATGGCAGCGGTCGCCCATTTGATATCTTCGGATTGGTTGTCGGTGCGCGGCACCCGCAGTTCCATCAGCTCGATGCGGAATTTTACGCCCCCGCCGATGCGCACGCAACGCGCCATCCAGACACGCGCGCCGACCCGGCGGGCGATCATCGCTGGCATGGCGACAGTGCCAGCGTTTCGCCCGAAAAACGGCACCTGCAGGCCGGTTCGGTCATACAAATCCGAGACGATGCCGAGCCGCCCGCCGCGACGCACGTAGTCCATGATAAAGCGCGCCGTCTTTTGCCCTTCGCCGTGACCGCCTTCGACCTTGCCGCGCCCCAATAGTCCGCCAGGATAAAGATCGCGCCGCTGATCGCGCAGGTATTGATCGACATAGGGATTATTGACGCTGCGATAGACGGCAGCGGGTTTGGCGCCGGCAACTGTCAGCGGCCAGATTGCAAGCTCCCAATTGCCCATATGGAGCGAAACGCCAACGATCGGCCCAAGTTTGTCGCGGTAACGCGCAAACACCGGAAAGTTTGCGATCTCGATGCGCTCAGGATCGGCCAAGATGCGATCCAATTGCATCGTCTCGGCCATGACGCGGCCCAGGTTCTCCCAGTTCGCAAGCGCTATCTTTTCGCGGTCGGCGAAAGGTTTATCGGGGAATGCAATGGCAAGATTGTCCAATGCGCGGGCGTGGCGCTTGGGCGAAACTTTTGGCGCGAGGAACCGCCACGCCCGACCTGAGATTGCGCTGGCCCGATCCAGCGGCACTAGGCGCACAATCCCGATCACCAGCCGCAGCAGGGCGTATTCGAGGCGGAACTGGAAATCCCGCAGGGTGGAGGTGGGGGCCGACATGGGGTGTTGGGGCTGTTGGTTCGGATGGCCGGGTGAAATCACGCTCCTGATGGACAACAGCGTTGGCCCCCCGTCAAGCAGCAGTTAGCCTTGCATGAGGCGGGGCAAGCTGCCGGATTCGAATCCGGCCTGCATCACGCGTCGTTTGAGCACCCCAATGCCGCCGACAATATGTAAGCCGAGGCCGCGTGCGAGGTCGGCTGGCAGGAAATCCGCCAGTAGGGATCGGTTCAGCCAGTCAACGGCCGTGGTGCGCACGAAGATGTCTTGTCGGCGGGCGGTCGTATAGGCGTCCAGAAGGGCATCGCTGCCGATGTCGCAGCCATTAGCCCGGGCGTCGGTCACCAAATCAGCCAGCACGGCGACATCGCGGAGACCAAGGTTCAGGCCCTGCGCGCCAATCGGCGGGAGCGTGTGCCCGGCCTCGCCAACGAGCACGACGCGGCCCTTCCCCAATGACTTGGCCTTCAGGCAGGTCAACGGGAACGCGCGCCGAACCCCCATGTCGCTGACAGTGCCGAGAACGCCGTGCAGGCGGTCTTCCAGCGCCCGTGTAAACGCTGCGTTATCGAGCGCGGCCAGCCGTTTCGCAATCACCGGGCTCTCGACCCAGACGAGGCTGGAGCGCTTTCCGGGCATTGGCACCACGGTGCAAGGCCCGCTTGGACGGTGAAATTCAGTCGAAATGCCATGATGGGCGCGGGAATGGGCAAATTGTGCAGCAATCGCCACCTGCGGATAATCCCAGGTTTCAGTCTCGATCCCGATCGCTGAGCGGCAGGGAGAGTTTCGGCCATCGGCTGCAACGACAAGTCGGGCCGAAAACGTTGTGCCGTCGGCCAACAGAACGTCGATGCCGGTTTTTGTCGAATCCAGACTAACCATCTGACCTGAAATCATTTTCAGGCCGGACAAACGACCACACGCATGCCGTAAGGCGATCCCAAGCGCGTCTTGCGGCACGTTCGCGCCGAAATCCGCTAGCCCCATCTCATCCGCTTCAAACGTGACTTCGGGCGCGCGCAGCAGACCATCGCCATCATCGACAATTCGAATGCCCCGCAGCGGCGTTATCGCATCGGCTAGGAGATCGAAGGCGCCAACATGACGCAACAGCGCGAGGGATCCCGTAAACAGGGCGGCGGTGCGGGTATCGGGGTGGTCGGTCGCGGCGGCTGGAGCGATCAGCGCCACGCTTGCGCCGGTCATGGCAAGCGTTGCTGCGGCGGCTAATCCTGCCGGGCCGCCGCCAACGACGAGGGCGTCATAATTTTGCATGAGCGCGTCCGTTAACAGCGTGCAGTCCATCCCTTGTAGCGCGCCTTGCAGCCGACACAAATGGCCAACCGACGCAGCTATGGAATTGGCAATGTTTTGATTCGCAAGAGAATAAACAGAATTTTTTGCTCCTGGGCAGACGAATCACAATTTCAACTAACCTGCTGAATTTATAAGAGTCATGCAAAACGCCACAGTGTGTCCCGAATCAAAAGCGTGACACTTTCGCCACGAACCTACAGTCAAAAACCCACAAATCACATGTTCGCTGTTTACGTTTCGTCAACGCTTGGGTTAGGACTACCTCAGCCAAGGCCGATAGGGGCTATGGGACACGCAAATGTCCCCAAGCAAGTTGGTTAGGCGAGTAAGTGCTATAGCGGCGTGCCAATCAATGGTGGTTGCGTACCCAGTAGTGTTAGTCCAACGGGAGATGTTCGTATGAACGGGGGACTGTTCAAGTCAGCTAGCCGCTTCGCGCTTGTCGCTGCGGCCGGTATCGTATCGGGTGGCATTGCCGCCCAAGCCGCCGATCTTGGTGGTAATTGCTGTGCCGACCTCGAGGAACGCGTTGCGGAACTCGAAGCCACCACGGCTCGTAAAGGTAACCGCAAGGTCAAGTTGACCGTTTCGGGCCACATCAACGAAGCCATCATCTTCTGGGATGACGGCGCCGAGAAAAACGCCTACGTCGTGTCGAACAACAACTCGCGTTCGCGCTTCCGCTTCGTCGGCGATGCCAAAATCAATGCTGATTGGTCAGCTGGTTACCTGATGGAAATTGGCGTTCGTTACGGCAACTCCTCAAACCGCAGCCAGAACGCTGTGGACGCGATCGGCAACTCATCGTCGCTCGACATTCGTCATAGCGCTTGGTGGATCGACAATAAGCACCTCGGTCGCGTTTGGGTCGGTATGACCTCAACTGCAACTGACGGCATCACCGAAATCAACCTTGCCAACGTGAATAACACTGGTCCGGACGATTCGGGCTACAACGCAGGCTTCGTTCTGCGTCGTAATAACGGCACGCTCGCTCAAGACGCAGTGGGTACTGCTGCTACCCGCGTGACCTGGGGCAGCATTCGTTCCGGTTCGAACTTCAACGTCGGTGAAGGTGACCGCGCTGCGACTGTGAAGTACGTGTCGCCAACGCTCGTTGGCTTCACCCTTCAGGCCGCTTTCTCGGACGACGACAAGTATGACGCGGCATTGCGTTATGCAGGTGAGTTCTCTGGCTTCCGGATTGCCGCTGGTATCGGTTATCAGCAGATCAACTCGTCAGCTGGTGCTGGCAACGGCGGTTGCGCCAATATTGCGGCGGCCCCCAATGTCAACTCAGCAGTCGATTGTAACGCGCTCGGCATGTCTGCCAGCTTGATGCACGTACCGACCGGTCTTTACGTAACGGGTTCGTATGGCGAACTGCGCGACGAGAACCGTAAGAAGCTCGTCGCTTCCGCGAACGACAAGGACAAGAGCTGGTATGTCCAGGCTGGTATCGAACAAAACTGGTTCGGCATCGGAAAGACAACGCTGTACGGTGAGTACGGCGTAGCTGACACCGGCATGGCAATCACAGGCGGTGCTGCAGTGAATGCCTTGAACTTGGCTGGCGTCGCTGCCAACATTGCTGACGCTCAAGTCACGCACTGGGGTCTCGGTATCAACCAGGAAATCTCGGCCGCTGCCATGGATATGTACCTGAACTACAAGCACTTTGATGCAGACGTGAACACCAGTGCAAATGGTGGCCAGGTTGGCAAGGTGAACCGTGGCGTCCAGGACTTCCAGACCATAATGATGGGCGCGATCATCCGCTTCTGATGATTTGATCGTCACATATTATAAGGAAAGAGCCGCCTTCGGGCGGCTCTTTTCGTTTGTGCAGTGCTGCTGAGTCGCCGCCTGCTCCACTGCCCACTCCACTGCGCAATCAGCCTCCTGCTCCACCGCCTTCCCGGAAACCGGGCATTGGCCCGGTTATCCGGGACCTTTATCTGTCGAGGGATAATGATCGTTTTCCTGATCTACGGTATCTAACGGGAAATGCGTTGGTCCATGGTTTATGCACTCCATTTTAGATGTGGTGGAGAGGATTGGAGTACTCTCTTGTAAAGAAGGCGGATCGTATGCGCGAGCCGGTCGAAAAACTATTTTACGTCTGCATCACTGCCAGTCGGGCACGCGGTGTACTTTGCACCGGCATGACCTGCGATATCGCGGGGCGAGCTTGGGAGCATCGAATGCGCATCCTCGATGACTTTGCGCGAAAATATTGGGCAGGTCGCCTCGTCCATTTCGAAGTTCACGCCGAGGCCGATTCAGCAGCAAAGCGCGAGCGTTTGATGAAGCGCTGGCGACGAGATTGGAAAATCGAATTGATTGAAGCCAGTAACCCAACGTGGCGCGATCTCTTCGATGATGTAATTCGCCTTGAAGGACTAGAGCCCTAACGGTTTTCCCGCTCAACGGTAAAGGCCCCGGCTCTCCGCTTCGCTTCGGCCGGGGAAGCATGAAACGGGGGCGGCGCCACTCTGCAGCGCTTCCTTCGCCAATTTTGCACTCCCTCCGACTCGATTCCTCCGCACTTTTGCTCCCCGAGTCGTGCTCAAAACCGGTTTTTCATCCCTCGACGTGGCAAAATCCGAGGTTAGCGGTCGTGCCGCCAAAGCGCCGCATTTGAGAACAAACCGCGAAACTAGGTGTGTCTTGACTGCTTTTCGTGGCTTTCACGTCACATCAGCCTCCAAACGGCTGGGGAAAGCCAATACGGCATTTGCGACCGGCGTCGCCCTGCACTATTCAAATTCCATTGTCACGAGTCGTGCGACAGGGGCGCCCCGCCCCGGATCACATGGTTGAAGGGTTGATCGCCCAACAACTGATCCGCAGGGAGCAAGCCCGGCGAGCAGTGTTCGTCGCACTTTGTAACCTTCGAGCGTCAGTTCAGTAGCGTCAGTTATCCGCGTTCGGATCCAACCGCGTGCGCTCACGCGCGTTCGTGCTGTTCGATCCGAACATGGGGCTCATCGCCGGGCAGCGCGTGCTGCTTCCTGCACAGAAAAACTGAAAAAGACAGACTGGAGAATATCGAATGACTGGGAGCTTTAAAAAGACAACCAGCCGCCTGGCGATCGCTACGATCGCATCGGTGATTGGTACAGGCGCATTCGCTGCCGACCTCGGTGGCAACTGCTGCGCCGACCTCGAAGAGCGCGTTGCCGAGCTCGAAGCCACGACGGCCCGCAAGGGCAATCGCAAGGTTTCGCTCACGGTTTCGGGCCACG
This sequence comes from Hyphomicrobiaceae bacterium, assembly GCA_031429105.1. GTDB lineage: Bacteria > Pseudomonadota > Alphaproteobacteria > Rhizobiales > Hyphomicrobiaceae > JAKFWF01. Next base: position 14,207 of record JANOYV010000059.1, on the reverse strand, counting down.
TCAACGAAGCCCTCATCTTCTGGGATGATGGCAGAGAGTCAAACGCATACGTAGTGTCGAACAACAACTCGCGCTCACGCTTCCGTTTCGTCGGCGATGCCAAAATCAATTCCGATTGGTCAGCTGGTTACCTGATGGAAATTGGCGTTCGTTACGGCAACTCCTCAAACCGCAGCCAGAACGCTGTGGACGCGATCGGCAACTCATCGTCGCTCGACATTCGTCACAGCGCCTGGTGGATGGAGAACAAGCAGCTCGGTCGCGTTTGGGTCGGTATGACCTCAACCGCAACTGACGGCATCACCGAAATCAACCTTGCCAATGTGAACAACACTGGACCGGATGACTCGGGCTACAATGCAGGTTTCGTCCTTCGTCTTAACAACGGCACGCTCGCTCAGGCACCTAATGGTACTGCTCGCGTGACGTGGGGCAGCATTCGCTCCGGTTCGAACTTCAACGTCGGTGAAGGTGACCGCGCTGCGACAGTTCGTTACGTCTCGCCAACCATGCATGGCTTCACGTTCTCGTCGGCATTCTCGGATGATGACAAGTACGACACGGCTTTGCGCTACGCTGGTGAGTTCAACGGCGTTCGTGTTGCCGCTGGTATCGGTTATCAGCAGATCAACTCGTCCGCTGGTGCTGGCAACGGCGGTTGCGCCAACATTGCTGTATTTCCAAACGTTGACTCAGCAGTCGATTGTAACGCGCTCGGCATGTCGGCTAGCGTGATGCACGTACCAACCGGTCTCTACGTAACGGGTACGTACGGCGAACTGCGCGACGAGAACCGTAAGAAGCTTGTCGCCACTGCAAACGACAAGGACAAGAGCTGGTACATCCAGGCCGGTATCGAAAAGAACTGGTTCGGCTTGGGTCTGACCACGCTGTACGGCGAGTACGGCGTAGCTGACACCGGCATGGCAATCACGGGCGGTGCCCGCAACGATGCCACGAACCTTGCTGGCGCTGCTTCCTTCATTGCTGACGCAAGCGTCACGCACTGGGGTCTCGGCATCAACCAGCAGATTTCCGCTGCTGCCATGGACCTCTACCTGAACTACAAGCACTTTGATGCAGACGTGAACACCAGCGCAACTGGTGGCCAGGTTGGCAAGGTGAACCGTGGGGTTCAGGACTTCCAGACTGTCATGATGGGCGCGATCATCCGCTTCTGATATCGCGGACCATTCGAACCTACCGGAAAGGGCCGCAGCAATGCGGCCCTTTTTGCTTGTGAAGTCTTGCTTTCCCGGACGCCGCGCATTGGCGCGGTGAGCCGGGATCTTGTCCAGCCAGCTGTGTTGCGAAATCTGCCAATCGCTGACAGTGCAAGATCCCGGCTCGAAGCTCCGCTTCGTCCGGGAAAGCATGCGAGAGCGTACCGGGAAAGCATGAGTTCGGGTGATCGATCTAAGCACCACACTTGCCATTCGGCGGCGGGCATCGGATGTTAGAGTGCTTCTAACCCGCAACATTGCACGACAGAGACTTTGCGCCATGAAACCACGTCCTGATCTGATCCGTCCCACCAACGTTCAACCGACCACAGCGCAAGGCCAATATCCGCTGACGCGTCCGCGCCGTACGCGCCAGTCCGGCTGGTCACGTCGTCTGGTTGCGGAAAACACGCTGTCGCCGTCAGATCTGATCTGGCCGCTGTTCGTGGCGGAGGGGAAAAATAAGCGCAGCGAAATTCCCTCCATGCCGGGTGTCGAGCGGCTATCGGTTGATCTCGTGGTGGCGGCAGCCGAACAGGCATTGGCGCTTGGCATTCCAGCGATCGCGCTGTTTCCCTATACCGATCCCGACAAGCGCACCGACGATGGCCGCGAAGCCCTCAATCCGGAGAACCTCGTGTGCCGCGCCACCCGCGCCGTGCGCAAGGCGGGCCTTGATATCGGCATTCTGCTCGATGTGGCGCTCGACCCCTACACCACGCACGGCCACGACGGGCACTTGCGCGACGGCGTGATCCTCAACGACGCCTCGGTCGAGACGCTGGTTGGCCAGTCGTTGGTCCAGGTCGAAGCCGGGTGCGATATCATCGCGCCGTCCGATCTGATGGACGGTCGCATTGGCGCGATCCGGTCGGCACTCGAAGCGAAGGGCCACACCAATACGTTGATCATGGCCTATGCGGCGAAATATGCCTCCGGGTTCTACGGCCCGTTCCGAGATGCGGTCGGCTCGTCGGGCACGCTTAAGGGTGACAAGCGCACCTATCAAATGGACTCTGCCAACACCGATGAAGCCATGCGCGAGGTGGCGCTTGATCTGGCCGAGGGCGCGGACATGGTGATGGTAAAGCCCGGCATGCCTTATCTCGACATCGTGCAGCGCGTATCGGAAACCTTCGGCGTGCCGACGTTCGCGTATCAGGTGTCTGGCGAATACGCGATGCTGAAGGCTGCCGCCGAACGGGGCTGGCTCGACCACGACAAAGTGATGATGGAAAGTCTGATGGCTTTCAAGCGGGCTGGCGCCTCGGGCGTACTCAGTTATTTCGCGCCCGCGGCCGCCAAGCTGATGCGGGCTGCGATGTAAAGGCTGATAGACGCGGCTCAGCAGGCAAGACATCGTGCTTGCGCGATGGGGCGCGGGTCACATAGCATCGCTGGCGTTAGGTCGAGCGGGTGGGCACGAACGCTGCATGAGCGAACACCAAAAGAACTTCCCCGAATTCTATGTGACCGCGCCGCAGCGCTGCCCCTACCTGCCCGGTCGGCTTGAGCGTAAGCTGTTCACGCATCTCACGCAGGATAAACCGCCAGCTCTCGTCGATAGCCTGCTCAAGGGCGGCTTCCGACGCAGCCAGAACATTGCCTATATGCCGTATTGCGAGGGCTGTCAGGCGTGCATTTCAATCCGCGTGCCCGTCGATGAGTTCCAAACCACGCGCTCGTTTCGTCGCGTGACGGCGCGCAATCGAGATTTGAAGCCGAAGCGTCTTGGAGCTAGGCCTACGTCCGAGCAATACGCGCTGTTTCGCGACTATATCTCGGCCCGGCATGGCGAGGGCGGTATGGCCGACATGAGCGTGCTCGACTTCGCCATGATGGTCGAGGACACGTCGGTCGATACGTTCGTTACGGAGTACCGGGTGCGGCCCGAACATGCGCTCGAACGGCCGCACGCGGTTTCGCCGCTGATCGGCGTGACGTTGTGCGATCGGCTGTCGGATGGCATTTCACTGGTCTACAGTTTCTATGACACCGATGCGGTCGACCGGTCGCTCGGGACGCACATGATCCTCGACCATATCGATTATGCGCGTTCTCTCGGCTTGCCGTATCTCTATCTCGGCTATTGGATCAAGAATTCGCCGAAGATGGAATACAAGGCGCGCTTCCAACCGCAGGAGCGGTTGGGCCCAACGGGGTGGGTGCGTAACTCTTAGTTGCGGAAGATCCGCGACATCCAATCATCTTCCACCCGAGGCCGTGGCGGCGGCGGGGCCAACGGCGGTAGAGGTGGTAGCGGACCACCGCTGCCAATTGGTGGATAGTAGGCCTGCCCCGGCACTTGGTTCGGCGGCAGCGGCTGGGCAGCCGTTGGGCTCGATTGGATTCCGGCCATCGGCCATGTCACAGCGCGCTTGGCAAGCGGGCTTGCTGCCGTTGCGACGAGACGTCGGCTCGACTCACGGGTCGCCATCACATCGTAGGCGGGCTGGGTATCTGATTTCGATCCCGGAACCATATGCACAACCCGAAAGCCGCGTGCCTTCAAATCTGTGAGTAAGGCCATCAGGGCACCAGCAGTCGCCGGTTGGATATCGTGAAAAAGGATAATGCCTTTGCGCTGGGCCGTGATCTGATTGATGATCGCGCGGTGCACTTCGGCTGGGTTCAGCGTCTTGTAGTCGTAGGAATCAGCGTCAATCGAGAACGCGGCGATGTTGCGCGCGTTCAAGTGCGCCTTCATGGCGGCTGAATCGGCGAGGTACGGAAAGCGGAAGAACGGCGCAATCGGCTGTCCGAGGGCGCGTTGCACGCCGCTGATGCCAAGTTCGATTTCGTCCTTTGCCCGCACTGCACCGATGGCGCGCAAGTTGGCGTGACTCCAGGTATGGGTGCCGATGGTGTGGCCGCGGCGTGCGACATCCTTGACGATGCGCTGTTCGGCCATGGCCCGACTGCCGACCATGAAGAAAGTGGCCTTGGTGCAATGCGCTTCGAGTGCTTGGAGAACGCGCGGAGTGTAGACGCTCGATGGGCCGTCGTCGAAGGTCAGCACCACTTCACCATCAGCCAAGAAGTCGTTTTCCTTATATTGCTGATGGCCAAAACGCGGGCCTTTATTGGCGTTGATCTCGGCGGTGCGCGCGACGCCGATGGCCTTTGGCCCGCAGGCGACAGGACCAGACGCTGTCGCGCTTGGCCGTGCGCCAGTGGTCTGTGTTGCTGCCGGGGTTGCCGCAGCCACGACGGCTGCAATCGTCGCTGTGACGGCGATGACGCCCCATACGCGGATATTTGAAATTCGTGCAGCTACCGTCACAACTTCGTTCCTCGGGGGGCGATTTAATTCAAGTCCCGCGCGGGACCATAACCATCCAGATGGCAAAGGCGAGGCAGCTTGTGGACGAACATCAAATCGTTGGCTCATGATTATCAGGGCCGTTGCACATCTGCATCGGTCGATGCGAAGAACTGTTGTAATTTCGACGCGTGTTTTTGACAAGATTGCCGCGTAAACTGTCCGTGTCGGTTTCGATTCAGGTGTCCCTCAAAACCGCTTAACGACGCAACATCGAGCGCAAAAGCGCCGTCACGATGGATTTCCGCATGCGCGAAACGGCAATCAGAGATTCGGACGGTGGCAGCGACGCGATCCAAGATCGCGCACGCGAGGTCGCCGATGCGCTTGAGAATGCAGATCTCGACCGCGCCAAGACACTTGTTGCGGGCATGCCGGCGCCTGACCTCGCCAACGTGATCGAATTGCTGTCGCCATCCGCCCGCGTCAGTCTGATCCAGGGGCTCGGCACGTCGTTTGATTTCGAGGTGCTGTCGGAACTCGATCCGAATGTGCGTGATCAATTGTCGGAGGCGCTGCCCAACGAATTGCTGGCGCGCGCCGTCAACGCACTTGATACCGATGATGCGGCCTACGTCATCGAGCATTTGGATGCGGAAGACCGGCAGGAAATATTAGCGCAACTGCCAACCGGTGATCGTGCCGCTCTTGAGCGCAACCTCGATTACCCTGAAGATAGCGCCGGTCGACTCATGCAGGCCGATTTTGTGGCCGTCGCACCCTACTGGACGGTTGGCTACGTGATCGACACCATGCGCGATGCCGGCCCTGACGACCTGCCTGAGACGTTCACCGAATTCTTTGTCGTCGATCCGATGTTCAAAGTGCTGGGGTCAGTCGAGATCTCGAAATTATTGCGCACCAAGCGTCACGTGAAAATCGACGACATTACGAACCGGGAGCGGGCAACCGTGCTTGCCACCGCCGATCAGACCGAAGTTGCCCGCCAGTTTCGCCGTTACGATTTGATGTCTGCGGCCGTCGTCGACGAGAACCAACGGCTCGTTGGCGTGGTCACCGTCGATGACGTCGTCGAGATGATCGACGAAGAGGCGGAGCAGGAAATGAAAGCGATGGGCGGCGTTGGCGACGAGCGCCTGAGCGATAGCGTGCGCCAGATCGCGCCGAGCCGGTTCTCGTGGCTGTTCGTCAATCTGTTGACCGCGATCCTGGCGTCATCCGTGATCAAAGTGTTTGACGCCACAATCGAGCACATGGTGGCGTTGGCGGTTTTGATGCCGATCGTCGCGTCGATGGGCGGCAATGCTGGTACGCAAACTATGACGGTCGCCGTGCGCGCGTTGGCAACCGGGGAGCTCGGAGCGGCCAACGTCGTGCGCGTGGTGCTGCGCGAGACGGCAATTGGATTGCTCAACGGCTTCGTGTTTGCCGTGATCATGGGTCTCGTCGTGTATGTCTGGTATGGCTCCAATATGCTGGGCGCGGTGATTGCCGGCGCCATGGTGATCAATCTTCTGGCAGCGGCACTCGCTGGCATTTTCGTGCCGTTGGCGCTGGACCACTGGAAATTCGATCCAGCCGTGTCCTCGACCGTGTTCGTTACAACGGTGACGGATGTGGTAGGTTTCTTCGCATTCCTGGGCTTAGCGTCAATCTGGTTGATGTAGACGAGCCGCCCTCTTTCAGTAGAAAGCTTGCCCCATGCGCCGCTCAACAATCCTGATTTTTGCATCTGTTGTGCTGAACGTTGCTGGCGCGCACGTGAGTTTTGCCAAAACACCTGCGCCCGGTCTGTCTGGCGGCGGATCGGTGCCCTTGGCCGATGTCCTCGAAGTGGCAAAGCCCTATCCAAACCTGGTTTTGCAGGTGCGCCTGCAGTTGGTGCGCGCAAACGTCAAACGCGAGCAAGTCGTGTGTTCGGGCGCTCGCTACAGCCCAACGTGGGCCAATCTTGGCGGCGCGCGGTTAGCCCCTTACGAATGCAAGATCGGACGCCGTACGCTGGTCGTCGATGCGGCGCAAAACTACTTTGATCGCAACGGTCGCAAGGTGAAGATCGACGATCCGGATGTGATGCGCAAGGCCGCCAAGGTGACTGAAAAAGGTTTGACTTGGCGCTGGAAGTAGACGCTGGGAGTAGGTGCTGAAAGTCGTCAACTGCACACACGCAAATGGAGCTGTTCTCGATGGCCGCCGCTTACGTCGTCCGCCCGCTTAGTCCGAAGGACAAAGCCGCTTGGGTGCCTTTGTTCAAAGCCTACATCGAATTCTATAAATCGAGCGTTGCCGATGAGGTGATCGAGATCACTTGGGGGCGGCTGATGTCGGGCGCTGAAGGCTGCCACATCGGGCTCGTCATCGTCGACGAACAGGACCGGCCCTTCGGCCTTGCGCATATCTTGTTCCACCGCTCGACGTGGTCGCCAACGTTCTATTGCTACTTGGAGGATCTGTTCGTCGATCCAGCGGCCCGCGCCAAGGGCGCTGGTCGTGCATTGATCGAGGCGACCTACGCCGAGGCCGACAAACGCGGCGTCACTCGAACCTATTGGTCGACCCAGGAGTTCAACTACCGTGCGCGCGGCTTGTACGACCAAGTGGCAACCAAGAGCCCGTTCCTGCAGTATCGACGATAAGGCGTTGACGGCAGCCAGCACGTGAATGACCAACGGAGACTTAGCCTAAGATGAGTTCCGGACTTCTGGCGCTTCTTGACGACATTGCCGCGATCGCAAAGGTCGCTGCAGCTTCCATCGATGACGCCGCAGCGCAGGCGGTCAAGGTCGGCTCAAAGGCAGCCGGCATCGTCATCGATGATACCGCAGTGACGCCGCGCTATGTGGTCGGTTTTGCCAGCGATCGCGAGTTGCCGATCATAGCGAAGATCGCCTGGGGTTCACTGAAGAACAAGCTTTTGTACCTGCTCCCAGCCGGGCTTTTGCTGACAGCCCTTGCACCTTGGGCGATCACGCCGCTCCTGATGATCGGGGGCGCATTTCTGTGCTTCGAAGGCTGGGAAAAACTACACGGCATGATGTATCCCAAGCCCGTGCCGCCGGCTCCGATTCCGACTGCGGCGGCAGTGGCGGGCGACGATTCTGCATCGTTCGAGGGCGCGAAGATCGCTGGCGCCATCCGCACAGATCTCATTCTGTCGGCGGAAATCATGGCGATTAGCTTGGCGGAAGTGACCATGCCGAGCTTCTGGGGCAAGGCGTTGGTGCTAGCGCTGGTCGGCATCCTGGTGACGGTTATGGTCTACGGTGCGGTCGCCCTGATTGTAAAAGCGGATGATGCCGGCGTGTTCCTCGCACTGAAAGCGAAAACAAGTGTAGGGCGTGCGTTTGGTCGCGGTCTGGTCAGCGGTATGCCGAAATTCCTCGATTGGTTGAGTCTGCTCGGCATGGCGGCGATGCTGTGGGTCGGCGGCGGCATCATCTTGCACGGTTTAGAGGATTTCGGCCTCGGAGCCCTACCACATGCAGTTCAAGGGTTTGCCGCTGCGATCGGCGCCGTGATGGGCTCACTTGCAGGCATCACGACCTGGCTGATCGACGCCATCATCGCAGGCATCTTTGGACTCGCCCTTGGCTGGATTGTCGCCAAAGCGGTCGAACAATTCGCTCCCGGCCTGCTGGCGCATTGAATCGATAGGTTGCGTTACCCCGTGTTTCCCGCCAATGCCTGCAGCGCCTCGGCACTCGCCCGGTCAGCTGGGAAGAATAACTCCAAGCGCAGATCCCGCACGGTGATGTCCTCGGACGTTCCATTGCTACTTGGAAGATTTGTTCGTCGACCCAGCGGCCCGCGCCAAGGGTGCCGGTCGCGGACTTATTGAAGCAAACTATGACGAAGCCGACGAGCGCGGAGCTATGCGTGCGTATTGGATGACTCAGGAATTTATCCATCGTTCGTGCAGTACCGACGGTAGTGGTCAGACCGCGATTTTCTGCACTTCGCGTGCCCGGGCGCCTTGGATAGCATCCTGCATCTGTCGACGTCGTATTGCTTCCAATGCCGCATCCCTTGTTTTCGGCTTGGCATTGTAGCCAAGGAAGCGAGCGGCAATGCCGACGAGTGCTGGCTTGGTTATGCGTTTGTCGGCGGCAAGGGTCGAAAGCAACAGGTCGAACGCCTCGTGATTGTCTGCACGCGCGACCAACTGATCCGCGATGGAATTGATTTCCAGGCTTGAAACTGGAAGTGCTTTGGGCGCGGCGACCTTCGCCTTCTTGACGGATGGCAGTTTGGCTGGAATGAGCAAACCATCAGCAACATCTAAGCAAAAATCACTCGCTGACTGGTCGGGCGATCCTTCGAAAAGCCGAAGCAGGTGGTTGAGGTCCGCGGCCGCAGCCGATGCGCCGAACGCTGCCTGTGTTGCCGCAAGTTTAGTGATGGTGTCACGCAGCGGCGCGGAAAATGCCGAGCGGCGGGAAGATGTTGACCACTTAGCCAAAACTCTATCCACAGCTTCGATGGTCTTAACGGGCTTCGGCGACTGTAGGGCATTCGCGAATTGGCGCAATTGATCTCCTGCAGACTGAGGATGATGGATCCCCAGGAGCTCAGCTGCGGCACTAAGGCCGTTACGCAAGTCATTGATCTTCATGGATCAACTCCTTTTCGAAGGGGCGCGTCTCGCAATCTCGTCAGCTATGCGCTTAAACATTGGGCGAGTCGATGGCTCCTGCAAGTAGGCAATGCCGGCTTCAGTTGAGTAGGAAACCTTAGCGTCGCGACGCATTACGGCATCGCGAAGGAAATAGCCGTCGTTAGTATTGAGCGCGAGTTGTGCGGCTCGCTCTGCGGCATTTGCGGCGGGCAGCGCTTCTTTTGCCAAATGCTCTACATTCGTCATGGTGCCGATGATGCCGCGAAAGCTGACATAGGGGTTCAGCGCTGCGCGCAATTGCTGAAACTGTTGGGCGAATAGTCCAACGGCTGCCGCCGACGTCATGTCAACCACCGTTGGAACGAAAAGGTGAGTGCTGCACACAAGTCCGTTGACGAATCCGAGTGTTACTCGTGGCGGTGCATCAACGACGACCCTGTCATAGTGCGTTTGCACGTAGTTTGAGAGAATGACCCGCCGCAGCAGGAAGCGAACATCTTCGGGCTCGTCCCCAATTACCCAGGAATATTCAAGTGCACGTTCCAGTCGCTCGAACGAGTAGCCAGTCGGGATGTAGTGGAGCTTGTCGCAAGTTGGCACACTCTCGATCGCGATGGCTGGCCAGTGCTCGTTGAGAGGCCTCTGAAAGAGGTGATCGACCTTCGATGCGAACTCGGTTTTACCTTTCGCGGCCTGGGCAAGCATTAAATTGGTTAGCGAGCCCTGATAGTCGAGGTCTATTGCCAACACACGCTGCCTCTGCTCCGCCCAGCAGGCCGCTATGTTCGTTGTGAGCGTCGTCTTGCCGACCCCGCCTTTCTGGTTCGCGAACATCGTCACGGGTATGCTGTTCTGCATCTCAGTATCGAACTGTGGCAGGGGACCAGCCGGACGCGACCAAAACGCGGCGCTGTCTCCGAGGCGAACGGCGCGCACCGCGTCGACACGCGCTCCAAGATCTTTAATCAAGTATTGTGCCTTCGCAATTTCTTCTTGTTGCGCACTCAGATCACCTGAAATTGCTGAGACGGCCAAGTCGCGTTGCTGATTAGCAAGATCACGTTCTCCCACTGCGAGGCGGGAAGCTCGCTCGGCATCCGATGCAGATCGTGCAAGACGTTCGTTGTCGTTTTGCCATTTTACCCGGTCTGATCGCCAGTGCTTGATTGTCCAGATTAACGCTGAAACAGCGGCCAAGCCACCCAACCCCGCGAGGCCAAGCGCTAGTTCAATCCATGGTTTGCCAATCAGCACGCATCGCGCAATGCCATCAATCGTCGAAAAATTGCAGTCCATTCGCTTCCACTCGCACTTCTCACGCTGCCGGGGTTAGGAACGCATGACCACTGATGACAATACAAGACAAAAAAAACCGCCCCGGATTGCTCCGGGACGGCTCTTTTTCTTTTTTGCTTGGCGACACCACTCCGTGGAGCCGGCCGCCAAGCAACGGAAGTATTTTTTGTTGGCGCTGCCGACTCCACTGCGTGGAGTCGGCCGGAAGCGCTGGACACTTACATATCCATGCCGCCCATGCCGCCCATGCCGCCTGGCATGCCGCCGCCGCCGCCAGCCGAACCCTTCTTCGGGGCCTCGGCAATGCCAGCTTCCGTGGTGATCATCAGGCCAGCGATCGATGCTGCGTCCTGAAGAGCCGTGCGGACAACCTTGGCTGGGTCGATGATGCCCTTTTCGATCATGTCGCCGTATTCATCCTTCTGGGCGTCGTAGCCGAAGGTGGCCGAGCGATGGTCGAGGACCTTGCCGACAACGATCGAGCCTTCAACGCCGGCGTTCTCGGCGATCTGACGGATCGGTGCCTGGAGCGCCATGCGAACGATCTGGATGCCAGCATCCTGGTCGTCGTTTTCGCCCTTGACGGTAATGGCAGCAGAAGCCTTCAGCAGCATGACGCCGCCGCCTGCAACAACGCCTTCTTCGACAGCAGCGCGCGTTGCGTTCAGTGCGTCATCGACGCGATCCTTGCGCTCCTTGACTTCGATTTCCGTGGCACCACCAACCTTGATCACGGCAACGCCGCCAGCAAGCTTGGCAAGACGCTCCTGGAGCTTCTCGCGGTCGTAGTCCGAGGTCGTCTCTTCGATCTGCGCCTTGATCTGGTTGACGCGGGCTTCGATGTCCTTCTTCTTGCCCGAGCCGTCGACGATCGTGGTGTTGTCCTTGTCGATCATCACGCGCTTAGCGCGGCCGAGCATGTCCATCGTGACGCTCTCGAGCTTGATGCCGAGATCTTCCGAGATGGTCTGGCCATTGGTCAGGGTTGCGATATCTTCCAGCATCGCCTTGCGACGATCGCCGAAGCCTGGAGCCTTGACGGCGCAGACCTTGAGGCCGCCGCGCAGCTTGTTGACGACGAGGGTCGCCAAGGCTTCGCCTTCGACATCTTCCGAGATGATCAGCAATGGCTTGCCGGTTTGAACGACGGCTTCGAGAACTGGCAGCATGGCCTGGAGGCCGGTCAGCTTCTTCTCGTGGATGAGGATGTAGGGGTCCTCAAGCTCGACCGTCATCTTGTCGGCGTTGGTGATGAAGTAGGGCGACAGGTAGCCGCGATCAAACTGCATGCCTTCGACGACTTCAAGCTCGGTCTCGGCGGTCTTGGCTTCTTCAACCGTGATGACGCCCTCGTTGCCGACCTTCTGCATGGCCTTGGCGATCATCTCGCCGATGTCGCTTTCGCCGTTGGCCGAAATGGTGCCGACCTGGGCGATTTCAGCCGAGTTCTTGACCTTCTTGGCCTTCTTGCCGATTTCTTCGATGACCTGGATGACGGCCTTGTCGATGCCGCGCTTCAGATCCATCGGGTTCATGCCGGCGGCAACGCGCTTCAGGCCTTCGCGAACGATCGCTTGGGCGAGAACCGTTGCAGTCGTGGTGCCGTCACCAGCGACGTCGTTGGTCTTCGAGGCGACCTCGCGGACCATCTGGGCGCCCATGTTCTCGAACTTGTCTTCGAGTTCGATTTCCTTGGCGACGGTGACGCCGTCCTTGGTGGTGCGCGGCGCGCCGTAGCTCTTCTCGATGATGACGTTACGGCCTTTGGGGCCGAGCGTTACCTTCACGGCGTTAGCAAGAATGTCGACGCCGCGCAGCATGCGCTCGCGGGCATCGGCGGCAAATTTTACGTCTTTAGCGGCCATTGTGGCTCAAGCTCCTAAAAGGGGGAATTACAATTGGGGCAGTGGGGAGACGAGAGATTTACTTCTCGATCACGCCCATGATGTCGCTCTCCTTCATGATGAGGAGTTCCTTGCCGTCGATCTTGACTTCGGTGCCCGACCATTTGCCGAACAGGATCTTGTCGCCCTTCTTGACGTCGAGGGGGACGAGCTTACCGCTTTCGTCGCGGGCACCGGGGCCAGCGGCGACGATTTCGCCCTGCATTGGCTTTTCGCCAGCAGTGTCAGGGATGATGATGCCGCCGGCGGACTTGGTCTCGGCGTCGGCGCGCTTGACGACCACGCGGTCGTGGAGGGGACGGAATTTCATGGGCAACTCATAAACCTTATCAGTGGTTGCGGGGGATGTTGGATATTAGCACTCATCTTTATCGAGTGCTAACGAGGGAGATAAGCCTCGCACGCCACGCTGTCAAGAGTGTCGGCTGCTGGAACTGATCGTCCCTTGAAGCATTGAAAAGCATGCGTACCTATAGTTCGGTTTTGCCGAACAAGAGAACAACTTCAGGAGACATCGATGACCATCGAAACACTATTCGAGCCAACGAACCTTGGCGCGTTAGCCCTCACGAACCGCATCGTCATGGCCCCGCTCACCCGTTCGCGGGCGGATGAAAACGGTGTGCCGGCGACCTTCGCTGCAACCTATTATGCGCAGCGCGCCACGGCTGGGCTTGTGGTCGCCGAGATGACGCAGATCTCGAACGAAGGCAAGGGTTATGCTCGGACGCCTGGCATTCACACGGCGGCGCAGATCGAGGGCTGGCGTCATGTGACGGAAGCCGTGCACAAGGCTGGTGGAAAGTTCGTTCTGCAACTCGGTCATGTCGGCCGCATATCGAGCAAGCTCAACCGTCCGACCGCCGATGATGTCGTGTCGGCGAGTGCGATTCAAGCGCCGGGCCAGATGTGGACCGACGCCAAACAGATGGTCGATCACGACACGCCGCGCGCGCTCGAGACAAACGAGATCGCGCGGGTGGTCGAAGACTACGCGACGGCTGCCGCCAATGCGATGGCTGCCGGTTTCGATGGTGTCGAGTTTCACTCGGCGAACGGCTATCTGCCGCATCAGTTCCTATCGACCAACGTCAATCAGCGGTCGGATCGCTACGGCGGCTCAATCGAAAATCGTATGCGCATGCCACTGGAGGCGTTGGCCGCTATAATCGCGCGCGTCGGCGCTGAACGTGTCGGTATTCGCGTTAGTCCGGGGCACACGTTCAATGGCATCGAGGAAACCGACGGTGACAAGCTGTATGCGGCGTATTACGGCGCGCTCGATAAGCTCGGTCTGGCCTACCTGCACGTGATGCGCCCGTTCATGAACAAGGTCGAGGTTGATCCGATGATCGCTGCCCGCAAGGTGTTCAGCGGGCCCATTATTGCGGCGAGCGGTTATGATGGGGCGAGTGCGGCGGCGCTGATTGAAGCCGGTGGCGCCGACGCTGTCGCCTTCGGCAAGGCCTATATTTCGAACCCTGATTTGGTCGCCCGCCTCCATTCTGGTACGCCACTGACTAAGCCCGACGAAGCCACGTTCTATACGCCCGGCGAGAAGGGCTACACCGATTATCCGATGATGGTGAGTTGAGGGAATAGCGTTCATCTCACGTATGGCCCAACGATTGGTGTCAGCCCGACAGGCTGCCACCTGGGGCGATCACCGCCTTCACACCTGCGTGATCATCCGCCCGCGCCGAAACTTTCGATTAACCGGGCCGTAGCTCTGACATCTCCCTAATGGGAGGCGTTCAACACAGGAGCTAGTTATGGTTCATAGTATCTCGACAACGGTCGCGCGCGGCATCAGTGCAACGGCGATTGCGCTGGGTCTCGTCGTGGCCTTGGTCAGTCCGACGCCGAGCTTCGCGCAGAAGGCCGTG
>JANOYV010000058.1:0-17048 GCA_031429105.1 Hyphomicrobiaceae bacterium | reverse complement strand
TTCGAAGCAGTGTCACCCGATCTAGTTGACCATAGCTGAATTGAGTGAGTTTAGTGAGTTTATAAGAATTCTTGCATACATTGATAAACTCACCTAACTTCGCTCAAGATGGATGAAGTTCGCAACCCTTTTGCACCTGGAGCCGGGACCCAGCCGCCTGAGCTGGCCGGCCGCAAGCAGATCCTCGATCAGGCGCGGCTGACGCTTGCCCGCGCCGAGCAGGGCCGGAACGCGCGCAGTTTCATGCTGATCGGCCTGCGCGGGGTAGGCAAGACGGTGCTGCTCAATCGCATCGGTCAAATGGCCGACGATATGCGATTCCGCACCGTTCTTGTCGAGGCGCACGAAGACAAGAGCCTCGCTGATCTGCTGATGCAGCCACTGCGGCAGCTGCTGCTGAAGCTAGACGCACTGGGTGCGGTGAATGACAAGGTTAAGCGCAGCCTCCGTATCCTCAAGAGTTTCGCGAAGTCGGTGAAGGTCAAAGTCGGCGAGTTCGAGATTGGCCTCGGAATCGACGCGGAAAAGGGTGTGAGCGACAGCGGTGATTTGGAAAGCGACCTGCCTGAGTTGTTCGTAGCGATCGGTGAGGCGGCTAAAGCGCGCAAGACTGTGGTGCTGCTCCTCATCGACGAATTGCAATATCTGAGCGAGGTCGAGCTTAGTGCCCTCATCATGGCCGTTCACAAGATCAACCAGAAGACCCTGCCACTGGTGCTGATCGGCGCCGGTCTGCCGCAACTCGTCGGAAAGATGGGAAAGTCCAAATCCTATGCGGAACGCTTGTTCGACTTTCCAGCAATTGGGCCATTGGCACCTAAGGACGCCTTGTCCGCCATTACCGAACCGGTCACCAAAGAGGGCGAGACGATTGCTAAAGCTGCCGCCGAGGCCATAATTAAGGAGACCCAGGGTTACCCCTACTTTTTACAGGTCTGGGGCTACCAGTCGTGGAACGTGGCACCAAAGTCACCGATCCGGTTAAAGGATGTCGAGGCGGCGAAACCTGGCGTACTGCGATCCCTCGACGAGAGTTTCTTCCGCGTCCGGTTTGATCGGTTGACGCCATCGGAGAAAACCTATCTGCGGGCCATGGCAGAACTCGGACCGGGGCCGCACCGGTCGGGCGACGTGGCCGACAAACTCGACGTGAAGGTGCAGGGCGTTGCGCCAACACGGAACAGCTTGATCAGAAAGGGCATGATCTACAGCCCGGCCCATGGCGACACGGCCTTTACAGTGCCGCTGTTCGACGAATTCTTGAAGCGCCAGATGCCGAAGTATCAATGACTAATTCCAAATTGAGTGAGTTTAGCGAGTTTAGTAAAAATCATGCATACATTGCTAACTCGCTAAAGGCCCAGCCTCACTCCGCTTCGTGCACCTTGAACATTAGCCCACCCTTGGGTGTGAGCGTAACCGTGGCGTTGATGCCCGGCGGCTCGATGCCGACGTACTCGGGGCGGAAACGGCGGAGCAGGATTGATAACGCAAGCGTATTCTCGACCTGACTCATGGCGCCGCCAATGCAGCTGCGCTTGCCGCCACCGAACGGGATGTATGTATAGGGGACGCGCTTTTTGACGGCGTCACCCATGAAGCGCTCGGGCTTGAAGGTTTCCGGGTCTTCCCAATACTTGGCGTCGTGGTGGACGCCGTAGGCAAACATCATCACCCGGTCGCCGACCTTGATTTCCTTGCCGTCGATTTCATCGGGCTTCGAGGCCGTGCGCATTAACCCCCAGATCGGCGGGTAAAGCCGCATCGTCTCCTGGATCACCGCGCGGGTGTAGGCGAGGCCTGAGTAGTCAGCGGCGGTTGGCTCGCGGTCGCCATAGACGGCTTCGCCCTCGGCACGGATGCGCGCTGCGGCTTCTGGATTTTTCGACGTCTCATACATCGCCCAAGCCAGCGTCAAAGCGGTCGTCTCGGTTCCAGCCCACAAATACTGTTTGAGCTCGTCGACCGCCTGGGCCTGGTCGAACTCGGGGATATCCGGGTTTGCCACCGCATCTTCGATCATCTTGAGCAGGGTGCGCTCGCGCATCTCGCGGGGATCGGCAGACATTACTTGAGGCGGCACACCGGCCCACACATCCATGGCCTTGGCGGCATCTTCCTCGGTGATTTCGAACTCTTCGCCGGCAACCTTTTTCACCCGGATCGATTTGTGGTTCATCACATCGGTGTAGGTCTTCACGCACTTAAACACGAAGTGCGGGTTGAACGGCATATCGCGGTCGAACAGCGCTTTGCAGATCATATCGGCGGCGAGCGTCCAGGTCTGCTCTACCATTTCGAATTCTTCGCCGGTTTTTGCCAACCCTTCCCACAGCTCCATCTTTGATTTGATGGCGGCCAGGAAGTACGGAATGTATTCAGCAAACATATCTGGATGGAATGCCGGCTGCTGCGGCATCCGAATTTTCTGCCAGAGCACGCCGTCGTGCGTGATCATGCTTTTGCCGAAGATCGGCTTCAGGCCGTCGAAATACTTAACGTAATCATCGACCTTGGTGACCAGCACGCGCTTGAAGTGCTCGGGCTTGGTGAGCATGACAACGCGTTGTCCGCCCATGTTGACGGCAATGACGCCGCCGTAGCGCTCGCCCATTTTCATGAGCGCCGCCATGGGGTTGCTGCCCCCCTTCATCAGGGGCATCAACTGGAACCAGATTGAATTGTCTTCGCCCAGCTGCTGGGCATGAGACGCAATGGGGGCGGTCGAATTCATTAGATAAAGTGCCTTCCGAAGGCTCAATGGTAGCAACGCCGTTCCTCATGTGAGACTGGGGAGCGGACCTCGTTGCGGCGCAGCATAGCATATCGACTGCCATCAATCAGGTCATCCGCGACATGACCGCCCGTTCAGCCGCTATATTTGGTTAGCGAATATTTAACTAGCGCTCCAAAGCACAGAAAAATTTGATAAAAATCAATGGTATTGACGCTTCGGCCCGGTCGGCCCCAATCTCTACGCCAACCAATATGATCGACCTGCGATGGCAGATGTCGATCACAAGATCGTTAAGGAGGTATCGCCCATGTCCCCGGCCGCTACTCGTGCCGTCACCAATGACCGGCAAGCGTTCTACGATAAACTCAGCCCGCACGCGCTCGCGCCACTGTGGGAGGTCTTGAAGGGACTGGTCGCCAGCGAGCCCAAGTCGAAAGCGGTGCCGCACAAGTGGGACTATGAAACGCTGCGACCGCTTTTGCTGGAATCTGGTGGGCTACTGACGGCCGAGGAAGCAGAGCGCCGCGTGCTTGTATTGGAAAACCCCGGCATGCCCGGGATGTCGCGCATCACGTCATCGATCTATGCTGGCGTGCAGTTGATCTTGCCGGGCGAAACCGCACCGGCCCATCGCCATGTCGCATCCGCACTGCGGTTTGTTCTTGAGTGCGATGGCGGGTTCACCGCTGTTGCCGGAGAGCGCACCGCAATGCAACGGGGTGACTTCATCATCACCCCGAATTGGGGTTGGCATGATCACGGCAACGCTGGCAAGAAGCCGGCGATCTGGGTCGATGGACTGGACTTGCCCATCGTCAACTTATTCGAATGCGGTTTCAGCGATCACTGGCCTGAGAAGAGCCAGCCGATCGGTAAGACCGAAGGCGACAGTTTGGCCCGCTACGGCTCGGGCATGGTGCCATTGCGCGGCGGGTCGCCCTTTGGCGCGACCTCGCCAATCTTCAACTACCCCTATGAAAAGAGTCGTGCGGCGTTGATCGCGGTGGCATCAGCTGGGACGCCTGATCCGCACGATGCGATTTCGCTGCGTTATGCCAATCCGATCGATGGTGGGTGGGCAATGCCGACGATTGCTACGTGGTTGACCCACATCCCGTCCGGCTTCGAGACCAAGACAATCCGCTCAACCGACGGGCAGACGCTCGTCGTTGCAGAAGGCACGCTGGAACTCGAGGTCGGCGACAAAACGTTCAAGCTCGCTGAAAATGATATTGTTTGCGTTCCATCGTGGAGCCCACGGCGGATGCGTGCCAGCAAGAATGCGATTGTCTTCGGGTTCTCGGATCGCAGCGCGCAGGAGAAGCTGGCGATCTGGCGCGAGGCGCGCGATTGACCAATCAAACAACAACGCGGTTGACCGCAGCGCAGGCTCTGGTGCGGTATCTGTGCGTGCAATATGTCGAGATCGATGGCGCGCGCCTGCCATTGTTCGCCGGCGTCTGGGCGATCTTCGGACATGGCAACGTCGCGGGTCTGGGCGAAGCGCTATACAGCGTGCGCGATCAGCTACCGACCTATCGAGCCCACAACGAACAGGCGATGGCGCACGCGGCGATCGCATTTGCGAAGGCCAGCAATCGCCGTCGTATGATGGCGTGCACGTCATCGATTGGACCGGGTGCAACCAACATGGTGACGGCAGCAGCCGTCGCGCATGTGAACCGGCTGCCGGTCCTTTTTCTACCTGGTGATGTGTTCGCCAACCGTCGGCCAGATCCGGTATTGCAACAGATCGAAGACTTTGGTGACGCTACCGTTACTGCGAACGATTGCTTTCGTCCCGTGTCCCGCTTTTTCGACCGCATCACGCGGCCTGAACAACTATTAGCAGCACTCCCTCGAAGCATGCAGGTACTGACCGATCCGGCGGAATGCGGGCCGGTCACACTGGCATTCTGTCAGGATGTGCAGGCCGAAGCCCACGACTACCCGACACGGTTTTTTGAACCACACGTTTGGCGTCGTCGGTGTCCACGTCCCGATGCCCGCGAATTGGCGCAGGCGTTGGTATCCATCAAGGCGGCCACGAAACCGCTGATCATTGCGGGCGGCGGTGTCCACTACGCGGAAGCAACGTTTGAACTCGCAGCATTCGCATCGCGTCACGCGATTCCGGTTGCCGAAACTCAGGCTGGAAAATCAGCATTGCCAGCCGATCACCCGATGAACCTTGGCGCCATCGGCGTGACGGGCACGGGTGCGGCCAACAAGCTTGCCGCCGACGCCGATGTCGTGTTGTGCGTTGGTACGCGATTGCAAGATTTCACGACCGGCTCGTGGGCGTTATTTCAAAATCCGGAGTGTCGCTTGATCGGGCTGAACGTGCAGCCGTTTGATGCAGCAAAGCACGGTGCATTCTCGCTCGTCGCCGATGCGGCAGTTGGTCTAAGCGAACTCAGTGCAGGCCTGGGCGATCGACAGGCCCCGTTGGCATGGTCAAGCTTAGCCGGGCAAGCAAAAGCTGCATGGCAGGTTGTAGCAGACCAAGCGCTGGCACCGTCGAACGCTGCATTACCATCCGATGCCCAAGTCGTCGGTGTCGTCCATCGCGCCGGTGACCCCAGTGATATTGTCGTTTGTGCAGCGGGCGGCCTTCCAGGCGAGTTACACAAGTTGTGGGAGGCGAAAGGGGTCGCCACTTATCATATGGAGTATGGCTTCAGCTGCATGGGCTACGAGATCGCAGGCGGGCTTGGCGTCAAGATGGCGCGGCCAGACCGAAACGTCACGGTGATGGTCGGCGACGGCAGCTACCTGATGATGAACTCCGAGATCGCGACCTCAGTCGCACTTGGATTGAAACTGACCATCGTCGTTCTCGACAATCGCGGTTACGGCTGTATCAATCGGTTGCAAAAGGGCACCGGCGGCGCCGCCTTCAATAACCTCCTGGTCGATACTGTACATGACTCGCTGCCACCCATCGACTTCGTCGGTCACGCGGTCAGCCTCGGTGCGATTGCGTCAAAGGTATCGTCGCTGGTGGAGTTGGAATCGAGCTTGAACGCCACGCGGACGAACATCCGAACGACAGTGATCGTTATCGACACTGATCCGGCAATTTCAACGCCCGATGGGGGGCACTGGTGGGATGTGGCCGTGCCGGAAACGAGCCAGCGTGAAGACGTTCGGAATGCTCATACCGCCTACGTTGCGGCTCAGAAGAAACAGGTTATTGGTTAATCCATGGCAATCAGAATTGGCGCCAATCCGATTGGTTGGTCGAATGACGATCTTCGAACGCTTGGTGGCGCGACGTCGCTTGAAACGTGTCTATCGGAAGCTAAGCGCGCCGGTTTCGTAGGTATGGAACTCGGCCATAAGTTTCCGCGTGAGCCAAAAGCTTTGAAGGCAGTATTGGACAGCCACGATATGGCGCTTGTCTCGGGCTGGTACTCGATGGCTCTCCTGGAGCGGGATGCGGACGCCGAGTGGGCTGCCATCCAAGATCACAAAAACCTGCTCAAGGCGCTTGGTGCCAGCGTGCTGATTGTTGCTGAGACGTCGAACGCCATTCACGGTGACATCGCAACGCCGCTGTCGCGCAGCCCGCGCATGACGCAAGCCCAGTGGCCCGTGTTCTGCGACCGTCTCAGCACGCTGGCTGAGCGGCTCTCAGTTGAAGGGCTGCAACTTGTCTATCACCACCACATGGGCACCGTGATCGAGACCGGTGCCGACGTCGATCGCATGATGCAAGGCACACGCGCCGCCGTGCATCTGCTCTTGGACACCGGCCACTTAACTTTCGCTGGAGCCGACCCCGTTGGCGTCGCCAAAACCTATCGCGCGCGCATTAGCCACGTGCACACCAAAGATGTGCGGGCGGAGGTGCTGGCCGATGTTCACCGTCGTGATCTGAGCTTTCTCGACGCCGTGGTTGCTGGTGTTTACACTGTGCCAGGTGACGGCATGGTGGACTATCCGGCAGTGTTCGCCGAGCTGCGCGGTTATGATGGCTGGGTCGTCGTCGAAGCTGAGCAGGACCCAGCGAAGGCAAACCCATTTGAATACGCCAAGCTCGGGCACGCCAATCTGATGCGTTACCTAAACGACGCCAAGCTCGTTTGATCAATCGAAAGTCTCAATGGCCATGACCGATGCAGAACTTGAATTACGCTATCTCGTGGCACTCGGCCTCGCGCAGGAGGCCGGTCATCTGGCGATGAGTTACGCCAATAATCGCGAACGCATGGCGACCCGCATGAAGGGGACCCAAGATTTTCTCACCGAGGCGGACGGTGCCGTGGAGGAGATGTTGAAATCGCGGCTGGCTAGGATTTTTCCGAACGACGGTTTCGTCGGCGAGGAAGGCGGCGGCGAGGGCGCAGAAAACGTTTGGATCGTCGACCCGATTGATGGCACAGCGAACTTCGCGCGCGGGGAGTTGCAGTGGTGCATCTCGATCGGTTTTGTGCGCCAGTCGAAGCCTGTTGTCGGCGTCATCCATGCGCCAGCGCTGCGGGAAACATTCGCTGCTCGCCAGGGGGCTGGTGCCACGCTTAACGGGCAACCCATTCGGGTAAGCGCTGGCGTCACTATGAAGGCTGCGTCGATCGAGATCGGCTGGTCGGCGCGGCGACCCTTTGAGGACTATGTATCTCTGGTCTCTAAGGTTGGCGACTTGGGCGCGTCTCCCAAGCGAGGTGCATCCGGAGCCCTTGGACTGTGCTGGGTGGCAGCAGGGCGCACCGATGGCTACCTTGAAATCCATATCAATAGCTGGGACGTCGCCGCCGGAATCGTCATTGTTACCGAGGCCGGTGGGGTGGTGAATGACTTTTTCGCTGGCGAGGGATTGCACAAGGGCAACCCTATTTTGGCGGCCAGTCCGGCATTTGCGGCGCCATTGGGCAAAGCGATGGGTCTGTCATGAGTTCTCATTGACGAAGCGCTAGTGTCACTGTCACAGTACGGAAAAAAGTTACCGCAATACTCCTGGGAGGAGCTTTTATGTTCTCAAAGGCCAAGGCTGCAGCGCGCATTCTTTTCGCCGCAAGTGCATTCGTCGGGTTGTCCGGGGTGCAAACCGCACATGCCCAAGGCGCGCTGACGCTCTATTGCGCGGTGCAGGAAGAGTGGTGCCGGGCGATGACCACCGCCTTCGAAAAAGAAACCGGCATCAAGGTCTCGATGACTCGCAAGAGTTCGGGCGAAATCTACGCACAGGTGAAAGCTGAAGCCTCCAATCCACGTGGCGACATTTGGTGGGGCGGCACCGGTGATCCGCATTTGCAGGCCGCCGAAGAGGGGCTGACGCAAGAATACGAAATGGCCAAGATGGCTGAATTGTACCCTTGGGCGCTCAGCGTTTGGAAAAGTAGCGGCAAGAAAACGATTGGCGTCTATTCAGGCGCTTTGGGCTTTGGCTATAACACCAAGACGCTCGCTTCAAAGAAGCTGCCAGAACCGAAGTGCTGGGCCGATTTGTTGAAGCCCGAATTCAAGGATGAAGTACAGGTCGCTGATCCGAACTCATCGGGCACGTCCTATACCTTGCTCGCGACTATTGTGCAGTTGATGGGCGAGGATAAGGGCTTCGCCTACATGAAGGGATTGCACAAGAACATCAACCAGTACACGAAGTCTGGCGCAGCACCGGCAAAGGCTGTCAGTTTAGGAGAATCTGCAGTTGGTATAACCTTCATGCACGACATGGTGGCGGTCGCCGCCGAAAATCCGGACGTCAAGGTCGTGGCCCCGTGCGAGGGCACCGGCTATGAGATCGGCTCGATGTCGATCATCAAGGGCGCGAAGAATCTCGATAGTGCCAAGAAGTTTTACGATTGGGCGCAGACACCAGGACCGCAGGCGCTTGGCGCGCAGAATAAGCAACTGCAACTGCCGTCGAACGTGGCGTCGCCCCTGCCCAAGAACTCTCCGAAGTTCGCCGACATCAAGCTGATCGAGTACGACTTTACAAAGTATGGCTCTTCGGCCGAGCGCAAGCGTCTGCTGTCGAAATGGGACAACGAGGTGAAGAACTTGCCCAAGTAGTCGCGGTCAAGTTCGGGGGCACCTCGCTATGCCGCGCATAATGTTGTTTTGGAGTCTTGTTGGCGTTGTTGGGGTGACCATTCTGCCCTGGTACGCAATGAACGACGGCATTTTCTCGACCGCGTGGCTTAGAGTTTACCCCAACGTAGATACAGGATCGGCACTCTATCAGATTGCAGCCGCCGGTCGTTCCTGGCTGCTGCTTCCTACGTTGCCGCTATTGGCGATCCTTGGCCTCGGCGTCATGCGACTACCGGTGGTCAAGAACGCGCGAATACTGGCGTGGCTGGCCATCGTCGGCATGGCGCTGATGTTGCTGCAGGGGTTCGCAATTATTCACAGTGGGCCGTCGACGGGCTTGATCGGCATGCTGGCGCCAACTGGCGCAAAACAACCCGGCATGGGGTACGGCGCCTTAACCCATGGCGTGTCGTATCTAATGTTGCTGTCGTGTGCCCTCGCCGCACTCGGCTTTTGCCGTGGTGACTTGTTTGTGGTGGGTTCGATCACGCTGATCATCGCCTTGATCGGCTTGTTCGTGTTCTTCCCCGTGGCGACGATCCTCGCGAGCGCCCTGCAGGACAATCAGGGCCAGTGGGCACCTGCGCAGTTTGCTGAAAAACTTTTCGACAAGTCGATCTGGGGGCTTGGGTGCGTGACGGGCGGCGTCAGTTGCGGCGTCGCTTGGAATACCGTTTTTTTGGGACTAGCCGTTGCAACGGGAACGACTGTTCTCGGCATGGCCTTTGCTCTTGTTGCCGTGCGGACGAATTTCAAAGCCAAGGGCCTGCTGCGTGTACTTACGGTGTTGCCGATCATCACGCCGCCATTCGTGATTGGTCTGGCGCTGATCCTGCTGTTCGGTCGTGCCGGCGTGATTACTGGTTTTCTCGCTGATTTGTTCAGCATTCCGCGCACCCGTTGGATCTACGGCTTTACCGGCGTCTTTATTGCGCAGATGCTGGCCTTCACGCCAATTGCATTCCTGGTGCTGATTGGCGTCGTGCAGGGCATTGCGCCCTCACTCGAAGAAGCCTCGCAAACCCTGCGTGCATCACGCTGGACCACGTTCCGCACCGTGACATTGCCCCTCATGCGACCCGGCATCGCCAATGCGTTCCTGTTAGGGTTCGTTGAAAGCCTCGCCGACTTCGGCAACCCACTCGTGCTCGGTGGCAACTACGAAGTGCTATCGACCAAAATTTTCTTTGCCGTCGTCGGTGCGGCCAATGACCAGGGCAAGGCAGCCGTTCTCGCCATTGTTTTGCTGAGCTTCACGCTCGCTGCCTTCTGGGCGCAACAACAATGGCTCGGCAAGAAGTCCTACACGACGATGACCGGAAAAGGTGATGCCGGTATGGCGGTGCCGTTGCCGCGTCGCGTCGAGGGTATCTGCTACCTGATGACGATTCCCTGGGCGTTGATGACGGTCGGCATCTACATCACCATCATTTTTGCCAGTTTCGTGAAAGCGGTTGGGCGTGACCATACGCCAACGCTGGAGCACTATCGTACCGGCTTCTCGTTCGAGTGGGGCGACCGCGGTCTGCACTTTACCGGTTCGGCTTGGAACAGCTTTTGGACGACGCTCGAGATCGCAGCCATTGCCGCCCCGCTCACAGCAGCGATTGGCCTACTCACAGGCTATCTGCTCACGCGGCAGACCTTTGCCGGACGTCGCGCCTTCGAGTTCGGCACGATGTTGAGCTTCGCCATTCCCGGCACAGTCATCGGCGTAAGCTACATCCTTGCCTACAACACCCCCCCGATTGAACTAGCAGGCACTGGCATCATCCTCGTGATCTGCTTTATCTTCCGCAATATGGCGGTCGGTGTGCGGTCGGGCATCGCGACCTTGAGCCAGATCGACAAGAGCCTGGACGAGGCCTCGCTGACGCTTGGCGCTCGATCGGGAACAACCGTGCGTCGGGTGATCCTACCGCTGCTCAAGCCAGCGCTGATCGCCGCCATGGTCTATAGTTTCGTGCGCGCGATGACAGCCGTGAGCGCGATCATTTTTCTCGTCACGGCCCAGTACAACATGGCAACGGCTTACATCGTTGGTCGTGTTGAAGCTGGCGAGTTTGGTTTGGCAATCGCCTATTCAACGGTGCTGATCCTCGTGATGCTTGTTGCCATCACATTTATTCAACTCGTGATTGGTGAGCGCAAAATCGGGCGACGTAAAGCAGCACCTGCGGTTCCACCTGCCCCCCTTCCTGTCGGAGCTTGAACGAATGACATCGGTACGTCGCGCCGTAACGCTCGCCTTGGTCCTCGCTGGTGCTGCTTTGGGTGGGACGCCCTTCGGATCAAAGTAATGACCGCATACCGATTGCAAGCGAGATACATCTAATGGCCGGAAAAACCGCTGCCTCCGTCGAGTTTCACAACGTCACAAAGCGTTATGGAAAGATCACGGCCGTCGACGCTGTCTCGTTCAAGATCGAATCGGGCACGCTTGTTACGTTGCTGGGGCCATCTGGCTGCGGCAAGACTACGACCTTGCGAATGATTGCTGGCCTCGAGTTGGCATCTGAGGGAAAAATCACGATCGGTGATAAGGACGTGACGTTGCTGTCGGCAGCCGAGCGCGATGTCAGCATGGTGTTTCAGTCCTACGCACTTTTCCCACACATGACGGTTATCGAGAACGCGGCTTATGGACCGACGGTCGGTGGCATCAAGAAAGCGCGGGCCTACGAAATGGCGCGCGAAAAGCTGCAAGCCGTCGGGCTTAAGGGCTACGATGACCGCTTGCCATCGGAGTTGTCAGGCGGACAACAACAGCGCGTGGCGGTTGCCCGCGCGCTCGTACTGGAGCCGCAAGTGTTGTTGTTCGACGAACCTCTATCGAACCTGGACGCAAAACTGCGCCGCCAGGTGCGCGATGACATCCGCGAGTTGCAACAGAAGCTTAATCTGACGGTCGGCTACGTCACGCATGACCAGGGCGAGGCGCTCGCCGTTTCGGATTGCATCATAGTCATGTCGAACGCGCGCATTGCTCAAACCGGCAGTCCGCGCGATTTGTATGAAGCGCCAGCCAGCGCGTTCGTTGCCGACTTCATCGGCGACGCCAACCTGATCGATGTCGTGGTGACGCCGATCGACGATGCGCGTGCTGAAGTTCGCGTCGGCAATGTCATGCTCAATCTGCCGCGTCGTGGCGTCGGGCCCGGCCCAGCCAAGATCGCGGTCAGGCCGACGTCGCTTCGGTTGTCGCGCGTGGCAACGGGACCTGCAATTCCTGGCAAAATCTCGAAGGCTGCCTACCTCGGCGGGCATATGGAATACACGGTCGTAACCGATGCGGGCGAGCGCTTCGTTATTGATGAAAATGTCCGCACGCCCCTGACGTCAGGCTCCGATGTGGCAATCTCGTTTGCCGATCACGGCGTGACATTGGTGCCGAACGGTTAGAACTCTGGGAGTATTTCTATGCTCGAATTTGCGGTCTTCGGTGCCGGACGCATTGGTGCGATTCATGCGGGCAATATCGCCCGACGTGGTGATGCGCGACTTACGTACGTGGTGGATGTCAATGCTGCTGCCGCGCAGTCACTAGCGCAAAAATATGGCGCA
This sequence comes from Hyphomicrobiaceae bacterium, assembly GCA_031429105.1. Classification (GTDB taxonomy): domain Bacteria; phylum Pseudomonadota; class Alphaproteobacteria; order Rhizobiales; family Hyphomicrobiaceae; genus JAKFWF01. The sequence continues at coordinate 4,708 of JANOYV010000058.1, read as the reverse complement.
GAAGTCTGCGACGTCGCCACCGCACTGGCTGACAAAGCCGTTGGCGCCGTCCTCATTGCTTCATCGACCGATACCCATGCCGCGTTGTGCATTGCATCGGCACATGCCGGGAAGGCGATCTTTTGCGAGAAGCCGATCGACTTGTCGCTGGCCCGTGTCGATGAATGCTTGAAGGTCGTGCGTGCTGCCGGAGTGCCGATGTTGGTTGGCTTCAATCGGCGATTTGATCCGAGTTTCGCAAACTTGAAGGCCCGCATTGAAAAGGGTGAAATAGGGAGTGTCGAGCAAGTCGTGATCACAAGCCGAGACCCCGGATTGCCACCACTTGAATACCTTAAAGTCTCCGGCGGGCAGTTCCGCGATATGACGATCCATGATTTTGATATGGCGCGTTGGTTGCTCGGCGAGGAGCCTGAGACGCTCTACGCAACAGCGAGCTGCCTCGTTGATCCGGCGGTCGCCGGCGTCGGCGATGTCGATAGCTGCATGGTGGTGATGCGGACGAAGTCAGGTCGCCTGTGCCACATCAACAACTCACGTCGCGCAGCCTATGGCTATGATCAACGCATCGAAGTGCACGGGGCGCTCGGACGCCTGATCGCCGGTAACGTACAACCGACAACTGTGGAACTCGCCAACGCTGCGTCAGTTTCGGCCGATAAGCCGCTGCACTTTTTCCTGGAGCGCTATGACGCCGCCTATCGTCTTGAAATGGATGCTTTCATTGCCGCAGTGACGAACAAAACACCGATGCCCGTTGGGGCTGAGGATGGTCGCCGAGCGCTTGTGCTGGCCGAAACGGCGCTGGCATCGCTGGCTTCTGGCCGTGCCGAAAAGGTGCCTGCATGAAACCCGTATCGCTGAACGGCCGTGTGATCGTCGTAACTGGAGGTACGCAAGGGATTGGCGCTGAGATCGCACGAGATGGAGCGCGCGCAGGCGCAACCGGCATTTGCATCACGGGGCGAAGTGCACTGAATGGGGCGACCGTCGCTGCCGAATTGGAGGCATTGGGCGCAAAGGCAATCTTTGTCGCGGCAGAATTGGGGGATGCGGCAGCCGTTGCTTCTATCATCCCAGCGACGCTCGCCGCATTCGGTCGGGTCGATGGGCTCGTGAATGCAGCTGGCATAACGGACCGGGGACATATCGAAGACACGTCCGTTGAACTTTGGGATCGCATGATGGCGGTCAACGTGCGTGCGCCGTTCATCCTGACACAGGCGCTAGTGCGGCATTTGAAGGCCACCAAAACACCGGGCAGCGTCGTCAACATCATCACGCGGTCGTCGCATGGTGGCCAACCATTCTTGTGCGCATATTCAACGTCGAAGGGCGCACTGGCAACGCTGACGAAAAACAACGCGCACGCGCTGCGGGCTGATCGCATTCGCGTCAACGGCATCAATATTGGGTGGGCCGACACGCCCGGCGAACATGCGATCCAGGCACGTGATGGGAAGACTGCCGATTGGCTCGCGCGTGCTGAACCCCAACAACCGTTTGGTCGTCTGATCAAACCCGATGACGTTTCGACACTCGCCGTTTACCTGCTTAGCGACGCATCGCAGATGATGACCGGTGCGCTGATCGATTTCGACCAGAACGTCATGGGCGCTTACGATTAGGTGGCGCCGATTGCCGATCAGCGATTGAGACACTACGGTCGCGCCCGTCAATCAAAACGAGGCTTGCCCCAGTGTCCACTGATCCACTCGAAATTGCCCGCGCGCTCATCCAGTGCCGCTCTATCACGCCTGATGAAGGCGGCGCACTGTCCACCATCGAAGGCGTGTTGCGATCTGCGGGCTATGTTGTTCATCGCATGACGCTCAGCGAGCCAGGCACACCCGACGTCGAAAACCTGTACGCTCGGATCGGCACTGACGGCCCCAACTTATGTTTTGCCGGGCACACCGATGTCGTTCCCCCAGGTGATCTAAAGGCGTGGTCCAGCGATCCATTTGCAGCTGAAATCCGCGATGGCGTCCTCTATGGCCGTGGCGCCGTCGACATGAAGGGTGCGATTGCATGCTTTATGGCGGCAGCATTGCGGGTGCAGACCGCAGGTAAACGTGCTGGTTCAATCTCATTCCTGATCACAGGTGACGAGGAAGGGCCTTCGATCAACGGCACGGCAAAAGTGCTCGATTGGTTGGCTGCACGAGGCGAAAAGCTCGATGCCTGTGTTGTGGGCGAACCGTCGAACCCCAAGGCGTTAGGCGATGAAATCAAGATCGGGCGGCGCGGATCGCTGAACGCGGAACTCGTCGTTGCGGGCAAGCAGGGGCACGCAGCCTACCCGCAACTGGCCGAGAACCCAGTACCGAAACTTGCCCGCATGATCGATCGGTTGTCGTCACAAGTGCTGGACGCCGGCACGGCTGACTTTGAGCCATCAAGTCTCCAGGTAACGGTCATCACGGTGCCGAACACGGCGACCAACGTGATCCCGGCGGTAGCAAGTGCGAAATTCAACATCCGCTACAATGCGCTGTGGAGCCGCCCGAAACTTGAAGAGTGGGTCCGGCTGCAATGCGAGGCGGCGGCGGAGCGGGTGGCCGCGCGCTGGTCAATCGAGTTCTCGGGCACGGGAGACGTGTTCCTGACCAAACCAGGGGCACTCGTCGAGACGATGTGCGAAGCGGTTCACGCTGTGACAGGGCGCACACCTGCCTTGACAACTGGCGGCGGAACGTCGGACGCCCGCTTCATCCAGGCGCACTGCCCTGTCATCGAATTCGGTCTCGTCAATGCAACGATCCATCAAGTGGACGAACGGGTTTCAGTTGCCGATTTGGAACAACTCACTGAGATTTATCAACGCTTCATAACATCGTTTTTTAATCGGATTATGTGAACATCATCGCAGTTCAGTGGCTGAGGCAACTGACGTTTTATTCTGAATGTATTGGTCGATTGATCAACGACATCGTTGCTCCGTCGACTGTCAAACAAAACGTCGGCAGCTCAAGTCCGTGCTTTTGCGGAGTCTGGGTCGTGTTGCGTCGGCTTTCACTTACATTTATTGCGTTAGCGCTCTCAACGGGTTCTTCTGTGGCCCAAAGTGTTCCCGCTCCGATCTGGACCGGACTGTATGTCGGCGCCCATCTCGGCGGCGGCCGGGGCGAGATCGGCGAGCTTAGCGGAACAAACATTTCGGGCGTCGCTGGTGGCGGCCAGATTGGCTACACCTATCAGTTTAATCAGGTTGTAGTCGGCGTCGAAGCCGACGCTAGCATCGCCAACATCGGGGACGAACGTAGTGCAACCGCGGGTGGTGTTACGGTTCGTGCCGAGTTCACCAATTCATACTTGGCGTCTGTTCGCGGACGGATCGGAATTGCGGTTGGGCCAGTCCTCGTTTATGGCACCGGCGGCGTTGCAGAAGGCCATTTTAGGCTGGACGTGAACGTCACCAACGGTAATCAGGCCGGTGGCGGTGTCGTTTCACGTAATGAGCAGGGGTATGTGTTCGGCGGTGGCATAGAATATAAGTTCGGTCAGCACCTTATCGGGCGGATCGAAGGGGTGCGCTATCAATTCAACGATCAATTGTACGGCCTTACGGCAGACTATAAAGTGGACGTGCTTCGAGCAGGAATTTCTTATAAATATTAAGACCCGGAGGATCTGACCTGCGCGGCTTCGGTCATGAAAACTTCTTGAGTATACGCACGGCAGCGTCATGAATCCGTGGATCACCTGCAGCCACGACACGACCACCTTGCGCAGCTGACCCGCCATCCCATGCTGTGCAACGACCACCAGCCTTCTCGATGATCGGGATCAGTGCTGCAATGTCATAGGGCTTGAGGCTGGCCTCGACGACCAGGTCGACCTGACCGGAGGCAAGCATACAATAGGCATAACAATCGCCGCCGAAGCGGGTGTATCGCGTGGCCGCCCGGATCGCTTCGTAGCCGCGTATTTCAGCGCCGTCCTTGAACATATCTGGATGCGTGGTGACGAACATCGCATCTGCCAGTGAAGCGCAGGCACGTGTCTTGAGCCGTCGCTCGCGCCCGTCGGCACTGCGCATGATCGCCGACGTCGGCCCGGACCAAAAGCGTTCGCCAGTGTAGGGCTGGTTCATCATGCCGAGCACCGGTTGATCGCCGTCCATCAACCCAATCAACGTTCCCCACAGTGGAAACCCCAGTATGAAAGCTTTGGTGCCGTCGATCGGATCAATCACCCACCGAAAGGACGACGCGCCGAGTTTAATCCCGTATTCCTCGCCTTCCATGCCGTGGTCGGGCCACTCTGATTTCAATGCCTTGGCGATGGCGCGTTCAGCGGCACGGTCGGCAATGGTGACTGGATCAAACTTGCCAACTGCAGCCTTGTTGTCGATTTTCAACGCGCGCCTGAAGTGCGGCAAGATCGCTGCACTCGACAGATCGGCCAATTGGTGAGCCGTTTTGAGGAAGGCACTGTGCTGGGTCTTAGTCAGATTCATAGGAGTGCTCTCAGGCGTTGGCGTAGTGTTTTTTCGCATGTGCAGCATGACTAGACGCGCTGTCAGGGCGTCATACTGATACTTTTGCCAAGTCTGTAGTGGCTCTGAATCAGCCTCTTATCGCATCATCGTTGAATATGTGACTTTACTGCAACGATTACGTTTGCGTTTTCAAATGACTCCACATGACCCAATGACGATTGGGGTTGAGTTGCAGTTATTTTTGTTGCTGTGGACTTAGATTCT
>JANOYV010000057.1:0-4070 GCA_031429105.1 Hyphomicrobiaceae bacterium | reverse complement strand
CCCACTACTTTCGTTTTTTGAAAGGTTAGTGAGGTTACTCAACCGCGGCAATCGCCAATCTGATTTCGCTGTCGCTGGTCTATGCCTCACTGGGCGCAAATCTATTTGCGGCGCTCACTTCTCATCGCTCTGCTTCACTTGAGACTTCGCTGAACCGAAGTCCTGACGGGAGAAGGTCGCGACAAGTTACCTATTCGCGCTCGCTTCGCACAAATCCAGACCGGTCGTGATGCTATCATATGCATGACCTGAACGTATTAAAATCAACGCTGATCCATTGTCTCGACCGCCATCACACTGGCAGTCTGCCCTTCGCCGTTTCCCCGTCAACACCAAGCCCTGCTGGGGCCTCGAAGCCGAGGCAGTGTTGGCTCGGCCTAGACGGTTGCGGTCGAAGGGAGTTCGTTTAGGAGCATATGCTCACGGAGTGCTCGATAAAGTATTGATATTAATAAATAAACTAACATTGTGTGAACTGGCGGAGAGGGGGGGATTCGAACCCCCGATGCCCTTGCAGGCATGCCGCATTTCGAGTGCGGTGCGATCGACCACTCTGCCACCTCTCCTAAGCCTGCGCTGACGCAGCAATTGCGTCGTGCTGCTCAATTCTGCGAGGAACGTGGCCGGTTCCGCGCGAACAACGCCGTCAGCGAAGGCTCGTCTAGGACAAGCATCATGATTGCGCAAGAGGCAGTGGGAGGACGAGGGCGACGGTGCGAGGCAATCATGCTGCGCGCTAAGTGCCATGCAGCTGCTGCAAAAACGAGCATGACGATCTGTCATGTGGGCTGGACATCGGGACTTCATGCTGATGACATAGGGCAACGCAGAAATTCTATCCGCCTGACAGTTTAACGAGGTTCCTAAGCTATGGCCCAGATGTTGTTTCGGAATTTCGAGCTGCTCGATCCCAATCGCCACACCGAGCGGCTAGGTGGTCACGAAATCCTGGTTGAATATGACCGCATCAAGGAGGTGTCGGAAAAGCCGATTAAAGCTGCAGGTGCTCAAGTCATCGATTGTGGCAAACGCACTCTGATGCCGGGCCTGATCGATGCGCACGTGCACGTGGTGGCAGGTGTCGTCAACGTCGGTCATAACATGCTGCTGCCGGAGGCGACGGTCGCGTTTATGGCGGCGCGTATTATGCGCGGTATGCTCGATCGAGGCTTTACGACCGTGCGTGACGTTGGTGGCGCGACCTATGCGCTGGTCGAAGCCGTTGATACCGGCTTGATCGACGGTCCGCGTTTGGTCATCTCAGGCAAGGCGTTGTCGCAAACCGGGGGACATGCGGACGCCCGCACGCGATACGACAAGCGCGATCCAGCAACGTTCCAGCACGGCCTTGGCTCCATGGGGCGCATCTGCGATGGCGTCGCGGAAATTCGCAAAGCGGCGCGCGAAGAAATCAAGCAAGGCGCGCATCTGATCAAGATCATGGCGAACGGCGGCGTTGCCTCGCCCAATGACCCGATCCACTTTTTGGGGTTCAGTCGCGAGGAGATCATCGCGGTTGTCGAAGAGGCAACAAATGCTGGCACCTACGTCTCGGCGCATCTCTATACCGATGAGGCCATCCGGCGGGCCGTCGAGTGCGGTGTGCATTCGCTCGAGCATTGCAATTTGATCACCGAGGCAACGGCGCGCTTCGCCGCAGAAAGAGGCGCAATCGCCTGCCCGACGCTCGTTACCTACGAGTTTTTGAAGACCGAAGGCGCATCATACGGTCTGCCAGCCGTTTCGGTTGGCAAAATCGACAGTGTCCGACTGGCCGGCATGGAGTCGATTGCCAAGATGAAGGCTGGTGGCCTGACGATGGCCTACGGTTCGGATTTGTTGGGTGAAATGCACCGGCACCAGTCGGAGGAGTTCGTGATCCGGGGGCGCATACTGCCGCCCATCGAAGTTCTGCGTTCGTCGAGCGTCCATGCGGCTAAGCTTCTGCGCCGTGAAGGTGAGATCGGTATCATCGCGCCAGGCGCCTACGCGGACATGATCCTGGTGGACGGCGATCCGCTGAAGGATCTGTCGCTGCTCACGGGGCAGGGCAAACACATCCCCGCGATTATAAAGGGCGGGAAGTTCCACAAGAACAAGATCGGCTGAGTTTGAGTTAGGCCTTGAGGGTCGGCGCCACTGGGCGGGGAGACGAGCGCATTGACTGCTGGTGCTGCAACACTGACCGACGTTCGGCCGCGCGTTCCCAGGCGACTTGGTCGTTGGGCGCTGCATGCGGCCGCGGGGCTGACCCTCGGGTTCATTCTGCTGCCGCTGGTCTTTGTGATCTGGTTGGCGTTTTTTGCCCAGGAAATCCCGTCGTTTCCACCGGAGGGCTACACACTCAAGTGGTTCGGCAAGATTGCCGAGAATGCGAGCTTCGTGAAGGGCTTTTGGCTGAGCCTGCAGGTCGGTGTGCTGGCAACTTTAATCGGGATTGCGTTGGCGGTGCCCGCAAGCCTGATGCTGGCGCGGCGGCGATTGCCTCTGCATGGCGCATTGAACCAGTTGCTATTGCTGCCGTTGATCGTGCCCGGCGTCGTCATGGGCACGTCAATCTACGTGTTTCATATCGAAACCGAGTTGGCGACTGGATTGCCAGCCCTTGGCTCATTCGCGGGGCTTGTTGCCGGGCACGCCTTGATCGTTATTCCGTGGACTGTCCGCCTTGTCACAGCAAGCCTCGCAGGCTTTGACCGTAGTGTCGAAGAGGCAGCGCAAAATCTCGGTGCAACACCAGCAGTTACGTTTCGGCGGGTTACGCTGCCCGCCATTCGCCCGGGTATTGTTGCAGCCGCTCTCTTTGGGTTCGTGATGTCATTTGGCAATCTGGAGATGAGCTTGTTTCTGGTGGGGCCGGGCCGCACCACGCTGCCGATTGCCATTCTGCAGTATCTTGAATGGAAGATTGATCCAACGGTGGCAGCAGTTTCAGTGGTACAGATCGCCATTATTGCCATCGCGATGGTCATCACCGATCGATACGTCAGCCTCGCGCGGGTGGTGTGATGGGCATCCTAAAGATTCTGAGCACGCGTACATCGAGCCCCCCCACCCCGACCCTCCCCCTCCAGGGGGGAGGGAGGGAAGAAAAACAGGAACATCGTCGTTTCAAGATCGGTTCATGCGGTGCTTTCTGGAACCCGCCTCTCCCTTATTCTTCCCCTCCCCCCTTGAGGGGGAGGGCTAGGGTGGGGGGTAAGCAGACGGCGTGGGGTGTATCGCACTTGCCAATCTCAACTGAGTGCAGCTGACCCATGGCCCAACTCACGATTGAAAATCTTACGAAAAAGTACGGCGACGTGACCGTTGTGCGCGATGTTTCGCTTGATATTCCAGATGGCGAATTCCTGGTGCTGCTGGGGCCGTCTGGCTGCGGCAAAACGACGACGTTGCGCATGATTGCAGGCTTTATACCACCAAGCGCCGGAGCGATCCGTTTGGGTGCGCGCGATATCACCACACTGCCACCGTGGCATCGCAATGCCGGGCTCGTGTTTCAGAGCTATGCGCTGTTCCCGCACATGACGGTCAACGACAACGTCGCCTTCGGCCTGGAGATGCGCAAGGTTGCGGCAGCCGACATCCAAAAGCGCGTGGCAGAGGCATTGGAACTCGTTAGGTTGGGACACCTCGGAGCGCGCTTTCCCAGACAGCTGTCAGGTGGGCAACAGCAACGCGTGGCATTGGCGCGCGCGCTCGCGATCCGTCCCGATGTGTTGTTGTTGGATGAACCGTTATCGAATCTGGATGCGAAGCTGCGCCAGGATGTGCGCGTTGAAATCCGCGAATTGCAGCGCCGCCTCGGCTTAACGACAGTCATGGTTACGCATGATCAGGAAGAAGCGCTGACGATGGCAGATCGCCTCGTCGTGATGGCTGATGGCGTCGTCCGGCAAGTTGGCAGCCAGCGGGATCTTTACGAACGGCCGGTTGATCGGTTTGTTGCCGATTTTGTCGGTCGTTCGACGTTTCTCGAGGGCCTCGTGACCGGCGCTGGCGCTTTTGAAACGCCGGGCGGACTGAAGATCGCCATCACCGATACGGTCCAACCGGGGCCAGCGTCGATG
>JANOYV010000056.1:0-24471 GCA_031429105.1 Hyphomicrobiaceae bacterium | reverse complement strand
CCGGCGGATCGCCCGCGAAGCGTTCCCGCTGGCCGGACGCACGGTGGTTGAAGTCGGCCCTGGCCCCGGTGGCCTAACGCGTGCCCTACTGCTCGAGGGCGCGACCCGTGTGATTGCCGTCGAGCGCGATGATCGTTGCTTAGCAGCGTTGGCGGAAGTGTCGGCGCACTATCCCGGGCGCTTGACCGTGCATCCAGCCGATGCGCTTTCGACCGATTGGCCGTCGCTGCTAGACGCATCAACGGGTAAGGCCGCGATTGTCGCCAACCTGCCCTATGGAATTGCAACGCGACTGCTGATCGACTGGCTCGAGGCCGAGCCTTGGCCGCCGTGGTTCAACCTGATGGTGCTGATGTTCCAGAAGGAGGTTGCCGAGCGGATCGTCGCTGAGCCCGGCTCCAAGGCCTATGGCCGCTTGGCGGTGATCGCCCAATGGCGGTGTAACGCGCACATTGCAATGACGTTGCCGCCAGAAGTGTTTACTCCGGCGCCGAAGGTGTCGTCAGCGGTGGTCGTCTTTACACCGCGCGATGCCCCAACGCCGGCCTGTTCAGTCAAGGCGCTGGGCCGTGTCACGGCAGCAGCCTTCGGCCAACGCCGCAAGATGCTGCGCCAGAGCCTCAAGTCACTGACCCCGATGCCTGAGTTGCTGCTGCGCGAAGCCAACCTCGACCCAGAGTTGCGCGCCGAACGCCTGACCGTTGCCGAGTTTGCGAGATTGGCGGCGCTTGTCGATGCGAAGGGGTTGTAGGTCAGGTGATCTGCCGTGTCGTGCCGCTGGTTCCCCAGGTGTCGGCGACGACGTAGCCCTCGGGCCAGGGATCGGTCGGATCGACGATGTACTGGTGTAAGCCGGTGATCCAGGCCTGCCCCGTGATTTCAGGTTCAATCGCCGGGACGCCGCCGACATCCGTCACGCCCGCGATCCGCCCGGTGAACTGCGAGCCGGTGATCGATTCGTGGATGATCCCTTCGCCGACGCGAAGCAGTCCACGGGCGTGCAGCACGGCCATCCGGGCGCAGGTGCCGGTGCCCGTCGGTGAACGATCAGACCGGCCCGGCGATACGATACAGGTGTTGCGTGAAACTTGATTGGGCCCATTGAAGGCACCTGCAAACTGGACAATCGACACGCCGTTGATCTCTGGGTGTAACGGGTGGACGACAGGATGTTGGGCGCGAGCGGCAATCCGGACTTTCTCGCCGAGGATCGCTAAGTCGCGGGCTTCGTCGGGATGGATCGCGAAGCCGGCAACCTTCGCATCGACAATCGCGAAGATCATGCCGCCGTAAGCGATGTCGATGATCAGTGTGCCGACGCCTTCGACTTCCAGTGGAGCGCCAAGCTTCAACACGAACGATGGGACATTGCGGATCTTGACGCTGACCACCTTGCCGTTTTCACAGTGCGCGATAACATCGACCGGACCGGCTGGCATATCCAGCCGCAAGTGCGTCACCGGCTCGACCATGGCAACGATGCCGGTTTCGAGCAGCACGGTTGCAATGCACATCGTGTTGGAGCCCGACATCGGCGGATATTCCGTTGGCTCCATAATAATCGCGCCAGCAACGCAATCGACTCTGGTCGAAGGCACGAGCAGATTGACGTGGCGCGCGACTGACCCGCGTGGCTCCTGGATCAGCAGTCGGCGGATGTGGTCGTGCTCGCGCTCCATCGTCAGCTTCTTGTCGAGCATCGTTGCGCCCGCTGGCGGCAGCACGCCGCCGGTGATGACATCACCAACTTCGCCGCTCGCATGGCAGCCAACGACCGTAATCATGCGTCGCGCTTGCATTAGATTGCCCTTTAGAACCATCAACCAGCTTCAGTCCAAGTCCGGCTTGCCGCTGCGTAGCGCCTTCGTGCCGGAGCGCTTTTTCTTGCCATCGAGACGACGCAGCGTCGAACCGTAGGTCGGTTTCGTTGCCCGGCGTTTGACGGGTTGTATGGCCGCTTCCTTGATCAATTCAACTAGCCTGTCGAGCGCGTCAGCACGGTTCCGCAACTGACTGCGAAAGCGACTGGCCTCGATGATGATCACGCCGTCCTTGGTCAAGCGATGACCGGCCAACGCCTCAAGCCGCGTCTTCACGGCGTGCGATAAGTTCGGCGACTGGCGTGCGTTGAAGCGCAGTTGTACAGCCGTCGACACCTTGTTGACGTTCTGCCCGCCTGGCCCCGAGGAGCGCACGAACTCCTCCTCGATCTCGGAAGGATCGAGGCTGATGCTGACGGTGACGCGGATCATCACGACGTTCCTTGGTTGATTCCGCGTCCATGGTATCATTTTGAACGCATTCGTCGAAGGAGCTTGCATGTCTGGTCAGCCACCCAAAACAATCGCCGATTTGATCGAGGTTATGGCGGCGCTCCGCACGCCTGAAACCGGCTGCCCGTGGGACCTGGAGCAATCGTTCGCAACCATCGCGCCCTACACCATCGAGGAAGCCTACGAAGTTGCCGATGCGATTGCGCGCGGCAACCGGACGGATCTGCGCGAGGAATTGGGCGATCTCCTGCTGCAGGTGATCTATCACGCGCAGCTGGCACAAGAGGAAGGCGCCTTTGCCTTCACCGATGTCGTCGATGGCATTACGACGAAGATGATCCGCCGCCACCCGCACGTGTTCGGTGACGAGGCGGCGCGATCAGCAGGAGCCGCAAAAGGCTTCTGGGAAAAAATCAAGGCCGAGGAGAGAGCCGGCAAGTCAGCCAAAGCTGCAAGCGTTCTCGACAACGTACCATTACCGCTCCCAGCGCTGACACGGGCGATCAAATTGCAGCAGAAGGCAGCCGACGTTGGTTTCGACTGGCCCGCCCTCGCGCCCGTGCTGGCCAAAATGCACGAGGAACTGGGTGAGTTGGAGGCAGCTGCTGCGTCGGGTGATGCGGCGCACACGGCAGAGGAGTTCGGCGATCTACTGTTCGTGATGGCAAACGTCGCGCGCCACATGGAGATCGACCCCGAGAACGCTTTGCGATCAGCCAACCAGAAGTTCACCCGACGCTTTCAGCGCATCGAAGCGCTGCTTGCTGCCCAGGGTAAAACGCCGGCACGATCCGATCTCGCCGAAATGGACGCGCTATGGGACCAAGCCAAGGCGGAAGAGCGCGGAGGCTAAGGTCCGCCTGATCTCGTGTACGCCCCTCCCCCGCCACGCCGATGTCGAGTTCCTACGCCGTTGACCCACCTGCGAGTCCGTGCCCATCGCGAATGAACGCCGCAACGTGCTCGGGCTGCACACCAAGGCCCATGATGCGAGCGGGCAGCCGGTTGAGAAACGGAATCTGCGTCAGCAACCGCAAAACAGCAGGCGGTTTCGGTTGCGTCGTTTGACTGAGCGTCGGCGCGATGATCGTGTTCTGCATCATCAACTGGATGCGCTGGGTGACTTTCGTCGGCCATTCACGCCGCCGTTGCACCGCTTGCAGATCATCATCCGACAATCGGCCTTCTAGAAGCGGTCGGGCTAAAATGTTTGCCGCAGCCACGGCATCTTGCACGGCAAGGTTCACCCCTACCCCGCCCACCGGCGACATGGCATGCGCGGCATCGCCAATGCACAGCAGTCCGGGTTGTGACCACTGCTCCAACCGATCGACTTTGACGGTGAGTAACTTGACCATGTCCCAGTCAGAAATACTGACGGAACGTTCAGGTTCAAATGGTACGAGTGCGCCGACGGCACGCTGAAACGATGGCAGACCTTCCGCACGCACCTGCTCATTGCGACCCTTCGAAATAACAAACGCGCACTGCCAATAGTCGCCCCGATTTAGCATGATGAAGATTCGACCGGCATCGAAGCGCCCTTGTGTCTGTGACGTGTCGGTTGAGTGCCTCGGCAAACGGAACCACATCACATCCATGGGCGCACCAAAGTCGGTCGACGACAATCCGGCGGCCGCACGCAGTGTCGATGCTCGACCATCGGCCGCAACGACGAGTGCTGCCGACACGATCATCTCACCGTCGGGGGTCTTCACGACGACCGTGCGACCCGAGGCCGACCCGCCTCCCTCGCTGAAGCCTATGACCTCGGCATTCATCCGCAGACTGAAACCTGGATAATCCGCACCCTTGGCGCTCAAGAATTTCAGAAAATCCCACTGTGGCATCATTGCGATGAACTTGGCATGCGTCGGCAAATGAGAAAAGTTTGCGAGCGTTAAGCGCTCGCCACCGAACAGCGCTGATAAGCTTTCCACGCGCTCGCGGGGTAGCTTCAGGAACTCATCAAGCCAGCCCAATTCGTAAAATATTTCCATGGTCGAGGGATGGATCGTATCGCCGCGAAAATCGCGCAGAAAATCGGCGTGCTTCTCTAGAACCAGCACCTTCACGCCAACGCGCGCCAACAGGACGCCGAGCATAAGTCCCGCCGGACCACCACCGGCAATGCAGCAATCTACATGTTTTGGCATCGAGAGCACCTCGCGGCCGCTGCAGTCCTCATATATGCATCATCGACAGAATGATCGTGGATGCAGCTTAGGGCTGCAGCCACACGTCAGAGAGATCCTGGCCCAGATAATGGCTCGGCATCGCATACCAACCCTTCAGTTTTTTCGGCGCGACCACGATCCTCTGGAACCACAGGAAAGGCACGACGTTCGCCTGCGTGATCGCGTACTTGTCGAGTTCGTTGACGATCCGTTTGCGTTCGATTGGATCAACCGCGCGGCGCTGGGCATTGTACATGTCGTCTATTTTGGCGTCGTCGTGATTGGAATGGGCGCCAGCCGACGCCTTCTTGGTCAAGAACTTGGTGAAGTGCGCGGTCGGATCGTCGGTGTAGTCCGAGATAAATTCAATCGCGACCTCAAAGTTGCCGCTCGTGAGCGCCGCCTGATAAGGCGTCGTCTCAAGTTGCTCGTGCACAGCTGTCACACCGATGCGGCGCCATTGATCAATCGTGTAGATGCCAGCCGTCGTATACGGGTCGGTGCCGGACCGGTTCGTCAGCTTGATCGACAGCTTGTCGATACCAGCGTCTTTAAGGAGCTTCATTGCCTCTGCCCGAGCAGCATCGGCATTGCGGCCATAGCCTGGCAGCTTGACCAGTTCACTATCAGGCAACGCCATCTCGAAGCCTGGACGGACGCCGCCACCAACGTATTTGATCGCAGATATCTTACCGAGCTGCTCGCCAGCGGTCCACCGATCTATGGCGAGTGAGAACGCCTGCCGCACGCGCAAATCATCGAACGGCTTTTTCTTGGTGTTGAAAATGACGACGAGTGCCGAGACCAGCGGCTGCTCTTTCACCCACACCTTGTCGCCCATCTTCTCGACCAACTGGTCGCGCTCGCTCGGTGAGCGGAAGCGGAATTCGGCATCGAATTGACCGCCGAGCATGCCCGGCAGAACGTTTGGCGATTTGACGAAGAACGCTTGATACCCATCGAGATAGGGGAGACCCGGCTTGAAGTATTGTTCAAAGCGTTTGGCCGTCCAGCCCGAGCCTCGCGCATGTTCGACAAAGGTGAAGGCGCCGGAGCCCATGATCTCGGTCTCGGGGTAGCGCGGATTTTGAGCGAGTTTCGCTGCACTGTAGATGCAGTTGAATGGTGAAGCCAGCAGCGGCAGGACCCCTGCCACCTTGGTCTTCAGGTTGAAAATTACTGTTGTCGGATCGGGCGTGTCGATGTCGTCGAAGTCGCCGTAGTAGGCCTGACGCGCCGAGATGATGCCGCCTTGCGGACGAATGATGCGCTCGTAACTGGCCTTCACGTCGGCCGATGTCAGAGCCGTGCCATCGTGGAACTTGACGTTGGGATGCAGTTTGAAGGTGTAGCTGAGCCCGTCGGGTGCCGCCGACCAGGACTGGGCCAAATCGCCTGACACCTCAGGGTACGTCGCGCCATGAAACTTCAGCAGCATGGAATAGTGCGGCGCGACCGGGTGCGTGACGCCGAACGTCACGTTGGAATGGCAATCGTAGTTTGGCGGCTCGGCAACGACAGCGAATTTCAAGGTGCCGCCGCGCACTGGCGTTTCCGTTTGCGCCAGCGCACTACCCGTCATTGCCGCCAAGGCAACGCACGCCAATTTAACCCAACCCGCCATCCGCAATCCCTCCCGAGGATCAATGTTTAGCGCAGTTTAAGCTGAGGGAGAGTTGAATCGAAGCCCACCCACCGCAATGCTGCATGCTGAGTGTGGCATGTCCATTGGCGGCAAGGATACAAGCTTTGCGCGGTTGACTTCTGATAACACTGTCCTAGGTCACCACGAACTTCACGCCAGTTCCCTTCAGCCGTCCCACCAGACGTCCGTGCCCTGCGCGGGCGATCCGGATTTTGGCAAGGATTGTGCCGGCCTCATCGGTCGTGCTGTCCAGCACCTGCCCATTGGCGTGGAGCCAGGCGAGCACGGCCCCATCGGCTGCTGGAATGTGAAGGTTGACGACTTCATCGTGCGCGCTGAATTGGCTATCGATCAATGCTAACAGGTCAGCGATCCCCTCGCCGGTGACAGCCGATACGAGCGCGGGCCGAGGCACGGTGCGTCGCGCCGCACCCAGCGCCTCCTCTTGGTCAGCAGCCGCTAGCAGATCGATCTTGTTCCAAACCTCGACGACGCGACTGTCGCTAGCAACGGCCTGGATGCCCAAGTCACGCAAGACGGCCGTGACGTCGGCTGCCTGGGCGTCGGTTTCGGCATGTGCGATGTCGCGCACGTGCAAGATGACGTCGGCCTCGATCACTTCTTCCAGGGTTGCGCGGAAGGCTGCAACAAGCATGGTCGGCAGATCCGAGATGAATCCCACCGTGTCCGACAGGATGATCCGACGCCCGCCCGGTAGCTTCAATTCCCGCATGGTTGGATCAAGTGTCGCGAAGACCTGATCCTTGGCGAGAACAGTCGCACCGGTCACAAGGTTGAAGAGCGTGGATTTTCCGGCGTTGGTGTAGCCGACGATGGCGACAATCGGATAAGGAACCTTTCGGCGGCCTTTACGATGCAGCTCGCGCGTTTTTACGACTTGGGCGAGATCGATGCGGATCGCGTCAATCCGATCTTGAATCAAGCGTCGGTCGAGTTCGAGCTGACTTTCACCCGGTCCACCGAGGAAGCCAGCGCCACCGCGTTGGCGCTCCAAGTGGGTCCAACTGCGCACGAGGCGACTTTTTTGATAGGTCAGATGCGCGAGCTCGACTTGTAGCCGCCCCTCACGGGTCTGGGCGCGGCGTCCGAAAATCTCGAGGATCAACCCGGTCCGATCGAGGACCTTGGTGTTCCATTCCTTTTCGAGATTGCGCTGCTGGATCGGCGTCACCGCGTGATCAACAATCACGAGATCGATGGCCAGATCGGCAACGATGTGGCCGATTTCAGCGACCTTGCCACTGCCGAACAAGGTTGATGGCCGAGGATTCGGCACGGTTACGACGGTTGCCTCGGCGACATCAAGTTCGATGGCGTGAGCCAATCCCACAGCTTCTGCCAGCCGATCTGCAGGACTGTGCAGCGGAGGAACCGCCTTAGGCTCGACCTCGCCAGCAGTGGTCAAATGCCTTGGCCGCCGCGCACGCGGCAGAACCGGCACAAGCACCAACGCCCGGCCAACCGACCCCAAAGTCGGCTCTTGAGCACGGCCTGGGGTGGGTGGTTCAAATTCGTCGTTCTGCAGATCTTCGATAACGGCGGGTTACCCCTGATTTCCTTCAGCCGGATCCTGATCCATCAGGTGGACCGGCGCTCCCGGCATGATCGTCGAGATCGCGTGCTTGTAGACCAATTGCGAGTGGCCGTCACGGCGTAGCAAGACACAAAAATTATCGAACCACGTAACGACACCCTGGAGTTTGACCCCGTTCACGAGAAAAATCGTAAGTGGTGTCTTGGCCTTGCGCACATGGTTGAGGAAGGTATCTTGCAGACTTTGCTGGCGTTCGGATGCCATTTTTGTTTTCCCGTTTTCAGGAGTTGTTGTTGCAGGGCTCGGCGGTTGTTGGCCGTTGCCTCGAAAATCTCAGGAGATGAAGCCCTTTATTGCGGTGCACAATAGCATTGCAGATTTAGGCTTGCACACCTAATGGCTTCTGTACGAGCGTCGCATCAATCTGGATGACTAAAATTTAAGCCGCTGCGTGTTCGGCAACTTCGTGGAATGCCGCGCGCAACCTTAGCGTGAGGAGTCCTGGCGCGCCATTACCTATTGGCGAATTGTCGATCCGCACGACCGGCATGACAATGTTGCCAGCTGACGTAATAAAAGCCTCGCGCGCCTCCTTTGCTTCGGCGACTGTGAAGCTACGCTCCTCGAAGTTCAGGCCCTCGCGCCTGAGGAGATCGATCAACGTCATACGCGTCACCCCACGCAGAATATCGGTACTGGCGGGCCTCGTCACCAAATGACCTTCCTTAGTGATGATCCAGGCATTGCTCGACGCCCCTTCGGTGACGTGACCCAGCATATCGACGAACCAAGCTTCCTTGGCTCCTTCAGCCTTGGCGGCCTCTTTGGCGAGGCTCGACGGCAGCAGCATGACGGTTTTGATGTCGCAGCGCTCCCAGCGCGTATCCGGCATTGTCTTGATCGCAATGCCAGCACTCGCGCGGCTCTCCATTGCCGCCAGATCGTGGGCGCGCGCGATCACCACAACCTCAGGCGTTACCGTGCCCTCGGGCGCGAACAGAAACTCGCGCGGGCGGCTGCCTCTTGAGACTTGTATGTAAAGCGATCCGTCGATCAACCGGTTACGCCGGATCGTTTCGCGCAAGATGCGATGCCATGAGGGCCGCGACCGAGGAGATGGCATCGCTAATTCGCGCAACGACCGGTCCAGTCGATCAAGATGGCGCGTCTCGTCAACCAAACGCCCGGCGCGGACCTCGCACACTTCGTAGATCGCATCACCGAACTGATAGCCGCGATCCTCGACATGCACCGACGCTTCAGCATAGGGCACGTATCGGCCGGTGACGTAAATATAACGGCTCATGGCCGAACCCCGTTTTTTTGCTGTGGTTTAGTTTGGACCAACGCCTGCCCGTTGGTCCGAAGAAACGCCGAGCGCCCGCAGCTTACGGTGCAGCGCCGAGCGCTCCATGCCGACGAATTCAGCGGTACGTGAAATATTGCCGCCAAACCGATTGATCTGCGCCAGCAAATAATCGCGCTCGAAGATTTCGCGTGCCTCGCGCAACGGCAACGACATCAAATGCTCGGACTTGCCATTGATCGGCAGCGGCACGTTCGAGCCGATTTCCTGTGGCAACATATCGGCTGTGATGACAGCTTCGGGCTCGCCTCCGGTCAGGATCATCACGCGCTCAATGTTGTTGCGCAACTCGCGCACGTTGCCGGGCCAGTCATGGGCTTGCAGCACCGCAATGGCATCCTCGCCGATCTGGCGCGCGGCCAAACCCGATGTTTGCGCCACCTGCTGGCCGAAGTAATGCACGAGGTCTGGTATGTCTTCGCGACGTTCGGCTAGACCCGGCACGCGCAACGGCACGACGTTGAGGCGATGATAGAGATCCTCGCGGAAGCGGCCCTCGGCCATATCACGTTCAAGATCGCGGCTGGTGGATGAGATGATGCGCACGTCGACCGACACTTTTTGGTTGCCGCCGATGCGCAGGAACTTTTGCTCGACCAGAACCCGCAATACCTTGCCTTGTGTCTCCAGCGGCATGTCGGCAACTTCATCGATATAGAGCGTGCCGCCGTGCGCTTCTTCCAGCGCGCCGACCTTGCGCGGTCCACCACTGCGATCTTCGGTGCCGAACAATTCCTCCTCAACCCGATCAGGGGCCATGGCTGCTGCATTGAGCACGACAAACGAGTTTTCTGACCGTGCCGATTTTTGGTGCATGACGCGGGCAGCCAGTTCCTTGCCCGCGCCCGACGCGCCACGGATCAGAACGCGGCTATTGGTCGGCGCAACCCGCTCGATGTGGGCGCGCAGTTGATTGATTGCGGTCGATTTGCCGATCATATCGGCACTCTGCGTCGAGCGCTCTTTCAGTTGCTTGACTTCGCGCCTGAGCTGCGAGGTTTCCAGCGCCCGCATGGTAACGAGCAGCATGCGATCGGATTTGAACGGCTTCTCGATATAGTCATACGCACCGCGACGGATCGCGGTGACGGCGGTCTCGATGTTGCCGTGGCCCGAAATGATCACGACCGGCAAATCGGGGTGAACTTTCTTGATGATCGAAAGCACTTCGAGGCCGTCGAGCCTGCTGCCCTGCAACCAGATATCGAGGATGACAAGTTGCGGTCGGCGCTCTTCGATCGCTCGCAGCGCTTCGTCGCTGTCGCGCGCAAGGCGGCACCGGTGGCCCTCGTCTTCGAGGATCCCTGAGACAAGGTCGCGGATGTCGGCTTCGTCGTCCACGACAAGGATGTCAGATGCCATTCGATCGTCTCCTAAATTCCGCCGATTTTAACAATCGGCCCGTTGATTAAAATGGTCGTCTTCACGACCACAATTGAAACCTGGGCGCTACCTACTCGGCAGCAGCTTTTCTGGTTGTGTCACGATGCAGTGGCAGCACGATGCGAACCAGCGCTCCGCGCGGCCCATCGGGTCCAGGCGGCGCATCTTCCAGCGTCAACACACCGCCGTGCTGTTCGACAATCTTCTGGACTATTGCGAGGCCAAGCCCCGTTCCTTTGTACCCCTTGTTGGTGACGTAGGGTTCAAGCAAGCGGGCGCGATTTTGCTTCGGCAGTCCGATGCCGTTGTCGATCACCTCGATCGAAGCACGATCACCAACGATGACGAGACGCGTCTCAACCCGACCCTGCCAACCCGGTTCAGCCGTTTCAGCAGCGCTTTCGACGGCTTCGGTTGCGTTCTTGACAAGATTAGTCACCGCCTGACTGATCAGTCGTCGATCAAACAGGCTCGCGATCCGGCTGTCTGGCAATTCAAGACGATAGGCGACGCTCGTGTGCGCTTCCCGAAATAGGATCACCGGTTCCTGTACCGCCTCGCGCAGATCGTTTGATTCCATGACCGGCTTGGGCACGCGGGCAAAGGCTGCAAACTCATCAACCATTGTCTTGATGTCGCCGGCCTGACGCTCGATCGTGGCGGTCAACTTCTCGAATGTCTCGCGATCTTCAACAATCACCTTGCCGTACTTGCGTCGGATCCGCTCGGCCGACAGGATGATCGGCGTCAGCGGATTTTTGATTTCATGCGCGATCCGCCGCGCCACATCCGCCCAAGCCGACGTGCGCTGGGCCGAGACCAATTCGGTTATGTCGTCGAACGTCACGACGGTGCCCTGGCTCGTAACCGCTGGCACGCCATCGCTTGACGGTGGCGTATTTTCGCTTGTGACCCGGACCGCAAACGTGCGTTCTTCGCCCCGCACCGTCACGGTGACTTCGTGTTGCGCACGTTGACGCAGCTGTTGATCGGACTGGGGCGCCAATAGGCCGGTGAATTCCGGTAGAACATCGGCCAGGGCTTTGCCAACCAGCCCAGCGCGATCGACGCCCAGGAGTTGCTCGGCTGAGCGATTGGCAAGCGTAATGTGACCATCGCCATCGAGCCCGACGACGCCCGCCGATACCCCGGTCAGCACTGCTTCCATGAAGGCGCGGCGTTCGTTGAGCTGCTCGTTTGCCGTGACCAGGGCATCGCGCTGGTTCTTGATCTCCGACGTCATCGTATTGAACGTCATCGACAGACGGCGCAGGTCACCCTCGCCCCGTCGTACCGGCAGCGCCACCTGCAGATTGCCACGCGACACTTCCTGGGCGGCAGCGATCAAGCGGCGGATCGGGGCAACGAACCTCCCGGCAAACCAAAGTCCAGCCCAAATTGCAGCTAACAGCGCCGTCAACGACAGCGACGAATAGATGAGGCCGTGCGCAAACTTCAACTCGCTGCGGCGCTTGCGCGTTTCCTGATACTCGGAAAAGGCCACCTGGGTCCGTCGCAAATGGCCGATGACTTTTGGGCTCACGCCACGCGCCACATAAAGATAGCGACCCGGATAGCCTTGCAACTTGACCACGGCATTGACCCGGTAGCTCTCGCTCGGCGTTGACAGCGGCACTTGCCCACCTTCCGCCAATAGGATGATGTCGGGCGGCACCGTGTTGTAGGGCAACTTATCGTTGTCCAAGGCATCGATCACCGGCTTACCGCTAGCATCAATTATGAAGGCGACGGGAAGCTCGCGCAGCCCGGCTTGAGCGATCACCAGTTGGCGCAATTGCGTATCATTTCCGCCAACCAGCAAGGCCGCATCGTCAAGGTCCTTCGCCATATTGACGATATCGGTGCGAATGACCTGCCCGTGCTCCTCAAGGTAGGCGTTTGCAACATCGAGCGAGTTCTCGACGATTTGTTTGGTGCGGTTGGAAATGCTGTCGAAGGTGCGCGAGAATGTTGTGGTGGCGGCCACGGCCAATAAAATTGCCGGCAGTGCAGCGATGATGCTGAACAAAGCGACGATACGAATGTGCAGCCTGGCGCCTGGCACCCGCGCCTTCCATGCTTGCAGCAGGTCGCGGATTTGCCACGTGACGACTGCGATCATGGCGACGATCAAGAGTGCGTTGGTCGCAAGTGCCCAAACCACAACCGATCCGCGTGGCACAATCGGCGTCAAACCCGTCAGGATGAGATAGGTCGCAAGACCCGATACCAGCGACAGGATTGTCACCGTTAGACCGATGGCAAACGCACGCGGATTGGCTTCTGGCAAGGGCTGGTGCGCGTCATCGAATGGATCGAAGGCGGGTGCTGCTGTTTCAGACGAAATCGTCAAAGCGCCGGCCTCCCTGATTGTCTTTAAACTAATGTCCACGGCCAAAACGGCCGAAGCGCGTTATCATTCCGCAACACTGCGGCTGGCTAGTGACGCCCGACCGGTACCAAACCTGCAAACTGTGACATTTTCGCGACAATATAGCCACAGGTAGACGCCTTCCCAAGAAGCGTCAAGGGTTGGAATTTGTGATCTTGTGCAGCCGCAGCGTTCACGGCATCGGCGTGCGGAACACCTGAATATCAAGGTCGCGAATGCGTGAACGCAGTGTATTCCGGTTCAGACCTAGAAGTTCAGCCGCCCGGATTTGATTGCCCCGGGTTGCGGTTAATGCTGCCGTAATCAACGGTTGTTCGATCTGCCGAATGATCCGGTCATAAAGGCCAGCAGGTGGCAATTCGCGGCCAAAGGAGGCGAAGTGAGCTGCCAAGTGCCGCTCGATGATTTCACTCAAGTCCTTGGGCTCTGGCCCGCCGTGATCGGCATTCAAAGAGGGCGCCTCGATCAGCTCCGCATCAACGATTGCAGCGGTGATCACATCCTGGGCGTGGAGTGCTGCCAAGCGCCGCACAACGTTCTCTAGTTCGCGCACGTTGCCCGGCCACGGATGCCGCTTGAGCCGCTCGATTCCACCGGCATCGATCGACTTGTTGCCCAGGCCCTGGCGACCGGCAAGTCGCAAGAAATGGCGCGCAAGGTCGCCGATATCGTCGACCCGTTCACGCAGTGGTGGCAGCCGCATCGGCACGACATTCAAGCGGTAATAGAGATCCTCGCGGAACAGACCCTGGTGGATCTGCGATTTCAATTCGCGGTGGGTCGCTGCAATAATGCGCACGTTGGTTCGGATCGGTGTGCGCCCGCCTACGGTCGTGTACTCGCCTTCCTGCAAAACCCGGAGCAATCGTGTTTGTGCTTCCAGCGGCATATCGCCGATTTCATCGAGAAACAGCGTGCCGCCCTCGGCCTGCTCGAAGCGGCCTTGCGTCCGCGTCTGGGCACCGGTGAAGGCTCCTTTTTCATGGCCGAATAGCTCGCTTTCGATCAGTTCGCGCGGGATCGCTGCCATGTTGATGGCAACGAATGGTCCACCACGGCGGCGCCCGTGATCATGCAAAACCTTGGCGACGAGTTCCTTGCCGGTGCCGGATTCGCCGGTCACCATGACTGTGAGGTCGGTTTGCGTAAGGCGAGCGAGGATACGGTAAATTTCCTGCATCGCAGTTGAACGCCCAATGAGGGGCAGCTCCTCGGCGTCTGTCTCAGGTGCGGAGCGCTGGGTCTTGCGGCCAGGCTCGGATAGCGCCCGCCCGACGATGGCCACCAGCTCGGACAAATCAAAGGGCTTGGGAAGATACTCGTAGGCCCCTTTCTCGGCAGCTGTTAGCGCGGTCATCAAAGTATTTTGAGCGCTCATCACGATGATCGGCAGATCGGGTCTGGCTTTCTTGATGCGCGGGATCATATCGAAGGCGTTCTCGTCGGGCATGATGACGTCGGTGATGACGACGTCGCCCTCCCCCTGGCTGACCCAGCGCCAGAGTGTTGCGGCGTTTCCCGTTGCCCGTGGCGTGTAACCAGCTCGTGCCAGCGCCTGATTGAGTACTGTACGAATGGCAGTGTCGTCGTCTGCGATCAGAATTGTTCCGCGAGGCATTGGTTATCCGATGCTACGTTTGAAGGGGGACTTAGACGGTTTTAAAAGCGGCGCCTGCATTGGCAGAAGCACGCGAAACACGGTGCGCCTGGGCTCTGACTCACACTCGATGATGCCGCCGTGATCGCCGATGATCTTGGCGACAAGGGCTAGGCCCAGGCCGGAACCGGTGCGCTTGGTCGTGACGAAGGGATCAAACAGATGCGGCTTCATCGAGTCGGGAACGCCTGGCCCATTATCCACAACCTCAATCATCAACGGCAGAGCCACCCGGGCGCCGCTACCTGGCACCGACAAGCGCACACCTGGTCTGAATGCGGTGGTGAGAACAATCCGGCCGTTTTCGCCACCCTCATCAATTGCTTCGGCGGCGTTCTTGATCAAATTGAGAAACGCTTGCACGAGTTTGTCGCGGTTGCCCGGTACAGCTGGCAATGAGGGATCATACTCACACGCGAACTTCACTTTGCGGGCAAAGCCACTCTCGGCTAAACGCCGCACGTGATCGAGGACATCGTGAATGTTGATCGGATCTTTTGCCATCGGCCGTTCATCACCGAACACTTCCATCCGATCGACGAGTTTGCGAATGCGTTCGGTCTCGGCGCAGATCAGTTGGGTGAGTTGTCGGTCTTCGTCACTAACGGTCGGCTCCAACAGTTGGGCAGCGCCACGGATGCCTGAGAGCGGGTTCTTGATTTCATGCGCCAGAACGGCTGCCATGCCCGACACCGAGCGGGCGGCGGCCCGATGCGTCAACTGTCGTTCGATCATCTGCGCCATGCTGCGCTGTTGCAGCATGATAAGCACAAGGCCCGGTTGATCGGGCATCGTACCACTAAACACATCAACCAGCTTTGCGCCTTCGACACGGGGCATGGTGATTTCCACACCGTATTCGTTGACCGTCGCATCGGTGCGCCGTACCTGCTCCACCAGCGTGATCAGGGGGCATCCGAAGGCAACGATCTCAGACAGCATCAAGCGCTTGAGAACGGCCTGCCCGCACGATGTGAAAATCTCGGCTGCCGGATTGGCATAGATCACGCGCTCGTCTTCGCCGATCACCAGGATCGGATGCGGGAGTGCTGCCAACAACAGATCGTGCTCGATGTGTCGGCGTTGGCTTGCGACAACAGGCTTTGCGGCGGGTTGGTTCATGCGGCCATTGCCTCCGGCTCTACGTAAAACAAGGCGAGACCGGCCAGTACGCGCGCCGGGTTGTCGTCCTGGCATAGCCTTGCGCGCCACGCCTTCGTTACCGAAAGCGGCCGCCCGCTCGCTTCGAGATACCAGCCGATATGCTTGCGGGCATTGCGCAGGCCCAGGTGCGATCCGTAATGCCGGAGCATCGCTTCAACGTGGGCGAGGGCAATATCAGCTTGCCTGTCGACCGACGGCGGACCTGGGTCGATCCCCGTTTGCAGTGTCCGATCAATTTGGTGCGCGATCCATGGCCGACCGTAGGCGCCGCGACCGACCATTACGCCGTCAGCGCCGGAAGCCGCAAGGGCCGTCACCGCATCCGCTGTCGACTTGATATCGCCGTTGACAATGACGGGAAGCCCAATCGCTTGCTTGACCTGCCGCACGAATGCCCAGTCCGCCTGCCCCTTGTAGAATTGGCAACGCGTGCGGCCATGGACGGTGATGAGTTTCACTCCGGCAGCTTCGGCCCGTCGTGCGAGGTCGGGCGCATTGAGCGAGGCGTGGTCCCAACCCATCCGCATCTTGAGCGTGACGGGAACGGAGGTAGCGCCAGTTACAGCTTGAATGAGGCTTTCGGCATGATCGAGATCACGCATAAGAGCGCTACCGGACAGCTTGCCCGTGACCTGGCGCGCCGGGCAGCCCATGTTTATGTCGATAATGTCGGCGCCGAGCCCTTCGGCCATGCGCGCGCCTTCTGCCATCCAATGGGCTTCACGGCCTGCAAGTTGCATAACAAACGGTCGCGCCTCGCCGGATGCAGCGCGACGGAGAACCGATGGCTTTTCGCGCACCAACTCTTCACTCGCCACCATTTCAGACACGACCAGCGCTGCACCTTGGCTGTGGCACGCATCGCGAAACGGCCGGTCGGACACGCCTGACATTGGTGCGATCAAGGCACGACCGGGGAGCACGTGGTTGCCGACTCGAATATCGGGTGTTCCACAAGGGCAACCGGCTGTCTGGTATACGTGGTGCGTGGAATTGCCCATATATTGAGCTGCAAACCTATCTGCTGAACCTTTAGGCAGACTAGAGGTTGAAGTCTCATCTCGCAAGTGCGAATTCGCAGCAACATTCGACGTTGTGATCCACGTCCGCTGTCGGTAAGTCAGCCCCTAAGTCATCACACAATTGCAAAAACGAGGCGAAACCGGTGTCAACAGCTGCATTGATCGTCGCCGCCGGTCGTGGCACTCGGGCCTCAGGCGGCAACGACAGCTTGCCAAAGCAATACACAAAGCTCGGCCAAACGGCACTGATCGCCCGCACCGTCGCGGTTTTTGCAGCTGACCCGCGGATCGACGCGATCCAGGTGGTCATTCACGCCGACGACGCGGCTCTCTATAACCAAGCACTCGGCGGCTTGCGGCACCGGTGCCTCGCGCCGGTGATCGGCGGCGTCACGCGGCAGGCATCCGTTCTAGCCGGTCTCGACGCACTGCAAGCGATGACGCCGGATAAAGTGCTGATCCATGATGCGGCCCGGCCCTTTGTCAGTGCGCAAGATATCGGTCACGTCATTGATGCGCTGGCGAACGGCTCAGCCGCGATCTCAGCCGTTCCCGTATCTGACACGTTGAAGCGCGCCGATGCGCAAGGGCTGATCGCTGGCACCGTCGATCGCGCTAACCTTTGGGCAGCGCAAACGCCACAAGGGTTTCATTTCAAAGTCATCCGTGACGCCCACGTCAAAGCAAGGTCCGCCACACGCGACGACTTCACCGATGATGCGGCCATTGCCGAATGGGCGGGCTTGCGCGTCGCGTTGGTTGCTGGCTCGCCGCGCAATACCAAAATCACGACACCGGCTGACTTGGTCGCAGCCGAACGCATGTTGGCCGGTGAAACCTCGCAACGCGGTCATCTCGACGTGCGTAATGGCACCGGCTTTGACGTGCATCGCTTTGCCCCCGGCGATGCCGTGTGGCTGTGCGGCGTGCGCGTCCCTCACACTCATAGGCTCGACGGTCACTCCGATGCCGATGTCGGCTTACACGCTCTGACCGACGCGATCCTGGGCGCGCTGGGCGACGGCGACATCGGCCAGCATTTTCCACCGAGTGATCCGCAGTGGAAGGGGGCCGCCTCCCATCTGTTCCTGCGCGATGCAGTTCGCCGCGTCGCTGAACAAGGCGCACACATCACCAACGTCGATGTGACGCTGCTGTGCGAAATGCCGAAAATCGGTCCGCACCGCGAGACCATGCGGGCGGCAATCGCCCAAATTATCGACATCGATATTGCCCGCGTCGGCGTCAAGGCAACAACGACCGAGGGCTTGGGGTTCACCGGGCGCCGTGAAGGGATCGCGGCAATGGCGTCAGCGACCCTCGTCTACGGCGACTAGATCAAGCGCGCTTGTGTGGGACCGTGCAGGCAGTGGCGACGGTTGTCGCGCCTGAGATCGCGCAGACCTTCGTCGCAACGTCCCGGCGCAGCGCTTCGACATCGACGGTCTGGATAAACTTCGGGATGTTGCCCCAGACCGCGTGATAGCCGAATTCGCCGTTGCGCATTTCATCGAGCGCTGCCTCGCGCGTCCAACCGTCATGCAGCATCCGATAGAGCGCCGACACGAGCCCCGTGCGATCCGCCCCATGTTGGCAATGCAGCAGCACCGGTCCGGTTTTGCGCGCAACCTCGATTTCGGCCAGCGCGCGAACGACATCGACGCGTTTGATGCGCCACGTGTAAATCGGAATGCTGACAAGTCGCATGCCGCTGCCCGCGAGCACCTTCTCGTCGGAATTAAAGGCACGCAGGCTGACGACGGTTTTGATGCCGACTTGCTGTTCGAGCGCTGGCACGCCAGCCTTCAACGGCTGGGCAGACCGGTAGAAATTCGCCGTGACACGATGCAGGTTCGGCGCGCCTTCAATTGATACGGGTGCTGCCCACGCTGCTGGGCGGCTCGCTGTTGCTGCATTCTGTTGAGCGGATGCGGCGTTAGACATTTGAACTACACCTCCCGCGATCAGCCCCATGATCGCCAAGCATTTGCGTATAGACCGCATCGCAAAGCCCCGCCGGTTCGATCAACTTAACCGACGCCTATATCATTTCGTCGGCCGCAAAAAGTCGAAGTCGCAGCCGTCGGGGGCCTGCATGACGGTGCGCGTGAACAGGCTGCCATAGCCGCGCGCTTCTGGACTGACGATGGGTGGCGACGCCGCTCGACGGCGATCAAGTTCGGCTTGATCGACTAGCAGGTCGATGCTGCGGCCTTGCACCGACAAGTGGATGCGGTCACCGGTTCGAACGAGCCCGATGTTGCCACCTGCTGCAGCCTCTGGCGCGACATGCAAAACGATGGTGCCGAACGCGGTGCCACTCATGCGAGCGTCCGATATCCGCACCATGTCCTTGACGCCAGCACGGGCAAGTTTCTTCGGGATCGGCAAGAAGCCCGCTTCCGGCATGGCATAGGCTGAACGCGGGCCGGCGTTCTGCAGGATTAGGAAATCATCCGCCGTAACATCGAGATCGTCAGTGTCGATGCGGGCGGCCAAATCGTCGAGCGAAGAGAAGACAACAGCACGCCCCTCGCGCTCGAACAGCGACGGCGTTGCCGCCGACCGCTTGAGGATCGCGCCATCGGGTGCGAGCGAGCCGAACAGGGCAACGAGGCCGCCCTGCGGCTCGACCGGGTCGGCTGCGGTTTTGATGACGCGCCGATCGACGTAGTGGGTTTCTTCCGCGGCCAGCCGCTCGCCCATGGTCTCGCCAGTCACCGTCATGCAATCGAGATGCAGGAGGGGTTTGAGCTCGCGCAGCACCGCGCCGATACCGCCAGCGGCGAAGAAATCCTCCATGTAGAATTCGGTTCCGACAGGCTTGACGGCAGCCAACACCGGCGTCGTATCGGACAGCTCATTCAAGCGGCGGAGATCGAGTTTGACGCCGACACGTCCAGCGATGGCGGCGAGATGGATCACGCCATTGGTCGAACCACCCAGCGCCAACAGCACGCGCACTGCGTTCTCGACCGCCTTCTGGGTGATGATCTGAGCCGGTGTCGTCTTGCGGGCAATCATGCGGACGGCCTCGGCGCCGGTTGCTTCGGCTGCACGCAGGCGGTCGGCGTGCACGGCTGGGATCGCAGCGGTGCCGGGCAGGATCATGCCGAGCCCCTCGGCGATCGCTGCCATCGTCGACGCCGTCCCCATCACCGCGCAGGTGCCAGCGGTCGTCACGAGCCGCCCTTCGACCGCTTCGATCTGCTCAGGTGTCATGTCGCCTGCCCTATAGCGCATCCAGAACTTGCGACAGTCGGTGCACGCGCCGACGCGGTGCTCCTCATAACGCGAGGTCATCTGCGGGCCACCTATGAGTTGTATGGCGGGCTTACCGGCGCTCGCCGCTGCCATTAGCTGCGCTGGCACGGTCTTGTCGCAACCGCCCATCAGCACGACAGCATCCATTGGCTGCGCGCGGATCATCTCCTCGGTGTCCATCGCCATCAGGTTGCGGAACTTCATCGAGTTCGGCGCGAGCGTGCTCTCGTGCAGCGAGATCGTCGGGAATTCGAGCGCAAGACCACCGGCTGCCGTCACGCCACGTTTCACCGCCTCCAACAGTTCGGGAAAATGGCGGTGGCACGGGTTGAACTTTGAATGCGTATAGGCGATGCCGACCACGGGGCGAGCCAATTCGTCGAGCGAGAAGCCTTGGCTGCGGGCGAAGGCACGGCGCATATAAATCGAAAAGTCGCGGTCGCCGTAGCTCTGTAGTCCCTGCAGAAAACCGTGCTCGGGCGCAGTGTTGTTGGTCTTGGCCATGTCTCGTCCTTCGTCGGCGCGTCATCGCGCGGCCCCAATTGAGCCTTCCGTTAACCGCTCGTAAAGGGGCAACTGGTAATCTCCCGTTAACGCTTTTGCTTTGGGAGAGCCACAATGGCCGACATGAGTAGCGTTGTGCGTCTGACATCAAGCCTGAACGACGTCGCAAACGACACCGGGCGAATCGCATTCTGCGGCCCCTATGTGTTGTCCGCAATCACCGGCTACCCGATCAGCCGGATCGAAGCCGAGATCCATGACCTGCGCGCGACGCCCGAACATTCCCAAGACCTGATCAAGGGCACTTACGCCAATGAGGTGGAGGCCGCACTCGGAGTATTCGGCTTCAAGATGGAGTTGAAGCAGAACTTCATGCAGCTGGAGCGCAAGGCGCGTCCGACTGTGTGGAGTTGGATGCAGAAGCCCCGCAATGCCTGGTCGCACTACATCCTGGCGATCCACAAAGGCAAGGAAGGCCACTGGATTCTGATCAAGGGCGTGAAGCTGTGCGACACCTACACCGACGGCAAGTGGCAGTTCGTCTGCGACGGCCCCCACCGCGGCGCACGGATCATGGAGATTTTTGAGGTGCGACGGAAGTTGGAGTTTTAGGGGGGACGGGGGCGACGGACAATTGCCTATCCGGAAAGCGTCACTGAAAAATGCTTACTCGTTCCAATCGGCAATCATTCCTAGACCCACCTTCCATCATCCAACCCTGGCCTCGTGCACTAGCGTTTTTAGCACGGGCAGCACATCGGCATCGAACCAAGGATTGGCCTTGAGCCATCCGGTGTTGCGCCAGGAGGGGTGCGGCAGGGGAAAAAGTGTCGGCGTCGCTGTGCGATTTACAGTCTGCCGCCAATCGCGCACCGTTTCTGACAAAGGCTGCCGCCAAGGCGCACCCGTCGCCCGTGCCAGATGCCACCGCTGGGCATGGTGCCCGACTAAGAGCATCAGACGCACGCGCGGCAACTGCGCGATCATCCGCTCCCGCCACTGCCCCGCGCATTCGCGGCGCGGCGGCAAGTCGCCACCCTTGCTGTCCAATCCGGGAAAGCAGAAGCCCATCGGCAGAAAGGCGATCTGGCGCTCGTCGTAGAATTCTTCGGGCGTAACGCCCATCCACGCACGCAAGCGCACACCAGAGGCATCGTCGAACGGGCGGCCGGAAGCATGAACCCGCGTTCCCGGCGCCTGTCCGCAAACGGCGATGGTGGCGGTGTGTGAGGCGCGCACGACTGGACGCGGGACATGCGGCAGCGGTTTGCCCAAAGGCTGGTCGATACAAACGCGGCAGGCTCGGATATCGCGCAGCAACGCGTCGAAGGCTGCGCGCCCCTGTAGCGGCCTGCCCGGAGGACGCGTCACACAATCACCTTCAATCCATCCTCCGCAACAAGGATGCGGTCGCTTTTAAGGCTTGGCGCGAAGGCCAGCATGTCGGCGTTCATGTGGGTCAGCATGATCCGCTTGGCGGTCAACTGCGGCAGGTGCTGTTCGATCGTGCGCCAGTTGAGATGAAACTTCATCGGTCGATCAACAGCGCAACATTCGATCAGCAATAAGTCAGCGTTGGCGGCACACGGCACAAGCGTCTCGACCCACTCGGTATCACCGGAAAACGCCAATGTGCGCCCGCCAGCTTCGATCCGCAGCGCATGCGACGGTGCACCCGACGGATGACGGACTTCGAACGCCGTCACGTGCAGATCGGCGTCCACGTAAGGCGTGCCCGCGCTGATCTCGATAAATTCGAGGTCGAAGGCGCGCGGGGTTTTGGTCACATCGGGAAACAGCGCTTCAGCCATCGCCGTAAAGCGCGCTTCGATCGTCGGCGGGCCAACGACCTTCAGTGGTGCTTTTCGTTTCGTCACATAAAGCGCAGATAGCAACATCCAGATGAGGCCGGCATAATGATCGCCGTGCAGGTGGGAAATCAGCACCGTATCAATCTCGTTGGCGTTAAAGCCAGTTCGGTTGAAGCCGATTTGCGTTGTCGCGCCGCAGTCGAGCAGAACCTTGCGTTGCCCAATGTCGAGGAGGTAGGCGCTTTGCAGCCGACCGCCGGTGCCGAACGCATCGCCGCAGCCGATGATTGTCATTTCCATGCCGTCGCCCTTACGCCTTTGCACTGGGTCGCGTTGAAACCGCATCGTACCACCGCGCGAGGTTGGTCAATTCGGCGGGCCGCGCATATTTGATCGGGCGCATGAAGTCGATGGCCACCAGTGCTGTGATATCTGCAATCGAGTACGCGTCACCGGCGATAAACGCCTGGGTGGCCAAGGTGCGATCCATCAGCTCGAGCATCTCACCGATCCGGCCCCGGTTCGCCTCGGCCCATTCAGCGATTTGCGGTTGCTCAAGCGTTGCCATCGACGGATGGGTGTGGCGGAACACCTGGGCCACGCGTGACAGCAGGCCGTGCTCCATCCGACGGTTCGCCATTTCGACGAGCGCGCGCGATTTCGCGTCGTGCCCGAATAGCGCTGGCTGAGGGTTGGTCTCCTCGAAATAGCGGCAAATGGCGACGCTTTCGGAAATCGCTGAGCCATCGTCGAGGATCAGCACCGGGATTTGCTGCATCGGGTTGGTCTCGGCGAACGATGCCGCGCGGTGTTCGAGCTTCATGATGTCGATTTGCTCGAACGGCACCGTCAGGCCCTTCTCACTGAGGAAAATGCGGACCCGGCGCGGATTGGGCGCGCTTCGCTGTTCGATGATCTTCATGACGGTTCCTCCAGTCCAGCCCGGTTGCATCAACGATTATCGCGTGCCGTCCGTCCGCGCAACGGACCTCGCGTAAACCTGCCGTTAGGGATTTAAGTCAACAGTTCGTTACCGGAGTGATTTGGACGGCGGTTTTCCCCCGCCAGTCGAAGGACTAAATGGCGATAGTGGGCTCACAGCGCGATCAGGTTGCAGCACGCACGGGCCATGCCCCGCGTGGCACCCGCGTGCGCCAGGCCGATGCCGAACAGTTGCGCGAGACCCGGCAGCGGCTGGCGCTCGGCACCACGCTCAAGCCCGAATTCGAATACGAACTGATGATGATGTTCGTGCGTAACGAGTTGTCGGCGCAAGCGCACATGTGGCTGTTGGCGATCATCTTTTCGTTGGCATCGACGTTTTGGGCCCCTCCCCTCCATGCCGCCTTGTGGTTGATCAGCTTGATCGCGGCCAAGGTGATTTTACTTCTGGTCTGCCGCCAATTGAACAGCCTAGCACCGGCGGACGTCAATGTTGTGGTCTGGCGGCGACATCTGGTTATGGCGGAAGCCATCAACGGCTGCGCGTGGGCAGGCTTTGCCCTGGTCGGCATTCACCTCAGCGTGCCCAACGCCTACGACTTCGCGTTCTCCTCGCACGTGTTCATCTTTGCCTCGTTGATCGTGGTGTTAGCGATCCGCATGACGTTTGCCTCGACGATGATGCCGATCCTGTATTTCGGCACGATCCCGATGACGGTTGCCGTCGTCATCCGCTTGGCGATGCTGCAAGACCTGTTCTATCTGGCGCTCGCCGCGATGGCGGTCGGCGTGCAGATCTACTTCATCTTTCTCGCAAAGGGTCTTTATTCGACGGCGCTCGCGATGCTCGAATTCCGGACTGAAAAGGATGGATTGATCGCCGAGCTTGAAGAAGCGACATCGATCTCGGACGAGGCGCGCCGCCGCGCGGAAGCCGCCAACATCGCTAAGTCGCGTTTCCTTGCAACCATGAGCCATGAGTTACGCACGCCGCTGAATGCGATCCTTGGCTTTTCCGAGGTGATGAAGACCGAACTGATGGGACCGATTGGAACCAAGGTCTACAAGGAGTACGCCGGTAACATTCACGACAGCGGACGCCATCTGCTGCACTTGATCAATGAGATCCTCGATCTGTCGCGCATAGAAGCTGGCAAGTACGAATTGAACGAGGAACCGGTGCGGCTCGCCGATATCGTCGAGGATTGCCACCGCCTGTTGAAGCTGCGTGCCGAGGGTAAGGGCATTCAGGTAATCGAGGACTTCGATCTGCGCCTGCCGCAACTCTGGGTCGATGAGCGCGCGGTGCGCCAAGT
>JANOYV010000055.1:0-49940 GCA_031429105.1 Hyphomicrobiaceae bacterium | reverse complement strand
GTGAGCGACCCGAGACATAGGTGACAGAACGTACCGGACACATAGGTAACACTTTTCGCGATTTTGCGGGAGGTGGAGATGCCGTGGAAAGAGAGTTCGGTGATGGAAGAGCGCTTACGGTTCGTGGCCCGCTTACTTGACGGCGAAGCGATGACCGAGGTCTGCCGGGAGTTCGGGATCTCGCGCAAGACTGGCTATAAGATCCTTGATCGTTACAAAGAGCACGGCCTGGAAGCCCTGTGCGACCGCTCGCGCCGGCCGGTGCGTTATGCCAACCAGCTCCCCGGTCAGATCGAGAGCTTGATCGTCCGTATCAAGCGCGAGAAGCCCCATTGGGGCGCACGCAAAATCAGGGAGATCCTGATCAAGCGGTTGGCAGGCGACGTCCGTGTGCCCGCCAAAAGTACCGTGCATGCGGTGCTCGATCGCCATGGCCTCGTTGCACACGCCCGCCGACGGCGCCATAAGGCTTCAGGGACGTCCCTGTCCAGCGCCCAGCGGCCGAACGCGCTATGGTGCGCCGACTTCAAGGGCGAGTTCCGCCTCGGCAACGCGGAATACTGTTACCCCTTGACTGTCACGGACCAGGCCTCCCGCTTCATTCTGCTGTGCGAGGCCCTGCAGTCGACGCGTGAGGATACCGCCTTCACCGCCTTCCTCAGGCTGTTTCAGGAACGCGGCCTGCCCGATGCCATCCGCACTGATAACGGATTGCCGTTCGCCAGCCCTAACGGCCTGTTCAACTTGTCGAAACTCTCCGTTTGGTGGCTCCGCCTTGGCATCGCCATCGAGCGTATCAAGCCCGGTCAGCCCACCCAGAACGGCCGCCACGAACGCATGCACCTCACGCTCAAGAAGGAGACCACGCGGCCGCCCGGCATGAACAGCCTCCAGCAACAGGCCCGCTTCGATGAATTCATCAGCGAATTCAACACGGAACGGCCCCACGAAGCGCTCGCCATGGCGTGCCCCGCAAGCGCCTATCACCCCTCAACGCGCCCCTACCTGGGCCTACCCGAGATCGACTATCCGTTCCATGATCGCGATCTCATCGTGACGGCCTGTGGGCGCATCTGCATGCACAGAAAGAAGATCAACATCTCAACCGTGATGGCAGGCCAAAGGCTCGGACTAAAAGAGGTCGACGACGGCATCTGGCTCGTCACCTTCATGACCTATGATCTCGGATATATCGACTTGGAACAGAAAACCCTGCAAACAATCGACAACCCATTCGGCTCAAGGTTGTAACCTATGTCTTAGGTACAAATTGTTACCCATGTCTCCGGGTCGGACATGATTTATATGGTCGGAGCGACAGGATTTGAACCTGCGACCCCTTGCCCCCCAGGCAAGTGCGCTACCAGGCTGCGCCACGCTCCGAATGCGGCACTTGTGCCCTGGACCGGTCACCGGGTCAACCGTCTTGAGCAGGTGCGTGACGGGGCAGCATTTACATGCGGGCCTCGAACAGCTCCAGCATAGCCAGATCAACAACGCACACAGCTGGGATTTGGCCCCGCGCAATTGACGTCAACGCCACGGCCCCACATAGGTTATGGCCAAGTTCCAAATCATACACCGTAACACCTGCATCAGCTCGAACGCCCCGCGCCCGTTCGTCAAGTTCGACAAGCGACTGTGGATGCCCGCGATGACCAGCCGTACCTAGCGCCGATAAACATGCCGCTAACGATGGCATCGCGGCCTTGGCAAACGCTTCAATCCGGGTCCAGGCCTGGGTTGGGCTGACATCGTCGGCCTGACCGACCAATCCCTTCGACGCTGTAACCAGCCGTACGATCCGCTCTGGCGCCATTTTCAACGTGCGTGGTTGCTCAATATCGACGCCAATTCGACCAGAATGACTGATGGCAATCAAAAGCATGGATCCGCTATCGGAAAGACTAAAATCGATGGTTGACGCGACAAGAGACGGCCGACCCTGAGGCGATGCCAGGAAAGGCGTGCGGGCGAGATTTGAACCACCATGTCGATTCAAAATCAGCCGTAGAGCAATGCGTCCACAGCGCCACCTTACAGATTGTATGTGTGGGCTGATCGTATCGGCCCGCTGGCATTCGCTCGATGGCAGCAATGACAGTCTGGTTTCGATCGCGTCGAGGGCCGCTGCCAAACCATTACAATCAATCAGGTAGAGCGCAGTCGTCACAGGCCCTGCTCGCTCATCAAATGCGCTCGGCCCAGCGGTTGACATCACTTCGGTGCAGGGCGTGCACGAAGTTCAGGACGCAACATCAGTGACGCAATGTCATGCCCGTGTAAGATTTTGCGGCAAGCATCGAGTTCGGCCACAATCTTTTTCAGCTGCGCGATGTGATCGGTTCGCTTGGCCGTCACAACAGCTGCAGCCGCGGCAACTTGCGGCATCCGTCCAGAAGTCGATGCGGGCGCTGACAATGTTGGAACATCGACCACAATATCTTTGCGCGGCTTGCGGCCAGGTTTTTCCAGCGTTGGCTTAACACCCGCAATAGACGCCTGCACCTCGGCCTTGCGTTGCCAACATGCCTTGACGAACTCGAGCCCCTGTTCACGCAGCAGTTTCTGCACCCCCTTGATGGTGTAGCCTTCGCGGTGCAGCAAGTAGCGAATGCCACGTAACAGTTCTAGGTCGTCGGGGCGATAATAGCGGCGCCCGCCGCCGCGCTTCATCGGACGCACCTGCGGGAACTTGTTCTCCCAGAACCGCAGGACGTGCTTTTGCAC
This sequence comes from Hyphomicrobiaceae bacterium, assembly GCA_031429105.1. Lineage (GTDB taxonomy): Bacteria > Pseudomonadota > Alphaproteobacteria > Rhizobiales > Hyphomicrobiaceae > JAKFWF01. Next base: position 47,210 of record JANOYV010000055.1, on the reverse strand, counting down.
GTCGAGTTCGGTCGCAACCTCGCTGATCGTCCGAAATGCTTCGACTGCTTTCGCCATGGCTGGCCCTCCGCCCGACGCAGTTTCAAAACAGGCGCAACGGCCCCGCATTGAGCCGCACCACCAAAAACTTTACCCACCAGATAATGCCAGGATTCGGGCGCGGACACAGCGCTGCAATCGTCAGCTACAAAGTGATAACCAAACCTATTCGGCAGCTTTACGGCGCGACAGTCCAGTATTGATGCGCCCCTTCATGATGTTGCTTGGGCGGAACACCAACACTCGGCGTGGTGTAATTGGAACTTCCTGGCCCGTTTTGGGGTTGCGGCCGATGCGCTGCCCCTTCGACCTAATACCGAACGACCCGAATGACGACAGCTTGACCTGCTCGCCAAGGGCTAAACTGTTCGATATCTCGCCCAGAACCAACTCAACGAGGTCCTGTGATTCATTTCGTGGAAGACCGATCTGTTCCACGACTGCTTCCGCCAAATCGGCACGTGTCAGCGTGTTTGCGCTCATAGCCGTACTGCCTCCCAACGCCCCTAATGTCAGCGAACGTTACAGCGGGCCCGCCGCTGCGGTCAACGACTTCGAGCACCCAAGCAGCTGAATATTCGACGATATTTGCCTTGGGTCGAGGTAAAATTATGAATCCGGTCGGTTCGTTGAGCCGTAGAGAGCAGCGAGCCGCGCAGGCGATACGCCTGCAAAATAACCAGCGATGATCACGCCGTTCCAAAACTGACACCGCCAAATGCCGCGATGCGTAAACCGGCGAGCCGCCGTCGTGACCGCAGCGGGCAGTTTCACGAATCGTCCACGGCGACGTAAATGAGACCTAATCGCTACATCTTCCAGCAATGGCCAATCCGGTACATCGCTACCGCCCAACACGCGACGCCGGGCAAAGATCGCCTGATCACCAAAGGACGTTAAGACGGTGTCAAAGCGCGAAAACCAGGCGAACAAGCGAAGGCTTCGCCGGGGATCATCGAACTTGACGTGGAAGCAGCCACCAACGACGGCCCTGTCCGTCAACGCCTCACGGACCATCGACACGGCATCGTCGGGCAAGACCGTATCAGCGTGCAGCATGACCACGACGGGCGCTGAGGATGCAGCGATCCCGGCGCGCAGTTGCGACCCTCGACCACGCTTTGCCGTGATACACGTGACGTCGGGAAAAACCGTTGCAACAGCAAGCGTCACATCGGTGCTTCCGCCATCGCTGACGACAATTTCAGAAAATCCCAGCCGCCGTACGCTCTCAAGGCACGCACCGATGCGGCGTGCTTCGTTCCAGGTAGGAATGACCAGAGCGATCGGCAAGTCGTCATCACGGCGCGCCACGCAGCACCTCCAGCCGCATCGCACCAAGCGTCTTGGGCAGATCACTTTCGATCGCAGCGCGGATGATCGCGCCCGGCACAAGTGTTTTCTTGCCGACCCGCGCGCTGTAGTGCAGCCGAGTTGCCGCCCCCGCCCGCATCGGCTCCAATTGCCACATCCCCTCCATCACCTCGATATCGCCATCGACACGCTTAAATTTGATCGAGAGGGGCCGCATGTACTCGGAGCGAAATACGCTGCGCACCTGGGGCAATAAAGCAATCCAGGAGACGAGATGTTCGCGCACGTCGGTGGACCCGGTTGCATCGGCAGTGACGACACGGCAACCGACCAGCCCTCGAACATACTTCAGCGAGCGTTTGCAATCGAGCATCGTCGCCCATACCGCGTCAGGGGTTGCTGCAATATCAATTGCTGCATTGATGCGGGCAGACGCGCCTTGCTCATCGGGCTCGACCGATACGATAATTTCACCGGCCGCCAGTTGTCGGCGCTGTTCGGCTGTGAGGCTGATCGCGCGCGCGTCGTCGGCCATTCCGGTGCCCAGAACTGCGGCAACCAGGAATGCACTGGCAATCCGTAAAAGCCGGGATCCAGGCCGCACTGAATTTGGTGATGTGATCGTTGCGCTTCGCATACACGCTTGTGCGACGATGATCGGCTCGCGTACCAATTACTTTCGCGTGATTGAGCGCGCGCGCCACCCTACCAGCGGGCGAGCACTGCGCCCCAGGTCAAACCACCGCCCATGGCTTCCATCAAGATGAGGCTGCCTTCCTTCACCCGATGCTCCTCAAAGGCCTGGTTGAGCGCAAGCGGAATCGAGGCTGCCGACGTGTTGCCATGCTTCTGCAAAGTAACGACAATCTTTTCCGGCGACACACCGAGCTTCTTGGCGATGCCATCCAATATACGTGCATTCGCCTGATGTGGAATGAAAAGGTCGATGTCGGTTGCAGCATAGCCGCTCATTACCAGCGTCTCTTCGATCACGCCTGAAATCTTCTGCACGGCGTGGCGAAACACTTCGCGCCCGTTCATGCGCAAGTGTCCAACCGTCTTGGTCGAGCCCGGGCCACCATCGACATAGAGCAAATCCTCGAAGCGCCCGTCCGAGCGAATGCGGGTGGCAAGAATTCCGCGATCGTCCCTGCCCCCGGTCTGCGGTTGTGCTTCGAGCACGACAGCGCCTGCGCCATCGCCGAACAAGACACACGTACCCCGGTCGCTCCAGTCGAGGATGCGCGAGAAAGTTTCGGCGCCGATCACCAACGCCCGCTGGAACTGGCCGGTTTTGAGGAAATTATCAGCCGTCGTCAGCGCATAAACAAAACCTGAGCACACTGCTTGAATGTCGAACGCTGCGCCTTTGGTGACACCCAGCGCCGCTTGTATCTTAACAGCCGTTGCCGGGAACGTGCGATCCGGTGTCGCCGTGGCGCAGATCACCAGATCAATATCGATCGGGTCGATGCCGGCCCGAACCAATGCCTGCTTGGCAGCAGCAATACCCAAGTGGGACGTAAACTCGCCCTCCTCAGCGATATGGCGTGAGCGGATGCCGGTTCGCTCCGTGATCCAAGCGTCATTTGTATCGACGAGCTTCGACAGATCTTCGTTGGTCATGACGCGCTTCGGCAGATAAGCGCCAACACTGCGGATCACGGATCGGATAACGGCCAAGGATATTCCCCCAAACGGCATATTGTTGGATGCGTCGCAACCAATCCCCCGAAAGGTCGGGACGCCACGAACTCAAAAAAACTAAGGTGCTACTGTCTTCTCTGCAGCAATAGCTCCCAGTTTGCCATGAAATGTCGCCATATCACTCGTTAGTCGGCCAACGAGCCCACTCTCCGCCATGTCGTAGCCGAGATCGATGGCGCTCGCAAAGCCCAGGGCATCGGTGCCACCATGGCTCTTGATCGCAACACCGTTGAGCCCAAGGAACGTGCCACCGTTGACCCGGCGCGGATCCATCTTTTCCTTCAATACCTTGAAGCCGCCCCTGGCAAGTGTCGCACCGATCTTCGACATGAGTGATCGGGTCATTGCAGCTTTCAAATACTGGCCAATCTGCTTGGCTGTTCCCTCAGCGGTTTTGAGTGCGATGTTGCCAGCGAACCCTTCAACGACGACCACATCGACCACGCCTTGGCCGATCTGATCGCCTTCAATGAAACCGCGATAGTCCAGCGGAAGATTGACTGTTTCCTTCAACCAACTATGCGCGAGCCTGACTTCTTCCGCTCCCTTGATCTCTTCGACGCCAACATTGAGCAGACCGACGGTCGGGTTTTCGACATGAAAAAGCGCACGGGCCATCGCCGCTCCCATTAACGCGAAATCGCAAAGCTGGCGGGCCGTTGCGCCAATATTGGCGCCGACGTCCAAAACGATGCACTCCGACTTGACGGTGGGCCAAAGCGCTGCGATCGCCGGGCGCTCGATGCTGGCGATGGGTCGCAAAATAAGCTTCGACATCGCCATCAGTGCGCCGGTGTTGCCCGCTGAAACCGCAGCGTCCGCCTTCCCGTCCTTCAACGACTCTATCGCCAACCACATGCTGGTGCCCTTGCCACGCCGCAGCGCTTGGCTCGGTTTCTCGGTCATCGCGACCGCCAGATCCGTGTGGATCACCTCACTGCGGGCCATAAGCGTTGGATGGCGGGCCAGAACAGCCTTGATCTGAGATTCAACGCCATAAAACCGAAACGACAGATTCGGATGGCGCACCAGCGAGAGCGCGGCCCCCGGTACAACAACTTCCGGTCCATGATCGCCACCCATGGCATCAAGAGCAATCATGCGGGGCACGGCCATATGCTCAACCCCTCGCCATAAGTTCTACGAATCGTTTCGGCACGGCAAGATCAATCAACATGGCATTTGCTCGTTTGGGCCCTTGAGTGTTCACAGCGTTTGCACGGAACAAAAATTTTCCCCCACGCGGCCCTGGTCCAGCTGTGTCCCGTTTCAAATCACTTCAAGCATAGCGCACACGGGGCTGCACACAACGCGAAACCTTTTGCGCTGGACAACCGGCTTGAACGCCGATGACAGAATCAAGGCTTCTGCTTGAGTTTTGCGAGCGCAGCAAACGGATGCACGTCGGCACTGTCAGGCGCGGCGCGCCAATCCAACGCCGCATCCGCCTTGCGCGGATAAGCCGGCAGGCCTGCAGAAACGCACTCATACACCAGACGGCCATAGGCAATTTTGCCATGCTCAATTGGCTCCGCCGCGTCTTGTGCATCGGGGTCGAAAAACTCACCTTCGTCGTCGGTCTTTGCTGGCGCAGCAATCTGATCGGCAGGCCAGAATTCGACATCGATCACCTCGGACACGTCAGCGGTGATCGGCTCGAGGGAAACGACACATGCTTGCGTCACGGCAGCATTGATCGTGCCGGTAACGCGGTAACGGCCCTGGCGCACAGCCCGAACGCGCAAGTCGCATTCCAGGGACGAGCAGGCAAGAATATTAAAGGCCGCGACAAGTTCTGAAAGCTCCGCTTCGGTAGCGCTGCGTGTGACGCGCAACCCGCCATCTGGAACGTCAGTCACTGCCACGGTCCATGTTGTATCTATCGTCATACGTCGACGTACCTCGTCCCAAAAATCGCCGAACCCGAAAAACCTATATAGTTGGAAAGGTGATCCGTCCGGCGCCGATCTCGCTCCACGTTTGCGGCGCCAGTGACACAGCCACGCGACGGACGTAGTGCGCAAGCCCTGATACGTCGTGACGTTCATCACCCATCATAATGTATGTTGTAAGCGCTAGTTTCAATGCCGTGTCGTTCGACGCTGACATCGCGCTGGTATATGCCTCGACTTGTTCATGCAAAGCCGCAGCTGCCTTTTTCACCCAGCGTGGGACGCCGACGTCACCGATGCCGATCTCGCGCATATTGTCGTCCATGTCGGTCATGAAGGTTTCGAGAAGTGCGCGCGCCACCTCGTCTCCGTCGGTGCCTTGTTGACGGATGCGATCTAGGACCAAAAACATATGAACTGCGATCACGCCGAACCGCCCCTCCATCGTGTCAGGCACGCCCTCAACCGCATAAAACTTCGGCAACCGGGCCTGCGTCACGATGGAGCCATAAAGCCCTGATGCGGTAACGCCGGGGCGCGAGCGGGATCTTAGCCATGTCAGCACGAGGTTATTGTCCACCGTTGGGGGCTAGGTACGTAGTGTAAGGCGCTGCGTTAGGTTACGAATTATTCGAAATGTACCAGTTCGCATATGATCGCAAGGTAGCCGATAAGTTCCTGCGGATAGTGTGGTTGAGTTGCGTTGCCAATCGTAGCGGGTCGGCCTTAGGTCGTCACGTGCTGTCGCAAACTGATTCGTGATCAAGGTAATACGCAATGCGCGATGAACAGGTATCGCTCGGCAAAATGGGGCCCGGTAACTCGGCAGCGCGGGCGACCGTCTTGGCGCTCGTGCTCAGCGTTGGCATTGCAGGCTGCTCGTCGACCGTCACCCGACATGGCCACCTGTTCCAGGAAAATGATCTACAGCAGGTTCAACCAGGCATGAGCCAAGAGCAGGTCAAACTCACCCTCGGTACACCGACGCAGACCGCGACCGCCGGTAACGCCAACGCGTACTACTACATGTCCTCGACCATGAAGCAGACGTCGTTCATGGCTCCTTCCGAGACCGACCGACAGGTCGTTGCTGTCTATTTCAACAAGGTAGGATCGGTCGAGCGGGTTGCCAACTACGGCATGAAGGACGGCAAGGTGTTTGATACGATCAGTCGCACCACGCCATCGGCCAACCAGAACGACGATGGCATCCTCAAGCAGCTGTTCCGAAATCTCGGCCAAAAGGGTTCGATTTTTGGCGACGGGTAATCGTCGGTCATTTGCCGACTGCGTGAACATACACCAACCAATGTCGCTTTCTGACAGCGCTGACCTTTGCAGCTTCTGCTAGGCTAAACTCTCGGGTGATTCACCGAGGTCGGGCCGCACGGAGCATTTCGACATGGCAGTTTCAGCAAAGACCAGTGAGCCACTACGCGCAACTGCCATCGATCTGCCGCCGCGCGATGAAATCGCCAGTTACCACCTTGTTGAGGAAATGCGCCTCGTCGGCGGCCTGATCGAGCGCGCAATTTACACGGAGGACGAGCGCCGCCGCACTGCTGACGTGGCCCGCCGACTGGTCCACGCCGCCCGCGCCGGGCGGCACAAGTATTCCGGCATCGATGCCTTCATGCAGGAATATGGCCTGACATCGGAAGAAGGCGTGATCCTGATGTGCTTGGCCGAGGCACTGCTGCGCATTCCAGACACGGAAACCGCTGATGCCCTCATCGCCGAGAAAGTTGGCAGCGGCCAATGGGGCAAACACCTGGGAGCGTCTGACTCGCTGTTCGTCAACGCTTCGACCTGGGGCCTGATGCTCACGGGACATATCGTCAAGCTCAAGGACGTGAAGGGCGGCACCGTCGGAAATGTCCTGAAGCGCCTCGTCGTGCGCTCAGGCGAGCCAGTGATCCGGCAGGCGATGCGTCAAGCCATGCGCGTGATGGGCGATCAGTTCGTGCTCGGCACAACGATCAATGAGGCGTTGAAGCGGGCAGCCCCCCTCGAAGCCCAGGGCTATCGCTTTTCCTACGATATGCTGGGCGAAGGCGCCAAGACCGTGACCGATGCCAAGCGTTACTTCGATCGCTACATGACCGCACTTGATGCGGTTGGCCGGGCCGCGGGTCCGCTTATCTCCAGCCACGCCGATGCGCTGATGGAGCGGCCCAGCCTGTCAGTGAAACTGTCGGCGATCCATCCGCGCTATGAGCCTGGCAAAGAGGAGCGGCTGGACCTTGAATTGGCGCCGCTGGTGCTCGAATTGGCCCGCGCCGCCCAGGCACGCGGCATCGGCCTGACGCTCGACGCCGAGGAGCAGGACCGACTCGATCCATCACTTGGGCTGTTCGGACGGATCTTTACTGACCCGGCGCTTTCCGGTTGGTCGGGCCTCGGTCTTGCCGTGCAGGCCTACAGTCGCCGCGCAATCCCGACCTTACGTTGGCTACGACGATTATCCGAACGCCAGGGCAAACGCATTCCTGTGCGACTGGTCAAAGGTGCTTACTGGGATAGCGAGATCAAGTGGGCGCAGGAGCGTGGCTGGCGCGACTATCCCGTTTTTACACGCAAGTTGCACACGGACGTATCCTATCTCGCCTGCATGCGGCTGCTGCTGTCGGACGGGCAAGCGTTCTATCCGCAGTTTGCCACGCACAATGCGCACACCGTTGCTGCTGCCTATACCGCCGGCGGCAATGCGCACTTTGAGTTCCAGCGCTTGCACGGCATGGGCGAGGCACTTTACGAAGATGTCGTTGGCCCGAACAAACTTGGCCGCGCTTGCCGCATTTATGCGCCCGTTGGTGGGCACGAGGATCTATTGGCCTACCTCGTTCGTCGCCTCCTCGAAAATGGCGCCAACACGTCGTTCGTCAATCGTTTGGCCGATGAGGAAGCCCCGGTCGCTGACATCATTCGCGATCCGGTCGAGGCAGCCGACCTCGAACGCGAGAAGGGTCCAGCAGCGAACGATCCGCTGCAACCGAGCCCGTTATCGATCTATGGCGACGCGCGTCGCAATAGTCTGGGCATTCCACTATCCGAGCCGTCGGTGCGGGCAAGCCTTGCAACTGAAATGAACAAGGCACTCGAAGGGTCATTCGCGGTTGGCCCCCTGGTCGATGGCAAAGCGATTGCCGGTGGACCAGAAGCAGCGCTCGTCTCCTGTCCGCATGATCGACGCACCCGCATCGGCACCGTGCGCGTGGCCGACGCTGCAACAATTGAAACCGCCATTAAAAGTGCAACTGCTGCCGCCCACGCCTGGGATCGCCGCGGCGGACCTGAACGTGCAGCCATTCTCGACCGTGCTGCCGACCTCTTCGAGCGTGACCGGGCGCGGCTGATGGCCGTGATCGTGCGTGAAGCTGGCAAGACCTTCGAGAACGCCCAAGGCGACCTGCGCGAGGCCGTCGACTTCCTACGTTATTACGCGAACGAAGCGCGTCGCCTGTTTTCCGGGCCGACAATTCTGCACGGTCCGACGGGTGAGACCAATTTGCTCGAGCTGCGCGGGCGCGGCGTGTTTGCCGCGATTGCGCCGTGGAACTTCCCCATCGCTATCTTCACGGGCCAAGTGGCAGCAGCTCTCGCCGCAGGCAATCCGGTACTGGCAAAGCCCGCCGCGCAGACGCCAGTCACGGCGTTCCTCGCAACTCAGTTGTTGCATGAGGCGGGCGTGCCAACGAACGTCCTGCACCTGTTGACCGGCGGGCCGACGGTCGGTGCCGCGCTCGTCAAGGATCGCCGGATCAAGGGCATCGCGTTCACCGGCTCGAACGACACTGCTTGGGCAATCCAGCGCGGATTAGCCGATCGTCACGCCGAAATCGTGCCGTTCATTGCGGAGACCGGCGGCATGAACGCGATGATCGTGGATTCAAGCGCGCTGCCCGAGCAGGTCATCCGCGATGTGGTGCGATCGGCCTTCGATAGTGCCGGTCAGCGGTGCTCAGCGACCCGTGTGATGTTCATCCAGGATGACGTTGCCGACAAGATGAGCGAGATGTTAGCTGGCGCGGTCTCCGTGCTCGATATCGGCGACCCCTTCAGCTATGCAACCGACATCGGCCCAGTGATCGATCAGGCTGCCCAAGACCGGCTCGAAGCGCACAAGGCGCGTATGCACCGGGAAGCGAAGCGCGTGATCATCGACCAGCCGCTGCCGGTCGCTTGCCGGGCTGGCACTTACGTCACGCCTGCGGTCTACGAAATAGAGCGGATTAGCCAACTCGAGCGCGAAGTGTTCGGGCCCATCCTGCATGTGGTTCGGTTCCACCAGGGTAAACTCGGCAAAGTCGTCGAGGACATCAACGCAACCGGCTTCGGGTTGACGCTTGGCGTACACAGTCGGATTGTCGGCGTCGCCGATTACGTTGCCGAGCACGCCCACGTCGGCAACTTGTATGTCAACCGCAACCAGATCGGTGCTGTCGTCGGCGTGCAGCCGTTTGGCGGCGACGGCCTATCCGGCACCGGTCCGAAAGCTGGCGGCCCGAACTACCTCGCGCGCTTCGCGACCGAGCGCGTGCGCACCACCGACATCACGGCAACCGGTGGTAACGTACAGTTGTTAGGGTTGGGAGGGGCGAAGGTGGTTGAGTAGCGGCTCAACGACTGAGTGGCGCACATCAATGCGCGCCACCCTCTTACCGCAAGCCTCATCCCGTCATCCCGCATCCACGACCTGGAAGCCTTTCCAGTAAGGGTCGCGATCATCAACGAAGATGGTGTTGTAGCCGGTGAGCCGCGCCCATCCTTGAATCGTTGGAATGATGGCGTCGTAATTTCCAACCTTTGTGCGTCCAGCGATGCGACCGATGAACTGCGACCCGATGATGCTCTCGTGCACGAAGTCCTCGCCCTCTTTTAGTCTGCCCAGCGCTGCCCAATGGGCAACACGCGCTGAGGTTCCGGTGCCGCATGGCGAGCGATCAATCGCCTTATCTCCATAAAATACGGCATTGCGCGCCGATGAACCCGCAACCTTCGGAGTACCCGTCCACATCACATGCGACAGGCCGTTGATATCGGGCTTTTCCGGATGCACGAACGAAAATTTGCTACCGAACACACGCCGCACGATGGGACTGAAATTTAGTACCTGGCTTGGCTGGAACGTATCGAGCCCTGGGAAATTCTGTTGCGGCTCGACGATGGCGTAGAAATTGCCGCCATAGGCGACATCCACCTTGAGCACGCCGAGGCCCGGCACTTCGGCTTCGAGGCCGCGTGCGTGCACGTAGGAGGGGACATTGGTCAATCGGACCCATTCAACGAACGGGCCTTTTTGTTCATACTCCGCGACCACCACGCCCGCTGGCGTATCGAGCATCAATCGACCCGGCGTTTTCGGGTGCACCAAACCGCGTTCGATGGCCATCGTCACAGTACCAATCGTGCCGTGGCCGCACATTGGCAAGCAACCCGAGGTCTCGATGAAAAGGATCGCCACGTCGCAGTCATCGCGCGTTGGCGGCATCAGGATCGAGCCCGACATCATGTCGTGCCCGCGTGGCTCGAACATCAGGCTTTTGCGGATCCAATCGAATTCGGCGAGAAAGTGCTGACGCTTCTCGATCATGTTGCGGCCCGTCAGCGCCGGCGCACCACCCGCAACGATGCGAACAGGATTGCCGCAGGTATGGCCATCAATGCAAAAGAAGGTGTGCGTTGTCATTGGACCAAATCTCCATACGGCATCTTAACGAACTCCTAATATCGCATAGCCATGGTGAAAACCTAAATCTTGCTGGACGGAGACTTGCCCAATGCGCCAACACGTTAGAGGAGCGTTGCGTGCAGTCGTAACGACGCTCGGGATGGTCGTTAGTCACGGCGCTATCGCCGCATGTGCAGTGCCTCCCGCGCCGATCAAAGACCTCGATATTCCCCGCTTCTATGGCGACGCGAAGGGTTCGGTCATCGAACCGAAGCAGAAGGCGCTGCATGACGCGGCCGTTGAGCCACTGGCAGCCTTCGTGCGCGATGTCACGAACGATGCTGACAAGGCGCATCGCCGCACGAAGTTTGTCGAGAAGCAGGAGGCGGCGGCCTGCGCGCTCTCCTGGATGACTGCGTGGGCCAAGGGCGACGCCTGGCTTGGCCGCATGGCGCAAGCGCAAGCCGAGTATCAGCGCAAGTGGGATCTGGCTGGCGTTGCCCTCGCCTACCTGAAGGTGAAACCTTACGCGACGCCCGAACAGCGTCGCATCATCGAGCCGTGGCTAACGCGCTTTGCCGATGCCTCGCGCGCATTTTTTGATGACCGCAGCCACAAGCGCAACAACCACTGGTATTGGCTGGGGCTTGCCATGGGTGCGACGGCACTTGCAACCGAAAGTGATCGACACTGGCAGATCGCCCGCGGCATCATGAAGGATGCGGCGCGCGATATCGCAGCTGATGGAACCTTAGCGATGGAGATCGAACGCGGCGCTCGCGCCATCCACTATCACGCGTTCGCCGTCATGCCGCTGGTGGTTCTAGCCGAACTCGGCCGCGCCCACGGCGAAGACTGGTACGCCCTCAACGGCGGCGCCCTCAATCGTTTGGTGGACGTGACGCTTGCAGGCTTTGCCGATCCGGCGATCTTTGATCGGTTGGCCCGTGTCCCGCAGCAACGCCCCGTTGACAAGAGTGCAGGTGCTGGCTGGTTGCAGCTCTATGAGATCAGGCATGCGGACCGCTTGAAGGGCAAAGCACTCCCCATCATGAAAGCTGGTCATCGTTGGATCGGCGGCGACGTAATGGTACTTGATACGGTGCTGTCGCGCGCTGCCGCGCGCGCGCCGACCCATCCGGCAAAATTATAAAGTCTGGATTACAGTTGGATGAATACACTCACTTGTTTGTGTGTCGCCGTGAACGATCCGTGCTGTTACTAAAGGTTCGGCACGGGTCCGAACAAACGGAGACGACACGGTGGGGGAACAAGCGATGGTTGGTGGGCGGCGACTGTCGCCTAGCCTGGTCGCTGTTGGTCTGGCCCTGGTTTTTCTGGTCGCCCTTGCGGCTCAAACGTTGAACCGACCTGACCTTGCCGGCTATGTGGGGGCAACGCTCCTTCATGCTGGGTTTTACGTTGGTGCGGTCTGGTGGGTTTTGAACAAACCGGCACGCGCCCGCGATTTCGCCCTCATATTGCTGATGGCGCTTGTGCTTCGTGCCATAGCATCGACTGCGCCGCCAAGCCTCACGACCGACGGCTTACGCTACGTTTGGGATGGCCGCATCCAGTGGGCAGGTTTCAATCCATACCTGTGGGTGCCAGCTGATCAGGCCCTAAGCCAACTGCGCGATGCAGCGATCTTCCCCAACATCAACCAGAAGGAAACGGCGGTTACGATTTATCCGCCCGTAGCCGAAATTCTATTCCTGATCGCCAACGCAATTTCCGACAGCCTGCGTGGCATTCAAGTGGTCATGACCGCGATGGAACTGGTCACTGGCTGGGCGATCCTCGCTTGGCTGAAGGCCGACGGCCTGCCGCGCGAGCGCGTGCTGATCTATGCGTGGCACCCGATCCCGATCTGGGAATTTTCCAGCATGGCGCATATCGACAGTGCCGCAACCGCGCTTTTGATGCTGACAATTGTCGCTGTACTGCGAGGTCGGCAGGGACTTGCCGGTGGCTTGCTGGCGGCAGCCGTCCTCACCAAGTATTTTCCAATTGTGTTGGCGCCAGCGCTATGGCGGCGATGGGGGTGGCGGATGCCGCTGGCGTTCGTCGTGACAGTGATTGCGCTATACATACCCTATGCAGCAGGCGCTGGTCGCAACGTCTTCGGCTTCCTGTTCAGTCACCTGGGCAATGAAGGCTATGGCGAGGGTTACGGCTTTCATCTCGTCTGGATCCTGCGCGATTTCGGCCTATGGGCTCCGGTTGCGAATGCCTACATCGCAACTGCTTTCGTCTTGCTGGTGGAGATCGGCCTCTTAGCCCTCCTCGCGCGTCGGGCCGATGAGATCTGCCCCGAGCATATGATTATGCTGGGCGCAGCCTTCGTGTGGCTGACCTCCCCGCATTACGCCTGGTACTTCGGTTGGCTGATCTCGCTGTTGGCCCGCTACATGTCACCATCAGTGCTGGCCTTCACTCTGCTCGCCATCTTGCAGAATATGCCCGGCAACGCGACCTGGGCGACGCCCACATTTTTCTATGGAACGATCTTTGGCGGCGGTCTCGTGCTGATGTTGACCGAGTTGATGTGGCGAGGACGCCAGCAAAATCGCGCTCCAGTCACTATGCCTTCGTCTTGACGTAGCTGCCCGGCGCATCTTCAAGTGTGCCGAGTTTTGCCCCTGGCGTGCGCGCTTTGATCATGCTGCCGGAGTGGGCACTCAACCACTTCACCCAGTGCGGCCACCACGAGCCCGGCGTCTCGGTCGCCCCTTTGATCCAGTCCTCCAGCGTCTTTGCCGGCTTGTCGTTGGTCCAGTACTGGTACTTGACCTTCTTGGGGTCCGGCGGATTGACCACGCCGGCGATATGGCCCGACCCGGCCATCACATACTCGACTGGTCCGCCGAACATGCGTGAGCCGATGAACACCGACTCGGCTGGCGCGATATGGTCTTCCTTGGCGGCCAGTTCGTAAATCGGCAGCTTGATCTTCTTCAGATCGAGCCGTGTGTTGTCGAGCGTCAGTTGACCGGTCGCAAGCTTGTTCTCGTGGTAGAAATTGCGCAGATAGAAATTGTGGTTGGCCGCTGGCATCCGTGTCGAATCCTGGTTCCAGAACAGCAGATCGAACGCCATCGGTTTTTTGCCGAGCATGTAATTGTTCACGATATACGGCCAGATCAAATCCTTGGGCCGCAGCATGTTGAACACCGTCGACATTTGGCTGCCCTCTAGGTAGCCCTTCTCGGCCATCGCGTCGGCAATTTTTTGCAGTTGCTCCTCATCGATGAACAACTTCAAATCGCCGGCCTTGGTGAAGTCGACCTGGGTGGTGAGGAATGTCGCCGAAATGTACGGGTCTTTTCGCTTTGCGGCGAGGTAAGCGAGCGTCGACGCCAGCAAAGTGCCGCCGACGCAGTAGCCGACGACGTTGATCTTTGGTCGACCCGTTTCACGAATGACCGCGTCGGTCGCCTCCAAGATGCCGTCACGCATGTAATCTTCGAAGGTCTTGTCCTTGAGGCGCTCATCGGGATTGACCCACGACACGATGAATACGGTGAAGCCTTGGGCGACGGCGTACCTGATGAACGATTTAGGCTGCGTCAAGTCGAGGATGTAGAACTTGTTGATCCACGGCGGCACGATCAGCAACGGCACCGCGTGGACCTTTTCGGTCGACGGGGCATATTGGATCAGCTGAAATATGTCGTTTTGAAAGACCACTTTTCCAGGCGACACTGCCAAATCGCGTCCGACTTCGAAGGCCGTCGTGTCGGTCTGCCTGATCTTCAGCGAGGATCCGGATTTCTCCATATCGGCGACCAGCTGCGCCATGCCTTCGGCAAGGTTGCGCCCGTTCGTCGCCAAAGTCTCGCGCATTACTTCAGGGTTCGTCACGGGGAAGTTTGTCGGCGACATTGACGCTGCAAACTGGCGCAGGAGGAAGTCCGCTTTGGCCCTGACACGATCGTCCAGGCCTGGCGTCTGCGACAGCATATGCTCGGCCCATTTTGTGGAGAGGAGATAGGCCTGCTTCCAATAGTCGTAATACGGGTTCGCCGACCAATCTGCGTCCTTGAACCGACCATCCCCCGGCTCCGGATTGGCAACGGGGGCGACGGTTTCACCCATCACGCGCCGCATCGTGCCGTTCCACAGATCCAAGTAACCCCGATAGAGATCGCCCTGCGCCTCGGCCAGCTTGGTCGGGTCAGACATCCAAGCTTGACTGAGTTGTGTCAGCGTTTTCGTGGCATCAAACATTTCAGGCAGACTGCTGGTCTGCTTGTCGGACGACGTCGATCGATCCAGAAGGGTACCATAAAACTTCGCAGAATCCTCCATCATCCGCAATATATTGCGGCCAAACTCCTCGGGGTTTAGCGATTGCGACGCCGGCGATGCTGCCGGTGGGTCTTGCCTGGGCTGAACCGATGGACTGACCGGTGGCTGAACACTGGGCTGCACTGGGGCAGGTGATGAGGCCTTGGCACTTGCCTGAACTGGGGTCGCCACCGTTGGCTTTTTGGCGCCTTTGGCTTTTGCTGGTACTGGTTTTGCCATGACGGGCGGGAGCCTGACGTTATCTGCGAGGGCTGGAAAAATACCGGGTTAGTCGAACTTTGATCCGTATACTAGGCGCTCCGGCTGTGGCGTCAAAGCGCAATGTCACTGCCGGTGAACAGTCCGCAACACTGGACGAGGACGGCACCGAGGCCGTAGAGACTGCCTTCCGGCCCACGAATCGAGGTCGACCCGCAACCCAAAGCAGGAGATTTTGCAACCGTGATCGAGGATTTTCATCGCATCAAGCGTCTGCCACCCTACGTTTTCGCCGAAGTGAACCGGTTGAAGGCAGGTGCACGAGCGCGCGGTGCGGACATCATCGATCTGGGTATGGGAAATCCGGATATGCCGACCCCGCAGCATATCGTCGATAAAATGATTGAGACGATTGCCCGTCCGCGCACCCATCGCTATTCGGCGTCCAAGGGCATTCCCGGACTGCGCAAAGCACAGGCCGCTTACTATGATCGCCGGTTCGGTGTGAAGCTCGATCCCGATACCCAGGTGGTCGCAACCTTGGGGTCCAAGGAAGGCTTTGCCAATATGGCGCAAGCGATCACCGCCCCCGGCGATGTGATCCTGGTGCCAAACCCGACCTACCCGATCCACGAGTTCGGATTTATCATTTCAGGTGCTTCGATGCGCCACATCCCAGCCAGCACCGGTGACGAGTTTCTGGCGGGCGTTGAACGAGCAGTTAAGCATTCCATTCCAAAGCCACTGGCGATGGTGCTGAGCTACCCATCAAACCCCACCGGCCAAGTGGCTGAGCTCGCGTTCTACGTTGCAGCTGTCCAGATGGCGAAAAAGCTCGACCTCATTATTCTGTCGGATATCGCCTACGCTGAGATCTATTTTGACGGCAATCCGCCGCCCTCGGTGCTGCAGGTGCCGGGCGCGATGGATGTGGCCGTTGAATTCACGTCCCTGTCAAAGACGTACAACATGCCGGGTTGGCGCATGGGCTTTGCAGTTGGCAACGAGCGGCTGATCGCAGCGTTGGCGCGCGTCAAATCGTACCTCGACTACGGCGCTTTCACACCGATCCAGGTTGCAGCAGCCGCCGCCCTCAATGGCCCGCAGGAGTGCGTCGCTGAAATCCGCCAGACCTATAAGGCACGCCGCGATCTCGTCGTCGAAAGCTTCGGGCGAGCCGGGTGGGAGATCCCATCGCCGCCAGCCAGCATGTTCTGTTGGGCACCGATCCCGACTGCCTTCAAGGAGCTAGGCTCGGTGGAATTTGCCAAGCTGCTGATTGAGAAAGCCGACGTCGCGGTATCGCCGGGCCTGGGCTTTGGCGAGTACGGCGAAGGCTTTGTGCGCATCGGTCTTGTCGAGAACGAGCATCGCATTCGGCAAGCCGCGCGCAACATCAAGAAGTTCCTAAGCGCCGGCACCGACGGATTGCACAACAGCCTACCGCCGACAGTAAGCGGTGCCTCAGGCCGCGACAAACGAGCCGCATCATGAGCAATCAATCGAGGCAGCCGCCGCTGCGCCTGGGCATTGCCGGCCTCGGCACGGTTGGTGCTGGCCTGCTAAATCTGCTTGAGACCAACGGCGCCCAAATGAGCGCCAACATTGGCCGCTCATTAAAAGTGGTTGCGGTATCGGCGCGCACCAAATCCAAAGACCGCGGCGTCGGCCTAGAAGGCATCCGATGGGTCGATGATGCGAGCAAACTCGCGATTGATCCCGAGATCGACGTGCTCGTGGAACTGATCGGCGGCGCTGACGGTATCGCGCGAACAGCTGTTGAAGCAGCCCTCAACGCTGGCAAGCACGTGGTGACCGCCAACAAAGCTCTATTGGCTTATCACGGTGTGGCACTTGCCAAATTAGCCGAAGAAAAGCACGTGTCGCTGAACTTCGAGGCAGCGGTTGCTGGTGGCATTCCGGTCATCAAGACCCTGCGCGAAGCGATGACTGGCAACCAGATTACCCGCGTCTACGGCATCCTCAATGGTACCTGCAATTACATTTTGACCAAGATGCAGGACGAGGGTCGCGCCTTCGCCGACGTGCTGAAGGAAGCGCAGGCCAAGGGCTATGCCGAGGCTGATCCGACGTTCGATATCGGCGGCTTTGATACCGCGCATAAACTCACGCTGCTGACGAGCCTCGCGTTCGGCACCCAGGTCGCACTTGATCAGGTCCACATCGAAGGCATAGAAACGATTACGCCAGCCGACATTGAGGCAGCCGATGATCTGGGCTACCGGATTAAGCTGCTCGGCGTTGCCCTCATGACAAATGCTGGCATCGAAAGTCGGGTGCATCCAGCCATGGTGCCAAGGCACGCGGCGATTGCGCAGGTCTCCGGCGTGACCAACGCTGTTGCGATCGACGGCGATTTCTCCGGCGATCTATTGCTGGTCGGCCCCGGTGCTGGCGCGAAGGCAACGGCGTCGTCGGTTGCGAGCGACATCTGCGATATTGCGCGTGGCGTGCGCCTGCCCGTATTTGGCACCCCGTCGACACAGCTCAAACCTTACAGCCGTGCTACGCTTGGCACGCACAAAGGTGCCTACTACATTCGATTGACGGCGCATGACCGACCCGGCGTCATGGCGGCGATCACCCAGCGCATGGGCGAGCAAAATGTATCGCTCGAAAGTATCGTTCAACGTCGCCCCCGCAAGGCCTTGCCCGGCATTGACGCCACACCAGTGCCCGGCAGCCAGACGCCGGTCGTGCTGATCACGCACGAGACCACCGAAGCCGCCATCCGCCGCGCTCTCGATGGCATCGAGGCCGATGGCAAAGTGGCAGCGAAGCCGCAAATGATCCGAATCGAAAAACTCTAATCTCCGAACACCCTTCAGGAAGGTCTAATGACCATGGCACCAAACGATAAACCGAGTGATGGTCTCGACCGCGTGCTGGTCCTGGAGATTGCTCGCGTCACCGAAGCCGCCGCCGTCGCTGCCGCCCGCCTGCGCGGACGCGGCAACGAGAAGGCCGCCGACAAGGCTGCCGTCGACAGCATGCGCCGCGAGCTTGGCCGCGTGAACATCGACGGAACCGTCGTCATCGGCGAGGGTGAAATGGATGAAGCACCGATGCTGTTCATCGGCGAAAAGGTCGGCACCGGCCATGGCCCGGCCGTCGATATCGCGGTGGACCCCCTCGAAGGCACGACCATTTGCGCCAAAGCGATGCCGAATTCTCTCGCGGTTCTGGCAATCGCCGAACGCGGCGGCCTGCTGCACGCACCCGACATGTACATGAACAAGATTGCCATTGGCCCGGGTTATCCCGATGGCATCGTTGATCTTGATGCGAGCCCACGCGACAACTTGCATGCGCTGGCCAAGGCCAAGGGTGTGGCGATCACCGAGATCATGGCCTGCATCCTCGATCGGCCGCGCCACGCTGAACTGATCAAGGCCGTGCGCGATTGCGGTGCGGGCGTGCAACTGATCCCTGATGGCGACATCGCCGGCGTGATCTGGACGACCGATTCTGCTGAAACCGGCATCGACATTTATCTGGGCTCGGGCGGCGCGCCGGAGGGCGTGTTGGCAGCCGCCGCCATGCGCTGCATCGGTGGGCAGATTCAGGGGCGCCTGATGCCCATGAAAGATGAAGAGCGCATTCGGGCGGCCAAAATGGGTGCCGACGTCAATCGCAAGTACACGATGCAGGATATGGCATCGGGCGATGTGATTTTCTCGATGACCGGCGTCACCGGCGGATCGCTGCTCGACGGCGTCCATTTCCGCGGCGATTTTGCTGAAACGGAAACCATCGTCATGCGTGCCAAAACCGGCACCGTGCGACGGATCAAGACGACGCTACGTACGGTGACTGCGAAGTCGGTGGTGTGACCCGAGCGCGCATCTGCTGCGACAGGCGATTGCCCTGATCGCGCAACTGCGCTACCTCGGTTTTCATGACGAGCGTGCACGATACGACCAATGCAGGCGCCCCAATCGTCGTTGGATGGGAGGAATGGCTGGCGTTGCCGGATCTCGGCCTGCCCGCGATTCGTGCGAAAATCGACACCGGTGCCAAGACGTCGGCATTGCATGCCTTCGCCATCGAGCCGTTCGGGCCGACCGCCGCATCGATGGTGCGCTTTGGTATTCATCCGATTCCCGGTCGCGATGACATCACGCGCTTCTGTACAGCGACAATTTCCGACCGCCGCGAAGTCACCTCATCAAACGGCGAAAAAGAAATCCGCTTTGTCATCCGCACGCGGCTTTTGCTGGGCCAGCGCGTCTGGGGCGATATCGAGACCACGTTGACCAATCGCGAAGGCATGGCTTATCGGATGCTGCTTGGTCGGCAAGCCATTCGTGGCGGCATGCTGGTAGATCCATCGGCCTCGTTCCTGCAACCGAAGCTGTCACATCAATTGTATCGCGATCTGCCGACGCCGGCGCATACGGTTCGCCACCTCAACATCGCACTGATCGCGACAAAGCCTACGCGCGCTTCAAACCTTCTGCTGCGGGAAGAAGCCTTGCGGCGAGGTCACAGTCTCGACATTCTGGCACTCGACCCGCTCGACCTCGACTATGGCAACCAGACTGCGCGGGTAACCCACAATGGTGCAACGCTTCCGACGTTCGACGCGATCATCGCACGGGCGACAGGCGGGCCACCGGGTAAAGCGGCAGCGATTGTTCGTTTAATGCAACAGCAGGGCGCAGTTGCCCTCAATGGCGGCAACGCACTCGATCGTCTGCGTAGTCCCTACGCAGTGGCAGCAGCACTGCACGCTTATCGGCTGCCAGCGGCAATGCCGCCCAAGTCTGGTGACGAAGCGCGCTGCCTTGTCATACAGGGAACAGTCGCAGCCTCGGTCAAACCCTCTGGGGCACAACCAGCCAGCAGTAAGGTTCAGCGGTTTGCCTCAAGAGTTGCGACTGCACTCGGGTTAGGGCTTGTGTGCATCGACGTGGCGAAGGGCACCGAAACGCTCGAAATCGCCAACATCGATCCGAACCCCTCATTTACCGGCTTTGGCAACAGTCAGACGATGGCGCGCGCCGTGATCGATGCGCTCGAAACCCGGGTGAGGACGCCCTTGCGGGTGTCTGAGACCAGCGACGGCTATGCGTGATCACCCGCGAAAGTAGCGCAGCAGGGCTATTGTCAGAACGCAACCAAGGCCCAGGCAAAACAGTTGAAGGCCGATCGATTGCGCCGTGCCAGCGACCAGTGCCAGCACCAGTAACGCGCCGTTCAGCAGCCAGACGCGACTTATCGCGTGCACCACGCTGAGGCCTCGCGCCGTTGCCTGCTGATAGAAATGTTCGCGATGGGCTTGCCCAAGCGGTGCACCGCGCCACCAGCGCTGGAGCAACGTCGTCGTGGTATCGGCGAGATAATACAGCGCGAGGATCACGGCTGCGATCAGTCCACCCCGACAACTCAGGCTCAGCAGGAGCCAGCCTGTCATGCCACCAATCGCGAGCGACCCGACGTCGCCGAGAAATACCTTGGCGATAGGATGGTTGTACGGCGCAAAGCCTATCAGCGCGCCTGCAAGCGTCAGCGCAATCATTGCATCGGTTGACGCGCCGACATTGCCATGGAGCGCAAGCAAACCGACCCCGACCAACATCGGCACAATGCCGGCAACTGTCATCCCATCGATGCCATCCATGAAGTTCGTTAAGTTCACAAACCAAACCAAGCCAACGAGTGAAATCAGCACCTCGAGCGGGTAGGGCAGATACGGCAGGGCGCGCACACCGTCAGGCAGGGCTTGCAGAAGGCCGAGGCACGCGGCGGCTTGCACGATGAGGCGCATTCGCGGCGATAGCGGGGCGATATCGTCGATGAAGCCGATCGCGGCCAAACCTGAAATTGCCAGCACAAACGCCACGAGGTTCGGTTCGGCGAGACCAGTCGCGATGCCATGGAACACCCCCCACGCCGCCAGACATGTGAACGTTGCCGCTACCACGGCAAGGCCAGCCCCTTGCGGTGTTGGGATGGCATGACTGGAGCGCGCATTGGGTCGTGCGAGCGCGTATCGCACTAACAATGGTCGCAGCAACATCGTGAGTGCTGCCGATAGCAGCGCCGCCAAAAGCCCCAGCATGAGCGCTTGAAGGCCAATACTCACGCGCGGGCCGACGCTTTCGACTTCAATCGTTTGGCGACGCCCGGCGACACGAACGAACCGACATCGCCGCCCATCATGGAGATTTGGCGCACCAGGGTCGCCGTGATGAAACGTACCTCAGGGGATGCTGGCAGAAACACCGTGCCGATGCTGGGTCGCATCGCACCGTTCATCCCCGCCATTTGCATTTCGTAGTCGAGGTCCGTCCCATCGCGCAGGCCACGGAAGATCGCAGTGGCCTTGGCGTCTTCGGCTGAATCAACGACCAATCGATCAAAGGTCACGATTTCGAACGCAGCCCCTGCCTTCTTGGCGAGCGGCTTGACCTCGGCCTTCAACATCTCAACCTTTTCCGCCGTTGAAAATAGCGGCGTCTTACCCGGATGAACGCCGATCCCAATGATGAGCTTGTCAACCAGCGCCAAGGCCCGCGCGATTACATCGGCGTGGCCTAGCGTGACGGGATCAAAGGAGCCCGAGTAGAAGCCGATGCGGGTCATGGCGGCGTTGGATCCTGATGGCGAATGATTCGTCCACCATGCCGTGCCTGCCGCCGCCCATCAAGCGCCCTACTCGCTCGCGCGCTTACCCGTGATCAGATCCCAAGCGACGTTGATCTCTTTTATACGAGCATCCCGCAGCGCCCGGTCAGCATCGCCCTTGGCCAAATCTGGGTGCCAGCTGATCCGCAGTGCTTCAACAAGCTTTTTCAAGATTGCTTCGCTGGCAGTCGAACTGACACCTAAAGTTGCATATGCTTCCTGCTTGTCGCGCGGCAATCCCCGCTTCGCGCCAAGTCCGGAAACGCTCGACACCGCGCTGTCGGCGATCTGTTGCAGCCGATCCAGATCCTGCGCGATGCGCTCGAGTCGGCGGCGGGCGCGGGTCCAGTCATCGGAGCTCGCCCCCTGGGGAACAGAGATCGCCGCGATGACGACCGCCAACCGCCGTTCGCTCGATTGTAACTCGCGGCCCAGCGCGTTGCGAAGAGGGGCGACGGCCGCGAGCCGCTCCAATGCGTTGGTGATGAGGGCAATGTGCCCATCGGACTTCGTGCGCAAAGCAACGGCACGTTCATTGTCATTGACGTCGGTGGCTGACCTACCGAGAGCACCGGGCCCGGTCCGCTGCCAAGTGGCAGACGTCAGTCTTCGACGCCTTGCCAAAGCTGTCACCGCAACTGTGACCGTCAACAGCAATGCTGCAAAAGCAAGATGCACCGTCGTCGGCATACCATTGGGCACTTGATCGCTGCGCATCGCACTCTGCACGGATGTCTCGATGCGGGTGACCCACGACGCCGACACGATGGGTGCCGGTCGTTCCACGGTACTGGCGGTCACCGGCCGACTTATCACGACGGTCGTGGCTGCCGAAGCAATGATCGGCGTCAGCGCAACTGCTGGTGCTGTCGGTAACACTGGAGTGGTTGATCGAGCATCAGGCTTGAGAGCCGACGTCGCAGCAGTTGTCGGCGCCAGCGCAATGGCGGCGAACGCTTCGACAGTTGACTGTTGAGTTTTTGGTTGGACAGACCGCTCAGGCGCGGTGATGTCATCGGCGTTGCTGACGAGGGCTTGAGCAATGTGCTTCGGGGCCGCAACGGGCCCCGTTGACCCCTGACTGAAATCAACATCTGCGGCCTTTACAGACGCCCGGTGCGCTGGCACCAGTCGTTCTGGTACTGGCCGTGCCTCGACAAGCGGTAACTTATCAATGGTAAATGATTTTTCAGGACTCGGCACCCGCGCGGCTGGCTCAGCATCCGTCAGAACGCGGGCACCAATTAAGCCGAGTGGGGCGTAACCGCGCGGCAGCGCGATTACGTGCGAACGTAAAGGCGGTCTTCGCCCTCCCGCACCCTGAAACTGGCAGTCCTGTAAAGCCAGTGGCGAGCGCAACGGCCCGCGCAGGGGATCAACACAGTCGCGCTCCGGCGAATTTCGAAACTGCGGCCCCACGCGGAGCAGCAATTGGCCGTTTTCCACTGCAACTTGCTGCGGCTCGCGCCCGGCGGCGGCAGCCACAATCTCCGACCACATGACCCGCCCGCCCACGCAACTCACCGCAAAGCGATGCACGGTCCACGTCTTACAGCGCGCGGCCGACCCATCTGGGCAATAGGTATAGGGTTGCTGTTCACGCTGACCAAGGATCGGATATATTCGATCCGGGGCACGCTCGACGCGCAAGCGCCCCTGCTCGATCGCGCAACTGTAGGGTAACGAGACCCGCTCGCGGGCCTCGACCAAGCCTAAGGCCGCAAACCCGATCAAAATCAGGCCGACCATTGCGGCTAACGTACTCAAAACGGTGATGCAGCCACGTCCCCCAACGCGTCCGCGGTGTCCCCAGATTGGAACCAAGTTTGCCCCCAAATGACCAGAACGGTCGCAGCCGGCCCCGCAGCCGCTAACCCTCAACTCCTTCCGAATGTCCGCCGTACAGCCGACGCGGCGACAATTCACGGCATGACTGTGGCCGCATCGGGGCCATCGCCGCCTACGGCAGAAAATTCAGCCAAAGAAAAACACACAGCACGGCGCAATTCTGCTCCAACACGCGGGATATCCTCGACAATTGGGGCTAACCCGCCATAAAACTCGGGGGCTCGACTGGACAAGCTACAAGCGTGCGAGGATCAAAACAATGTCGTCGGCTGCAACGACCACGACGGGACACGGCGCGCAAGATCAAGCCACCACGCTGCGTCGCACGGGCATGGGCGATGCGGTGATCTCGCCACCAATCGTTATACCGGTGGGGCCCGAAGTCGCCGACCTACCCGACATCGATCTGATTGCGCGCCACAGCGATACGACGCGGGAAAAGTTCATCCCGATCACCAAATCCGCGTTGATCGACCGCCTGACCCACACCGATGCCTGGGCACCGGGCGAGGCGATTGCGGCCCGCAAGTTTTTGCAATACCTCGATTATTGGCGGCGCCAGACCTATTCGGCAGGCCTTCGTACCGTCGACAAGTCTTACGAGGCCTTCAACCCGGACAGCGATCTGCTCGCAACGCGCGCGTTTTCCCCCGCCGACCGGACAAAAATGCAGGCCGTCGTGGTGGACCACGTCAAATTTCTGCTCAAACAGGCCAATTATTTACAAATTGAGCCGAAGGACATGAATCTGCTCGCCAAGGGCTCACATTACGGGCTTGAACTGAAGGTTGACCTGGAAGCCTTCGATGAACTTCTGGTGTTTTATCGCGGCCGCTCATCACGAACAGACGAACGGCGCGAGGCCCACAAATTCTACCGCAAAGTTGAATTTGAAGTGCCGATTTTCCGCCGCCTATTTGTCCTCTTCAAACTGAAGCCGGTGGAGCAGCGCGTTACCGAATTGATGCGCGAAAACGAGTGGACCCGAAAGGAAGCAGAACGTTACGTCAAAAAGATGCGCTCGTTGCTGTCGGACCAGATTAGCTCTGACAACGTTTACATGAAGCTCTTCAAGAATATGCCACGTTCCGATATCGAGATGATTTTCCCCAATACGCGGGTCGCATTTCGACGGTTTGATAAGATCAAGCTGGGGCTGACCAGCGGCGGCAGTGTCGGCATGGGTGTGTTTGGTGCGGCTGGCAAACTGGCGCTCGCCGCCAGCAATCCGATCGCAGCGATTGGTGCTGTTGCAGGCCTTGGTGGCATCGCCGTCCGCCAGGGTGTTAACTTCATGAACCAGCGCCAACGCTATATGGTCGTGATGGCGCAAAATCTGTACTTCCACGCCATGGCGGACAATCGCAGCGCGCTGATCAAGTTAGCCGACCGCGCCGCCGAAGAGGATTTCAAGGAAGAAATACTGCTTTATAGCGTACTTGCAAAAACACCGACCTACCGGCACCAACTTAATGACGTTGATCGCGGCATTGAGCGGTACCTCAGGAATACTTTCGAGATTGACGTTGACTTCGATCTGCAGGAAGCACTCGGACGCCTGATGACCGATGGCATCGTCACCGAGCAGCCCGATGGATTGCTGAGTGTGCTGAGCCCTCCACGTGCAGCCGCCCATATCGATGCCAAGTGGGATGTCTTCCTCGATGAATTGACCGCGGACGATACATCGCCGGGCGTCGAGGTCGACCAGTAATGGTAGGCTTGAAGGATGATGTTGGGGTCGCACCTGCCCAGCAAAAACTAGTCATTGACGTGATCGGTCGCGATGAAGCCCGCACGTTTGCTGGCGCGCTATCTGACCTGTTGATGCCAGCACCAGACGCCCTGACCCTGTTCGAGCACGGGACGACGTGGCGGATCGAGGCCTACTATGAGCCACTGCCCGATGCCGACAAGCTCGCGACTGACCTTGAACTCACGTGCGGAATCGGCCGCCCTGAGATCCGTATTGAAACTGTGCCGCAGGAAAACTGGGTGCGGCTGTCGCAACAGGCATTGCCGCCGGTCATTGCCGGCCGCTTCACAATTCACGGCAGCCACGACATCAACCGCGTGCCGCAGGGGCCCAATAGTATTCTGATTGACGCTGGCGAAGCCTTTGGCACCGCACACCATGCGACAACGCAAGGCTGCTTGGCGGCGATCGACCGCGTGACCCGATCAACGAGCTTTCACCGGGTGCTAGATCTCGGCTGCGGCTCCGGCGTGCTTGCCATCGCCGTCGCACGCATTATGCCGCACGCTAGGATCTGGGCGAGCGACCTCGACCACCAGTCGGTTGTCGTTGCCCGAGCCAACATGCGTGCGAATGGGGTGGGGCGCCGTATTCACGCCCTGGTCGCCACTGGCTTAGCTCATCCTGAACTACGCGAGAACGCACCCTATGATTTGCTGATCGCAAACATTTTGGCCGGCCCATTGATCATGCTTGCCAAAACGCTGGGGGCCAATGTGGTGCCGGGCGGCACATTGATCCTGTCCGGCATCCTCACGCCGCAAGCACCGCAAGTGATCGCAGCCTACAGGTCATCAGGCTTTCACCTTGTGACGCATGATCGGGTCTATGGCTGGTCGACTCTTACTTTGCGCCTGGCGACTCCCCTATGGGGAGCCGGCCGCCAGGCGCGGTAAGTAAGTGTAAGTTCCGCTTAGAACTGCCAGTTTGCCTTAGCCACGCCGCGATCTGCCCAGGCGCGAGGCGTAAAGTGGCTACGCGCGCGGATCAGATGAATTTCATCATCGGCAATGCCAATATCCTTAAGCATCGCGCTATCCATTTCGGCGAGCTGGTCACGCAGGCGGCGATCACTCGCGTCGCGGCGCACGCTTTCAATCGCAGCAGTTACGCGCGCTACTGCCGCGCTCAGGAACGAGCGCTTCTCGTTCGTAGTGGCAACGGCTGTATCGTCAACTGTCATAAGAGCGGTAAAGGGACCCATGGTCGTATTTCCTTAGTGAGTAGCGGAGCGACGGCGCCCTCTCGTGCGGTTGCACGACAGAGACACCAAAGGCTCATATTGGTTTCGGATCTGATCGGTCGGCTGGAACAGCGATTTCAACGCCAACGACCTAACCGGGTCAGGTGGATCGGATGTTTTGATCTCAGCAACGCTGGTGCGGTGCCTTCTGTTACGGGACGCCCTTACGGACGCGGCGTAACAGCAATGTCAGACATGCTCATCTCAACTTTGTTGTGGGGGAGCAAATGCAGCGCCTGAGTAATTACCGACTCAAACGCTGCTTCAGCACCATTACTTTGAGAGATAGTCCTCTGGCCCGACTTGCAAAAGACTTCATGTTGCATCGCAGCAATGCGGGCTGCGCATGAACACACAATTGAGCACACACTTGGTAATAATTTGATCATAATTACTCATCGACCGCATGTTTGGCACGCCACCTGATTCGAATCCTACGAGAGCCCCATGTTTCAAACTTTCGATGCTCCGAACGACGCTAGCGCTGGCACAGCACACACGAAAAGCGTCCGCGCCCTGATGCAGCGCGCGAAGATCGACGCTTTCATCGTGCCGCGCGCCGACGAACACCAGGGCGAGTACGTACCGCTGTGCGCAGAGCGCCTGAAATGGCTGACGGGCTTTTCAGGCTCGGCCGGGACAGCGGTCGTGACAAGCACCAAGGCCGCCCTCTTCACCGATGGGCGCTACACGCTTGCTGCCCGCGCTCAAGTCCCAACCAACACCTACGAAATCGTATTGACGACCCCCCCTGATCGTCCCGTTGACTGGCTTATCAAATCACTGCGACCGGGCGCTGTTGTCGGCATTGATCCCTGGCTGCATACGGTGGTCGAGGTTGGCCGGTTGCAGGCGGCGCTCAAGGACGCGGGGATGATCCTCAAACCAATGGCCCGCAACCTCGTTGATGAGGCCTGGCATCTGACACGACCGGCGCGACCAAGCGGGGCGGTGCGTATCCAGCCGTTGAAATTTGCCGGTACCGCTGCCCAAGACAAGATCGCCATGCTACAGTCGCGATTGGTGGCTGACGGTCAAGATGCTGTTGTGCTGACACTGCCCGACAGCATCAGCTGGCTGTTCAACATTCGCGGTAGCGATATCGCCCGCAATCCGGTGGTGCTCGCTTTTGCGGTTGTGCCGGTCAAAGGCAAACCGGAACTGTACATCTACGGAAGCAAGCTTGATGCGAACGCAAAGGCGCACCTCAAGGACCTGTGCAAACTTGCCGAGCCGACCAAGTTCGCCGAGCGGCTCGCGAGCCTGAAAGCAGCAGGCAATCGGGTGCGCCTCGATCCGGAAACCGCTGCCTGGGCCATCGCGCGCAAATTGGGTGGCAGTTCGAATATCATTACGGGCACAGATCCCTGCATCGCGGCAAAAGCTGCCAAGACGCCTGCGGAACTCAACGCAACGAAAGCCGCCCATAAGCGGGACGGCGCTGCGATGGTTCGCTTCCTTGCCTGGCTCGATCGGGAGGCTCCAAAGGGCAAAATCGACGAAATCACAGCCGTACAAAAGCTGGAAGCGTGTCGCGCTGAAAACGGTGACTTGCTCGAACTTTCGTTCGACACCATTTCCGGCTCTGGCCCGAACGGGGCGATTGTGCACTACCGGGTGACAACTGCGACCAACCGAACATTAAAGCCCGGTGAATTGTTCCTCGTCGATTCAGGCGCGCAGTACATCGACGGCACGACCGACGTGACCCGCGTGATCGCCATCGGCAAACCGACTGCTGAAATGCGCGAGCGCTATACACTCGTTCTTAAAGGTCACATTGCGATTGCCACCACCCGCTTTCCCAAGGGAACCCGCGGTATCGACCTCGATCCATACGCACGACGTGCCTTATGGGCGCACGGTCTCGATTTCGACCATGGCACGGGTCATGGCGTCGGCTGCTACCTCTCCGTGCACGAGGGGCCACAGTCGATCTCGAAGCGCGGCATGGCAACGTTGGAGCCGGGCATGATCGTCTCCAATGAGCCCGGCTTCTACAAAGAGGGCGCTTACGGCATCCGCATCGAGAACTTGGAGATCGTCACGCCGTTAAGCCCCATTTCTGGGGGCGACCGACCGATGATGGGCTTTGAGACCATCACGTTTGTCCCCTATGACCGCCGCTTGATTGCGCTCGACCTCCTCGATGCCACTGAGCGCGCCTGGATTGATGCCTACCACGCCACCGTTGCTCGCATCATTGGCCCACTTGTCGAGGGCGCGGACCGGACATGGCTATTGGCTGCAACTGCTGCACTGTAGGCACCGGGTCATCGCCCCATTAATCTCCTGGCAACCATGACGGGTCTACAGCTGAGAACGGTTGATAACTCTTCGGGTCGGGGCTCGGAATGCGTTTGGTCGCTTCATTGCGCGCGTTGCTGATTGCGACCTTGGCGGCTCTTAGCCTCGCACCAACCGCAGTGCACGCTACGGATACGACCCCGTACGCCCAAGGTCTGCATCGCTCATCGGGCTACACCATCGAAGTTGCCCCACCGGGCTATCCGGCAGTCAACCTCTATGCTGAAGAAACCGGCCGCGGACCAACGCTTCTGCTTCTGCACGGACTTGGGGCCTCGGGCTATGTGTTCCGCCGGATCGTGCCGACGTTAGCCCGGACGCATCACGTCATCACCCTCGACATGCGCGGATTTGGCCGTTCCGAAAAACCGTTCGACCAGCATTATTCGGCGCTCGATCAGGCAGCCCACGTGAAGGCCTTCATCGCCAAACGCGGATTGCGCGCGATTACGCTCACCGGACATTCGTTTGGCGGTGGCGTTGCCATTGCGCTGGCACTCGATCTCAACCGGACGCACCCCGGCGTGCTGGCACGGCTGATCTTGATGAACAGTCCAGCCTTTCCGCAGCCGTTGTCACGCGCCGTTGGTTTCCTGCGTTTGCCGATCGTGCCGTATCTGGCACTCAACGTGATCCCACCTGAGATCACCGCGAAAATGTCGCTATCGAAGGACCTCGGTAACTTCGGACATATCACCGAGACCGATGTGACGCGCTATGCAACGCCGCTGCGCGAGTCAGCTGCCGCCCACGCACTCATCACAACCGCTCAGCGCATCGTGCCGGACAACTTGGCTGACCTCGTGCGGCGCTATCCAACAATCCGCCAGCCGACGTTGCTCATCTGGTGCCGCGACGATCCGGTCGTCCCACTCGTCACCGGCATTGCCTTGAAGCGGATGCTGCCGCGCGCACAATTGCAGGTGCTCAATACCTGCACCCACGTGCCACCCGAGGAGAGTGCAGCAGAGTTGCTGGGCCACATGCAGCATTTCCTGCGCGACTGAAATTGTAGCGGGTCGGCGTTGCGGCAACGTCGGTTGCGGCAGCGTCACTCTCGTGATCACATCCGGGCAACAAGCAGTACCAGCCCGGAGGCAGCCCATGGCCGCGAACTTACCCCGAACCGATGCCGATATGTTCACGCTTTTGAAAGCGGAACTGCAAACCGCCGTCGTCGGTGACATCCTTGATCAGATGGGCTGCCGCCGCCAGTTCTTGCCGCAGGCGATCCAACCGCTGGTCTCGACAATGAAGATTGCTGGCCGCGCGATGCCGGTGCTCGAAGCCGACATTTTCGATGATGGCCGCGATACTTCCCGTGGCCCACTCGCCCGTAAACAATTCGGATTAATGCTCGAAGCCCTCGATGACCTGAAAGCTGGAGAAATCTATATCGCAACCGGCTCCTCCCTGCGTTACGCGCTGTGGGGCGAACTGATGAGCACGCGCGCGATTCACTTGAAAGCGGCTGGCGCAATCGTCGATGGCTACATTCGTGACGCCACCCAAATCGAAGCGTTGGGCTTCACCGTGTTTGGGCGTGGCCTTTACGCACAGGACCAAGGACCGCGCGGAAAAGTTATCGACTTCCGTTCGGCCATCGAGATCGAGGGCGTGCGGATTGCGCCGGGCGACCTGCTGTTCGGCGACCGTGAAGGCGTGCTCGTGATCCCGCGCGAGGCCGAGGACGAAGCCATCCGCCGCTCACTGGAAAAAGTGCAAAAGGAAGGCGAAGTCGGCAAAGCCATCCGGGGCGGCATGAGCACGGTTGAGGCTTGGGCAAAGTATGGCGTAATGTGAGGTCAGTTCGAGGTTAAACTTCAACGCCAAAATAGACTTGCGAAACTGGCATCCGAAAATCAGCGGCTTCGAAGTGTAGTTGATCTCCAGGGGATTTCAGCACTTCAAATTCGAAGCCGGTGTCGGTGCGGCGGTAGTGCTCAATCCGCATTTGGTCCTGATAGACAAGGGCGACGTGGCGCACGGTCGCCAGCGATTTATAGAAGTCGAGCTTGGGTCCGCGGTCGATATCGATTGTCGATGGTGAGAGCACCTCGATGATGATCAGTGGATCAGTAATGAAAGTGCCGCTTGAAGCAGGACCGCAGCGAACCACCACGTCGGGCCGCGTCTTGTCCGTATCACGCTTGTCATCCGAGCGCTGCACCCGGATGCCGCCCTGGTAGGTCCGGCAACCTCGATGATCCATCGCGAGTTTGAGCGGTGCGCCGATGTTAGAAGCGATCTGTTCATGCGTCTCGGTCGGGTTGGCCATCATCACGATGACACCCTCTACCAACTCGAACTGCGTCGTATCCGCCTGCGCTTCGACGAAGGCATCGAAAGCGTCGATGGTGGTTGGTGGGGACTGGCGGAGTGCGGTTGGCATTGCTGCAAATTACAGCAATAGGTGAACCGTGTCTAATCGCTAAAATGGCTTCGAATCAACCGAAATTGACGCCAAGCAATCTGCCGAGATGCCGTGCCAAGTCTATGGAAAACATTACGAACGGCAGCCCTCCAATATGCAATAGTGTCATTGCGTAAAAGGGGAGGCGGCGTTCACGGAAGTACACCGTCAATCCACGCAACAACACGCCAAATGCCAAACATAGGCCTTCTGCCACGAAGAGTTCCTGCGGTTCCGGGATGCCGAAAACGTTGCCAGCCATACCTTCAGACGGTCCCCTCGGTCCTAGTCGATAGAGGTTCAGGCCGACCCAAGTGGCGCCAAGGAGCGCGTAAACCATCAGCCAGCGCCCATTCGGCATGATGACCGCAAGCACATAGGGTATTGCCTGAACGATCAGGAATGCAATCAGCACATCATACTTCCCTCACAGAGGAATATTATCGTGCTTTTTCCACGGATTTTGCGCTGACTTGCCGCGCAGCATATTGAGGGCCCGCGCTAAGCGGCGGCGGGTGTTGCGAGGCAGTATAACCTCATCGATATAGCCGCGTTCGGCGGCGATGAACGGATTGGCGAACCGCTCTTTATAGTCGGCAATCCGCTTTTCGAGCTTCTCGGGGTCGCCCAACTCCGAACGATACAAAATCTCGGCCGCACCCTTGGCCCCCATCACCGCGATCTCGGCTGACGGCCACGCGTAGTTGACGTCGCCGCGAATGTGCTTTGAACTCATCACGTCGTAGGCGCCACCGTAGGCCTTGCGGGTGATCAGCGTAACCTTCGGCACGGTCGCCTCGGCGTAAGCGAACAGCAGCTTCGCGCCATGCTTGATCAGGCCGCCGTATTCCTGCGCGGTGCCGGGCAGGAAGCCTGGCACATCGACCAGCGTGACAATCGGAATTTCGAAGCAATCGCAGAAGCGCACAAAGCGCGCGGCCTTGCGCGAGGCGTCGCTATCCAGCACGCCAGCCAACACCATTGGCTGGTTAGCAACGATGCCGATAGTGCGGCCCTCGATGCGCGCAAAGCCGGTCACAATGTTCTTTGCGAATTGGTCCTGAATCTCGAAGAAGTCGGCCTCGTCGACGACCTTCAGGATCAGTTCCTTAATGTCGTAAGGCTTGTTCGGATTGTCGGGGATCAGCGTGTCGAGTGACAGGTCCACCCGGTCGGATGGATCGCGCGTCTGCAGCACCGGCACGCCATCTTTGTTGTTGCCGGGCAGGAAATCCATCAAGCGGCGCATTTGCAGCAGCGCTTCGAGGTCGTCCTCGTATGCGCGGTCGGCAATCGAGGATTTGGTGGTGTGAACTTTCGCGCCGCCGAGTTCTTCTGCCGTTACCGTCTCGTTGGTCACGGTCTTCACGACGTCCGGTCCAGTCACAAACATGTAGCTCGTGTCGCGCACCATGAAGATGAAGTCGGTCATTGCCGGTGAATACACATCTCCGCCGGCACACGGCCCCATGATCACGCTGATCTGCGGCACGACGCCGGAGGCCAATGTGTTGCGCAAGAACACCTCGCCATAGCCGCCGAGTGCTGCCACACCTTCCTGGATGCGCGCGCCACCGGCATCGAACAGGCCGATAATCGGGCATCGGTTTTGCAGCGCCATGTCTTGGATCTTGGTGATCTTCTTCGCGTGCGTTTCCGACAACGACCCGCCGAACACCGTGAAGTCCTTGGCGAACACGTAGACGACGCGACCGTTGATCGTGCCCCAGCCGGTGACGACGCCGTCGCCGGGGATCTTCGACGTTTCCATGCCGAAGTCGTGACTGCGATGTTCGACGAACATGTCGAATTCCTCGAACGAGTTCTCGTCCATCAGGATTTCAATACGTTCACGCGCGGTGAGCTTACCCTTCTTGTGCTGGGCATCGATCCGTGTTTGGCCGCCACCAAGTCGCGCAACATCGCGCCGCCGCTCAAGTTCCTGGATGATGTCTTTCATGGAGTGCCGGGCCCGCTCATCGTCGCTGGGCGGCGCGGATCGCCGTCCGAATTCGCTCATAGCATGCGCAACGCTTGAGGCAAATCAGGCCATGGTATCAGCGTTTATAGCGCCTAGACCGGCTTCTTATCAGCTGGTGTCGCGGTCGGTGTGACGTCCGCGTCCTTGGTGAACCGCTCCTTGGCGAACTGGCCGAGCAGAACGGCTGCCGTGATCGCAATCGACATCAGGACGACGAGGAACCACATCAGGCCGCGCGGGATCATCTTTTCGGCGGCCATCGCGCTCAGCGTGAGCGCCAGCGTAAAAAAACTAACGGTCTTGACGAAATCAAACGCGAACAGCAGGCCATGGCGGGCCGGCGACGGGTTACCCTTCTTGACCGCATACCAACGGTGCCACAAAGACAGCAGCGCCACCAACAAGCCCGCGATGACGCCAGCAATCAAACTATCGCGACCGAAATCGCTCCACCAGTCAGTCATCACTTGCTCCTATCAGTCGCACCGCATTGTCCCAGCCCTCGGACACATCTCACTTTAGGCCGTCACCGGTCAATCAAACCAATAACTGGGGCCTGACCGATAAGGCCTGCTCTCGTACCGCGACCGCGGTGCATAGGGTGCATAGTAAGGTTGCGAGTTGTAGCCGCGACTACTGCGTGACGGTTCGATAAATTGCCTGTTTCGAATCCCGGCTTCGGCAGTCGCCACCTGTTCATCCTCGTCCTCTTTCGCTTCGCGGCGCACGTCGGGATTGACGTAGACAAAATCGCCGACCTTTGCCGTCTTGAACGCGCCAATGTCCTTGCGCGAGTTGATCGCGAAGACCGGCGCACCGGTGTGAACGCGCTCGAATAGATCCATTACGTCTTCGTTCAGCATTCTGATGCAGCCGTTAGAAACCGCGCTGCCGATCGATCCGCGCGATGGCGTGCCGTGGATGCGCAACAACGACCAGTCGAGATACAACGCGCGCTTGCCAAGCGGGTTTGAGCTGTCGCCGCCTTCGACCGGCTCGCTGCCATCGACAGGGATCCATTTTGGATCGACCTTCTTGTCCGAAATGAAGGTGCGTCCCGTCCACAACTCCGACGCTTTGCCGACCGCAACGCCGTAACGAATCGCTTGTCCAGGTCCGGTGACGTAGTAGACTTTGCGCTCGGTATTGACGATGACAACGCTGCCAGCGGCATAGCCAAGATCAATAGCGACGGCCTCGGGCTTTGCAACTGCTGCAACCGAGGCCACCAGCGTTACAATCGTAGATGCCGCTACAGCGGTTAGCAACGAGCGAACCAAATCACGTGCCTGCATACGAAAACTCTCTTCAGTTGGCATAACCTCGAATGGCGCGTGTGTCGGTACACGTTGGATGCCAATTCGTCCGAGTTTAATTCTAACCCTGCGCGCACGTTGAAACAATCACCTACCAAAGCCCAAGCCTAAAGCAGTGTGATATGTGCCAATGTACGTGAAATCGATCACCAACGCGACGTTGCAAGAGCCGATCCCATGTCCCTTAAGCCCCAAGATCACCCTTCCCTCGCCAGCCTTTTTGGCCCCTCCAGCCGCGAAGACTGGTTAGCGCAGGTCACCAAAACGCTGAAAGGCGGTGATTTTCAGCGCCGCCTCGTATCAAGAATCGACGATGGGCTTACACTTGAGCCGATCTATGGCCGTCGAGCCGATGCGGTGACGATCAGCGGTCGCACGGCCGGACGACCCTGGGGCATAACCGCCAGGGTCGATCATCCCTCAGCTGCGGAAGCGGCTAGCCTTGCTGTTGCCGACCTTGAAGGTGGGGCGGATGGGCTAGCACTCGCGTTCCATGGCAGTGCTGCTGCCCGTGGTTTCGGGCTGACGGCCAACACGGTTGACGCCATCGATGCTTGCCTTAGCGAGGTTCACCTCGATTTGATCGGCCTGCGGATCGAACCGTCGTCAAACGGAGTGACCGAGGCAAGCCTTATCGCGGGGCTGATCGAGAAGCGTCGACATGACCCAGAGAAAGTGCGCATCGACTTCGGCCTCGATCCGCTGCGGCTCATCGACGGACCGCCAGATGCCTCGTGGTCCAAGTCCGGTCGCGTGCTTTTCGAGACCATTTCGCATCTCAAAGCAAAGGGCTTCCAAGGCCCGTTCGTTACCTGCGATTTGCGTCCCTTCAGTGAAGCTGGCGCGTCACCGGCCCAGGAACTTAGCCTTGCGCTGGCAAGCGGCATTGCCTTCGCCCGAGCGCTCGAAGCAAACGGCATGCCGATCAGCGACGCCTATGCGGCTCTGTCCTGGACCGTCGCCATCGATGCCGATCAGTTCTTGGGGCTAGCGAAACTGCGGGCTTTGCGCCGCCTCTGGGCCCGCATTCAAGAGGCATCCGGTTTAGCTGCCAGCCCCATTACAATTCATGCGGAGACGGCGTGGCGGATGATGACGCGGCGCGACCCGCAGGTGAACATGCTGCGGGCAACGCTTGCGACGTTTACGGCGGCCACCGGCGGCGCCGACTCGATAACGGTACTGCCGCACACGCTGGCCTTGGGACTGCCGGACCAGCTGTCACGTCGGATCGCGCGGAATACACAGCTGATCCTGCAAGAGGAGACGAGCCTCTGGCGGGTTGCCGACCCGGCGGCTGGTTCAGGCGCCATCGAAAGCATCACCGATCAACTGTGTGAGACCGCATGGGGCCTGTTTCAACAGATTGAGCGCGAAGGCGGGCTGATCGCAGGCTTAGCTGCGAACCACATTCAGAGCCGCATCGAGACCGTGCGTAGGGTCCACTTAAACGACATCGCGACGCGGCGCAGCTCGATCACCGGCACGTCGGAGTTCCCAAGCCTCAGTGACGTTAAAGGCGGCATCCTCGATATTGCATTGTCCCAGCGTGCGGCGACCACGACCCAGCACGCAGCCAATCTGACATCGACCCGACTTGCAGAACCATTCGAGGCGCTGCGCGATGCAGCCGATGCTGCAACGCTTGAATTGGGCGCGCGCCCGCGTGTGTTCCTCGCCAATCTTGGATCGCTGGCCGAGTTTGGCGGACGCGCCGGCTGGATCACAAACCTACTGGCGGCAGGCGGTATCGATGTTGTTTCAAATGACGGCTTTACGGCTTCAGGCCCTGCTGCGGCAGCATTCGCGGCCAGTGGTGCTGGCATCGCCTGCCTGTGCAGCGATGATGCGACCTATGAACTGCTCGCCGAAGCAACTGCGATGGCTTTGAAATCAGCGGGCGCACAATCGGTTCTGCTTGCGGGCAAGCCTAGCGTCGCCGCAGCTGGTATCGACCAATTCCTGTTCGGCGGCCAAGACGTAATCGCCGCCTTGCAACGCCTCCACAAGGCGCTTGGCATCGCTGCCGTCTGACACGGGCCTACTGCACGACCACTTCAACCTGTAGCGCCTCACTATGCTGCAACGTGAATTCACGCCGGAACACCCGTCCTTGCGACTTCGCGTTGACCACGTAGTTGCCCGGCGCCAACATGTGCGTTGGCAGCGCGCCGACGCTATCCTTGATTGGATCGCCCTGTGGCGTTGTGATCTGCCATTGGGTGTCGGCCAACGCCTCGCCGCCGGTACGCATGACAAGCTTGAACGTGGCTTTGCCCACGGCATGGGCAACCGTCGCCTCGGTCAGCTTGCCAGCTTCAACCGTCACGTCCGTTCGCACCATTGCGTTGGCATCGCCGTAGGTCGAGATCAGGTGGTAGATCCCTGAATTGAGCCGGAGGATGACACCAGGTCGGGCGCCGCTCAGGATTTTTGTCCGATTGCCGAACTGATCGCGCTCGTCGGAGAAGACATCGAACGTAATTGTGTTTGCAGGTGCCGGTTCACCATTGGCGACGAGAGCAGCAAGCCGCAATCCGCCGGCGTTGAGCACGAACCGCTCAGGCGGCATGTCGCCCTGCTTGACCGACAGGCGACGCGTCATGTGCGACCGACCGAATGACGCATTGATCAGATATTCGCCGACGGGAAGCCGCAGAACGGGCGCCGGAGCGCGGCTTTCGGTCACCAGCTTATTGCGGCCGTCAGCAGCACTCTTCTCCTGATAGACCCGCCAAATGATGCCCTGTTCGATCGGTTGGCTATCGTCGGTCAGAACCGCACGCAAGGTAAGCTGCCCAATGCCCGCTGGCATGACGGCTGCAGGTGCAGTCGGGGCCGCAGGTGCCGCCGCACGCGGCACAACGGTTGTATTACCTTTGAGGACGGGTTGATCAGGGATCGTCGAGCGCAGCGGCGTGCTCGTATTCCAAGTGCTGGGTGAGTTTGGCGCTGCCGGTGCTGGCGAGGCTGATTGCTGAGCGCTCACGGGACCAGTGATAACGACGCTGACTGCAAGGACCGCTAAGAGAAAGCGTTGCCGTCGTCTGCGTTCCACGTTCACTTGAGCCCCTCCCTCAATCGCTGCTACAGCCGACCTCGCCGTTAATCCAACACCACCTCGATGACCCGAACTTCACCGCTTCTGACTTCAATCTCGGCCCGGCCTTTGCGATCGCGTGATTCGGCTGACACCTTATACCGACCCGGGCTCAAATACGCTTTTGGCTCGGCCTGCACCGTCTGCCAAACGCTGCGGTCCTGCGTGTCACGCACGTCCCAAAGAATGTCGCCCGCCGCCTGCCGCCCGGTCACTCCCGCCATCTTCAACTGAATATTGGCAGCCGTATGATCGAGCATCACGGTGGCTTGGGCGCCTGACTTTACATCCACTTCCCGTATCACACGCGCATTTTGCCCGCCGAGCTGGCTTTCGATCCGATAGCGACCGGCTGGTACTTCGAGTTTCGGCGAGGCGCGCGTCGTGCGGATCACGTCTTGTTGCCCGTCCAGCCGCTCGATCCGGTAGGCGACGTTGCTATCGAGGGCCGTATTCGTACCAACCAACCGACTTTGCAAACCAAGACGGCCGAGCGCCAAGATGAGCGTCCGCGACACGTCATCGCCGGCATTGACGAGCACGCGCTCGCGCACTTCGGCTTGGCCATGGCGCGCGGTCAGGTAGTACGTTCCGGCGGTGAGCGTGAATTCCGGCTCAAGGGCGGCGGAGCGGGCGACCTCACGCCGCCCGTCGGGGCTGTCGGCATCGTCTTCCGTGATGCGGAACGTTACTCGGTCAAGCGCTGGCCCGCCGTCCCGATCAGCAGCCTTGACGTGCAATCGACCAGCACCCAGCGCCAGAGGCACATCGACCATGGCGCCTGCCGTCACCACGATGTTACGTTCGGCACGCGCTCGATCAAGCTCACCGCTCACCCGCCACGTACCGACGGGCAGAAAAACCGGCGGCGCATCGGCGCCTCCCGTCCAAACGGTGCGCGCAGCAGCCGACCCCGATGCTGGCTCGTAGATCGCAAACACGGCTTGCTCCAGGGCTGGCGTCCCCTTTTGCAGGCTCGCCGACAGACGCACAGCGCCGGCCTGAAGGGCAACCGCAACCCGCGTCGTCCCCTTGGACTTTACTTCGACGGTTTCGCGCGCCGACACCAAGCCATGCTGGATCTGCACCACGTAAGAGCCGGGAGGCAATGCCAAATCAAGCGTCGCTGATCGGGTCGCGGCAACCGGGGGGGCGCTCGCGGCGTCACCAGTTTTACTGATGCGCCATACCAGCGGGACGAGCACGGCTGGGCCACCAGGTCCCAAGGTCGCTGACAATTTCAAGCCGGGTGGCCCGGTCTCGTCAACTGGCTGGAGCGCTGCGATCATCGGTTTGATCGGAGCCGCGGCCGCCGCTGCCACTGCCGGTTTTGCCTCCAGACTTGCAAGTTTAAGCGCATCTTCGACAGCCGTGGCGATGGCACTGGCATCCTGGGTATCGAAGTATCTGCCGCCCGCAATGCGCGGCACGCACGCCATCCGCTGGCTATCGGCTTTTGCCAGCCCGATACTGATCACATGAATTACAAGTTTCGGGTTACTCTTGTTGATCTCTTCTGCAACTGCGCACGGATCTGCGGAACAATTATCGGGGTCGTCGTGAATGACGATCAGCGAAGCAGCGCCCACAGTGTTGGCCAGTACACCTGCTGCCTCCTTCATCGCAGCAGCTAACGGGCCCTTGCCGCGCGGATTGAATTTATCCAGTGGCGCCAAAATCCGCGTCGCATCGAGTGGTTCCGGCGCCAACATTACTTCGGTATCAGTACAATCAGCTTTGCGGCGATGACCGAACGCCGCCAGCCCAACACGGGTTTCCGGCCCGACCTTGGGAAGTGCACGGCGGAGCGCCTCGCGCGCGACAGCATACTTTGGCTCTTTATCGTTGCCGATGCGGCCCCACATCGAGCCTGATCCATCAAACACGATAATCGTAGTTGGCGGCTCAGCGGCCAGCACCTCGGGGGTGGCCCACACCACAGTCAGCGCCAGCAGCCAAATCGCCGATGCTCTTGCCATTGTATCGCATTGCTCCACACGCCGAATTGGCTTTGGTTGTACACCATCGGCTTTTGCATTAGCGAGGCCCAACCACTGTGATCCACGATTGAGGTTTGGACGATGACCACTAGTGCAATAGCCGAGCTCGGCATGCTCGAGTTGCTGATGAGCCGCCGCTCGGTCAAGCCGATTGCCATGGCAGCTCCAGGTCCAACCGACGCTGAGGTCGAGAAAATTCTGACTGCCGCCGCGCGCGTGCCAGATCACAAGAAGCTGGCGCCTTGGCGTTTCATGGTGTTTGCCGGTGAAGCGCGCGCCAAATTTGGCGATGTTCTGGTTGAGGCCTGTAAAGCTGAGGATACAACGCCGCCCTCTTCCGTGCGTCTTGAAACCGAACGCACGCGGTTTCTGCGCGCACCCCTCGTTGTTGGTGTGGTCAGCCGCGTCGTAGAAACCAAAGGCGCCCCTGCCTGGGAACAAGAACTGTCCTGCGGCGCCGTTTGCATGAACATGTGTCTCGCCGCCAACGCACTGGGCTATGGCACATGCTGGCTCACTGAGTGGTATTCCTACAGCCCGATGGTGACGGCAAAGCTAGGCCTCGCTCAAAACGAACGGATGGCCGGCTTCGTCTACATCGGCACGGCATCCGAGCGCCAACCCGACCGGGATCGCCCGGCTCTGCCCTCAATCGTCTCCCATTGGCGCGGCTGAACAACACTGCCCCCACCTCTCTGTCCAACCTCTCCTGCACTGAAAATGCGCTGATGTTTTACGATGCCATCGACAATCGTCACGGACTTGCCCACGATCCACTGAAGGCGTTGCTGGTGCCGCGCCCCATTGGCTGGATTTCAACGGTTAGCAACGCCGGCATTTGCAATCTTGCCCCGTACTTAACGGCGTCGGCGAAAAGCCCGGCTACGTTGTGTTCGGGTCAGCCGGTATCAAGGACAGTTTGAAAAACATCGAGGAAAACGGCGAGTTCGTCTGCTCGATGGCGACGTGGGACCTGCGCTATCATATGAACATGACAGCAGCCGCTGTCCCCTACGGTGTCGACGAGTTCCCGCTGGCGGGCCTAACCGGAATTGCCTCGAAAATGGTGAAGCCGCCGCGCGTGGAGCCCCTCTTACTTCTTCACCTTCACAAATTTCAACTTTGGCGAGTTCGACAGATCGACCGGGATATCGAGGTCGGCTTTCATCGCATAGGCCAGAGTTTGGATATGGAGGGGGATGTAGATCACCTCGTCCGCCAGGACCTTCCAGATCTGGGCGATTGACTGGTTGCGTTTGGTGAACTCGGTCTGTTGGCTCAGTGCCTCAATCTGTTTATCGATCTCGGGGTTGGAATAGCGAGTTGCATTCCACAGCCCCTCCTTCTGATCGCGGGTATGGTACAGGTTGGCGAAAATATACTGACTATCCAACGTCGGCACGCCCCAACCCAGCAAGTAAAAATCGGTCTCTGGCGGGGCCTTTTGAATCAGGGGAAAATGCACTGTCTTCGACTGTGCATTCAAAGTCACCTTGATGCCGATGGCCGCGAGTTGGCCAACCACGGCCTGACAGATCGCTTCGTCGTTGATGTAGCGATCATTGGAACAATTCAACGTCACCGAAAACCCGTCAGCGTAGCCCGCTTCCGCCATCAAGGCCTTGGCTTTCACTGGATCGGCCGCTGGAATAACGTCAAGCGCTTTGGAATAGCCATTCACACCCGGTGGCACGATGGTGCCGGTTGGCAACGACTGGCCGCGCATGACCGTGCGCTGGATCGCTGCCCGATTGATCGTCATGTTGATCGCCGCCCGCACGCGCTTGTCGGCGAACGGGTTGCGCCCCTTAATGTCGGACGATTTCAGTTCAGTGCCGCCGACGTTCAGCCCGAAAAACATGGCGCGATTTTCGGGCCCAACATTGATCACGATGTTTGGCGCCGTACCGAGCTTTTCAATGTCCTGGACCGGAACGTCCTGGACGAAATCCACCTCACCCGACAAAAGTGCAGCGACCCGGGCTGCGTCCGCTTTGATCGTCACATAGGTGACTTCTGAGATCTCAAGTGGCACCTGTCCTATGCCCCAATACTTGTCGTTGCGCTTGAGCACGGTCGCCACATCAGGGGCGCGGCTGACAAGAATGAAAGGCCCGGTTCCGTTCGTATTGCGGGTGGCGAACGTCTCCTCCTTCGCCTTGAAGTCCTGCACGCGGCCCGTCTTGTTTTTCTCGGTCCAAGCCGCACTCATGATGAATACGTTGTTGAGGTTGCCAGCAAACGTCGGGTTTGGTCCCCGCGTCTTGATCCGCAACGTGTGGTCATCAACGCGGACCATGACTTCGATTGCCGACAACAAGGTCCGCATGTCGGAAGTGGGCTGCCGCGCC
Source organism: Hyphomicrobiaceae bacterium (assembly GCA_031429105.1). GTDB lineage: Bacteria > Pseudomonadota > Alphaproteobacteria > Rhizobiales > Hyphomicrobiaceae > JAKFWF01. The sequence continues at coordinate 5,112 of JANOYV010000055.1, read as the reverse complement.
CGATCAAATGAATAGATCACATCATCGACGGTGAATGGTTGGCCGTCGTGAAATGTCACGTTGCGGCGCAGCTTGAATTCCCACACTAGCGGATCGGACGTGATGCCCCAGCTTTCGGCGAGTGCTGGCACCTGTTTCCCCTGACCGTCGCGCAGGATCAAGGGTTCATAGATTTGGTGACTGAGGACATGAGTTGGACCCTCATTCTGGGCATGCGGATCGAGCGTCAGTGCATCGCCAGCCCTTGCCCACTTGATCGCACGAGCGTCCGCGCCCGTCGGCAAATTGCTGCACATGAAGCATGCAATCAGAACCGCAGTTGCGACCCGCCATCCGCCAACCACCATCCCGTCCACCTCCACCCGTCGTCAGCGCCTGGATATAGTCTTGATAATTACCGTCCTAGTTACTGGCATAGCGGCGGCTTGTCACGGCTAGATGATCGGATGCAGCCATCTGCCGCTTGCGGGGCAGCGCTACTCTGCACGGCGCAATCTCAAGCTGACGTCGGGGACGGTCTCGGCTATAGCAGCCGCCATTCACCCGAGTTCGAGACCAACGGAACGCGCCATGGCCCAGACCACCGACCACGACCTGCTGCTTCGAATTGCAAGCGCCCTTGAACGGCTGGCCCCGCAAGCGCCCACCAAACCCGATTTTGATACGGCAGAAGCTTTTGTCTGGCAGGCATCGCCGGAAGGCTTCCTGCCCGTCGCCCACATCAACCGCATACCCCTGACGCTACTCAAGGGCGTTGATCGCGCGGCCGAACAACTGCTCGATAATACGCGCCGCTTTGCCGATGGGTTGCCCGCTAACAACGCACTGCTCTGGGGCGCGCGCGGCATGGGCAAGTCTTCGTTGGTGAAGGCTGCACACGCCGACGTTAGTCGCGGGCTCACCAAAAAGAAGGCAAAACACGGCCTCAAGCTCGTCGAAATCCACCGTGAGGACATCGACAGCCTGCCACATTGCCTCGGCCACATCCGAGCAAGCCATCATCGCTTCATCGTATTCTGCGATGACTTATCCTTCGACCACGATGACACCAGCTACAAATCGCTCAAAGCCGTGCTTGAAGGTGGCATCGAAGGACGTCCAGAAAACGTCATTTTCTATGCCACCTCGAACCGTCGCCACCTGATGCCGCGCGACATGGTCGATAACGAGCGCTCAACCGCGATCAACCCGTCCGAGGCGATCGAGGAAAAGGTGTCGCTTTCCGACCGCTTCGGGCTGTGGCTCGGCTTCCACAATGGCAGCCAGGACGACTACCTCGACATGGTGCGCGGGTATGCTGCCCACCACGAACTCAAGCTCGCCGACGACAAGCTGGTGCGCGAGGCCCTCGAATGGAGCATGACGCGCGGTGGCCGCTCAGGCCGCGTTGCCTGGCAATACATTCACGACCTCGCCGGCCGCCTCGGGCAACAGCTCAAGGTCGAGTGAGGTTACCGCTCGGGCAAAAACAGCACGTTGCGATTGCGGATTGGCGATCCCCACGTGGTGTTACTGCCGAGGTTACGCAGCACTGGTAGGGCTTCCACGATCTGACGGTCTATCGTCACCAGCCTCGCGGTGTAGCCATAGCTGGCGCAGATCTCCTCGGTAACAGCCACCGGGTCCGCATGGGCGCCGGTGAGCAACTCGGCGATAAGTGACGGCTTGTCCCGCAGGATCGTTTCGCGCGCGCCCGCTAGGACATCCATTTCGCTGCCTTCGACATCGATTTTGATGATCCGCACATCCTTGAAGGCGAAGCTGTCCAAGGTACGCAAGGTCACGGCAAAGTTCACGGACTTGCCCGCTGCCGCGTGACCCGCCTGCAGACTGCCGCCCAGGTGCAGCTCGGTTCCGTCATCGGCCACCGGCACAACGAATTGCGCTTCGCCCGCCCGGTTGGAAACGGCCAGTTGATGCACGCGGGCTCTCGTGCCCAGCATCGTCCGTGCGAACCGCGCCCAATCGGGATTGGGCTCGAACGCTTCGACGTGGGCGACGATCGGTGCGAATGCAAAGGCAAACACGCCTTGGTTGGCGCCAACATCGATCGCCGTGCCACCCGGTGCAACGATCTTCTCCAGTACATAGAGCTCGTGCTCGCCCCACTCCGCTTCCTCTGCGACCCGCTTTTTGTAGTAAACAGCGGACGGTATCAACCGCATGGTCAGCCGGTCTTTTAGCGTTAAAGCCATGTCGCGTCGGCCAATTCAAACGAGAGGAACTATCGAGGACCAGTGCCAGTGCCGCTCCGTTTCAACCTGGAACCTAGCTGAAGGCACACAGCCTCACGCCTTCTTCGGCAACATGCGGCGCAGGACGCCGTCCTTGCGGATGAAATGGTGGAACAGGGCGGCTCCGATGTGGGCGAGCAACAAAAGACCCATCAGCTTGCCAAATACGTCATGCAAGAAAAACGCGGTTTTCGACGCCTCCTGATTGACTGTCCACAGCGCTGGAATGCTGAACAGGCCAAAGATATCGCGCGCTCCATACAGCGACACGCCGATCCAGCCCATCAGCGGCACCAGAATCAACAGGCCGTAGAGCGACCAGTGCGTGATGTGCGACGCCATCCGTTGCCAGGGCTCGAGCGTCGGTTCATCGGGCGGCGCGCCGTTCTGCAGGCGATAGGTCAGCCGCGCGATCACCAATGCCAGCACCAGCAAGCCGGTCAGCTTATGGCCTGCGTACAGCGTGTTCGTCAGCCCATCCCAGATGTTCAGCGTATTGCCGCGATAGCTCATATAGAGCCCCACTGGCGCCATCATGAAAACCGCAGCCGCCGTAATCCAGTGAAACATGCGCGCCATCGGCGAATAGACACGCGGCGCCATGTGAACGACTTTGCTGCCTTGGCCGTTCAGCTTCTTGGCGGGATCGGGCATGAGAATCAGGCTCCAAGATTTTGTCTGAGGTTACAATCGAACAGAACGTCGCCATCGGCAAGCAGATGAACTGTCGTAACCGGTCGACGCGCCTCGAACAGTCGCGCAATCGGTTTGAGCGCCAGCCCGGTTTTGCCTGACCCCAGGATCATTGGCGCGACCAATACGTGCAGCCGATCCACCGCGCCGGCGTCAATGAAGGATGATACGGTCCATGCGCCGCCTTCGATCAGCAGGCGCTTGAGGCCCAGTTCGAACAACGCATCGACAATGGCGCGCGGCGACATCGGCTCACCCTGATTGGACAAGCGCACGATCTCGACGCCGGGTGGGGCGTCAGGTCCATCATGGTTGCGAATGATCAGACGGCGGATGCCGTCATCCACGAGACAGCGCGCATCAAGCGGCATGCGGCCGGATGGGTCGATCACCACGCGGGCGGGGTGGCGGCCTTCGACGCGACGCACGTTGAGCAGCGGGTCATCGGCGACCACGGTGCCGATGCCAACCACCACGGCATCGACAGTCGCGCGTAACCTGTGAACGTGATCGAGCGCTGCATCCCGATTGATCCAGCGGCTTTCGCCGGTTGGCGTCGCGATCCGCCCATCAAGCGACTGGCCGAGTTGCGCCACCACGAAGGGCCGGTCCGACGGCGCATTGCGAATGGCGGCATAGGGGTCGGTGGCGGCGGACATCACAGGTTGCATCGACGGCTCGTTTAGGCTCGGCAAAAGCTCCGGATTGCCATTTAGGCCATGTATCTGACATTAGCCACACTGAACCCGATGCTATAAGGGCCGAACGGCGACAAAAAGGTGAAGTGACGTGGACGGTGGGCATCACAACAACATAGCCGGGCAAGACCGACTGACCGGCGAAGAGGCGCGCAATCGTCATCCGCGCTCGCCCAAGGCTGAAATCCTGATCGGGTTGGACCCGGGCGAAACCCAGTGGCCTTATCTGCCGGTCGCCGTTGTATTCGCATTGTGCTGGGCGCTGTTCGCCTGGCCCTGGTTGACCGGCAGCGTTACCATTCCTTGGGATGCGAAAGCGCAATTTGCCCCTCAGGTGCAGTTTCTGGCGTCGAGCATCGCGCGCGGGGAAAGCCCATTCTGGAACCCGTTTGCGTTTGGCGGCCACCCGCAGATCGCCGATCCGCAATCGCTGATCTTCTCGCCGCCATTTCTGCTGCTCGCGCTGGTCAATGCCGCGCCGAGCCTGCGGGCGATCGATACGACCGTGCTGTTGATGGTGCTCGCAGGTGGCCTCGGCATGCTGTGGTTGATCCGCGATCTGGGCTGGCATTGGGCGGGGGCTGTGTTAGCCGCCATCGGCTTCTGCTTTGGTGCCTCGATGGCGTGGCGATTGCAGCATTTTGGGCAAGTGCTGAGCCTCGCTTATCTGCCGTTCGCGCTGCTGTTTTTGAAGCGCGGACTTGAGCGTAGCAGTATCGGATATGGCCTTGCCGCAGGCGTAATGGGTGCGTTCATCGTGCTCGGCCGTGATCAGGTTGGCCTGCTGTGCGTCTATGCGCAAATTGGTTATGTGATCTGGCACCTGGAGACGGCGGATCATTTCGCAACTGAGATCAAGCGCAGTTGGAAGCCGCTGGGTGCCGGATTAATCAGCGGCTTGGCGCTGGTCGCAATCCCGCTCGCGCTGACGTTGCTGTTAGCCGGACAATCGAACCGGCCATCGATTGATTATCCAGGTGCTGCCGCTGGCTCGCTGCATCCTGGGCTGCTGGTGACAACGCTGATCCCGCATTTGTTCGGGGCGGCTGGCGAAATGGAGAAGTACTGGGGGCCGCCGAGCTTCACGTGGGAGGGCACCGGCCTTTTCATCGCGCAGAACATGGGCCAGCTCTATCTCGGCGCGATCCCGGCGCTGTTACTGATCGCAGGCGGATTACGCGGTGTGCTGTGGGATCGGGAGGTGCGCTACTTCACGCTCGCAACGCTCGGTATCACGCTCTACGCGCTTGGCGGGTTTACGCCCTTGTTTCGCTTGTTTTACGAAGTGTTCCCCGGCGTGAAGCTATTCCGTCGTCCAGCCGACGCGACGTTCCTGATGGGCGGGTTCGCGAGTATTCTGGCGGGCTATGTCGCGCATCGATTTTTCTCCTGGACCTTGCCCGAGGCGAAACCCTGGCAACGGATCGCCGAGCCAGCGGTAGTGGCTGGTGCATTCCTTTTTGCAATCATGGTGGCGCTGATCTTTG
>JANOYV010000054.1:0-25793 GCA_031429105.1 Hyphomicrobiaceae bacterium | reverse complement strand
ACGCTTGCGCGCGGCGAGGTGCTTGGAATTTTGGGCGAGTCGGGCTCAGGCAAAAGCGTCACGCTGCGCTCGATCTTGCGGCTGCACGACGAGCGGCGCACAAAAATTGAAGGGCGGATCAGCGTTGCTGGCGTTGATGTGTTGAGTTTATCAGGCAAAGCGCTGTCTGCCTTCCGAGGCGGCACTGCCTCGATGATTTTCCAAGAGCCCATGCTAGCGCTTGATCCCGTTTACACGGTTGGTCGCCAAATCACTGAGGCGATCCGTCGGCACGATGCGTTGAGCGAAACGGATGCTCGAAAGCGAGCATTGGAACTGTTCGATTGCGTGCGCATTCCAAGTCCCGAACGGCGACTCGATGCCTACCCGCATGAAATGTCGGGCGGCATGCGACAGCGGGCGATGATCGCACTTGCGCTTTCCAGTCGGCCTCAGTTGTTGCTAGCTGATGAACCGACGACGGCGCTCGATGCGACGGTGCAAGTTCAAATCTTGCTTCTGCTGCGCGAGCTGCAGCAAGAGTTTGGGTTGTCGGTCGTTTTTGTTACTCACGATATTGGTGTTGCGGTCGAAGTTGCAGACCGGGTTGCCGTCATGTACGCGGGTCGGGTTATCGAGACAGGCCCGGTGCGTGCGTTGATTGGGCAGCCGCAGCATCCCTACACAATCGGCTTGTTATCAACACGGGCTCATGGTGGTCGCCTCACGGGGCGACGTCTACAAGCAATCCCCGGCAGTCCGCCCGATGTTACAAATTTGCCGTCAGGTTGTGCCTTTGAGCCTCGGTGTAGCAAGGCCATTAACCTTTGCGGGCAGGCAAGACCCGCCGCAGTAGATCTGGGTGGCGCTCACTTCGCCCGATGCGTTCGTGCTGTGGCGTCACAAAGTTCAACTGTTCAGAGTTGATGATCTCGTCTGGCGCAGCATCGCAAATTGCGGCAATCAGAAGGAATGGAAACCGCACAACTTGAACCAGTAACACCGCTCGCTGCTCCCTACTTTGACCCAAAAGAGCTGCGTCTTGAGCTTACGACACTGCACAATCGTCCGCCGTCCGATGGCGATGCGCGCTCGACTGTCATAGAGCGGTTGAAACGGCTCGTCGCGACGGCGCGTTCTGCCGCACAAGCCCAATTGATGCGCGATGGCAATGGACGCCGTTGTGCCGATGGCCTGTCGCGGTTCCAGGATGAACTCGTTCGCCTCGTGTTCGACTATACTGTCGCCCATGTTTATCGGGCGCAAAATCCATCCGATGCCGAGCGCATGGCCATTGTTGCAACTGGCGGTTACGGTCGGGGACTGTTGGCGCCCGGCTCCGATATCGATTTGCTATTTTTGTTGCCCTACAAGCAAACCCCGTGGGGGGAGAGCGTTGCGGAGGCCGTACTTTATCTCCTTTGGGACTTGGGCTTCAAGGTCGGACATGCGACGCGCAATGTCGATCAATGTCTGAAGTATGCGCATTCGGATATGACGATCCGTACATCACTGCTCGATGCACGGCTGATCCATGGTGATCCGCAGATCTTCGCCGAACTCCGCCAGCGATTCCGTCAGGAAGTTGTGACAGGCACGGCCCGAGCATTCATCGACGCGAAAATGGCTGAGCGCGAGCAGCGTCATAAACGCTCGGGCGAAAGTCGTTATCTCGTTGAGCCAAATGTGAAGGATGGCAAGGGCGGACTGCGAGACCTGCACACGCTGAACTGGCTTGCAACCTACATCTACGGCGATGGCCTTGGAGACGTCACGGTCGCCGCTGGAATTTTCACGCCGGAAGAGAACTCTGTGTTCCGCAAATGCGAGAACTTCTTGTGGACCGTGCGATGTCAACTGCATTTCTTGACTGGTCGCCCTGAAGAGCGATTGTCGTTTGACGTGCAGGCGCAAATGGCTCAGCGGCTTGGCTATAAGGACCATGCTGGCCTCAAGGGCGTTGAACGCTTCATGAAACATTATTTCCTGATCGCGAAAGACGTGGGAGATTTGACATCAATTCTGTGCACGTCTCTTGAGATGCAACAGCTGAAGGCTGCGCCGCGGATTAATGCATTGCTCGAGCAGCTCGGTTGGCGGACCCGGCGGCAAGTCCGCACAATGACAGATTTTCGCATCGACAATGATCGTTTGAACATTGCAGATCCAGACGTCTTCACGCGTGATCCAGTGAACCTGATCCGCTTTTTCGCTCAAGCGGAAAAGACGGGGGCGTTTCTGCATCCATTTGCAATAAGGCGTTTGCGTCATGCGGAAAGACTTGTTGATGACAACTTACGCAATAACCCGGAAGCGAACCGGATCTTTGTCGAACTGTTGACGTCGAAGGCTGACCCTGAGACCGCACTGCGCCGGATGAACGAGGCTGGTATTCTTGGCCGGTTTATTCCTGAGTTCGGGCGCGTTGTATCGATGATGCAGTTCAATATGTATCATCACTACACTGTGGACGAACACCTGCTGCGCACGGTCGGCGAATTGCGTGCCATCGAAGAAGGGCAACTTGCGGACACGCTGCCGTTGTCGACCGAAGTCGTGAAATCGATCCAGAACCGGCGTGCACTTTACGTTGCAGCGTTTTTGCACGACGTTGGCAAGGGCCGCACCGAGGATCATTCCGTCGTCGGTGCGAGGATCGCTCAAGACCTTTGCCCGCGCTTTGGCTTGACGCCGTCGGAAGTGGATACCGTGACGTGGCTCATTCGCGAGCATCTGACGATGAGCAATATCGCGCAGAGCCGTGACCTGGGTGACCAAAAGACGATCCGCGATTTTGCCAACATCGTGCAGTCGCCCGAGCGGTTGAAACTGCTTCTGTTGTTAACCGTTGCGGATATTCGTGCCGTCGGCCCCGGCACCTGGAACGGCTGGAAGGGGCAACTGCTGCGACAACTGTACTATGAGACAGAGCCACTGGTTGCCGGCGGACATACGCAGGCGGGGCGTCGCGAACGCTCGGCCGAGGCACATAGAGCTCTGCGTGCGGTACTATCCGATTGGCCGCAAGGCGAAGTTGATCGCTTTATCGAGCGACAGTATGCCGACTACTGGCTCAAGATCGAGACGCGCAAGCAGGCAGAACATGCTCGCCTCGTGCGTCGAGCCGAGGCAGCTGATGAAACACTGGCCACAGCATTTACGACAGATAGCTTCACGTCGATTACTGATCTGTCGGTGATGGCGTCCAATCATCCACGGTTGCTTGCCCTGTTTGCAGGGTGTTGCGCTGCGGCTGGTGCCAACATTATTGGCGCGCAGGTATCGACCACACGTGATGGCATTGCCTTGGATACCTTCTTGGTGCAGCGCGAATTTGCCGATACGGAAGACGAGAATCGGCGCATGGCACGGATCGGTCAAACGATCCACCGCGTTTTGTTGGGCGAAACGAGATTATCGTCGCTCCTGGCTAAGCGTCGGCCGACCGAACGGCGTCTGCAGGCTTTCCAAGTGCCACCGGAAGTCGTGATCAACAATACTTTGTCGGACAGTTTTACCGTCATAGAGGTTGCGGGACTGGATCGACCTGGCTTGCTCTACGAATTGACGAGCACGCTGTCCGACCTATCGCTCGACATCACGTCGGCGCATATAACGACCTACGGTGAGAAAGCAGTCGATGTGTTCTATGTGACGGATCTGACTTCGAAGAAGATCGAGTCAGCGACGCGGCAGAACACTATTCGTGAGCGCTTGTTGACAGTCCTCGGCACGATCCCGGCGCCGCTATCGTAAATCGGACGAGAAATTCGCACATGTGTTTACATATCTCCAGCCGCCCATGTTGACCCTGCGCCAGATCGAAGTCATTCGCGCAATCATGGTCACCGGAACCGTCGGCGGTGCGGCACGACTGTTGAACGTGTCGTCGCCTGGTGTCAGCCGCGTGATGAAGCACGCGGAGATTTTACTCGGCTTCAAATTGTTCAGTCGCAAGAATGGTCGTTATACACCGACCCGAGAGTCGAACGATATCTTCAGCCAGATCAACGGTGTCTACGATAAGGTCGAAGATCTACAGTTTGTCGTGGATCGGTTGCGCCGCGGCACCGATACGTCGCTAAAGATTGGCTCTGTGCCGAGCATTTCCAATGTCATGGTTCCTTTAGCCATCAAGGATGTGCGTCGTGCATTCCCCGGATTGTTGATCGACATCGATATTCTGAAGATCGAGGAGGCCATTGATTATCTGCTGCTTGGTCGAGGCGAAGTTGTCACCGTCAGTCAAAGGGTGGAGCATCCGATGATTAACTTCGCGCCGTTAGCAAAGGGGCGGTTGCTTTGCGTTGCGCCCCTTGACCATCCGCTCGCCCGACATGACGTGGTGACGGCTGAGCAGATTGTGGCTTTTCCGTTGATTGGAATAGATCCAAGCGATCCCTATGGCCGGGTCATCGCAGGTATATTTTCAAGCCGCGGTTTGACCTACCAGGTTCATATCCGTGCTCGCTTCGGCTCGACAGTATGCGCACTGGTGGCTAACGGACTGGGTGTCGCGATCATCGATGAATTCACGCTCGCCGGTGGTAATTGGCCGATGTTGAAGGCAATCGAGATCGCCGAGGCAACGCAGTTTCAGACTTATATTGCCCATCGCCGGGACGCGACGCTGTCAGGCTACTGCGAGCTTTTTGTCGGCTCGTTACGCCTGCATATGGATAAGTTGTCCACACGGCCCATGAAGCTCGCGAAAGCCCTAGTGCCAACCGGACGCACATTCGAAAAATAACATAATGTTCAGTAGTGACGATAAATCGGTCATTGACGGCAAGATAGTTCAGCCTCACTCATCATCCCACGCACGCCGTGAACATATGGCGTTTAAAAAACTCACGAAAAATACAGCGGGCGCGCGCAGGGACGTAGCCAGGAGGATTTCCATGAATCGTCGTTGTATGATTGCGGCCGTTGTTGCGGCCTCGTTTGGGGCAGCTAGCCCGTCGTTTGCACAAAATACCATCAAGATCCCAAACATCATTGAGCTTTCGGGCGCTGGTGCGACAGTTGGCAACAACTGGAAGAACGGCTCCATCATGGCCGTTGAAGAGATCAACGCCGCTGGCGGTATTCTCGGCAAGAAGATTGAACTTGAGTTCGTCGATACCGGCAGCGACCCCGGTAAAGCCCGCGCCGCCATCCAGCGCGCCCTCGACGATAAGCCGATTGCGATTTTCGGACCGATCTATTCGGGCTCAGTGAGCGCGACGCTCAAGTTGACGGCGGATGCCGAAGTCGCCCAGATCATCGGTGGCGAAGCAGGCAACCTGACAGCGCAAGGTTCGAAGTACCTTTTCCGCACTTCCTTCGGCCAGAACGTCTCGATGCCGAAGATCGCGAACTACATTCGCGATGAAGTTAAGGCTAAGACTGTGTCGATCGTCTACGTGAACAACGATTTCGGCAAAGGTGGTCGTAACGCCATTGCGAAGGAATTTGAGTCGCGCAACATCAAGATTGCTGCCGACCTTTCGACCGAAGCCGGCCAAGCCGATTTCGCAGCCGATGTGATCAAGTTGAAGGCCGCCAACGCTGACGCTGTGTTCGTCTACACGAACGAAGAAGAAAGCGCCCGCTTCCTGATCGAAGCCCGCAAGCAGGGTCTTGATAAGCCACTGATCGGCGAAACAACCCTGCTTGGCCAGAAAGTTGTTGATCTGGCGAAGGATGCAGCATACGGCGTCAAGGGTCACGTGGGCCTGACGGTCGATGCGCCGATCCCCGCGATTCAAGAGTTTGGCAAGAAGTTCCAAGCCAAGTTCAACTACAAGTCGGACCACAACGGCGTGAAGGGCTATATTGCGCCTTACATGATCAAAGCGGCTGCCGAGAAGGCAGGCAAGCTCGATGCCAAAGCCATTGCCGACGCGCTTCGTGGCCTGACGATTTCGCCAGACAAGACGCCCGGCATCTTGATCGAAGCAACCTGGGATGAGACCGGCGAAATCGACCGCATTTCGTTCTTGGCTGAAATCAAAGATGGCAAGCAGGTAATCACGCAGACCCTGCCCAAGTTAAAGAAGTAAGCGAGGGGTGCGGAATGGAAGTCGGCCTGGCTTAAACGGCCGCCGGGGGGCGGCTTGGGTCGATTTCCATTACCGTTATCGTGCGTTTTTTTACGACCGCTCACACTGGCGCTGACCCTTGAAGATAAGGTCAACCAATCATGTTCGATTTTCTTCAATTGGTGATTGCTGGGCTCGCCACGGGCGCGATTTATGCGCTGGCCGCGATCGGCTTCACCCTGCTTTGGCAAACGTCGCAAACGATTAATTTCGCGCAAGGCGAGTTTGTCGTCTTGCCAGCATTTATAACGTTGATCTTCATGAACGGTGCCGGATTACCGTTTTGGATGGCAGCGTTGCTTGCCATCGCTGTTTCAATGGTCATACTCGGGTTCGTGTTCAAATCTGTGATCGTCGATCCGCTGATTCAACATGGCGCATTGCCGCTCGTGATCTCCACGATTGCACTCAGCCTGTTTTTGAAAGATGGCATCAAGGAATTCTACAGCGCCGAGGCACAGCCTTTCCCGAGCCTTTTGCCAGATACGCTCGTTAGTATTCTCGGCGTGAAAGTTTCGATCGCGCAGATTGGTACTTTTTGCATCGCCTTTGCGACCATCTTTGCCCTCAACTGGTTTCTGTCGTCGACCCGCACCGGACGCCAGATGCAGGCGAGTGCGCAAAACCCGACCGTCGCCCGCATCCTTGGTGTCAACGTTGAGCGGATGATCCTTTACACCTTCCTGATCAATGCGGCACTGGCAGCGGTCGCTGCCTTGCTGATTGCGCCAAGTCAGTTTGCTAAGTTCTCGCACGGTGAACACTTAGGCCTAGCCGCCTTCGTCGCGGCCATTGTCGGCGGGTTCAATCAAGTCCGAGGAGCTATCGTTGGTGGATTGATCGTCGGCGTGATCGACAACCTTGCTGCGACCTATGTCTCCAGTGTTTATCGACAAGCGGTGCCACTGGCGCTGCTGGTGTTGATCATCCTGTTTCGTCCGCAGGGTATTCTTGGTCGAAAAGAGGAGCGCGCAGTATGAACCTCGCCTCTCTCAAGGTACCTCTGTTCTTGCTGGCAGCCATTCTGCTCGTGCTTGCACCTATCGATCTTACCGGCATTGGGCTGCCATGGCCCGGACTGAAGCGCTACGGCACATTCATTTTGAGTTTGTGGCTGGTAACTTCGATTGCCGCGATGGGCGTCAACCTGATCGTCGGCTATGCCGGTCAGGAGACGCTGGCACAGGCCGCATTCCTAGGCATCGGCGCGTACACGACGGCGCTTATGACTAAGGTTGGAGTTCCATTTGCGGTGGCTTTCGCGGCCTCGGGCATTTTGGCATTCGCTGTCGGTTGGGTTCTGGGCTTTCCAGCTTTGCGCGTGCAAAAGCACTACCTGGCATTCGTTACGCTCGCTTTTTCAGTGTTCGTTTGGTTGGTGATCCGCAACGAAGAGTGGCTAACCGGCGGTGTGTCTGGCATTCAGGACGTTCCAAGGCCCTCGGTGTTCGGGCTGTCGATGAAGTCGGCCGCCAATTTCTATTGGTTCACACTGGCGATTACAGGCGCACTTACGGCTGCCATGTGGTGGCTGCTGCGTAGCCCTTGGGGGCGCGCATTTACGGCGCTTCGAGAAAATGCTGTGCGCGCGGAAAGTCTCGGGATCGATGTGCGCGGGTATAAGCTTCTGGCATTTGCCATTGGCTCTGCCTATGGCGGGTTGGCTGGATCGCTCTACGCGCCTTTGGTTGAGTTTATCGACCCAGCTCCGTTCGCGCTCGGCCCGTCGCTGCTCTATCTGCTGATGGTCGTTGTTGGTGGTGCAGGCTCGTTCGTTGGCCCCTTCATCGGCGCAATCGTGGCCGTGCTGATGCCGCTGTGGCTTGAAACTGGCGTGAGCCAGATTGCCAATCCGATGTTGAAGCATCTGTTCAGTTACTTGCTGGTCTATGCGTTCCTGGTAATGGTCATGATGGCATTTTGCCCAAGCGGTATTGCAGGTCTCGTCGAACGCTTGATCACACCGAAGCGTCGCCCGCACTCCGATGATAAGGGACCGACGCTCGGCACCGCCAGGGCCAGCGCCAGTCAGACGGGGACCAAACCATGAGCCGGGTGCTTGAAGTTCGCGATGTTGCGAAATCGTTCGGCGGTGTACATGCCGTGCGCGGCGTTTCATTCGAAGTGAATGAAGGGGAGATCCTCGGATTGATCGGTCCTAACGGATCAGGCAAGTCGACGTTGTTCAACTGCATTTTGGGGCAACTCACGCCATCGCGCGGCGACGTGCTTGTGGATGGCAGAAGCGTCGCTGGTCTGCGTCCGTCGGAATTGAACAGGCTCGGCGTCAGTCGCACGTTTCAGCTGCTGCAGGTGTTTCCGCAATTGACGGTACGTGAGAACCTCATTCTTGCAGGGCAGGAACACGTTGGGTCGCGGCTGACGCGGCTGTTTGGCGCGCGCGACTCTGGATTGTCGGGCGCTGCCGATCGGATGATCGATTTTTTCCGGTTGGGTCACCTTGCTGGCGAAAAGGCCGGTGGTCTGTCGTATGGCCAGCAGAAGCTATTAGACTGCGCGATGGCTTTCATGGCCGGTCCTCGACTTGTATTGCTCGATGAGCCAGCCGGTGGCGTCAACCTGACGATGCTCGGCAACTTGAAAGAGCGACTTCAAGCCATCAACAAGGAAACCGGGGCGACGTTCATTGTGATCGAGCACAACATGGAGTTCGTCATGTCGCTTTGCACACGGATCCTGGTGCTGGCCGAGGGGCAGATTATCGCCGAGGGGCCACCGGACGTCGTCCGCAAGGATCCTAAAGTCATCGAAGCCTATCTCGGACACTGAGGCGCAAGACCATGACCCAGCCCGACAATACCGCGCAGTCCGCTAGCTTTTTGCACTTGTCCGAGGTTGTCTCGGGTTACGGCAAGATGACCATATTGAATGGCACGACTGCTGCCGTCCGACGCGGTGCCATCACGACAGTGATCGGCCCGAACGGTGCCGGCAAATCGACGATGTTCAAAACCGTGTTCGGCATGCTGCCGGTTCGCTCAGGCAAGATCACGCTTGATGGCCGCGACGTGACGAACTTTACACCACGTCAAATGCTCGATGCAGGCGTCGCCTACGTGCCTCAAGGGCGCAATATATTCCCCGAACTTTCGGTCTTGCATAATCTGGAACTTGGCGGCGTAGCGTTGTCCGAAGCGTCCAACCTGGGTGATCGGATCGAGGCAATGATGCAGCGCTTTCCCATGTTGCGGGAAAAGTCGGGTGCGCAGGCATCGACGTTGTCGGGCGGCCAGCAAAAGTTGTTGGAAGTCGCGCGGGGATTGCTGCTTGATCCAAAACTCATGCTGATCGATGAGCCGTCGATCGGGCTTTCGCCACTCATGGTGCAAGAGGTGTTCGGCATTCTTAAGGGGCTGCGCGACAAGGGTGTCACAATTCTGCTGATCGAGCAGAACGCGAAAATGGCTCTGCAGATGTCGGATTACGGCCTCGTATTGGAGCAGGGACAAACGCGCATTGAGGACAAGGCATCAACAATTTTGGCCGACCCGCGGATCGCACAATTGTTTCTTGGCGGTGGCCTTGCACCAGTTGCGGGAGCGGCGCAATGACGGATGGCAGGTTCTTGCTCGGGCTGATTGGCTCGAACATTATGAAATCCTTGTCACCCGCAATGCAGGAAGATGCACTGCTGGCTGCTGGTTTCGCTGGCCACTACCATTTGATGGATCTGGCCCGATTGCCCGGACGCACGCTGGCCGACGTCTTTAACGCCGCCAAGACTGTTGGTTTCAATGGTTTCAACGTTACCTTCCCCGTCAAGCAAGCGATCTTGCCCCTGCTCGATAAGGTTTCGCTCGGGGCGCAGCAAATTGGTGCCGTGAACACGGTTACGATTGACGGCGACGGTACAACGCACGGTCACAATACGGATCGTATTGGATTTTTGCGCGGCTTTGAGGAGGGTCTTGGGCAAGCCTGCATCCGTGGCAAGCCCGTATTGCTCATCGGCGCAGGAGGTGCTGGCCGTGCGGTTGCCTTTGCGCTTATGGATCTGGGTGCCAGTGATCTTGTGATACACGATGTGGACGCAAGCCGTTCCGCCGGGTTGGCAGCGGATGTGGCGAAGCATTATCCGGCGGCCAGATGCAGCGTGACATCCGGAACGCCTAGTAATTTGGTGACGCATGCGCATGCCGCTGTCGGGATCGTCAATGCAACGCCGATCGGGATGATCGGCAGCCTGGGCATTCCTGCCCCGCCAGATGCGATTTTGCCAATCCATTGGGTCGCTGATATCATTTACACGCCTTTGCAAACGGAGTTCATTCGCCTTGCGCGCTCAACTGGTGCCAAGGTGCTGACGGCAGATGGTATGAGCGTTCATCAAGCAACGGAAGCTTTCCGTCTCTTCACAGGGCGGTCAGCCGATGTCACGCGGATGCGTCAGACGTTTATGTCGGCCCTGGCAAAGCGCGATCAGGCGCTCGCCGGGAACCAGTGAACTGGGATGGCAGTTGATTAGGAACCACCAGTGAAAACGTCGATCGCGACAGTATGTCTAAGTGGTGGGCTCGCTGAGAAACTGCAGGCGATTGCGGCAGCTGGCTTCAAAGGCGTTGAGATTTTCGAGAATGATCTTCTGTCTTTCAACGGCACGCCGGAAGACGTGCGCGGGATGGTTGCTGATCTTGGCTTGGAGATGTTTGCGTTTCAGCCGTTTCGTGATTTCGAAGGCATGCCGGGCGACAAACGGCAACGCGTGTTTGCGCGCGCGGAACGCAAATTCGATTTGATGGCGCAGCTTGGCTGCAAGCAACTTCTCATCTGTTCTAACGTGTCGCCTGACAGCCTGGGCGGTATTGATCGGGCGGCGGTAGATCTACGAGAACTCGGTGAACGGGCGGCCCTTCGCGGCTTCCGCGTCGGCTTCGAAGCACTTGCTTGGGGCCGTCATATCAACGATCACCGCGATGCTTGGGAGGCTGTGCGGCGGGCGGATCACGCCGCGGTCGGCCTGGTGCTGGATACGTTTCACACGTTTGCACGCAAGATTGATCTCAATTCGATCCGCTCGATCCCGAAAGACAAAATCTTTCTGGTGCAAGTGGCTGACGCTCCGTTGCTGGACATGGATCCCCTTTCCTGGAGTCGGCACTTCCGCAATTTTCCCGGGCAAGGTGATTTGCCGCTTCTCGAGTTCATGTCGGCTCTCAGCGCCACTGGCTATGATGACGTACTCTCGCTTGAAATATTCAACGATCAGTTTCGCGCAGGATCAGCCCGCAGCGTGGCAGTAGATGGTCATCGCTCGCTGATCTATCTGGCAGATCAAATGCAGGCTAAAGGCCATGGTGCGAAATCACATACGCGGCAGTTGCCACCCCGCGCCGCTTGCCTTGGTACAGCGTTTATCGAATTTGCTATTGACGAGCGGACTGCACCGTCATTTGAAATCTTCCTGCATGGGTTGGGCTTCGTGCGTTCGGGCGTGCATCGAACGAAAGCCGTTACGCGTTGGCGTCAGGGCGCCATCAACCTCGTCGTCAACACCGAGAGCGAAGGGTTCGCTCACGCGTTTAACATCACGCACGGCGCGGCGGTATGCGCGATTGGCCTCGAAGTCGATGACGCTGCAGCTACTCTTGATCGGGCAGCGCAATTGCTGGATCAACCATTTCGACAGGCGGTCGGCCCGGGCGAGCTCGAGATTCCCGCAGTGCGCGGCGTCGGCGGGAGCTTGATCTATTTTATCGATCCCAAGAGCGATCTCGCGCGTGTGTGGGATATCGAGTTCGAGGCGACCAGCGAGGATGATGCAGCCTCCGCTGGCCTAACGCGGGTCGATCACATTTCGCAATCGATGCACTACGAAGAAATGCTGTCGTGGGTGCTGTTCTACACCTCGCTGTTGGATGTTAAAAAGGCTGCCGAGCAAGACGTCATCGATCCCGGTGGACTAGTTAAAAGCCAAGTGATCGAGGCGAACGATGGTGCTTTGCGCATTGTCCTCAACGCTTCGCAATCGAGCCGCACGCAATCATCAAAATTTCTGTCGGAAGTCTTTGGGTCTGGCGTACAGCACCTAGCGTTTGCCACGGATGACATTGTCGCAACTGTTATACGACTTGAAGCCAATGGTGTTCCGTTGCTGCCAATTCCCGAAAATT
Organism: Hyphomicrobiaceae bacterium; assembly: GCA_031429105.1. Classification (GTDB taxonomy): domain Bacteria; phylum Pseudomonadota; class Alphaproteobacteria; order Rhizobiales; family Hyphomicrobiaceae; genus JAKFWF01. The sequence continues at coordinate 13,600 of JANOYV010000054.1, read as the reverse complement.
ACTACGATGATCTCGAATCCAAGACCGATCTGACTGTCGAGCGCATCAATGAGCTCAAAGCGCATAACATACTGTACGACCGAGAAGGTGATGCCGAGTTTTTGCAGGTCTACACTCAAACGTTCGACAACCGATTTTTCTTCGAAATTGTCGAACGTCGAGGCGCAGTTGGCTACGGTGCCATCAACGCACCCATTCGTTTAGCCGCACAAACTCGAAACACACGCCATCCAGCGATGCCACGCCGCTAACGAGGCGAAGTATTTAAATCGGTAGAGCACCTATGACAGATATCACTAAGCCTCAGGTTGGTCCCAGGGACTGGGCGAGCCATCCGCGCTTCATTGATCCAGTTTATAAATCGACCGCTTTGCGCGGACCGACAAAACCTCTTATTCCGATCAGGCAAACGTTGTCCGAGTTGACAGGTCCTGTGTACGGCCATGACATCATGGGACCGTTGGATGCTGATCTAACGCGCAATGGCGTGAAGACAGCGGAACCGCTTGGTGAACGCATTATAGTCACCGGTCGCGTGCTGGACGAGAACGGTCGTCCGCAGCCCAACACGCTGGTTGAGATTTGGCAGGCGAATTCATCGGGGCGCTACATCCACGTGGTGGATCAACATCCAGCACCGCTTGATCCGAATTTCTTCGGTGGCGGTCGCTGTGTAACCGATGCAGAGGGCCGCTACCGTTTTTATACGATTAAACCCGGCGCCTATCCGTGGGGTAATCATTTCAATGCGTGGCGCCCGCAGCATATTCATTTATCACTCTTCGGACCGTCTTTCCTGACGCGGCTTGTGACTCAAATGTATTTTCCCGGCGATCCGCTGTTTGCGCTTGATCCAATATACAACAGCGCCCCGCCTGCCGCGCGCGAGCGCATGGTTGCGAAGTTCTCGATCGACGTAACCGAACCTGAATTCGCACTTGGCTATGTCTTCGATATTGTTCTGCGCGGGGTCAATGCAACGATGATGGGCCACTGACCATGACCGAGCTTAAGCAAACACCGTCGCAAACCGTTGGCCCTTATTTTGCTTACGGATTGGCGCCGCAGCAATATGGCTATGGTTCAGTCCTGCGCGCGATCGCAACCGGCGACATGGCGACCGCCGAGGTCCCGGGTGACCGAATCCGTGTCGAGGGTTGCGTCTTTGATGGCGAGGGTAAAACCGTCGCGGATGCGATGATGGAAATTTGGCAGGCCGATTCACTTGGACGCTACGCCCATCCAGCCGATCCTCGGGGATCTAACGCCGCGTTCACGGGCTTTGGGCGTTTCGGCACGGGAACGGACACCGAGCATCGGTTTATCTTCGATACAATCAGACCCGGCGCGGTTGATGCGTTGCAAGCGCCTCACATCAACGTCATCGTATTTATGCGGGGCATGCTCGTACATATGTACACCCGCATCTACTTCTCCGATGAGGCAGCACGAAATGCGACCGACCCCGTGCTGAACGCGGTGCCGATTGAGCGTCGCAGCACACTCATCGCCGAGCGTTGCCAGACGTCGGGTGGCATCGTTTATCGATTTGACGTGCACATGCAGGGATCACAAGAAACGGTATTCTTTGACGCCTAGTCGAGTGCCCAATGAAGGAGAACCACTATGGCCGCACCTTGCATCATTACGATTGCGATAACCGGATCACTGCCAACGAAGGCGGATAACCCGGCCGTGCCGATTTCAATCGCTGAACAGATCGAGTCGACCCACGCCTCGTTTGAGGCAGGCGCGACATTGGCCCATTGTCATGTCCGCAAGGACGATGGCACGCCAACCTCTGATCCGGAGCGCTTTGGCCAATTGCTGGACGGCTTGCGCAAGCACTGCCCCGGCATGATCGTGCAGCTGTCGACTGGTGGTCGTTCGGGCGCTGGCCGCGAGCGGGGCGGTATGTTGCCGCTTAAGCCAGATATGGCATCGCTGTCTACAGGCTCATGCAACTTTCCGACCCGCATCTATGAGAACACGCCAGACCTCGTGAACTGGTTGGCATCCGAAATGCTGAACAACGATGTGAAGCCGGAGGTCGAGGCGTTCGACCTGTCGATGATCTTCAAGGCGGTTGAAATGCAAAAAACCGGGCTGATGAAGGGCCCATTGCATGTTCAATTCGTAATGGGCGTGAAGAACGCCATGCCGGTTGATCGTGCGGCCTTCGAATTCTTCGTGGCAACACTTAAGCGTCTTGCGCCTGATGCCACTTGGACAGGCGCTGGCATTGGTCGCGACCAGATCACGCTGAACCGCTGGTCGCTGGAGCTGGGCGGCCACTGCCGTACAGGTCTTGAGGATAACATCCGCTGGGACAAGACCACGCTTGCACCCTCGAACGCTGCACTCGTAAAGCGCGTTGCAGACTTGTGCGCCGAGTACAACCGGCGTCCAGCCACTGTTGCCGAAGCGCGCGCGTTGCTGTCGCTGCCAAAGGCTGCGTGAGGGTAAAGCGGTAGTTCGGTGGTCGGTCGGTCAGGGAGCGCTTTAGCCCCTGATCGACGCCCCCGTCGCCTTAGTCACGGCAGCGATAATCTTGGCTGACAGAGCTTCGATTTCGGCATCGTTGAACGTCTTGATCGTCGGCTGCAATGTCACTTCGATTGCAATCGATTTTTTTGCTGCACCGACGCTCGCACCCATAAAGATATCAAAGACGCTGACGTCGGCAATCGCTGCCTTGTCGGCCCCCATGGCGGCTTTGATGATGTCGCCTGCAGGCGTCGCCTCGTCAGTGATGAATGCGAAATCACGGCGCACTGGCAATAATTCAGAACCGCCAAGGGCTGGGCGTGCCAACGTCTTTCGCTTCTCTGCTGGCAGTGCGTCGAGGAACACTTCGAACGCAGCAACAGGGGCGGCGCAATTCATCAGCTTTAACGTCGAAGGGTGAATGTCACCAAAGTAAGCGAGTACGACCTTTGGGCCGAGCCGCAGTGTCCCAGAGCGTCCTGGATGAAACCATGCGGGGGCATCGCGCGTGATTTGAGCTCGACTGGAATCGAACCCTAACCCGCTCAACAGCGCTGCAACATCTGCTTTGGCTGAAAACAGATCGACGTCGGCAGCAGCGCCACTCCAGTGCCGACCGCTTCCGCTGGCTAAAGCCGAGCCGGCACGTACACCGGCTGTGATCATCATCTGGTCCTTCGGTTGATCGCCACGATAGGCCTGGCCCAACTCAAACAATGCGACATCGTTGAAGCCACGATTTCGATTGCGCTGAACCGAGGCGAGTAGGCCCGGCAGTAGGCTTGGCCGCATCGTCGACATCTCAACCGAGATTGGATTGTCCAACGCGAGGCTTTCTGCACCGCCACCAAAGTGGCTTGCTTGTGCTTGCGGCAGGAATGACCATGTCACGGCTTCGACCATGCCTCGGCCCGCCAGCACGCGTCGTGCCCTGCGCGCGCGACGCTGTTGTTGTGTCAGCACGGTCCGCGTAATGCCACGCATGCGCGCCATCGGTGTTGATGGGATCTTGTCGAGGCCGATGATGCGAACGACTTCTTCCACGAGGTCGGCTGCGCCGTGAATGTCTGGCCGCCAGGAGGGCGACGTAATCGTTGTCGACCCGCCCTTCGATGTGATCTCGAAACCCAGGGCGCCAAGCACACGTCGCGCTTCAGTTTCAGACACCTTCATTCCCGACAATTTCTCGATCCGGGCGAAATCAAATTTGATCTCGATGCGGGTATCTGGCGCAGCGCCGACGATGCGTGCCTTGGAGGGCGAGCCTCCGCAAAGCGTCATCACCATGTCGGTCGCAATATCCAGACCCGGCGCCACAAATGCTGAATCAACCCCGCGTTCGAAGCGATAGCGCGCATCTGTTTGTACGCCAATCTTGCGGCCCGTCGCTGCAATCCTGTGTGGATCGAAGTAAGCACACTCAATGAAAACGTTAGTCGTTGTCTCGGTGCAGCCCGTCGACTCCCCACCGATGATGCCACCCAATCCGAGCGGGCCACTATCATCAGCGATCACGCACATGGTGTCGTCAACCGTGTAGGTTTTGTTGTCGAGCGCCTTGAAGGTTTCGCCTGTTGCTCCGAGGCGCGCGCTTATGGCTCCACTCAGTTTGTCGGCATCGTATACGTGTAACGGGCGGCCGCGATCCATCGAGATATAGTTCGTTACGTCGACCAGAGCGCTGATCGGTCGCAAACCAATGGCCTTCAGCCGCGTTTGAAGCCATGCGGGCGACGCGCCGTTCTTCACGCCGCGTACCGTTCGGCCAGCGAACATGGAACAGGCAGAAGCGGCCTCCTTTGGGAAATCGAGTTTGATTGCAACTGCGCAATCCGTGGTGCCTTCAACAAGCCTCAACGATGGTTCTGGTTTAAGCGTGCCAAGACCCGCCGCAGCCAAATCACGCGCGATCCCGCGCACGCCCGTGCAGTCGGGCCGATTGGGTGTCAGCTTGACATCGAAAACGGGGTCCGCCAGGCCAAGCGCCTCGACGTAGCGTTGGCCGATTTTTGCGCTAAAGTCCGCAGACAATTCGATGATGCCGTCGTGCTCTTCGGATAATTCCAGCTCGCGTTCCGACACCAGCATGCCGTTTGATACGATACCGCGCACCGGCCTCTTATCAAGCGTGATTCCCGTTCCGGGAATCAACGCGCCAATCGGAGCAAACACCCCGATTAGCCCCGTTCGCGCATTAGGCGCGCCGCAAACGACTTCAACCGTTGGTTGCCCTACAGCAATTTCAACCTGACAAACGCGCAGCCGGTCGGCATTTGGATGCTGCTTGGCATCAACAACACGCGCAATGGTGAACACCGACAGCTTTTCGGCTGGGTTTTCGATTCCTTCGACTTCAATACCGATCGCTGTGAGGGCCGCCGCCAACTCCGTTATGGAAGCTGATGTGTTCAAGTGGTCCTGGAGCCAAGAGAGCGTGAATTTCATGTCGATTGTTCAGCTTTGGTTTGTGGGTGTGACGAGCGGCCGATACGCAAAATACGCTGGTCGTCAAAGATCTAGGGCCAATAGCAGAATGGCCGGACCGCGCAAACTGCAGAATGCAGGTCACCGTGTCGGAGAGAGAAAGCATGAAATAGGCAGTTCGGCGGATGCCCTGGTCAGCTTATCTAGGGTAGAATTGCGTTTTTTGCAGATGCGATGAGGGCCTCTGCAAGATCAGCAAAATTTGTAGCCGCCTCTGGACTCAAGCCTGCAAGTCGTGGGTCGGTCGCAATCCCCGCCACAAAAGCAAAGGGATCCGCATCAATTTCGGAAAAAATTCTCGATATTCGACTAACCTTGTCCAGCCTGTTTGCCGGATCGGCTTTCTTTAGGTCGGCAACAAGTTCCGCCATTCGCCACGACAAGGCACTACACAGTACGCTCGCGTGGCGACCGCCACTGCGGCTGATCGGGTCAGATGCCGAACGTAACAGTTCCGTCGGCCCTTCGCTAAAGCCGGATGACAAAGTCAGGTCCGTCTCGAAATCGAGCAGATCGTTCGGCTTAATGGTCAGCAATGAGCAGATTTTTATCAACAGGCTCAGATCTGGCTCTACTTCGGCCCTCTCGTAGCGCGTATAACGATTCTCATCGATATCGAGCGCATTCGCAAAACTACGAGCCGTCGCAAAGCCCCGTGGCACACGAAATGCCTTGAGACGTTTGGCAAACAAGAAACGAATACTCGGTGTCTGCGTCGCCGTGGGCATGATTGGAGCTTTGTCTAGGATCGCGGCCAAAACGGATCGCAATCATTTATGTGCGCAACGGCCAAACTAGCCAAACGCGCAAAAGTGAAGTGATTAATTCAAGTTGTAAATAAATTTACTCACTACCTATTGGTGTGTGATCACAAGACATCCGCAGCCAAGCGGCGAAACCCGATAGCAACATGAACCTATGCTGCGTGCGATGCAACGGGTTCCGTCAACACAGCATAAGTAGCGTCCCGATCGCTTGCCGCTCGCAGTCGTTCCAGTGCGCGTGGATCACGAACCAGTCTGGAAATCCGTGCCAGTGCCTTGAGATGATCGCCACTTGCATGCTCGGGGCCGAGCAACAAGAAAACGAGATCGACCGGTTCACCGTCCGGCGATTCGTAAGCAATTGGCTCAGCCAACCGGGCGAATATGCAAACGATGTTCTTAAGCGATTTGAATTTCACGTGCGGTATTGCGATGCCGCGGCCGAATCCCGTTGAACCCAGCCGTTCGCGCTGTACGAGAGCGTCGAATACCTCGCGCTCAGTCAAGCCCGTCAACTCGGCCGCTCGTTGGCTAAGCTCTTGAAGGACCTGTTTTTTATCCTTTGCACGAAGCGATGGAACGATGCCGTCGATCGTCAGAAGGTCGCCAAAGTCCATTGTGGGTCATTCCCATAGGCTACATGCCGTCGCCGGTGCGATCAAGCACACCCTGTGCCGCCCGCTGCACAACACCGGTCCCTCAATTTCAATATTAAGCCATACACGAGAGGCGCCGCCACCCGAACACTGATTGCACCACCGCCTAGGCCTCAGCCTTCGGATCAATCCAACCAAAATTACCATCGGGTCGCCGATGCACAACACTTATGCGACCGTGAGCTGCATTGCGAAATAGCAGAAATGCTTGGTCCGTCAAGTCCAACTGCATAACGGCCTGACTTACAGTCATTTCCTGCAAAAGCCCCTCGGTCTCAGCGACGATGACGGGGCTTGCCGCGATCTTTCCGCCGCTTTCCTCGTCCTCGGTCTGAACCACATATTCATTCAACCCGGTGGCTCGTTCCTGCATGTCCCCGGAGTCGTGATGGTGGCTTTTGAGGCGACGCTTGTAGCGGCGCACGCGCTTGTCGAGGCGCTCAATCGCTGCATCCGCACTGGCATACGCATCGACGCCTTCACCATGTGCTTCGACCAGTAATCCCGTTCGTAAGCGCAGCGAACAATCGGTCCTGAACCCAACCTTCGCTTTTTCGACACGGACATGGCCCGATAGTTCAGGGCCGATGTATTTGTCCAAGACGTCGGATATTTTGTCAGTCACGTACAGTTGGAACGCTTCGCCAGCTTCAATGTTTCGGCCCGTAACTTGGATTGTCATTCTTGTGCCCGCGCGGTTGACGTTGGAGGCCAATGCTACACCTACAAACGCTAGTCCTGCTACAAGATTGCTGTCAAATCACCATCGTTGAAATCAGCCGCAACGTAGTTAGCCCACACGCTCCATTTGCACGCTCATTCTTTTTTCTCGGCGACGTTGGACGGACGACTGGATCCGTAGTGCTTCCCGATACTTAGCGACAGTGCGGCGGGCAATGTCGATGCCGTCATCCTTCAGTCGCTCGACGAGTTTATCGTCAGACAGCACGTCTTCAGCCGACTCTGCATCGATCAACTGTTTGATGCGATAGCGCACGGATTCCGATGAATGCGCCTCGCCTTCACTGGAGGATGCAATCGAGGACGTGAAGAAATACTTCAGTTCAAAAATACCCCTTGGTGTTGCGATGTATTTGTTCGACGTGACCCGGCTGACCGTCGATTCGTGCATCTTTATTGCATCCGCGACCGTCTTGAGATTCAGCGGCCGAAGATGCTGGACGCCGTGGGCAAAGAAGGCGTCCTGCTGGCGGACGATTTCCTCCGCAACGCGCAAAATTGTTCGTGCTCTCTGATCGAGGCTCTTCGCAAGCCAGTTTGCAGACTGCAGGCAGTCGACTAGGTAGTCCTTATCTTGCGGATTTCGCGCGGTCTTTGACACTCGCGTGTAGTAACTGCGGTTGACGAGAACGCGGGGCAACGTTTCACTGTTCAACTCGACAAACCAGCTACCATCGGACGCCGGCCTGACAAACACATCGGGCACGACCGGCTGCATATGAACGCTGCCGAACGCTAGGCCCGGCTTCGGATTGAGCTGCTTAAGCTCCGCAATCATGTCGGTTAGTTCATCCATGTCGACGCCGACGGCACGCTTCAAGGCCGCAATATTGTGCGATCCAAGCAGGTCAAGGTGTTCCAGTAAGAGCCCAATTTGAGGATCAAACCGGTTCTGCTCCTTGAGTTGGATGGCCAGGCACTCGGCCAGACTGCGCGACAGAACGCCCGGTGGATCCAGCATCTGTAGAGCCGCGAGGATCCGCTCAACGCGCGACAGTGGGCATCCGAGCTTGTCGGCGATGTCCTCGATATTGGCGTTGAGGTATCCCGCATCATCAACATTGTCGATCAGATGCTGGGCGATGATCCGATCAGCAGCGTCATGCAACGTAATTTGCATCTGGGTTTGCAGGTGATCCTTAAGCGATACGTCGGCTGCAACAAAGGCTTCGAGGTTGTAGTCCTCTCCCCCACCGCCAGCCCCGCTGACATTCGACCAGTTCGAGCCGCCAAGATCTGGGCCTGACGCCAAACCGAGGTCGCTTTTGGCCACATCCGGGTAGAGGTTCTCGTGCGATGTATCGAGTGCACTCGAAGCGTCTGCATCCGGTCGGGATAAGTCGAGCGTTTCATAGGATGCAGCGGCGCTGAGACTGGCATCCGTTGGACCGTCACCCTCTGTATCTATTGTGCGCGGCGTTGGCAAATCACCGTTTTCATCACGCTCAAGTAGCGGATTACGCTCAACTTCTTGTTCAACAAAGGCGCTGAGCTCGAGATTTGAGAGTTGCAGAAGACGGATCGCCTGCTGCAGCTGGGGTGTCATCACCAGCTGCTGGCCTTGCCGCATTTCCAGGCGTGCCGAGAGCGCCATAGTTAATGAACCTGTTACCGATACCCGTCGTTAGGTTCCAATTTGTACTGAATGGCACTTAACCAAACATGTCCCCCAAGTATACTCGCCTAACGTCTTCGTTGGCTATGATTTCCGCAGGCTTACCTTGTGTCAGAACTTGACCATCGTAGAAGATGTAAGCCCGGTCGCTGAGACTTAACGTCTCGCGGACGTTGTGGTCGGTGATCAACACCCCAATACCGCGTTCAGTTAGATGTCTAACAAGCTGTTGGATATCACCAACCGCAATCGGGTCGATACCGGCAAATGGCTCATCCAGAAGCATGAACGAGGGGCGAGACGCCAATGCACGGGCAATTTCGCAGCGCCTCCGCTCGCCGCCAGAAAGCGCGAGCGACGGCGATTTGCGCAGGCGCGTAATCCGGAATTCTTCCAACAAGCTGTCCAATTGCTCTTTGCGCAGTTTCTTCTTGGGCTCCACCAGTTCAAGCACCGCCATGATGTTTTGCTCAACGGTGAGGCCACGGAAGATCGAGGCTTCTTGCGGCAGGTAGCCAATGCCAAGACGGGCACGGCGGTACATCGGCAGTTTCGTCACATCGCGACCATCGATTGTGATACGTCCTTCATCGGCGGGAACGAGGCCAGTGATCATATAAAACACGGTGGTTTTGCCGGCACCGTTGGGTCCTAACAAACCAACTGATTCACCTCGTCCGAGTGCCAGCGTGACGCCTTTCACAACCATGCGGCGACCGTAGCTTTTCTTGACGTTGTGGACTGTGAGCCAGCCGTCGGCCGCCACCGGCTCATTGTCATCACCGCCGTTACCGTCGTCCGGGCCATAATCGTAGCCATCCGGCGCGGCATCGGCCGCAGCCTTTGCGCGTCGCGCTTTCGAGCCGAAAGTGAATAACTTCACGTGAGGACTTTCCGAGTGCGAACGCGCGCCTCAGTTTGAAGGTTGAGCGGATGAGGTCCAGCCGGAGGTGGCATTTGATGGGGCTTTTTGCTTCTGCGCCGGCGGTGCCGTTTCCGTTTGCCAAGGAGCCTTCGCTGCCGGTTTGACCCCATTCTGCGTTGTCAGGCCGTCCTTTGGTTCAACCTTCAGGCACATCCTGCCAGGCGGACAAGCGCGCGGATCAGTGCCGAACGCCGGCGCTACAGGGGCCACAGCAGATGGCTTTACCTTCGGTAAGTCCGGCAAGGTATAGGGCGCTCGTTGTTCCGTCGGCGAGGGACTGATTGCGGGACCAGTGCTTTTCTGATCTTTTTCCAAATACGTGATGCCGGTTGTCATATCGATGATGGCTTTCGGTGCGTAGACAACGCTGGTGCCTTTCTTCAGTGCAACATTGCCGCCGATCGTCACTGTGTTTGCCTTCGTGTCGAACTCAGCCCAATCGCCGGTTGCACTCTGGTCAGCACCGGAGGTGACCTCGACCTTCTGGTTGGCGCGGATCTTCGTCAGCTGTGCTGAACCTCCAGCCTTCGGATCCGTTGCCCCAGCGGCCAGACCTGCTTCGCCGCTATAGCTCGCGATCAACTCTGGCGTCCGGATCGTGAAATCGCCTTGGACCGCGTGCACGGCACCCCGAAAGGTTGCGGTTTTCGACTTGTCCAGCACATCAAGTGTCTCCGCATCGATGTCGATGGGGGCGGTTGAATCAGTCCGGAACACGAAACCACCGGCTTCGTTGGCAGTCGCGGCTACCGCCTTCTTGACTTGCGTTTTGCTATTTGCAGTCTGGGTAGACTGGAAGAACCGCGCGGCAATGCGGCCAGCAGGGTGTGTGGCATCGGCTGGCGACCACAGCTTGGTTGTCGCCAACTTCCGATCAACAAACAATTTGCCGCCACGCAGCACGTTCTTGTCCTGATTGACCACAACGTTGCCGGTCAACAACGCGGTATCGGCATTTGAGTCGAGATCAACCCGGTCGCTGGTCGCGCGCCGATCAACCCCGGAATTCATCACAACGTGGCCGAGCAAAAGTGCCGTTTCTTTTTCTGCGTCGAATTCGGCCGAGTCGCTGGTGACACGATCCGTCGCTGTCGTCATCGTCACACTTGATTTGGCGACGAGGCGTTTCAATTTTCCCGATGGTTCGCCAGCAGTAGCGGCCGCCGTTTCGACACCAGGAAGGGCCACCGGCGCGCCATCGTAGAACGCCACGAGTTCTGCTGTACGCAGACTAGCATCGCCTTGCTTTGCAATCACATCGCCGGAAAACACGGCCGTTTTCTTTGCATCGTCGACCTGCAACTTTTGCGACGCGACATCCACAGGACCGTCAGTCGTGCCCACCATGCGTGGTGCCGCCGTGCCGAGTGGTTTTGCCGCTGCACCTGCTGGCTTTGCCTCTGGCTTCAACCGTGTCATCACGCCATTGCTGAACATCGCCTGACGCGCTGACTGTAACAATTCCATCTGGTTGGCCCGGATTTGACCCGCCTTCATGTCGATGGCGACGGGCTGCGTCGATACGATCCGGTTGTCCTTCAGATAAATTGTCGCCTGGGTCAGATCAGCGCGCATGCCATCGTCGCTGCGGATCTTGATCTCGTCCATTAATTCCAATTGGTTAGCCACATTGTCGAAGGCGCCGCGCGGCGAAGTTAGCGTCACCACGCCGTTGTTGGCTTGCACCATCCGGCCATCGATTTGGTCAAGCTGCACAGGCCCCTTCGCCCGAATATCCTGGCTCGCGCTTTTCGCCGTTACCGTGAATTTGCTTCCGTCCTTGTTGAACCCCTCGTAGCGCGGGTTCGCCATCGATAGATTGTCCGTCGAAATCGAAACCGGCCCGGTTTGCAGAGTCCCATTGCCGATTTTCAGGTTGACCCGCATGCCAAGTCCATAGCTTGCCAGCGACGCGAGTGCTGCAATTGGCAACCCGAACCGAAGGATGCGTACCAGCGTGGTGTGGCGGCGGGCGCTGGCAAAAGCGCGCGCACGATCCGTCGTCGCAACAACCAGAGCCCGCCTGGAAGGCGATGGTCGGCGCTCGTCTTCGAAAGTTCCTTGAAGCGCCATTCGGTAATGCCGCAGGTTGAAAGGTGTTGGACGCCAGTGGAACCCTATGATTCCGTCCAGATTGTGGGGGAGATCAATGTTGACAGCAAGCAACCGGTAACAGCGGGTCCAAATGCACCGTGCCAGCATCCATTACGCACCTGCCGATTAGTGGGAAAAGATATCCACATCCTCGAAGCCAGCCAGATCCATTTCGGCTCGCGTGCCCAGGAAATCGAAGGCACGGGCAGCAAGTGCCGTCCGTCCTTGACGTGCAAGCATTGCGTCGAGGCGGGTTTTGATAGCATGCAAATGCAATACATCGGAGGCCGCGTAGGCAAGTTGCTGTTGCGTTAAATCAGCAGATGCCCAATCAGAGCTTTGCTGTAGTTTTGAAAGTTCAACGCCCAGCAACTCCGCAGTTAAATCCTTAAGTCCGTGCCGGTCGGTATAGGTTCGTACAAGTTTAGATGCGATCTTTGTGCAGTAAACGGGCTTCGTATTGACGCCTAGATTGTGCTTCAGCACCGCTACATCAAACCGGGCGAAGTGAAATATCTTGGTGATGAGCGGATCGGCAAGCAGCGCTGAAAGGCGTGGCGCTTCGTGCGGACCAGCCGGGATCTGAATGAGGTGAGCGGTGTTGTCACCGCCAGACAATTGAACCAGGCAAAGTCTATCCCGGTGGGGCCGTAAGCCCAACGTCTCGGTATCGACCGCCACCGAGCCCGAGAAGCTGACGTTCGCTGGCAGATCTCCCTTGTGCAGTTCAATACGGGCAGCAGTCATGGCGCTCTCCAGTTGCTGCCGGGGCTACCGGCCATCAGGCATTGCGACCATTCAACAGCCGACGTCAAGCGCTGACATGCGACAATAAGGTGCAAATATATCAATATGCAACTAATGGTTGTATCATACAAAAATGTAGATTAATGGATGATCCGCGCACGATCAGTTTGTGCAGCGATCCAGGTTCAAACTTTTGCGGGGGCATTGCATCATGAAATCGCTATCGACCGGACGGGCAGGCGTCATATCCCAACCGCTCTACGCGCAGGTTCGTGAGCGTTTGCTTGAGCGCATCGTCGGTAAGGAATGGCAGCAAGGGCAGGTTCTACCCAACGAATTCGACCTTGCACGGCAATTTGGCGTCAGCATCGGGACTATTCGCAAGGCGGTCGAAGGGCTTGAGGCAGCGAAAATCGTTGTCCGAAAGCAAGGTCGTGGCACCTTCGTTTCCCGTGAGAGCGCAGCCCCACCGACCGAGCCGATAAGTGTTTTCGCGACGCTGATTGATGGTGGAGATACTGCCAATATCGTGACGATTTTGGTCAATGTGAGACCTGCCAGCGCCAAGGAAAAATCCACCCTCGCATTGGGGGCTGATCTCGGAGTCATAGAAATACAACGGTGCCGAATGTTTGGCGGTGGTGCACGCGTATTTGACCGCGTATTATTACCGCGCCATCTGTTTTTTGATCTTGAGCCAAAGGACCCACTGCCCGGAAATCTATATGAGTTTTATGGTGATTTTTTCGGAATAAGGGTCGTCAGCAATACCGAGCAGGTTTCTGTTGCAGTCGCTGATTCGGAAACGGCAAAACAGCTAGCCGTTCCAGAAAACACACCGGTGTTAAAAATTGAGCGCATCGCTGCATCTTCAAGCAGGCAGATTATCGAGTGGCGCGTTTCATTTTGTGTTCTACCCAGCGGCTTGAACCTCGGTGGTGTAAGCTAGGGAACCTCTGAATAGCACGATCGACCAATGCAGTCCGCGACGGTTTTCGTCGTTTTCATCGGGTTGAGTGGCCAAAAGCCGTCAATAACGGGCGGCTCGCCCGGCATTCTCCCTCAAGCAGACGCAAGTCGGCCGCGC
>JANOYV010000053.1:0-2367 GCA_031429105.1 Hyphomicrobiaceae bacterium | reverse complement strand
GGCCAATATATGAAGGCAGGCGCGCGGTTTGCGGTCGGTGGCATTAACGCCAGTGGTGGCGTCAACGGTCGCAAACTGAAACTGATCGTCGAGGACGACGCCTGCGACCGGACGCAGGCGGTGGAAGTCGCGGCCCGCCTCGTCAAGCAGCAGGTGGCCCTGGTAATTGGTCACCACTGCGCCAGCGCGTCGATTGCTGCAGCGCCAATTTACGCAGCAGCTGGGATCATCATGATCTCACCCAGCACCACAGATCCACAGCTGACCGACAAGCGGGCTGGTCCGACAATCTTCCGGCTGGCGCCGCGCAAGGATGTGGAGGGATCAGCCATCGGCAGCTACATCGCCCGCACGTTCACTGGCAAGCGCGTCGCCATTCTGCATGACCGCACCGTCGTCGGTATTCAGCTTGCGGCCGATACGAAAAAGGCGATGGCAGTGGGTGGCCTCGCTGAGACATTTTATTCAGGCTTTATCGCTGGCGAACCCGACTACACCAAGCTTGTGCGTGACTTGCGTGCACAGCGCATCGACGCGGTATTTCTCGGCGCCTTTCCGACCGAAGCCGTACTGATCCTGCGTGCCATGCGACGTGAAGGCATAACCACGGTCGTCGTCGGCAGCACGCTGCTAGCCACGAAGGATTTCTACACAAGCGCGAAAGCGCACCTCAATGAACTCGTCGTCTATCCTGGCGGATTTGCACGCGACCTGATTGATCCGGCGGCCACAAGCGAACCTCCCGGACCTCATGAAGTTCTGTTGGGCAGTCCGGATGTTTTAAGCAATGCCATGTCAGCCGTGCAGGTATGGGCGCAAGCGGCCAACGCCGCTAAGGAGGCGGCTCCAACTGGCACAATCGTGTCGAACGCGATGCAAGCCGGGACCTTCAATTTTCAGCCGCGATGGGGCCAGTTCGGCTTCACAAAAAAGGGCGACGTTACAATCGACTTCTACAGAATGATCACGTGGATTGACGGCGACAACATGAAGCCCGCCCGTTAGAGCCGGACAGGCTCTTAAGCCTACGGCGCTTTCTTTACGGCTTTCGGCTTTGGCAAACTCGCGTAGTACGCGGCGAGCGCCGCCACCTGCTCGTCGTCGAGCGATTGGGCGACCGACATCATCGCCTGATTAGACCGCTCGCCGCGCTGGTAGAAGCCGATCGTGCCGGCGAAGTAGTCCGGGTCCAGGCCAATAATCGAGGGGATGCCGTTGTCGGTACCGTCGATCCGATGACAGGTCGTGCACTCCTGCGCCAAGTGCTTTCCCAGCGCCAAGCGACGGGTGTCTGGCGGGCTTGCTGCGACCAAACCTAGAGCCAGCGGCAAGCCCGAAAGCAGTATCCAAACTTTGGCTCGCATCGACCGGGTCCAGGGTTAACGTGGCGACGAATGATGAGAGTACGCGGATCTTCGCCACCTGCCAACGCTTGCATTTAAGACGCAAACATCAATCTTTTTCTTGACGTATGCGTCAACTTGAAGCTTGACGTTAACGTCAATATTAGGAGACGTGAACGTAGAATTAGTGTAGGGTTGGGACAATCACCGCTGCGCCTTCGCGGCAGCAACGACCTCAGCGTCTCGAATTGGAGATCAAGTCATGGCAGAGCTCATCTTCTTAGGATTGTGCTTTTGTGCGGTTACAGCCCTTGCCATGCGACGCGCTCCCCTTTGGCTTTGGGCGGTCGCAGCTGTCGTCGCGACCTACTTGTGGCAGAGCGGTCTGATCCACGGCCGACATGAGGGATTGTCGTTCGGGTTGCTTGCGCTGCTCGCTTGGATACCAGCCCTCGTCTTGAGCCTGCTCTCACTGCCATCGCTGCGCCGCACGCTGCTGGTCGAGCCCGCCTTCGGCATGGTCAAGAAAATCCTCCCCAAAGTTTCCGACACCGAACAGGAAGCCTTGGATGCCGGCACCATCGGCTTCGATGCAGAGTTGTTTTCAGGCAGGCCCGACTGGGAGAAGCTGCGCGCCGTACCGCCAATTGTTCTAACGGCGGAAGAAAAAGCCTTCATCGACGGCCCGACAGAAGAACTCTGCCGGATGATCGACGACTGGCAGATCCGCTTCAACAACAAGGAAATTCCCGACGAGATTTGGAAGTTTGTTGGCCGTCACGGCTTCCTTGGCATGTTGATTTCAAAAGAGCACGGTGGCCTCGGCTTCTCAGCCCAAGCACAGTCGCTGATCCTTGGCAAGGTTGCCTCGCGCTCGCCCGATGTGTGCACCATTGTCATGGTGCCAAATTCGCTTGGACCCGGCGAGTTGATCGAAAAGTACGGCACCGACGAGCAAAAGCACTACTATCTCCCTCGTCTCGCCAAGGGCATCGAAATTCCATGCTTCTCGCTGACCGGTCCG
>JANOYV010000052.1:0-87362 GCA_031429105.1 Hyphomicrobiaceae bacterium | reverse complement strand
ATCACCCTCGCCCACGTCCGCACCGCTGGACTGCTGACATCACCCCACCGCGATCCATTTGACCGGTTGTTGGTGGCGCAAGCCTCGATTGAAGGCTTGAGGCTGGTGACCGCTGACCCCAGGTTGGCGGGGCTCGGTGCGGACATCTTGTGGTAAGGACAGTGGTGACCTCACCCGGTATAGCGCGACCCCGTTGACCCATGGCAGCCGGTGTCTTATCTCCACGCCCATGGCGTTACTTCCGATCATCAAGCTGCCCGATCCGATCCTGCGACAGGTGTCTCAACCCATCGCCCAGGTCGATGATGCGGTGCGCAAACTGGCAGCCGATATGCTGGAGACGATGTATAAGGCGCCAGGTGTCGGCCTCGCTGGAATCCAAATCGCCGTGCCGCGCCGTATCTTGGTGCTCGATGTGTCGGACAAGGAGGACGAGCCGGAACCGATCGTGATGATCAACCCGGAAATCCTGACCCTCGGTGCCGAATTGCGCATGCACGAGGAGGGCTGCCTATCGATCCCCGACACGCATGTCGAAATCGACCGGCCATCGAGCTTGCGTGTGCGCTTCATTGATCGCGACGGCAAACAGATCGAGCTCGACGCCGAAGGTCTGCTCGCGACCGCCATCCAGCACGAGATCGATCATCTCGATGGTCGATTGATCATCGATTTCCTGTCTAAGATGCGGCGCGACATGGTGATCCGCAAGTTCAAGAAGACTGCCAGAATCGGAACTGTGTGATGACGTTGCGCGTCATCTTCATGGGCTCGCCGGTGTTTGCGGTGCCGACGCTGGCCGAGATCATCGGGGCGGGCCATGAGGTGGTCGCGGTTTATGCACAGCCGCCCCGACCGGCTGGTCGCGGGCAGGCCGAACGGCTGCAGCCGGTGCACAAGTTCGCGCAAGATGCTGGCCTTCCCGTATTCACCCCGCGTGGCTTGCGCGGCACGGACGCCGTTGAACAAATGCAAGCGCACAATGCCGATGTTGCCGTCGTTGTTGCCTATGGCGTGATCCTGCCGCAAGCGATCCTCGATTGCCCGCGCCTCGGTTGCCTCAATCTGCACGGTTCTCTGTTGCCACGCTGGCGCGGCGCTGCCCCCATTCATCGCGCAATCATGGCGGGTGACACCGAAACCGGCATCATGGTGATGCGGATGGAGGCTGGCCTCGATACCGGTCCGGTGTGTTTGGCCGAGCATGTTCCGATCGGGGCGAATGCTACGACCGGCGAACTCCACGATATCCTGTCTTCCCTAGGCGGTGGCCTGATGGTGCGTGCGCTGGCAGCACTCGAGCGGGGCAGTCTCGATGCCCGTGCGCAAAGTGCCGAAGGCATCACCTACGCGCACAAGATCGAGAAGGCCGAAGCGCGGATCGATTTCACGCGACCTGCGACTGATGTGCACAACCACTGTCGCGGGCTATCGCCATTTCCGGGTGCCTGGTTCGAGATTGGCAGTGGGGCTGCGGCCGAACGGATCAAAGTATTGCGCACGATTGTCGTCGAGGGCACTGGCGCACCGGGCACCGTCGTCGACGATTTGCTGACGATCGCCTGCGGACAAGGCGCGGTGCGCATCATCGAAGCACAACGAGCCGGCAAGAAGCCGATGCTGGCAGGCGACCTGTTGCGCGGGTTCAGCATGCCGACGGGCACCAAACTTAACCCTGCAGATTAACCCTGCCAGCGGATTTACCGCTGTACGAGATCGGCACGGCGACTATCGTTGCGGTTCAAAGTTCGGACGATTTCCAGGAGATTTCGATGTCGCACGTTCGCACGACTGCCATCGCCGCAGCTGCTCTGTTTGCCTCAGGCGCATCTGCTATTGCTTCGGAGCTGATCCGCATTGAGCCGCGCCCCTACTATGGGGCGGTCGTTTCAATTGAGAACGGCGTGCGGGTTTATCGCGGCCTGCCGACACAAAGCCTGATGATTATCAACCCGGGCAACAAGACGCCAGTGAGCTTGAATTTTACCCGCACCATCGAGCACAAGGCTGCCGATGCGTCGTCCGGCAATGGCGGCGGCAACAACAACGCTGGCGACGGCAATAATGGCAATGGTCGTGGCAGCGTTTCGACCTCTGGTTTTGGGCCCAACGCAACGATTGCAAATAACCAGTCTGCAGGTGCGCCGACCGGCACGCGCGTTCACCGGATGCGGTCCGCTAAGCCATCGCATCACTAAAACGTATCTACTGCTTTCGATGTCTCGCGGGCGATGGGCAACCATCGCCCGTTTTTGCTGTTAAATTTTTGCGAGCGACGCGTCGCTTGCTTCTGTTATGAGGAGCCGAAGTATCCTCAAACCACGCGACCGAAGATCCGATGCCCCGCTACCGCATGACCCTCGAATATGACGGCACACCTTTCACCGGTTGGCAGGGGCAGCCTGGATTGCCAACCGTGCAAGGCACACTCGAAAAAGCCTTTCACGGCTTCACGGGCGAGGATGTTTATGTGCGCGGTGCAGGGCGCACCGATACCGGGGTGCACGCATTAGGACAGGTCGCGCACGTTGATTTGATCAAGGCGCACAAGCCGCTGAAAATTCGCGAGGCGATGAATTTCTACCTGCGACCTTGGCCAATCTCGGTGGTCGCCTGCGAGGAAGTGTCGCTGGAGTTTGATGCCCGTTTTTCAGCGACCTCGCGGCACTATCTATACCGCATTTTGGTGCGGCGTGCACCGCCAGCCCTCGACATGAATCGCGTCTGGTCGGTGACATTGCCGCTTGATGCGGCGTCCATGCACGAGGCTGCCCAGCGACTGCTCGGTCGTCATGACTTCACGACGTTTAGGGCCTCGGCCTGCCAGGCGAAAAATCCGGTTCGCACGCTCGATCAACTCGATGTGCGCCGGGTCGGCGATGAAATCCATGTCGAGACTTCGGCACGCTCATTTTTGCATAGTCAGGTGCGTTCGATGGTCGGCAGCCTGAAGCGCGTCGGCGAAGGCAAGTGGACGGCGGACGACCTAGCGCAAGCGTTCGCTGCCTGCGATCGGACTGCCTGCGGTCCCGTCGCTCCGCCCTGCGGGCTATATCTTGAGCATGTGGCTTACGGTGCCGGTAACGCTGTGTCAGCCGAAGTTGCGGAAGAGCTGTCAACCGACGAGTGACTGGATTGCTACTTGCCCCCCAGCAATCGGTCGACCATCGGGCCAGCGACGCCTAAATAATTAGCCGGATCGACGAGCGCCGTCAGTTGCGGCACGTCCAAATGTTTGGTGATCGCCGTATCCAATATGAGATGCGATAGCAGCGTGCCGCCATTGTCGGCGACCTTGCGGCAGGAGGCATAGACGAGGTCGTGCGCCGCGCCACGGCCAACGTGCTTTGCCAAGGCCATCATCACCGCTTCGGCAACGATCAGACCGCCGGTGATGTCGAGGTTGTGCCGCATGCGAGGGGCGTCGACAATCAAGCCATCGAGCATGAAGCGTGCCTGATGCAAGGCGCTGGCACTTGCGATGAAGCTTTCAGGAACTGCGATCCACTCCAGGTGCCACGGACCAGTGGCGCGCTCGTGATCGGCCAGCATGGCGTCGAGCATCAGTCCGGTATGCTGGCGCACCGCCTTCGAGATGGCGATGATCAGCTCGCAGCTGATCGGGTTGCGCTTTTGCGGCATGGTGGACGACGCGCCGCGCCCCTTCACGAACGGCTCGAAGGCTTCGCCGATTTCGGTCTGCATCATCAGCATCACGTCGGTCGCGATCTTGGCGAGGCTTGCTGTTACGAGCCCGAGGAAGCCGACGGTTTCGGCGATACTATCGCGTGCCGAATGCCAGGTCATTGTTGGTCGACCAAGTCCGAGATCGTCCATCAGCGCGTCGTGCACCGCGAGGCCCTGCTCGCAGAGTGAGGCGAGTGTGCCGGCAGCGCCTGCGAACTGTCCGACCAGCACGCGAGGCTTCAGTTGGGTAAGCCGCTCGCGATGACGGCGGACCATCGAGAGCCAGACGGCCACCTTGTGCCCGAACGTAATCGGCAACGCATGCTGTAGGTGCGTGCGCCCAGCCATCACCGTATCGCGATGGCGTTTTGCGAGCGCCGAAAGCGTAATATCAAGCGCCGCCAGATCGGCTTCGATGATGGCAATGCCATCACGGATCTGCAGGACGGTAGCTGTGTCCATAATGTCTTGGGTGGTCGCGCCCCAGTGCAGGTAGCGGCCTGCATCTCCACAGTGCGGTGCCATCTGGTGCACCAGTCCGACGATGGGGTAGCCGACGTTGTCGGTCTCGGCCTTGAGCTTGGCAAAATCAATTGTGACACTGGCGCTGGCACGCTCAATGGCTGCTGCTGCATCGGCTGGAATCACACCGAGGTGGCCCTGAACCCGCGCAAGAGCAACTTCGGTGGCGGCGGCGGCCTTAATGAAGGCCTCGTCACAGAAAACTGCGCGCATGGCTGGCGTGCCAAACGCATCGCGGTACAGCAGGCTGTCGTAAACTGTCGATGGCATCGTCTGGCCTCATGAGCGTCATGGTCTGACGCCCTAAGGACCAGGGATTTGGTCGCAATTCAAGTGCGATGCTTGAACGGCTTAGGCGGCTGACGACTTGAGGGTCACTTGCGGGGCAGCGTCCCGCCCGATCAAACGCAGGTCCGGCACGGAGTCTTGGTTCAAAAGATGAGTCCAAAGGCGAAACAACCGTCGGACGCGCTGGCGTTGGTCTGGATGATCCAACGACGCCTTCGGTGCCGGCGCAATGCCGCGCCGACGCAAGATCCGCTGCAACGTGCGGCGGTGCATGCCGATGGCGCGCGCCGTCTCGCTCATATTGCGATCATGCTGCTCGAAAATCGTCAGCAGGTAGCGAAACTCGATTTCGTCGGGGCGCGCAAAAATGCGGTCTGCAACGGCATTCGCATCACCGAGTAATGCCGCTTCGATCGTATCAGTGTCAGATGGCTTTGCGAGGAAATCTGCGGCGCCAAGTTTGGCAGCTGCAACCGCACCAGCAACAGTGCCGTAACTGGTTAATACGATGGTGCGTGCAATGTGGCCGCGCCCACCCCTCTCTTGATGGCGAATGTCATCGAGGATTTCGAACCCGGTACCATCGGGGAACCGAATATCCGTAATCACGACGTCACAGGGTTCACGCACCAAAATGTTGCGCGCTTCGGCAACGGTTGCCGCAGCGATCACTGTGTGGCCGCGTTTTTCTAAGGCTCGCGTCAATGTGCGCTGGAATACGGCGTCGCTGTCGGCGATGAGAATGGTTCTGGGCAAGTGACGGATGTTTTGCATATTTCTAGTACGGCAGGGATCAAAGGTTGGATTTGCGGGCGCCACAAAAAGCTGTGATGTTTAATCAACCATTGCCATAAACTCTTGGCGCGTCATGGGGTTATCGCGAAATGCGCCAAGCATACGGCTGGTCACCAGATCGGTGCCATGTTTGTGGACGCCGCGCGTCGACATGCAGTGGTGGTTGGCTTTAATTACGACGGCCACGCCTTGCGGGCGAAGTACTTTTTCGATCGTATTGGCGATCTGCGACGTCATTTTCTCTTGAATTTGCAGGCGCTTCGCATAGGCATCGACGACACGTGCAAGTTTTGAGATCCCGACAACCCTACCGGTCGGGATGTAGCCAACCCAGGCTTTGCCGATAATTGGCGCCATGTGATGCTCGCAATAGCTTTCAAACGGGATCGCGCGCAGCACGATCATTTCGTCGTACCCTTCGATTTCCTCGAAGGTCTTGTTGAGCAAGGCCTCGGGGTCGGTTTTGTAGCCGACAAACCATTCCTCGAACGCTTTCGCGACGCGGGCGGGCGTCTCGAATAAGCCGGGGCGGGTCGGATCATCGCCGGTCCAACGAATAATGGTGCGGAAGGCGGCCTCGACCTCCTCGCGACACGGTTTCGCTAGTTCAGTGACTGGCGGCTGGGCAAAAAGAATTTTCGGTTTCACAGTCATTGTCATGATCCGGATCTGTTTCGCGCAATGGGACTTACGTGGGCAGCTTTCGACTTGTTACAACGAGAGTTTGGTAAACTTGGAGGCTGCGACCGATGGACCGTATCATTCTCTTGGGCGCAAAGGGCGGGCCTGCCATTCGAACGAGCGGTCCGAACCCCACGTCGTACCTTTTGGTGGTGCGCGGCGGGCTTTATGTGATCGATTGCGGGCTCGGCGTCACGCGTGGTTTTGTCGAGGCAGGCTTTCACCTCAACCAACTGTCGACGATCCTGATCACGCATCACCATTCGGATCACAACCTTGAGTTTGGCAATTTGATCCACACTGCGTGGACGGCTGGCCTTTCGACGCCGGTCAGAACATACGGGCCGCGCGGCTTGAAGCATATGCGATCGGCCTTCCTTGAGCTCAATCGGTTCGACATCGAAACGCGAATTGCAGACGAAGGTAGGCCCGATCTGGCTCAACTGTTTCAAGCAAACGACTATGCCGATGGTTTGGTATTTGATGACGGCGTTGTCCGCGTTACAGCCCTGCGCAATGATCATCCCCCGGTCACCGATAGTTTTGCACTCCGCTTCGATTTCACCGGTGCCGATCATAAGGCCAAATCCGTGGTCATTTCAGGCGATACAACTTACTTGCCAGCGCTTGCCGATTTCGCGCGCGGGACGGATGTGCTGTTCCATGAAGCGATGTACGGCCCGGGTGTCGACGCATTGGTGGCGCGGGTGAAGAACGGGACACGGCTGAAACAACATCTGATCGCCAGTCATACGATGGTGGAGGATGCCGGGCGCGTCGCAACCGCTGCTGGTGCCAAGCGGCTGGTGCTCAATCATCTGATCCCGGCAGATGATCCAAACGTGCAACCGGAGCATTGGCGACAGGCCATTCGCGCCACGTGGGATGGACCTCTGGATATCGGCCATGATGGCTTGGTGGTGATGATTTAAGCGATGCGAAGTGGCAGCAGTTGCCTCGCACTACCAAATCAGCGCAGGTGAGGTGCCGGACAGGCTCCGTTGCGGACTTGTCAGCCAGAGGCATCAGCACCGGATCAGCGATGGCGCGCAACTCCACCGAAACGTCGAGCGTAAAGCGGGTTGCGCTGATCGCAGCCGATGGCCTCAGCATCTTGCGGCAGCGGTCGGAATTGACGGCGGATATCCTCAAGCGCCGCCACAGCATTCTGGCCCTGGTGCCCGAACAATCCGCGCACCATATTCCTGAGCTCAATGAGCGGGGACTGGCGGCAGCCTCGTTTCCAATGCGGGGCGCTGAGCCAGCGCTACTCGCTGATCGAAAGTCGATTGCCGCCATTGCGGCCTTGCTCGCCGATTGGCGCGCGCACGTGGTGCTGTCGACTGGTGCGAAAACGATGCTGCTGGGCACAATGGCGGCGAAGCGCGCTGGCGCAAGTCGCACGGTCGGGCTGGTGACGGCCCTGCCGCAAGCACTTATGGTGGACGATCAAGCCGAGCCGACGTGGGTCTGGCGGCGGCTGATGAAAACCGGCTTCGGTGGTTGCGACGCGGTTGTGTTTCACAATGAGGTCCATCGTCGTCGCGTCGAGGCTTTGGGGTTTTTAAAACCTAGTTGCGAAATCCAGGTCGTGGCCGGTGCGGGTGTCGATCTGGCGCATCATGCCGTGCAGCCGTTACCACCGTTGGTTAACCAGGGTGGCACTGCGCTCAATTTCGCGATGGTCGCGCGGCTCGATGCTGCCAAGGGCGTCATCGAGTTCTGTAAAGCTGCCACTTTGGTCAAGAAAAGTGCCCCTGGCACCCGATTTATCCTCTGCGGACCCGACGGCGATGTGGACCGCGACGCTCTTTCGCGCTATAGTGCTAGTGTGGAAATTGTTGCCGATCAGGCCGATGTCCGCCCCCTTCTAACTGCCGCCCACGTGATTGTCTTGCCAAGTTGGGGTGAGGCGATGCCACGGGTTCTGCTGGAGGCCCTGGCGATGGGCAGGCCGGTGATCACCACCAATCGTCCGGGTACCCGCGACACGGTCGATGAGCGCGTCAATGGCGTGCTAGTGCAGCCGAAGGATGTGGTGGGCCTGGCTGCTGCCATGCAAAGCTTCTTGCTTCGGCCGGATCTGATCCCGGCGATGGCGCGCGCCAGTCGCTCAAAGGCCGAGCGGCGGTTTGACGTGGCACCGGTCAATGCGACCCTACTCAGGGTGCTGGGGCTGTAACGAAGTGATTTCATCACTTCAGTTTTCCGCAGGAGTTGCCCAGCGGTCCAATTGCGGCCATAAGGCGGGGCTCTTTGAGGGCTGGGCGGCAAAATCACGGTGCGCGCCCGCCTGATCACCGAAATGGAGTTTATCCGATGCGCTTTTCAACTTTTGTTGCCGGACTGCTTTTGGCCTTTGGCCTTACGACCGCAGTATCGGCACAGACGCCACCGGCCAAGGCTGATCCGGCGAACACGCTGATCCTTGAGCTCAAAAGCGGTAAGGTGACGATTGCGCTGCGTCCCGATCTCGCGCCGAAGCACGTCGAGCGCGTGAAGATCCTCGCAAAGGAAGGGTTCTATAATGGCCTCAAGTTTCATCGCGTGATTGCAGGCTTCATGGCTCAATCGGGCGACCCGACCGGCACCGGCAACAGCGGCTCGAAGTACGGCAATCTGCCCGCCGAATTCACGCCAACGCCATTCAATCGTGGTGTGGTGGGTGCGGCCCGCTCGTCCGACAAGAACAGCGCCAACAGCCAGTTCTTCATCATGTTTGCCGCCAACCCCGGCCTCAACGGCGAGTACACGGTGTGGGGCCAGGTCACCGATGGCATGACCGCGGTTGATGCCGTGAAGAAGGGCGCATCCGGCTCCGGCACCGTCACCGAACCCGACATCATCGTGAAGGCCTATTTGGCATCAGACGCGAAGTAACGCTGCTCGATTGCCCGCTGCCGAATTCCCATCCTCAATAATGGACACATCCCCATGACCGCCATCAAAGACCCCGAGAACACACTGATCATCGAGACCACGAAAGGCCGCGTTGTCATCGCCATGCGGCCTGATCTTGCACCGAAGCACGTTGCCCACATCAAGACGCTGGCTCGCCAGGGATTCTATGATGGCATCGTGTTCCATCGCGTGATCGAAGGTTTCATGGCGCAAACCGGCTGCCCGAGCGGCACCGGCACTGGGGGCTCGAAGTTGCCGAACCTCAAGGCCGAATTCAACAAGGAGCCGCACGTGCGCGGCGTCTGCTCGATGGCGCGCTCGTCGAGCCCGGACAGCGCCAACTCGCAGTTTTTCATCTGCTTCGACGATGCGAGCTTCCTCAACGGCCAGTATACCGCCTGGGGCAAGGTCATCGAGGGCATGGACAATGTCGACAAGATCAAGCGCGGCGAGCCGGTGCGCGAACCCGACAAGATGATCTCGATGAAGGTCGCCGCCGACGTGAAGGCGTGATTGTTGCGGCGGTGACGCCAGTTACAACGGTGCCAGCGCAGTGGCGTTGAGTTCGAGACCGGCTTCCCGCAAGCGGGTTGGCATCATCGGCGACAGCCACAGTTTGTTCTGCTTCTGCGAGGTTGCCGAAGCCAGCATCTTCTGGCGCGGCCCAATTTCGATGCATCGGGTCGGTTGTGACGATTTGCTGTCGGTGCGGCCGCCGAAGTGTCGCCTGAACGATTACGATGCACTCGCAAACGTGCCGTTGAACTGGCTGCCTAGTCGAAACTGCTGTATCGTCGATCTATGGACCAGCTTATTCGCGACCGGATTTCGATCAACCCGAACGTTTGTTTCGGCAAACCCTGCATTCGCGGAACGCGGATCTGGGTGTCGCTGATCTTGGATTTTCTGGCCGCCGGTGAAAGCGTTGAAACGATACTCGCCAGCTACCCACAACTGACCGCAAACGATGTGCGCGCGGCGATCGGATATGCTGCGGAGGTCGCCCGAGAGCGGATTATTCCTGTGCCGGTCATTGCGGACGCACCTTGAAGTTCAAACTTGACGAGAATTTGGGGACAGTCGGCCAAGAACTATTGGCCGTTGAAGGCTACGACGTGATGACTGTTGCAGAACAGAAATTGAGTGGATCGCCGGACGAGAACCTTTTTGTGATCTGCCGAAGTGAAGGGCGAGCATTGGTGACGCTCGATCAGGATTTTGCACAAACGCTTCGATTTTCCCCGGATCAGTCTGCTGGACTTATCGTGCTGCGGATTGGGGGCCGCGTTACGCCCGCTAAAATCGAAGTTTGCATGCGAACATTGGTTGCGTTCTTGAGGACACATAAAATTGAGCGGGCGCTTTGGATCGTGGAACCGGCGCGCGTTCGCGTGCACGGTTAAGGCCACATCAACAACATGCGCACGGACCTGTTCGACTTTGTTCTACCGGAAGCAAGCATTGCGCTGCATCCGGTGAACCCGCGCGACGTGGCGCGATTGCTGGTTGTGCGGCCAGGCGAGCCAACTCCGTTCGCAGATCACATCGTTCGCGCGTTGCCTGATCTGTTGCAGCCGGGCGATGCGATGGTGTTCAACGATACCCGCGTGATCCCGGCAGCTCTTAACGGCAAACGCATCCGCGATGGCCATGAAGCGGGCGTCTCGTTCAACCTGCATAAGCGGCTGGATGATGCGCGATGGCTCGCATTTGCGCGACCGCAGAAGCGGCTGGCGGTCGGTGATCGGTTGCGGTTTGGTCACGACGGCGGATCGTGTCTGGCAGGTCAACTCGATGCGACGGTTGCAGAAAAGGGCGAGAGCGGCGAGGTGACACTCGTGTTTGACTTGTCAGGATCGGCGCTTGATGAAGCCATCGCTGTGGTCGGCCATATGCCGTTGCCGCCCTACATCGCTCTGAAGCGCGCGGGCGAGGCGGCAGATGCCGCGAACTATCAGACGATCTATGCCGCGCACGATGGCGCGGTCGCTGCCCCCACCGCCGGGCTGCACTTTACCGATGACCTATTCAAGCGGTTGGATGCACGCGGTATCGAACGCCATTTTGTGACGCTGCATGTCGGGGCTGGCACTTTTCTTCCCGTGAAAGTCGATGATACGGGCGATCATAAAATGCACGCCGAGTGGGGCCAGGTGTCGGCTGCGACGGCCGCTGCTCTTAATGCCGTGAAGGAGCGTGGCGGGCGTATCATCGCTGTTGGCACTACGGCACTGCGGTTGCTCGAAAGTGCGGCGGCAGTCGATGGCCGACTGGCCGCGTGGTCGGGGGACACGTCGATTTTCATCACGCCGGGTTATCGTTTTCGGATCGTCGATATCCTGATGACAAACTTCCACCTGCCACGTTCAACGTTGTTCATGCTGGTGGCGGCATTTGCTGGCCTCGATACGATGCGGGGTGCCTATGCCCAAGCCATCGCCAGCGGCTACCGGTTCTACTCGTTTGGCGATGGGTCGTTGCTGTTTCGCACGCCTGACCCTTTAGGCAGCCCTTGAGCCTAAGGTCTCAGATTATTGCCGCATTTTCAGTGCGCATTAAGCATTGCGAAGTCATCTCACAGCTATTGTGCGCGCGCAGTTGAAACCCAAAGCGCTCCCCATGCGTATTTGAGTACATGCGTCTGGATTGTTAACCCTCGTTGGTCCCGCGTCGGAGTTGCTCAATGCGTTATCCCTTGTTGCGGCATTTGCCGCTTGCGGCCCTATTGGCCGTGTCACTTCCAGGTGCGGCATCAGCCGTGCCCGATCCGCAGTCGGGAGGCGCACTCGCAACCGTTCCCAGCCCCCCGACTCAGGAGGCTGCACCTGCGCCAAAGCCTGTTTCCGTGGTCACGCTCACCGCCGACGTAAACCTCACAACCCAGCAGATGACCGTGTCATCGGGAGGCAAGACTCTCGGCGTCTGGCCGATCTCGTCGGGCACCCGTGATCATGCGACGCCAACCGGCACGTTCAAGCCGGGCTGGATGGCGAAGATGTGGTTTTCGAAGCAGTACGATGATGCACCGATGCCACATGCGGTATTCTTCAATGGCGGCATCGCAACCCATGCAACTCAGTCCACGGGTCGGCTCGGTAGCCCCGCATCACACGGCTGCGTGCGGTTGGCCCCCGCGAATGCCGCGACGTTCTACGGGCTGGTTCAGAAACATGGTTTGGCATCGACCCGCATTGTCGTGCGTGGCGCACCGAAATTCCGCGAGGATGTGGCCTCAAAGCGCAATCGATCGACGGATGAGCCATCACAGCAGATCGGGCGCGTGGAACGCCCCACCCGGAATGGCAGCTATGCTTACGCGCGACTACCCCAGCCCTACGGCTATGGCCAATCCTATGGCTATGTTCAGACTTACCGGCCAACCGCTGGTTATTATGTCCAAGCGCCAAGGGTTTACGAACAGCGCTGGCCTGGCGATGGACCGCCTGCTGGGCAAATGCGCTATGTGCCGCGTGGCTACGCGCGCTACTGAGAGCTATTGTTTCAGGCACCATGCCTGATTACGCAGCCACAAAAGCGTGCGGTTACAGCACGCATCCGGCTTGCTAACCTATAAGTCTGGCGCCACGATCCTTGATGCCTGCTAGGGCTTCAAGGATCGTGGTTGCCGCGTTTACGGCTCAGTTGTGATCAGGCTCAGCAAGCGGATGAGGCTTCGACGTGCGATTTAGAATTCCAATGATGTTCGCCGTTCCAGTGTTTTTCGCCTTGTCGGTGGTGTTGGTGGCGGTGGCTCGACCCGCGCCATCATTTGCGCAGCAGGCAGTTACGCCTACCCAGGCTGCCCCAGCCAATCCTGTTGAACCTAAGGCGCCAGAGACCAAAGCAGGAGAGCAAAAAGCTACACCTATTGCTGAGGCGTCAAGCTGGTTTGCCCGCCAGTGGCAATCGCTCGTCGGGCTGTTTTCATTCGGCGCGGAGCGGGGCCGGGCGACGATTGCTGGTGCGCCGCTCACCGTGGCTCCTGCCATCGTTACGATCAGCCGCCCGATTGTGCGCGAAATCGTCGAATGGGACGAATACACCGGCAGATTTGATGCGGTTGATCTGGTGGAAGTGCGGGCGCGGGTTTCCGGTTTTTTGACCCAGGTTCATTTCACCGATGGGCAAATTGTCAAGAAGGGCGAGCCGCTGTTCTCGCTCGATGCACGACCATTCGAGCGGGCGCTTGATTCAGCCAAGGCTGAGTTGATCGCTGCCCAAACCAAGGTCGAAAGTACGTCGAAGGATGTCGTGCGCGGCAAGCCGCTGGCCGACCGCCGGATCATCTCGGAAAAAGTGTTTGATGATCGCGAGAACCTTCAGCGCGAGGCGGAAGCAGCGGTCGGTGTGGCAGAAGCGAAAGTACGCACCGCCGAACTCGACTTATCGTTCACGCAAATTGCCAGTCCACTAGCGGGTCGCGCCAGCCGCAATCTGGTTTCGACCGGAAACTACGTGATTGGCGGCGGCGCTGGCACACAGACACTGCTGACGACCATCGTCACGCAAGACCCGATCCAGTTCTATTTCGATGTGAGCGAGAACAACACGATCAAGTATAAGCGGTTAGGGTCTGGCGGAGCGCAGAAGCCTGGCGAGCCTGGCGCTTCAATTGAAATTGCGTTGCCCGACGACAAAGGCTTCCCCCACACCGGTAAACTCGACTTCACCGACAACCGGCTCGACGCCACCACCGGCACGCTGCGGGTGAGGGCGTTGCTTGAAAACAAGGCTGGATTGTTTACCGCCGGCATGTTTGGGCGTGCCCGGATTGCTGGCTCCGCGACCTACCAAGGCGTGCTGTTGCCGGACGATGCCATCGGCACCGATCAGGCCAACAAGTTCGTCTACGTGGTCGCCGAAGATGGCACGGTCGGCCGCAAGGTGGTAACACTCGGTCCGATCAACGGCGGAATGCGGATTATCCGCACCGGGCTCACCGCTGACGAGTGGGTGATCATCAAGGGCATCCAGCGCGCGCGCCCTGGCCAGAAGGTCAATCCCAAACGCGAGCCGCTGCAGGTGTCGACCGCACCGGGCGTCGCAACACCCGCCGTCGTCAAGCAATGACAATGCTGACCACGGTCAGGAGGTAAAGCCATGGGCTTCAGCCGCTTCTTCATCGTCCGCCCGATCTTTGCGATCGTCGTGTCTTTGTTCATTACGATCATCGGCGCGATTGCGTACAACGGCTTGGCGGTGACGCAGTTTCCGGAGATCACGCCGCCGACAATCTCGGTGAACGCTGGCTATCCAGGCGCTAGTGCCCAGACCGTGGCTGATACGGTGGCAGCCGTGATCGAGCAGGAAGTCAACGGCGTCGACGGCATGCTCTACATGTACTCCCAATCGACCAGTGACGGGTCGATGGGCCTGACGATCACGTTCGAAATCGGCACCGACATCGACAAGGCTCAGGTGCTGGTGCAAAACCGAGTGGCGTCGGCCGAGCCGCGACTGCCCGATGAAGTGCGCCGCTCCGGCGTTACCGTGCGCAAGAATTCGCCCGATCTGTTGGTTGTCGTGCACTTGGTCTCGCCTGACAAGACCTACGATCAGGTCTATATTTCGAATTATGCATTACTCAACGTGCGTGACGTGCTCTCGCGCATCGAAGGCGTCGGCGCCGTCAACTTGTTTGGCGCCCGCGAATATTCGATGCGGGTTTGGCTCGATCCGGAACGGATTGCCGGCCTCAATTTGACGGCAGAAGAAGTGATCGCCGCGCTGCGCGCGCAAAATTTGCAGGTGGCCGGCGGATCGATCGGCGAGCCGCCGATCAAGGCAACGGGCGCATTCCAGCAGTCACTACAACTGAAGGGGCGACTCAAGGAAGCCGGTGAGTTCGAAGACATCATCGTCAAATCTGGCGCCGACGGGCGGGTGGTGCGCCTGCGCGACGTGGCCCGGATTGAATTGGGAGCGCTCAACTACACGACGTACGGCTACCAGGACCGCGATCCGGCAACCGTTATCGTCATGACCCAGCAGCCGGGTTCCGATGCCTTGAAGACGGTTGCCAACATCAAGAAGGCGATGGCGGATCTCGCCGTCGCGTTCCCCAAGGGGCTCGACTACCGCATTCGCTACAACCCGACCGAGTTCATCGAAGTCTCGATCAGGGAGTTGAACAAGACGATCCTTGAGGCGGTACTGCTCGTTGTGCTCGTCGTGCTGTTGTTCCTGCAGACATGGCGGGCAACGATCATTCCGGTGGTTGCGATCCCGGTGTCGCTGATCGGCACCTGCGCAGTGATGCTGGCGCTCGGCTACTCGCTGAACACGCTCACTTTGTTTGGCCTCGTGCTGGCGGTCGGTATCGTCGTCGATGATGCGATTGTCGTTGTCGAAAACGTCGAGCGCAAACTGACCGACGGCATGCCACCACTCGAAGCGGCGCGTGCCACGATGGATGAGGTCGGCACCGCGCTGATCGCAATTGCGCTGGTGCTGACCGCTGTGTTTATTCCAACTGCGTTCGTGCCCGGCATTACTGGGCAATTCTACCGGCAGTTCGCCGTGACGATTGCGACCGCGACCCTGATCTCCGCGTTCGTGTCTTTGACGTTGTCGCCGGCATTGGCCGCGATCCTGTTCAAGCCGCACGGTGTGCACGAAGAGCCGCGCTTCAACATCATGCAGGTACTGGCAGCCCCCATGCACTGGTTGTTCAAAGGCTTCAATATTGCCTTCGGCGCCTTGGAGCGCGGCTACGCACGGCTGGTGCGCAACCTGATCCGCATTTCGGGTGTGATGCTCTTGATTTATGCTGGATTGATTGGGCTCGCCGTCTGGCTTGTCAACAACACGGCGACCGGCTTCATTCCAGCGCTTGATCGCGGCATCATCATCGTCTCCGTGCAATTGCCCGCTGGCGCTTCGCTCGAACGCACCGATGAAGTCCTGCGCCGCGCCAACGAGATCATCTTGGCGACACCGGGCTTTGCCTACACGTCGGGCTTTGCCGGTCGATCAGGTGCCACCTTCACCAACGCATCGAATGCGGCGGCGATGTTCTGCGTGCTCGATGATTTCGACGTTCGTGCGAAAAACGGCCAAGACGTTCAAAAACTGGCAGCGACTTTGCGCCAGAGGCTAAGCGTTATCCAAGAAGCGCAATCACTCGTGTTCGTGCCGCCACCGGTTCGAGGCATTGGCGCAGCATCCGGCTACTCAATCCGCTTGCAGGATAAGGGTGGGCTTGGCTCCGATGCGTTCTCGCGCGCGGCCAACGAGTTCATCCAGGCGTTGAACCAGACGCCGGGGCTGAGCAATGCCTTCACGACATTCCAGACCGTGACGCCGCAAATCTTCGTCGATGTCGATCGCACGAAAGCGCAGATGCTGCGGGTGCCGATCGGCAACATTTTCGAAGCACTGCGGATTTACATGGGGTCGGCCTACGTCAACGACTTCAACATGTTCGGGCGCACCTACCGGGTCACCGCGCAAGCTGACGGCAACTTCCGGCTCGACTCTGAAAACGTCGCGCGGATCAAAGTGCGCAATGCTGACGGTCAAATGGTGCCATTAGGTTCGCTCGTCACCTTCAAGGAGGTGGCGGGGCCGGACCGGGTGCCGCGCTACAACCTATTCCCAACCGTCGAGATCAACGGCCAGGGCGCGGCTGGCACATCGTCGGGGCAGGCGCTTGATCTTGTCGCCCAGACCGCAGCTCGCGTGCTGCCCGAGGGCATCGGCTACGAATGGACCGATTTGTCGTTCCAGGAAAAGCGCGCAGGGCGCACGGGCTACTACATCTTCATGCTGTCGGTGTTGTTTGTGTTCCTGGCGTTGGCGGCCCAATACGAAAGCTGGTCGCTGCCACTGTCGATCATGTTGATCGTGCCGATGTGTCTGCTGTCTGCGGTGTTCGGCGTGTGGCTGCACAAGCTCGACATCAACATCCTAACGCAAATCGGCTTTGTGGTGCTGATCGGGTTGGCGGCTAAGAACGCAATTTTGATCGTCGAGTTTGCACGGCAACTGGAAGACCAGGGGCGCGACCGCGTTACGGCTGCGGTCGAAGCGTCACAAATGCGCTTACGGCCGATCCTGATGACGTCGCTTGCATTTACGCTAGGCGTCGTACCGCTCTACATCGCAAGCGGCGCTGGCGCTGAGCTGCGCGTTGCGCTGGGCACGGCGGTGTTCTGGGGCATGATCGGCGTGACGTTGTTCGGTCTATTATTCACGCCGGTATTCTACGTGGTGATCCGCAAACTTGCGAGCCGCCGGGAAGTCGCCAAATCGGGCTCGACCGCACCACCGCCTGCTGGCGCGATGCCGGCACCTGCCGAATGAAGATGGACGCAAGTATCGTGCACCGGGATAGGTTGGCAGGTCTTTTGATTCCGATGATCGCGATGCTTTGCGCACTGGCATTGCTGCTGGGCTTGGGCACGTGGCAATGGAACCGCAAGGCGTGGAAGGAGGACCTCGTCGCAACAATTGCCGCGCGGTCCGCCGCGACGCCGATTGATGCGGCGGCATTCGCTGCACTGCAGTGTGCGCCGGTCGAAGTGGTTGGCTTGGCCCGGGCTTGCGATTACACAGCCGTTCGCCTCACCGGCACGTTCGATGTGGCGCTTGAGCGTCACATCTACACCGGCATCGATAAGCCAGCGGGGGGCGGTGTCAGCGGCCAGGGTTTCTGGATCATGACACCGTTTCAGATCGCCGGTGGCGGACCGGTGATCGCGGTCAATCGCGGCTTCGTGCCGGAAACCCGTAAGGAAGTTTCAAGCAGGGCTGACGGGCAGCTATCCGGTGAGGTCTCAATGACGGGCCTGATCCGCTCGGCGGAACTGCGGGCGACCTTCACCGGGGCAAATGATCCGGCGAAGAACATGTGGTACGCGCGCGACCCGGCGGAGGTCTTTCCAGCTATCGGCCCGGTCAAAATTAACCGACCACAAATCTACCTTGATTTGCAGATGCCAGTGCCACCGGGTGGCTTGCCGCAACCGACGGCCGGTCGGATCAACATCCCCAACCGGCACTTGGAATACGCGCTCACCTGGTGGGCCTTAGCCGCGACTTTGCTCGGCGTGTTTGGTGCGTTCGCGATTGGGCGGTTGAAGGCTTCGAAGGTATCTGACTCGTAGGTAGACACCAGTTGCCAAACTGTCAGCCACGCCACGATCCGCACACCATGTTGTGCGTGAAGCTGATGCAACCTCGTTCGTTGCTTGTTCTCGAACGCTGGGGGGGGTAGTCTGTCGGCCTATGAATCCGTCGACCCAGCCAAGGTTCAGCCCTTGAAATATATATCAACGCGCGGCCTTGCGCCGTCTCTTGGCTTCGATGACGTGCTGCTCGCGGGGCTTGCCCGTGACGGCGGGCTCTACATGCCTGAAACGTGGCCGCAACTTTCGCCAATGACCATTGCAGGCTTCGCCGGGCGCCCGTTCCATGAAGTGGCTGTTGAAGTGATCGAACCGTTTGTTGGCGCGACCATTTCCCGCGCCGATCTAACGGCAATGGCGAAGGCTGCCTATGCGTCGTTTGGCCATCCAGCGGTGACGCCGCTGGTACAGATTGATCGCGATACGTGGGTGCTGGAACTGTTCCATGGACCGACGCTCGCCTTCAAAGACGTCGCCATGCAGTTGCTCGCCCGGATGATGGATCACGTTCTCGAAAAGCGCGGTGAGCGCGCAACCATTGTCGGCGCAACTTCGGGCGACACCGGGGGCGCCGCCATCGAAGCCTTTCGTGGCTCGAAGCGGGTCGACGTGATCATCTTGTTCCCCGATAACCGCGTGTCGGACGTCCAGCGCCGCATGATGACGACCGCCACCGAGCCGAACGTGCATGCGGTCGCCGTTGATGGCACGTTCGATGATTGCCAAGCCCTGGTGAAGGGCATGTTCAACCATCATGCGTTCCGCGATGAGGTGCGCTTGTCCGGCGTCAACTCGATCAACTGGGCGCGCATCATGGCGCAAGTGACATATTACTTTGTGGCGGCAAGCGCTTTGGGCGCGCCCCATCGGCGTGTCTCGTTCTCGGTGCCGACGGGCAACTTCGGTGATATTCTGGCGGGGTTCGTCGCCAAGAAAATGGGCCTGCCGATTGACCGCTTGATTATCGCCGCCAACAGCAACGATATCCTCGCGCGCGCGGTCGAGACCGGCATTTATGAGACGCGCGGCGTGCATGTTACATCATCGCCGTCGATGGACATTCAAGTGTCGTCAAACTTCGAGCGCTATCTATTCGAGGCATCGGGACGCGATGCGACATTGATCCGCAATCAAATGGCGAGCCTGTCGCAATCAGGCCGGTTCGAGATCGGCGTAGCGGCAGAGCCGTTGACTCGTGAATTTGGTGCTACAGCCGCCTCGGAAGCGCAGGTCGCCGACGCCATCCGCGCTACAATTTCTGCGAGTGGTTACACGATGGATCCGCACACGGCCTGCGGTGTCGTTGCCGCTCGTCGCACGGCCAAGCCCGGACAGGGGGCCACGATCGTTCTGGCAACCGCGCACCCAGCGAAATTTCCCGACGCGATGCAGGAGATCACCGGCACTAGGCCAACGCTGCCGCCTCGGCTGTGCAACTTGATGACCGATCCGGAGCGCTTCGACTGCATCGCAAATGATGCGGGTCAGATTGAACGTTACGTTTCGGACCGCGCTCGTGCCGTTCGCCAGGGGGCGGCATGACACTACCGCCGGGGACGGAACTGACCACATTGCCGAACGGCGTTCGCGTCGTCACCAACGTGATGCCGCACCTGGAGACGATTGCGCTTGGGGTGTGGATTGCGACCGGCGCGCGCCATGAGACTGCCGCTGAACACGGCATCTCGCATCTGCTTGAGCATATGGCGTTTAAGGGTACGGCGAAACGCACCGCACGCGCCATCGCCGAGGAGATCGAGCAAGTTGGCGGCGATCTGAACGCGGCAACGAGCTTGGAAATGACGGCCTACTATGCCCGGGTGCTCAAGGGCGACGAGGGCTTGGCGCTGGAAATCCTGGCCGACATCCTGCGCCAGAGTTTGTTCACCCCCGAAGATCTCGTGCGTGAAAAAGAAGTGATTATCCAGGAAATTGCCGGCATCAAGGATAGTCCGGAGGAGTTGGCCTACGACCTGGTACAGGAGGCAGCCTACCCGGACCAGCCGATTGGTCGCCCGATCATTGGTACGCCGGCCAGTGTGTCGGCGATCAGTGCCGATGATTTGCGGGGGTTTCTGGCCGGACACTACCGGGGGCCGCATGTGGTGATCTCGGCGGCAGGTGCGGTCAATCACGCACGGCTCGCTGGTCATGCTGCAGCCCTATTTGGTTCGCTTGATGGAGCGGTGCAACGGGTTGAAACGGCGGCCGCCTACCGGGGGGGCGTGCGTCATTCCGTGAAGTCGTTTGAGCAGAGTCATTTGCTGACAGCGTTTCACGGACCGTCCTATCGTGATGCAGCGTTTTATCCGGCGCAGGTCTTGTCTGGCGTGTTGGGCGGAGGCATGTCGTCGCGGCTGTTCCAGGAGGCGAGGGAAAATCGTGGGCTCTGCTATTCGATCTATTCAACCGCATGGGGGCTTGCCGATACTGGCATATTTGCGATCCACGCAGCGACCGGCGCGGACATGATGGCCGACCTGATCGATGTGGTTGGCAACGAGTTGGAGCGCACGGCAGCGCACGTCGCATCGGACCGAGAAGTGGTCCGTGCCAAAGCGCAGTTGAAGGCTGGATTGTTGATGGGTCTGGAGAGTTGCTCGGCACGCGCCGAGCAGATGGCACGTCAATTGTTGATTGCGGGCCGTTTGATCATGCTCGACGAAATCATCGCGCGGGTCGACGATGTGACACCAGAGAAGATACGCAGTCTGGCCGAGCAAATGTTGATGGCGGACGCGCCGTCGGTGGCCGTGGTTGGTGCAGGCCGGCGGTCGCGCCGTTTGGCTGAGACTGCGGCGCGAATCGGGCATCGCAAAATAAAACAACCGACTGTGGCGGTCGGCTGAAGGACTAGAACACGCATGGCTTTCTTGCGCAGCGGTCTGATCGGTGAAGCCTACCCTATTATCCAGGGTGCTGGCGTGCACCTGCGTCCGCCGACCACCAGTGACTATGCGGCCTGGGCCGAACTGCGCAATCGCAGCCGCGATCACCTGATGCCTTGGGAGCCGCAGTGGTCGCGCGATGAGTTGTCCCGGTCGGCGTTCCGGCGCCGCTTGCGACATTACCACCGTGAGATCCGGGACGATCAAGGGTATGCCTTTTTCCTGTTCCGTGATGGCGATGAAACCCTATTGGGTGGACTGACCTTAAGTAACGTGCGTCGCGGGGTCACCCAGGCAGCGTCACTCGGTTATTGGCTTGGCCAGCCTTACGTGCGGCGCGGCGTCATGACTGCGGCTGTGGCGGCGGTGGCGCCTTTCGTGTTTGACGAACTGAAGCTGCATCGCCTGGAGGCAGCGTGCCTGCCGCACAACCAGGCTTCGATCCGTGTGCTGCAACAAAATGGCTTTAAGAATGAAGGACTAGCGCGGCGCTATCTGAAGATCGACGGCGAGTGGCGCGATCATCTATTGTTTGCGCTGCTGGCAGAAGATCCACGCGCGGTCATCCCGGCGTCCGGGAGGGGGCGGTCATGAAAGTGGCACTCCAACGACTGATTACCACGTCGGGTTTGCGGCGCGGCTTGAACGCGCTGTTCGGCGTCGTATGTCTGATGCTCGTCACGTCCGATACGACACTCGCGATCACGGCGACACCAGTGCCAGCCGATCAGGATCGGATTGAGATCACCTCCTTCGGTGACTTATTCGAGGGCCGCGGTGACAGTCTGCAAACCGAGACCGCTGCAGGCTCGGACGGCATCACTGGACGCATGTCGGTCCGGGCGACAACGGCCGGCACGAGCCCCAGCTGGGTTGTGTTTGCGCTGCATAACCCGAGCAATAAATCGATCGAGCGGTGGGTGACATCCGAGCGTTACAGCGCGGTCGGGTCCGGCATCGTCTGGCCCGATCTTGATAGTCGCCGGATCGAGGCCGTGACCCCGTCGCTTGGCTATCTGCCGGATCGCATCAAAAGCGATCGCGCCGATATTTTCCGCATCACACTCGATC
Source organism: Hyphomicrobiaceae bacterium (assembly GCA_031429105.1). Classification (GTDB taxonomy): domain Bacteria; phylum Pseudomonadota; class Alphaproteobacteria; order Rhizobiales; family Hyphomicrobiaceae; genus JAKFWF01. Next base: position 65,401 of record JANOYV010000052.1, on the reverse strand, counting down.
CTGGACAAACAATCACCTATGTCGCCGAGCTGTCGAACGACCGCTTCGCGCGGATCTATCTGTGGAAGCCGCTCGAGTACGAAGTAAAGGCCCGGGACCGCCAACTGCTGAATGGCATTCTGCTTGGCATCACCGGCCTGCTCGCGATCTTCCTGACGGCCGTGTTTGCCGCCAACCACAAGGCGATCTTCCCGTCGGCAGCCCTGCTGACATGGTGCGTGCTTGGCTATCTGTGCGTGGATTTCGGTTTCTTCCATAAGCTGTTCCAGTTGAAGCCTCAGGATAACGCCGTCTATCGGGCAGGCACGGAAGCTGCGATGGCGGCTAGCTTTGTGATCTTCCTGCATACGTTTCTGCGGATCGGCTCATGGCACGGTTTCATCCGTATGTTGATGACCGTCTGGATCGTTGCGCAATTGGCGTTGGTCGCGGTTGCGGTTGTCGACCCGCGCCTTGCTTCGAGTTTCGCCCGGTTGTCGTTTGCCGTCATTGGGATCGTCGGTGGCCTGTTGACAATGTTCCTGGCGTTGCGCGGACAGGACCGGGCACTCGCTCTGGTGCCGACTTGGATGCTGCTGCTGGTGTGGACGTTTGCAGCAGGCGTCCTCGTCACCGGACGATTGACTGGCGATATCGCTGTGTCGGGGCTGATGGCGGGTCTTGTCCTGCTGATTGTGCTGGTTGGCTTCACGGTCACTCAATTCGCATTTCGCACGCTTGAGCCATTATACGGCGCGTCTCCCAATGAAATGCAGTTGCGGTCGGAGGCAATTGAAAGTGCCGGTGCTGCAACCTGGGAGTGGGTTGCGCGCCGCGAGGAGATTAAGACATCACCGTTCGTCGAAGCAGCCCTCGGTCTCAATCAGGGGGAGCTCTCCTGCAAGGTTGATGACTTCCTCAAGCACTTGCACGCAGCCGACCGCGAGCGGTTCAAGCTGCTGCTGTGGTCGACCAAGGAAAAGAACGGCGGCGCCATGCGCATCGAGTTTCGCATGCGCCATTCCGACAATTCGTATCGCTGGTTCGAGCTTGACGCGGCAAGCGTACCGGGTGCCGACCGGCGGGCGCTGCGCTGTGTCGGTCTCATCCGCGATATGACCGATCAGAAACGCTCACAGGAGCGTTTGATGCATGATGCCGTTCATGACAGCCTGACGGGGCTGCCGAACCGGGCTTTGTTCCTCGACCGGCTTGGCATGGCAACCATGCGCGCCAAGTCCGAAGCGCAGGCGCCGCCGACGCTGATCTTTATCGATCTCGATAAATTCAAAAGCGTGAACTCGTCATTTGGGTTGATCGTTGGCGACAGTTTGCTGTTGACGGTGGCGCGGCGATTGTCCCGCCATCTAACCCCGCTCGATACGTTGGCACGCGTTGGCGGCGATCAATTCGCTTTGATTTTGCTGAACGAGCAGGATCCGCGCGAGTTGGCGATGCTGGCCGAGCGCGTGCGCCGCAGCTTGCGTTCGCCGATCAAGATTGCGGGACAAGATATCGTGCTGACAGCCTCGATTGGCATCGCGGCGTTTGACGCGCAGAGCATGAGCCCCGAGGATTTACTGAAGGACGCCGAGGTCGCCATGTATCGCGCCAAGCGTGGCGGGGCGGACCGAATTGAGATCTTCAAGCCTGAGATGCGGGCCGAGCGTGACGACCGTGTCGCCATCGAAAGCGATCTGCGCCGTGCCATCGAGAAAAAGCAATTGCGCGTCGTCTATCAGCCGATCATTTCGCTCTCAACGGAGGAACTGGCCGGCTTCGAGGCGCTTGTGCGGTGGGAGCATCCAAAGCACGGTCTGCTCAATCCGGCGGAGTTTGTACCGGTTGCCGAAGAGAGCGATCTGATTGTCAAGCTCGGCTCCTACGTGATGACGATGGCGGCGGGGGAGGCTGCCCGTTGGCAGAAGGAGTTGCCGCGCGCGGATAGCCCGTTGTTCGTCAGCGTGAACGTGTCGAGCCGCCAGTTGTTCCGGCAGGATCTAATCCAGGAAATTCGCCATATCCTGAGCCGCAATTTGGTGCTGCCCGGTTCACTGCGGTTGGAAGTGACGGAAAGCCTTGTCATGGAAAATCCGGAGCAGGCGGTAGAAATCCTCGAATGGCTGCGGGCTGCGGGTGCGATGCTGTCGCTCGATGACTTCGGGACCGGCTATTCGTCGCTGGCCTACCTGCAGCGCTTTCCCTTCGACACCGTCAAGATCGACAAAGATCTGGTTCAGGGCGGCAACACCGATGGCAATGGCTCGCCAATCGTGCGCTCCATCGTGGCGCTTGCGCATGAACTTGGCCGCAAGGTGGTGGCCGAAGGCGTCGAGCGGGCCGAGGACGTCGGCTTCCTGCGTTCGATTGGCTGCGAGTACGCGCAAGGCTTCTACTACGGCGAACCGATGTCCGAGCGCGATGTGATGACGATGCTGCGCGTCATCCGCAAGTCCGAGCGTAAGCTGCAACGGCGGGGCTATTTCCGCACCAAGCCGCAACCGCTTGCACCCTCGGTTGATCAGGCAGCAGCGGCATCGAACGGCAAGTCACCCGCAGACAAGCGCGGTGTGCGTAGATCGCAATCGGGTGCCCGCGCGAACGGAGCATCGACACCGGTCCCAGGCTCGCCGGAGGCAGTGGCTTCAGCATTGAAATCCGCCGATGCGGCAAGCGCTGGTGCACAGCGCCCCCGGTTCAGTGGTGATTTGCCGCCAGCAGCCGTTCGCGTCAGACCGCGTAATCCGCAACAAACCCGCGAGCCGATCCCGAACCGGTCAGGCGATGGCGTCCAGATGCCGCCGCGAATGCCGAACCAAATGCCAGGCCAGCAATCGAACGGCCAGCATACCATGGGCGAGCCCACCCGGCCGCCTCTGCCGCAGATGCAGCCGACGCCATTGCGGCCCGCTGCCGCTTACGGGGGGCAGCCAAGGCCGCAGCCGCTGCCACTGCCGTCGCAGTTTATACCTCAAACCGCGCCGACCCACGGCGGGCAGTCCTGGCGGCAGCCGCCGGTTGCGAACCAGCCGCTGCCCAATCTTGAAGGTTTGCCGCCGGCCATCGCCGCCAGTATTGCCAAGCTTGCGGGCATGGGGGCCGGTATCGGAGTTGGACCGGGAGATGGCAGTCAGCGACCCGATGAAGTCACCGCTCAGCCGTCGGTGCCCAAGAAGGTCATCGGACGCTGATCGCTTGCAAGACCAGCCGGGGCCGCGCGGAAACGTGTCGGCCGCGGGCGAAGAGCCTATTACCCAACTTCCAGCGTGCTTACTTCGGTCGATTACGAATGCCGCCCAGGAGCCGCGCTATGAACCAGATCGGCAGCACGACGACGGCGCCGATCAGGAAGTAGTTCACAAGGCCACGGAATGCGCCGAAGCCCATGTTGTAGATATTCTGCACCAGCACTTCGAGGCGGTACAAAATATCGGGCGGCGAAATGTTCAGCGCCTGCAACACGATGCCAACGACGATCGAGATGATTACCAGACGGATCAGTACACCCACCGGGTTGCCGCCGAATATCTGCTCGCGATCCATCGTGTCTTCTCCTGCAAAAACTAAAGTCAACGGCGCGCTTGCGAAATCGTCCCGACACGCGCGCCGGAGCGATCTGAACGCCGTACCATAGTTCGCCGGGTGAGGCGATAAGGAGGGAGGGGCAAGCTGGCGTAGAGGGGGGAAGTCGTGAAGTTGTTTTGTAGAAATGGGGGGCTGTTGCTGGTGGCCCAAGCCTAGTTGCGGTCGTATACTTGCGCTCCCAAAGATGATCATGTTAGCTGCAACAAGAGTCGCTGGGAATTTGCACTTCGGGCTTGTTGAAATGGGGTAATTGACGTGGAACTCTTGCAACGCATTGGCTCGCGCCGAATCGAATTAACCGACTTCATCGAGAAGGTGGAGGGCAACCCATTCATGCGCGGGGCTCTCGTCAATGTTGTCAAATTAACGGAGCGATACGGCGATCCATATCTCGATCTTTGCGAAGTTATGCTGACCGCAGTGAAGAAGATGGGGACGAATCCCGAAGATGCGTTCCTTGAGTACATATATCACTATGTGCGTGATCTTGGATCTTTTCAGAAAACGGGAAAGTATGACAATGGTTCGTTCGAGGAGATCAAGCGGAAAATCTACGACAACGAAAATCTGATGATGGATACATATCTGCCAGGACTGTTTCTTGGATATGGGTTCACTCTCATACTGCATGAAAAATTCAAATTCTTTGAGCGGGAATTCGCCTCAAAGCTCAGGCCGCACCAAGAGGGCTGCGAGATTGGATTCGGTGACGGATTCTATTTGTGGTGTATGCTGCGGGGCGACCCTGCATTTAAAGTTTCAGGTTTTGATATAAGCCCACATGCAATAGAGTTCTCGCGTATGCTCTTTGCCCGATCTGGAATTTCTGAGACAAGGTACCAGCTTGCAATTGGGGACTTGAACACGAGACTCGATGTGCCGGATGACAGCTACGACTGGACGATAATGGCCGAGGTTATAGAGCACGTCGCGGATCCGGCCAAGTCAATGCAAGAAATGCGTCGCATCATGAGACCCGGTGGACTTATTTACATGGCCACAGTCAAAGACTCCAATCATATGGATCACATTACCAACTTTGATAGCGTCGGCCAAGTCATCGACCTTTTGCATGATTCAAACTTCGAAGTTCGATCAAAACTCGAGTATCGTGTTTCGGATGACATTGTCACGCCAGATAAGGCAATTGGCCTTGGTTTTGTCGCAGTCTGTCGTAAATAAGTTGGGAGATTGCCATGTGGACTACGCAACAAATGCCCGGTCGCGATATGTCGTTCAAGCCGATTGACCTCCAATCGGCGCGAACGATTCCGAGGGCGCAGGCTGAGAACTATAATGAATTGGGATTCACAAAGCCATTTGTTGCGCATAGCGGTGACGAGATTGTCGATGCGCGAGTTCGTATCGACCGACTGTTCGATCTTTTGAAGGTCCGCGGAGAAGAGGATAGTTATGCACTTCTTGGTTATCACACACGATGCCAAGTCCTTTATGATATCGCAATGAACCCACGCATTCTAAATGTCGTGCAGGACGTAATCGGTCCAGATATCATATGCTGGACGTCCCAAGTATTCTGCAAACTACCGATGGATCCAAAGTCGGTACCATTTCATCAAGATGCATCATACTGGCCGCTTACGCCGGCGCGCACTGTCTCTGCATGGCTGGCGATTGATGATGCAGATCGAGAAAATTCGTGCCTGGAAGTAATTCCACGAACTCACAATAAAGGTCAATTGAGTTGGTCTAAAACAACACGGCCAGCGGTTCTCGATCAAGAAATCGACGATCTTGGAAAATTTGACAATCCGGTTTGCCTTGAATTGAAGGCAGGCGAGTTCAGTATCCATGCTGACTTAACCGCCCACGGTTCTAAGCCAAATAGGTCTACGCGCCGTCGCTGCGGCTATGTCATGCGTTTCTGTCCGCCGAGCGTCAAACCGCTTCAGAAATCATGGGCGCTCAACGCAATCTTGTGCCGCGGAGTAGATACCCATGGCTATTGGACTTTTTCTGACCGGCCGGATGGCGACGATGTAGAAAGTTGGGCCACTCATTGGGAACGAAAGGTACGCGAGGGTAAAGTGGCGGCCTTGGCCAAGGGAGACAAGGCCGGAGAGATCGGGGCGTAATGCGGATCTGCTTGGCAAATCATTGTGTTTCGCTAGGGAAACTCTGAGTTGAAGTCAGTTCGGCATTAGTGGCTGGATCAAAACATGCGTACTGTGATCGATTGAGCACACGCCACGAAATGGCTTTGGACAAACAATAACCGTCGTCGTCCTAACGGCGGGATAGCGCCCGCACAGAAACTGAAGTCGCACACAGCCGCGTGAGTTCTATGATCGATCCTCGATAGAGATGGGGGTGTACCCGAGCAAAAAAGGACAGCCGGTCAGGGAAATTAGGAGCTCAACCTGCCCGCCCTCCCCCCTAACTAACCTCGCAACCTTACGCCGCCGGGGCCGCAGCCGACAGTACGCCGACGCGCATTGCGCCAGCCTTGTCGCGCACCCGCATCTTGGCCGTGCGGCCCTTCCAGTCGGTCTCCATCTTGCGCTTGAGCATCGCTTGCACCATGTCTGGCTCACCAATCGCGTCGATGACCCACAGCAACTCCCCGCTGGTCCACTCGTCGGCTTTCAAACGCGCGGGTGTTGTCGCGTTCTCGCTCAGGCGTTTGTCCACGTCCGCCGACACCTTTGCCCATAGCAGCACGCCCACGGGCGACATCATCCCATTGGCTTTGGAACGTGCCTCGGCGAGGGCAAACTGTCCGTTCATGATGGCCGGTACCACCAGCCATTCCAGGTCCGACAATGTATGATGCCGATACTGCGGGGACCGCATCATGACGTTAGTGATCTGCCCGAACGCCGCCATCAGGAGCTTTGAAGTCTCCGCTGCTTTCTTCGCCGCTTCAGGAGATAGTTCGGGCAGCGCTGCGGGCGGCGGCGGGGCCGCTGGTGCAGGTGCCGCTTTAGGCGGTTCCGGTTGACGTGCCGGTGCCGTCGGCTGTGAACCAGCAGCTTTCGCCACTGGTGGTGTGACTTCTACAGTTGCTACGGGGTCCGCCTTCTTTGACCAAAATGCCATCGCGTCGCCTCCCTTATTGTTATGTAAAATGCGTACAGCCTATGCCGTGCACTGACGCGGTCAAGATGGTAAACTGAAAAATGATGAGGTGGTGGCTCTCCGAACGGAGAACTTTGCTGCGCACAACGTTCACACAACAGTTAGGACTTATGTAGACATGCGTGGTGGCGGCAAAGCGGTGACGAAGCGTAAGCGGAAAGTCCCGGCTGCAGCTGAACAGCGCGAACTATTGCCGCCAGTGTTCGAGGCCTGGTTCAAAGGGCGCGGTTGGGAGCCACGGGTACATCAGCTGGCTCTGGTGGCGCGGGCGGCGACCGGTCGTTCGACACTTCTGATCGCACCAACGGGTGCTGGCAAAACGCTGGCTGGTTTCCTGCCGAGCCTCGTTGACCTGACGAACAAAGCAGCGACGTCGCCCGCAGGTGCTGGCCTGCACACGCTCTACATTTCGCCGCTGAAGGCGCTGGCAGTCGATGTTGCTCGCAATCTGACGCAGCCGGTGGCCGAGATGGGGTTGCCTATTCGGATCGAAACCCGCACCAGCGATACGTCCGTTGCCAAGCGCACGCGGCAACGGGCGAAGCCGCCCGAGATCCTGTTGACCACGCCCGAGCAGATCGCGCTGCTGATCAGCCACGAAGATGCGCACTTTTTATTCCGCGATTTGAAGTTCGTGATCCTCGATGAGTTGCACGCCTTGGCCGCCTCCAAGCGCGGCGATCTGATGGCGTTGGGGCTCGCCCGTCTGCGCACGCTGGCGCCGGGGCTGATTACGATCGGGCTGTCGGCGACGGTGGCGCGGCCGTCGGAGTTGCGCGCGTTTCTCGTCGCCCAGACGACGCCTGACAGTTCGGTTGCACTCGCCGATCTTGTGGTGACGGCGGGTGGCGCGAAACCCAACATTACGATTCTGGAAACCGACGCGCCGCTGCCGTGGTCGGGCCACACCGCGCGCTATGCGATCCCGCAGATTTACACGGCATTGAAGGCGCACAAGTTGTCGTTGCTGTTCGTCAACACGCGCAGTCAGGCTGAGCTCCTGTTCCAGGAACTGTGGCGGGTGAACGAAGACAACCTTCCGATCGCGTTGCATCATGGGTCGCTCGATGCCAGTCAGCGGCGCAAGGTGGAAGCGGCGATGGCGGCTGGCAAGCTCAAGGCCGTGGTGTGTACCTCGACACTGGATCTCGGCATCGACTGGGGTGATGTCGATCTCGTCGTCAACGTCGGTGCGCCGAAGGGGGCAAGCCGGTTGATCCAGCGCATCGGTCGCGCCAACCATCGGCTGGACGAGCCGTCACGCGCTATCCTGGTGCCGGCCAACCGCTTCGAGGTGCTCGAGTGCCGGGCAGCCCTCGATGCTGCGGAAGCAAACGTGCAGGATGCACAACTGGTGCGGGTCGGTGCCCTAGATGTCATTTGCCAGCACGTGATGGGCATCGCGTGCAGCGGTCCGTTTGCAGTTGATGCGCTTTATGCGGAGGTTCGCTCTGCCGCCCCCTACTGCGAGCTGTCGCGTGCCGACTTCGACCGCGTGGTCGATTTCGTCGCGACCGGTGGTTATGCCTTACGCGCCTACGAGCGCTACGCCCGCCTGCGCCTGACCGACGATGGTCGCCTGCGTCTCGCTCATCCCCGGCTCGCCCAGCAGCATCGCATGAACGTTGGCACCATCGTCGATAGCGAAATGCTGAAAGTCCGCCTTGTCGGGCGCGGACAAAGGGGGCCGTCGGCGAATGGCAGACCGGGAGGCGCAAAGCCGCTCGCCGGTGGCCGGGTGCTTGGGCAAATGGACGAATGGTGGGCCGGCGAAATGAGTCCCGGAGACACCTTCGTCTTCGCCGGTGAAATCCTCAGGCTTGAGGGATTGATCAACAGCGAAGTCTATGTCTCGCGCAGCAACGCGCGCAATCCGAAGATCCCGAGCTACCCCGGCGGCAAGTTTCCGTTGTCGACGCATTTGGCTGGCCGGGTCCGCGCGATGCTGGCCGACGACACGTCGTGGCCGCTGTTGCCGCTGCCGGTACGCGAGTGGCTCGGCCTGCAGGCTGAAAAATCGGCGTTGCCCCGGGAAGGCGAAGTGCTGGTCGAGACCTTTCCGCGCGCCGACCGTCACTATCTGGTCGCCTATCCGTTCGAGGGGCGGCTCGCACATCAGACGCTCGGTATGTTGCTGACGCGTCGTCTTGAGCGGGCCCGTGCCCGCCCGCTGGGGTTCGTCGCCAACGACTATGGGCTGTCGATCTGGGCAGCCGGGGATCTATCGGCGATGATCACCGATGGACGCCTGTCGCTCGACCAACTGTTCGCCGAGGACATGCTAGGCGACGATCTTGAAGCGTGGCTGGCTGAGAGTTCGCTGATGAAGCGCACGTTCCGGATTTGCGCGGTGATTGCGGGGCTGATCGAGCGCCGTCATCCGGGCCAGGAGAAATCAGGCCGACAACTGACAATTTCCACGAACCTGATCTATGACGTGCTGCGCCAGCATGATCCGCACCACATTCTGCTGGAAGCGGCGTGGGCGGATGCGGCAACGGGGCTGTTGGATATCCGACGCCTGGCCGATTTTTTAGCCCGCGTGAAGGGTAAGATCAACCATCATGCGTTGAGTCGGGTGTCGCCGTTGTCGGTGCCGATCCTGTTGGAGATCGGCAAGGAATCGGTGCTGGGCGCCTCAGGTGATAGTTTGTTGCGGGACGCGGCCGAAGCGTTGATCGCCGATGCGATGGAGAAATAGGGAATGCTGGACCTCAAGCCCGAGCGTTTTGGCTTGGCCGATTTCAATACGCAGCCGATTACGGTTTGCGGCAAGGCATTCATCGCTGACCAATCGGGCGCGCTCTATTGGGCGGCAGAGAAGGCGTTGATCATTGCCGATCTGCATCTGGAAAAGGGCTCATCCTATGCGTGCCGTGGGCGGATGCTGCCTCCTTACGACACGCGCCAAACGCTGATGCGGCTGGCCGAGACGATCGACCGCTACGAGGTCGAGACCGTAATCGCGTTGGGCGATAGCCTGCACGATGTCGGCGCTGTCGACCGGATCAGCCAGGACAACATCGATATCCTGCGCATCATGCAGGAGGATCGGCGCTGGTTGTGGGTGACCGGCAATCACGATCCTGATGTTGGCGCACGTTTCGGCGGCGAGGTGGTGGACGGGCTCGAACTCGAAGGCGTGAGCTTGCGCCATATCCCAAGGGCAGGTCGCGTGACGCACGAGATCGCCGGCCATATGCACCCGGCGGCGCGATTGTCACTGCACGGCAGCTTACTGCGGCGCCCGTGTTTCGTCGGCAACGGGCGACGATTGGTGTTGCCAGCGTTCGGTGCCTTCACCGGCGGCCTTAACGTACTCGACGATGCCTTCGCGCCGCTGTTCGGCGATGACGGACTATCCGTCTGGATGCTGGGCCAGGAAGGGCTGTATCCCGTAGCGACCCGGCAGTTGCGCGGCGATTGATGGTTGGGGCGGGGGGGCTGACGGTCCGCCACAACATCACCGCCCCTTGCGCCGCGACCCGGGCACGCGTAACTCGCGTCCGATGAACGAACTCGACACCCATAGCCGTACGGCGGTGCGCGATCTGCTGGCGTGGCGTCGCGATGTGCGCCGCTTCAGCCGCGATCCCGTGGCGCGTGAACTGGTGATCGAGTTATTGACCGCAGCCCAACTATCGCCGAGCGTTGGTAACGCGCAGCCGTGGCGGTTCGTGCTGGTTGATGACGCGCGGCGCCGTGCGGCGGTTCGGGCGTCGTTCGTCACCGAGAACGAGCGGGCAGCGCTGCTTCAGGCCGATGAACGTCAGGCGCACTATCGGTCATTGAAGCTTGCAGGGCTCGACGATGCGCCGGTGCATTTGGCCGTGTTCTGCGATCACGCGGTGAGCCAAGGCCATACGCTCGGGCGGCTGACGATGCCGGAGACGCTCGATTATTCCGTCGTGTGCGCGATCCACGCCCTGTGGCTGCTGACCCGCGTTGAAGGCCTTGGGCTGGGGTGGATCTCGATCCTCGATCCCGAAGCCGTGACCCGCGCGCTGGATGTGCCGCCCGCCTGGAAGCTGATCGCGTATCTGTGCATCGGGTTTCCGGCAGAAGCACACTTGGACCCGGAACTCGTCCGGCACGACTGGCAGCCGCGCATCGATCCGGCAGCCAACATTGTGACGCGCTGACATGCGCCGCACTCACGCAGCGGTAAGCTTTTTCACCACGGCTGAGATCTTATGACGGATGGCGTGGAAGCCCTTGGAGCCTTCCGATGTCATCCAATTCATCTGCAGAGAGCGCCTTGGGCCATCGAACGGATGATGCCCGTGCCACGAGTTGTCAGCGCGCTTGAATACCAGCAACGTACCGTTGTCGGGCGGCACTTCGGCAACGTAATCCTCGACGTTTGAGCCGTTTTTCAGCAGGCGCAATTTGCCGCCCGGATGCTGCCAGTTCTCATTCAAGTACAAGAGCACGGTAATGATCTTGTCCTTGGAGTCGGTGTGGATCTGGCCATCCTTGGCGCGGGTGTAGCCACGCAGCGAATACATTTTCGGGCGACCGGCAAGCTCGACGCCGAACTTTTCCGCGATCACCGCTTCAAACGCTGGGCTGTCGAGTTCCTCGATCACTTCCTTGATCGCCATTCCGGCTTCCAGGCTCTCGACTGGATAGGATCCGCCCTTGTCGATTTTTGGGTAAGTCGCGTTGATGCGCGCAACGCTGTCTGCCCGCAGAAACCCCGGCACGATTGTGTAGTTGTAGGGTTGCGTTTCAACGCGCGCTGCCTTCAACTTTTCGAGTTCCAGATGCGCCATGCGAACCTCTTTGATCGTCATATCGCGGTTGAGCCAGCTATCGACCCACGCCGCTCTAACCAACGCCGTTCGACGTGTTCAGCAATCACTTGCGCTGAATCAAGCGGCTCATAGTTCCAAGTGTCTAACTTTTGCATACGTTCGGGCAAGGGACGCGTTGCCCCAGTGCGACGGAGCGTCTCATGGAAGCGCTGGAACTTGGCGCTGCCGCCGCTCGGCTCGAATACATAAACCGGCTTGCCGGTGGCGCAGGCTTCGCCAACCATGTTGACGCTGTCGGCTGTCACAATGAGCATATCGGCGTGGGCGAGAAAACTTGGATAGGGGTTATCTCCGGTGCCGTCCCAGATGATGCGCGGGCAACCGGTGGTTGCAAGGTCGGCGGCGCGGATCAGCCGTTGGTGTGACCGCCGGGAGGGCGTGATCATGAAGCTTGCGCCGAGGGCGCCCAGACTGGCGAGGGCTGATTGGAAGCGGTCATCGTCGGCGTCGGTGAAGCGGTAGATGCCGTTTTTACCGCCTAGAATTACGGCGATGCGCGGCGACGGCAACTTGGCGATCTCAGGCGGACAGGTCGCGCGCAGGTGCGCCAGTACGGCCTGGGAAAAGCCATGCGGGGCCGTTGGCGTGGTGATCACGTTGTCACCCCGGCGGCGGTCGTGCTCCGGCACCCAGATCAAATCTGCCGTTGCGGGCCCCGTTTTGGGGTCTTGAAGCACGACGCAAAAGGTTTTCTGGCGGGATTGACGGCGCACGGCGCGCACATAGGGGACGCTGGCGCGACCGGTCGCAATGCACACGTCTGGCCATGGAGGCGCGAACATCGCGCTGTCGGATTGGCCGATGCGTGCTTTCGGGTCAACCGGGCCCCAAGGCGCCGCGAACTTCCAGATGCCCGACGGCGTCACGTGCTTCATCTGGAAGTCGAGGCCGAGCGTTTGGGCAAGACCGCGCGCCTGCACGTCCATGCCGACCTTGCCGTCAGTGATAATCCACGCCGAACGTCCGCTGAGTGGGCGGTCAGAGGCGAGAGAAGGGGTAGCCTGATGCTGCATGATAGTGGTCTGCACTGTCGTGGGCCGGGATGTCGATGGTCCGTGCCGCCGCAGGGGTAGCGAAATAAACAAAAATTATTTTGCAAATTTGATTTTCGTTTATTGCGACAATTGGTTGCGTTTCATAAGTTTACGGCAAATGGTCAGAGGCTATCCCAAATGCGTGTCCGACTTGATCCTCTAGACTGGCGAATCCTGAAGGAGTTGCAGGCCGACGGTCGCATCACCAACATTGCGCTCAGCCAGCGCGTTGGCTTATCCGCGCCACCGTGCCTGCGACGGGTGCGAGCGCTTGAAGATGCCGGCTACATTCGCGGCTACACGGCGCTGATGGATGAAAAGATGCTGGGCTTCGATCTCACCGCCTTTGCGATGGTCAGTCTGCACGCGCAATCCGAGCCGGACTTGCGGGCGTTCGAAAACCGCGTGCTGGGTTGGCCGCTGGTGCGCGAGTGTCACATGATGTCGGGTGAAACGGACTACATTCTACGCTGTGTTGCGCCCGACCTCGGCAGCTTCCAGGATTTCGTGATCAAGGATTTGACCGCTGCACCCAACGTTGCCGGGGTCAAGACGTCGCTGGCCATCCGCCGCGCCAAGCAGGAGCCCGGCGTGCCAATCACCGTGCCACGTCTCTGACGGTTATCGGCCTTCGAGTTTTTCGGTTTTTGCCAGCGTCGGAAACAGGCGCGGCCACAGCGCTGCGACGATCATCGTGCCGATGCCGCCGATTACGACGGCTGGCACAACACCGGTGAACGCGGCCATCGTACCGGCGCGAAACGCACCGAGTTCGTTTGAAGCACCGACAAACACCATGTTGACCGCGTTGACGCGACCGCGCAGGTCGTCGGGCGTCGCCAACTGGATCATGCTTTCGCGGACGTAGACGCTGATCATGTCGGCAGCGCCCGCAACCAAGAGCGCGGCCACTGACAAGGAAACTGATTTCGACAGGCCGAACACTAAGGTCGCCAGTCCAAACAAACCGACACCGGCGAACATGATGAAGCCGGCGCGCTTGCGGATTGGATTCCGCGCAAGATAGACGCCCATGACAATTGCGCCAACGCCGGGAGCCGCGCGCAGCAGCCCAAGTCCCCAGGGCCCCACATCAAGAATATCGCGGGCAAAGGCTGGCATGAGTGCGGTCGCCCCGCCGAGTAGTACAGCGAACAGATCAAGCGAAACCGCGCCCAGGATTACGAGTTGGCTCAATACGTAGCGAAACCCGCCAAACAAAGTTTCGAGTGATGGGCGCTGGGCTGACGTCGCCCGGGTTGTGGCGGTGCGCGGCACCATCTGGATCAGGATCAGCGATGCCAGCAGCAACAGGGCGGCCACGCCATAGGCGATCTCGCCGCCGATACCGTACAGCAGACCGCCAGCCATCGGTCCGGTGATGCTGCCGATCTGCCAAAGAGATGTATTCCAGGCGATTGCAGCTGGCAGAACATCCGCTGGCACCAGGCCAGAAACCACTGACTGCAGGGCTGGTCCCATGAAGGCGCGGGCAATGCCGATACCAACCAAAACCGTGAAAATCGGCAGAAGCGGCGTGCCGCCTGCCAGGAAAATCCACAGCAAAGCCGCAGCACACGCTGCTTCGGCGGCAATGCACAATGCGCCGATGTTCAGACGATCAAAGCGGTCAGCCACTGCGCCGGTGGCGAGCACGAGCAGAATGGCTGGAAGAAATTCGGCGAGGCCAACCATGCCGAGCAGGAACGGATCGCGGGTCGCCTCGTACAATTGCCAACCAACCGCGACGATGATGATCTGCACCGCGAACGAGGCAAGAAATCGCGCGGCCCAATACAGACGAAAACTGCGTATGGCGAACGGTGACGTCGGGATTCTGGCTGCTGCCTGGTCTGTGCTCACGTAACTGAATTGCCTGCCCGATGCGACCAATCACATGTAGCCGGTCACCCGGCAAGTCGTGTCACTTCCACTCGACCTTTATTACTTCGTAGGACTTCGAGCCCTTTGGCGTGGTCACTTCGGCGGTTTCGCCCTTGGATTTGCCGATCAGCGCGCGGGCAATCGGCGAGGCAATTGAGACCTTACCATCGCGCACGTTGGCTTCGAGTTCGCCGACGATCTTGTATTTGACCTTTTCCTCGGTATCCTGATCGAGCAGCGATACCGTCGCGCCAAACTTCACCGTGGTGCCGGACATCTTACTGATATCGATGACATCGGCGCGCGACAGTTTGTCTTCAAAATCGGACACGCGGGCTTCGTTCAAGCCCTGCTGTTCCTTGGCGGCGTGATACTCGGCATTTTCCGACAGGTCGCCGTGCGCGCGCGCCTCGGCAATTGCCTGAATGATGCGCGGCCGCTCCTCAGATTTGAGGCGCTGCAACTCGGCGACGAGCTTTTCATGGCCCTCAGCCGTCATCGGCACCTTTTCCATTGCCATGGTATCAATCTCCCTAGTCTGCCTGGCCACTTGCCGGGCTCGTTTGGTAGTTTCACGCAAATAGCGGGGTTTGACCAGTACCTTCACGGGTACCAGCCGACGGCGAAGCCGTTTGTGCACTGCCGAATGTTATACGGTCGGCAGCGCCGGTCGCTAGGCCAATGATTTAGCCATTCCAAGGTAACTTTGCAGGGGCGCGACCGTTAGAGTCCCCGCCCGCAAGGATGCGATCGCTTTGGACGCCGCCATAGCACCAGCCAGCGTCGTAAAACATGGGATGTGGTTGAGCAAGGCCGTGCGGCGAATATCGCGGCTGTCGGACAGGGCTGCTGCTCCTTCCGTCGTGTTAAAAACGAGCGCCACGTCGCCGTTTTTCATCACGTCGACGATGTGCGGACGGCCTTCAAGAACTTTGTTCACAAGTTCGCAGGGGATGTTGTAGGCGTCGAAATGACGCTTAGTGCCACGCGTCGCGATAATCCGGAATCCGAGGTCGACCAACTCGCGGACGGGTCCGAGGATCTGGTCCTTGTCGGCGTCTCGCACGGACACAAACACCGCGCCCGATGTCGGCAGCGCCGAGCCCGCGCCAATCTGGCTTTTGGCGAAGGCAATGGCATAGTCCCGGTCAAGTCCCATGACTTCGCCGGTCGAACGCATTTCCGGCCCGAGTACCGGATCGACGCCGGAAAAGCGCGCAAACGGGAACACCGCTTCCTTGACGGCGATATGCGCCAGCTTCTTTTGCTTCAAGTTGAACGACTTGAGTGGCTTGCCCGCCATGATTTCGGCCGCGATCCCGGCCACCGGGTAGCCGATCACCTTGGCGACGAACGGCACGGTTCGGGATGCACGCGGGTTGACTTCCAGAATGTAGATCTGCCGGTCCTTGATGGCGTACTGGACGTTCATCAGGCCGACGACCTTCAACGCAATCGCGAGGTCTCGCGTTTGTTTCTCAAGTCGCACGATTGTTGCCGTATCCAGCGAGTGCGGCGGCAACGAGCAAGCGCTGTCGCCCGAGTGTATGCCCGCCTCCTCGATGTGTTCCATGATGCCAGCGATGAACGTGTCGCGGCCATCGCACAGGCAATCGACATCGACTTCGATGGCGTCGGTCAGGAATCGGTCGATCAGCAGCGGACGGCTCGCAGACACGATCAGTTCTGACGGTCGATCAAGCGTTGCCGATAGCTTCGCGACGTAGCGATCAACTTCTCCGCCGTCGTGGACGATCTCCATGCCGCGCCCACCCAGTACGTAAGAGGGTCGGATCACAATCGGGTAGCCGATGCGGTCGGCGATCGCGCGTGCCGCTTGTGGGCTATCGGCGATACCGCTGTCGGGCTGCAGTAGTCCGAGCTTGTCGATCAGCGCCTTGAAGCGCTTGCGGTCTTCGGCGAGGTCGATGGCGTCCGGTTGCGTGCCGAGGATCGGGATGCCCGCTTCCTCAAGCGCACTGGCGAGTTTGAGCGGCGTCTGTCCGCCGAACTGCACGATCACGCCCTTAAGCGTGCCAGCTCGTTGCTCGGTGCGAATGATTTCCAGCACGTCTTCTGCTGTAAGCGGCTCGAAGTACAAGCGGTCGGACGTATCGTAGTCGGTCGAGACAGTCTCCGGATTGCAGTTGACCATGATCGTCTCATAGCCGGCCTTGGTTAGGGCGAAGCAGGCGTGGCAGCAGCAGTAGTCGAACTCGATGCCTTGGCCGATCCGGTTCGGACCGCCGCCAAGGATGATGACTTTCTCTTTTGCCGTTGGCCGTGCCTCGCACACCGGTTCTCCCATCAACCCTCTTTCATAGGTTGAGTACATGTAGGGCGTGGGGCTTGCGAATTCGGCAGCGCAGGTGTCGATCCGCTTGTAGACGGGGACGACATTCAAAGCGCGGCGCTTGGCACGGACATCGGCCTCGGTGGTTTTGGCAAGCTTGGCGAGCCTCGCATCAGCAAAACCCATGGCCTTGAGCGCGCGGAACTGGTCGGCCGTTTTCGGCAGTCCGTGGGCGATGACCCGGGCTTCCTGGTCGATGATGCCCTTCAGTTGCGCAATGAACCATGGGTCGTACTTGCACATGGCGTGCACCTGATCGACATCGACGCCGAGCCGCAAGGCTTGGGCAACAGCCAGCAGCCGATCCGGCGTTGGACGCCCGAGCGCTGCCCGAATGATGTTCTTATCGTCCCCCTGGCCGAGGCCCTCGAGCTGAATGTCATCGAGACCGGTGAGGCCGGTTTCGAGCGACCGGAGCGCCTTTTGCAGGCTTTCGGCAAACGTGCGCCCGATCGCCATCGCTTCGCCGACAGACTTCATCGACGTTGTCAGTGTCTGGTCAGCGCCGGGGAACTTTTCGAATGCAAAGCGCGGGATCTTGGTGACGACGTAATCGATCGTCGGCTCGAAGGCGGCAGGCGTCGCGCCGCCGGTGATGTCGTTTTGGATTTCATCGAGCGTGTAGCCGACCGCAAGCTTGGCTGCGACCTTGGCGATCGGGAAGCCGGTCGCTTTCGAGGCCAGGGCCGAAGAGCGTGACACGCGCGGGTTCATTTCGATGACGACGAGGCGTCCGTCGGCCGGGTTGACGGCAAACTGCACGTTCGAGCCGCCGGTTTCGACACCGATTTCGCGCAGCACCGCCAGGGACGCGTCGCGCATCATCTGGTATTCTTTGTCGGTTAGTGTCAGGGCTGGCGCGACCGTGATGCTGTCGCCCGTGTGCACGCCCATCGGATCGAGGTTCTCGATCGCGCAGATGATGATGCAGTTGTCCTTTTTATCGCGGACAACCTCCATTTCGTACTCTTTCCAGCCGAGCACGCTTTCCTCGACCAGAACCTGAGTGGTTGGCGAAGCATCGAGCCCGCGTTCGATGATCTCGAAGAACTCGGCGCGGTTGTAGGCAATGCCACCGCCAGTGCCGCCCATGGTGAACGACGGTCGGATGATCGCTGGCAGGCCAATGGCGTCGAGCGCGTCGGCGGCTTCCTGGCGCGAGTGGGCCATCCGCGATTTCGGCGTGGCAAGGCCGATTTTGGTCATCGCATCGCGAAACAACAGCCGGTCTTCGGCCTTGTGTATGGCATCGGCTTTGGCGCCGATCATCTCGACGTTGAATTCCTTGAGCACGCCCATTTTTTCAAGCGCCAAGGCAGTATTGAGCGCGGTTTGCCCGCCCATCGTCGGCAGCAGCGCGTTGGGGCGCTCCTTGGCGATGATTTTGGCAACGATTTCAGGGGTGATCGGCTCGATGTAGGTCGCATCCGCCAACTCCGGATCGGTCATGATCGTGGCCGGATTGGAATTGACCAGGATGATGCGATAGCCCTCCTCGCGCAGGGCCTTACAGGCCTGCGTTCCGGAGTAATCGAACTCGCACGCCTGGCCGATGACAATGGGCCCTGCGCCGATGATGAGGATCGACTTGATATCTGTGCGTTTTGGCATGGTGCGCGCTTCTTAGTGCAGTGCAGCAGACTTGACTAGCGGGGATGATCAACGAGCCACAGGTTGTAGGTTGGGTTAGGCGCCCCCTTGCGCCGTAACCCAACGGTTTGCGGCACGCGTGAAATGTTGGGTTACGCGCCGAAGTGGCGGCGCTAACCTAACTACGTTCAGGACTACTTTTTCATGCCGCTGCGCATTTGCGCGCACGGGTCTTCGCGTTTTGCAGGCAGGGCGAAAGCGATGTAGTCGGCGGCAGGTTTGCCAGCTGGATCGCGTGGGCCGTAGGTGGCGGGGTCGGTTTTGCCGTCCTCGGTTTCGACGAAGGCGACGGCGATGACTTTCTGGTTCGGTGCGCGTTGTTGGATGTACCACGGCACGCCGCGGTCGGTGCGGACGTGGCCGTTGCCAGCGAACATCACGACGTTGCCAGATGCTTCGGTAGCCTTGAGCGCGACGTCTGCCATGAAGGCATCGCGATAGCGTTGGGCTGCGGCCATATTGCCGAATGCCGACTTAGGCATCAGGCCGCAATGACTCGCTTCGAGTTCGGTGAGGAGGTCATCCTGGAGGTCTGAGGCAAGCGGTTTGTCGAGGGCCATAGCCGACACGGTAACCGGCTCGAGTGCATTGATGCCTTGCTTGGCTACTTTTATTGTTGTCTCCGTCTTTGGGTTTCCGGGTACAAGCCTGCCGCCAGGGCGAATTGCTTGCTGAAACAACGGGCGAAGAAGTCCCAATTGCCAACCGGAGTTTGTCTGATCGAGTCTCCAAAACAGTGATGAGATCATTCTATCCGTGCCGTGGCTACCTCGGCGTGGTTCTTTAAAAAACTGCTCCAGAGTGGCTTGCTGATCAACGCTCAGATGCTCGAATACAAATGCCGGACTGCCGCAGTTGTGCCGCATCCCGCCACCCTCTTCGCGTTCGGATTGCAACAACTGCCCCCGCATTTTGTGATGCTCGGCATTGTCATGCACTTCACCCAGTAGCGTGATCGCGCCGCAGGGGAACAATTTCGGGATCAGCGCTTGGTCGCTCAGTTCCGTGAGCACTCCCGTCCGCGTGTCGAAGATCTTGCCCACAAGGGGATGCGAGGATCCCGGCACTTGCGCGACAGCCGGGAGCGCAAAGATCGTCATTGCCGCCGCAAGGCATGTCCATATTCCCGTGCTTGTGAGCTTCATCGGCGTGCGCTGGGTCCAGTTATAGATGCGAATCCATAGCACTGCGGGGTTCCGTAGGTCGCGGCCTTCGACCACGACACATCGCCGCTGCTGAATCTCCTCTCCCACACGAGCCCCCCCCAGCCCATCGCGTCACGATGCCGTTTGCGACTCTTTGGCTGGCCTTGTATGGACGGGCACGACGCATCGCACCATTGCCTGCACGGGAGCCGCAACTCATGAGCACGAAGCCCACGCCTTCAAGCGCCTCGCCCAAGTGGGTCTACCTGTTTGGCGCCGGCCGCAGCGACGGCGATGCAAGCATGAAAAACCTCCTCGGCGGCAAAGGCGCGAACCTAGCCGAAATGGCGAGTTTGGGGCTGCCGGTGCCGCCCGGCTTCACCATAACCACGGATGTGTGCACGGCCTACTACGCCAATGACCACAAATGGCCGACCGAGCTTGAGGCTCAGGTGAAGGCTGCCATCGCCCACGTCGGGCAGGCGGTCGGCGCCACGTTCGGCGATGCGACGAACCCGCTGCTGGTGTCGGTGCGTTCCGGCGCGCGTGCCTCGATGCCTGGCATGATGGATACGATCCTCAATCTTGGCCTCAACGACGAGACTGTGAAGGGGCTGGCCGTCGGCTCCAAGAACGAGCGCTTCGCCTACGACAGCTATCGCCGCTTCATCCAGATGTACTCAGACGTGGTGCTTGAGGTCGATCACGGCGTGTTCGACGACATCCTCGACAACCACAAGAACCTCACCGGCAAATCTGGTGACACCGAGCTCGATGCTGCCGATTGGCAAAAGGTGATCGGCGAATACAAGGCCGCCGTGTTGCGTGAATCGGGGAAGCCGTTCCCGCAATCGACGTCGGAGCAGCTGTGGGGCGCGATCTCGGCGGTGTTCGGCTCCTGGCAAAATGCGCGTGCAAACACCTACCGTCGCTTGCATAACATTCCCGATAGTTGGGGCACCGCCGTCAACGTGCAGGCGATGGTGTTTGGCAACATGGGCGAGACCTCGGCGACGGGCGTTGCCTTCACCCGCAATCCCTCGACCGGGGAAAAGGCATTATACGGCGAGTTCCTGGTCAACGCTCAAGGCGAGGATGTGGTTGCCGGCATCCGCACGCCGCAGAGCCTGACCGAAGTCGCGCGCATCGATGCTGGTGATAAGGCGCCATCGCTCGAAGCGATCATGCCGGGCACGTTCAAGGAATTGACTGCCGTCTTCGCCAAGCTCGAGGGCCGTTATCGCGATATGCAGGACATCGAGTTCACCATCCAAAATGGCAAGCTATGGATGTTGCAGACAAGGTCGGGCAAGCGCACGACAGCTGCCGCCTTGAAGATCGCGGTTGATCTGGCGAACGAAGGCGTGCTCACGCGCGACGAGGCGGTGATGCGGATCGATGCCGGCGGGCTTGATCAGCTGTTGCATCCAACGATCGATCCGACAGCCACCAAAACCGTGATCGCAACCGGCTTGCCGGCGTCGCCGGGCGCTGCATCGGGTGAAATCGTATTCGATGCCGACGATGCCGAGACGCTGAAAGGCCAGGGCCGCGACGTCATCCTGGTGCGCATCGAAACGAGCCCCGAAGATATCCACGGCATGCACGCGGCCGCGGGCATTTTGACCGCAAGGGGCGGCATGACGAGCCATGCAGCGGTTGTTGCGCGTGGCATGGGCCGCCCCTGCGTGTCAGGGGCTGGTGCGCTGCGCATCGATCTCAAGGCGCAGACGATGACGGTCATGGGCCAACTGTTCAAGCGTGGCGACCAGATCACGATCGATGGCAGCACGGGCGAAGTGCTGAAGGGCCTCGTCAAAATGCGCCGCCCGGAATTGTCCGGCGACTTCGGCGTGCTGATGACCTGGGCCGACGCTGCCCGCACCATGAAAGTGCGCGCCAACGCCGATACCCCGCGCGATGCTGCCCAAGCCCGCGAGTTCGGAGCCGAAGGCATCGGCCTGTGTCGGACCGAACATATGTTCTTCGAGGAAGACCGCATCCTCGCCATGCGCGAGATGATCGTGGCGCTCGACGAGACCGGTCGCCGCAAGGCTTTGGCGAAAATATTGCCGATGCAGCGCCGCGATTTCGAAGGTCTGTTCGAGATCATGACCGGCTTGCCAGTGACAATCCGCCTGCTTGATCCGCCGCTGCACGAGTTCCTGCCGCACGGTGAATCGGAAGCGGCAGCGGTCGCCAAGGAATTGGGCGTGCCATTGAAACGCGTGCAGGAGCGTGTTGCCGAACTGCACGAGATCAATCCGATGCTGGGGTTTCGTGGGTGTCGCCTTGGCGTGCGCTATCCGGAAATTACCGAAATGCAGGCCCGTGCAATTTTTGAAGCGCAAGTCGCGGTGCAAAAGAAAACCGGCAAGGCGGTGATGCCAGAGGTGATGATCCCGTTGGTCGCGTTCCGAAAGGAATACGACATGATCCGCGATCTCATCATTGCGATGGCGAAGGCTGTGGAAAGTGAAACCGGCACCAAGCTCACGTATCAGATTGGCACCATGATCGAGCTACCGCGCGCGTGTCTGAAGGCCGCCGAAATCGCGGGAGGCGAAGGAGGAGCGGAGTTCTTCTCGTTCGGGACCAACGATCTGACGCAAACCTGCCTTGGGCTGTCGCGCGACGACGCCGCACCAATTCTGAGTAACTACTCAGGTGCCGGAATTTTCGATGTGGATCCGTTCGTGTCGATCGACATCGACGGCGTCGGTGAGCTTGTCCGCATGGGCTGCGAGCGCGGCCGCAAAGTTCGCCCCAACATCAAACTTGGGATTTGCGGCGAACATGGCGGCGACCCAGCCTCCGTCGCCTTCTGTCAGGAGGTCGGCCTCGACTACGTGTCATGCTCGCCGTTCCGCGTGCCGGTGGCTCGGTTAGCTGCCGCTCAAGCAGCCATCTCAGGCAAGGCGACAATGAAAGAGGGCTAGTCGGCGTTCGCTGCGTCTTCCTCATCGAGGCTGCGGCGACGCGGCTTTCTGCCCTGGTTTTTTGGCATCAACAGGAGGACGATGACCATTGGTGGTAGGACGAACGACCAAGCGGCCCAGAAGGAGTGGTCACGGCGTTTTACGCCAGCGAGAATACCAGCGGCGATCGCTGACGCGATGGCCACAAGTCCCCAGATGACAATCCACTTGACCATGCTGGCCCTCTCCAGTTCGCGGGCGCTGTGCCACGTCACTGTTGAACATCAGGTGGCACAGCAAGAAGTGGGATGCAACTATGGCGGAAACAAGTGTGCTGACGATCCAATAAATCATTGAATCAACGTAAACTTTAATCGTTCATTCAGGTGGGCATACAGGCGACTTTGTCGACGTTTCAGGCCGCACAATGAAAATCGCCGCTTCAAACATGGGTCCTGCTGCGCCCAAATGCTGGACCTTGCGCTTTAAGGTGCAGCGCGTCGCTCGACCGTTGGCAGCTTTCAGCGCCAAGTCGATACAAGCTGAATCTGCTGGGCGGCATACGGCGATGTATCCCGATTGTGCAGCAGCCTTGGCGTCGATCCAGGGCGCTTGCGTTGCACTAAAGCTCGGCCAGCCTTGCGGGTGGTCGGGTGAGAAAATCACCGCCGCCGATGTCAGGCGGTTGTCGCCAGCCACGATGGGCAGTTTGGTTGTTTCGCTGGTGTGCCACAGCTGCGTGATCGCTTCAGCGATTTCCCGGCGCGGCTCGGAGACGCCGTCGGCACCTCGTTGAACGGCCAATCGAACGCCGATCTGCCCGGCAATGACAACGCCGATTAGAACCGCCACGGCAACGCGGGGCATGAGCTGCCGCCATCGGTCAGGGATCGGCCCGATGCGGACAGCGACGATCGCCGGCACGCAAACAAACAGCGGCATGGCCCAGGCGACCGCGCCGCGCAGGTTGAAAAATAGAACCATAATGATCGTCAGCAAATAAGGCATGACCGTCAGGATGATCAGTGCACGCTCGTGGCGGTGCACGTGAATCGGAGCCGATGAACTCGTTCGCGCGCACCAAATGAGCCACGCGATGAGCAGCATCGGGGCAAGCAACAAGGGCGTTTGCGTAGCGAATGTCAGCGCCATCGCCGGGCCGCGGGTGGCTGCAACCGGGTCGGCAGCGCCAGCCTTCAAGGCATAACCAAGGGGCGATGCTGTTCGATCTAGCATCCATAAAATATGCGGCGTCATGGCAAGCAGAAATGCTGCAACGGCAACGTAGGGCGCAGGCGCTCGATAGAACCGCCATGCGCGCGCTGGCACTGCAAACGACGCTGCGATGCAGCCAGCGAGCAGCAAAAGTGAATAGTACTTCGCCAGCACAGCAAGCGCTGCCACCACGCCAAACAGCGCACCACGGATCATTGTTGGCCGATCGAGCGCCCGCAAAAACGCCAACACGGTCAGCGGCCACAAACTAATCAATACTGAATTGTGGTTAAGCTTGATCGCCATGACTGAAGCGAAGGGAAGAAAAACCAAGAGTACGACGGCTGTGAAACCGATCTGTATGTCTCCGGTTCGGTTGCGCTCTACGATCGGCGTTCCATCCGCTGGATCGGTTGTAAGCAGTGTAATGCGCCAAACCGCCCACGCTGAAACGGTCATATTGAGCGCCGTCAGCAGGGCAAGGCCGAGCGTGCCCATCGGCGCTATTGAGAACCAGATCCGACTTAGCCACGGCAGGAAGGGAGGGTGCTTCCAAAAACCGGCAGCCCAGCCACTTTGGCCCCACATCACCACTTCGCTGGTGTCATGGTGAACGAAACTTGGTGCTCGTAGCCCAAGCGTCAGGACGAGGGCACCTGCCAACACGGCTGCGAACACATAGATTGTCGTCAACGCTGATCTAGCCGCGCGACTGTTTGCAACTGAATCTGGCATGGACCCCGGAATATGCTTCGTGGGCCCTGTCGAGCGGCCTACCGCGAGCTATATCGAAAGCTGCGCGGTAATGCCAATGCTCGTACTGTTGCTACGCCGCGCCGATTATAGCCGTTGGGCGTGAACCCGGAAACCCGGTGCTGGCCGCTCCATCAATACTTCGCGCCGAAACCGGAACAGTTTGGCTGGACGCCCACCTGTCTTCGAGCGCACTTCACCGGTCGCCTCGACCAATCCTGCGCTTTCAACCAGGCGCCTGAAATTCTGCTTGTGCAGATGTGGTCCAAGCACCGCTTCGACGGTCTTTTGCAATTCAAAGAGCGTGAACTCGTCGTCCATCAACTCGAATACCAGTGGTCGCACTTTTAAGCGAGCACGCAGGCGACCAATGGCACTGGCGAGGACCCGCAAATGATCTAGCCGCATCGCGCGACTAGGCAACTCAGACGTGCCCATTAAGCCGACGTCGCAGAGTAGGTCGAAGCGATCAACGACACGTTCTTCGTTCCAAGGCACGCGATCAAGTCCGAAGGCCAAGCGCACCCGGTCTGCACGCGGTAAGCTGTGGTGACTATCGGCGGCACCGATTGGTTCCATTGACCAGTTGCGTAGCCGTTGCTCAAAGGCGGCTGCCAGTAGTTTGGGCTTACCAGCGCGCCAGTCCTCCCAGGGAAGGTAGTCATACCAGCCGCGCCAAACGGCTGTTGTCCCGATGCTTTGGGCCGGGCGGGTTAGTGCCAAATAACCAATCGCCAGGCCGTTTGTCCGATCGGCAAAGGTTTGCAGTTGCTCAGCATGGCCAAGCTCGGATCCAGTTTGATCGGCAACGCCTTGGCGCAGGCACGCGTCCAAAGATATTTGGCTGGCCGTCGGATAGCGGGCCGACGGCAGTACATCGGTCCCTAGAGACGTGGTTGTGAGAACCATGGGTGCATCTTGTGACACAGACACCAGCGCTGCTGTCAAATTGACGGTCAGCTCCGAATTCTTGATTGGTTGCAGTGTAGTGCCTTGAGCGACTACCACTGACGGTTGAGCGACCGAAGGTTCAGTCACGGCGCGAAGCGATATGTGGCGGGATTGGACGTGGTCATCATCATCTCGGCGACGGGCACTGGCGAGATTTGGCTTCATGTCTGCTGGCATGTGGGCCTCCATTGTCAGACCCAGCTACGCATCGATCATGGCGATTTTGGGAACTTCTGTCTTTCTTTCGCTTTGATAATGGCGAACGGGACCCAGATGCCTCACTCGGGCGATGTCAGAACCGGCTTGGATCAGAAGCGGCTGGGCAGCGAGAACGGATCGCCGACCATTGCTATTTGGCCTCGGCCAATTTCGGCGATGGCATCGACCATGCGACCGCGCCGACCGAGAATGTCATCGGCAATCGAAACCATCAGCGCGTTGGGTGTGGCGGTCTTCGAGCCTTGGCGAATGCTGCGGGCAATGCGAGCTTCATTCCCGTCTTCGTTCAGCGCACACAATGTAATGAACGTGGCAGCCGTGGACCGACTGATACCAGCCCAGCAATGCACAACGAGGGGACCTGCGTGATCCCAATCGCGGGCAAAGCGTAGGATCTCATTGATGTGGTCCTCGCGCGGGTGGACGAGGCCATCTTGCGGGATCGAGATATCATTGACGGCAACCTTCAGATGCCGTTGCGCTGCAATGATCGCGGGCGTTGGCACTTCCGTTTGGGCGTTGATGACCGTCATCAGGTGGGTTGCACCGACCGTTGTCACGGTGTCGGGAACGGCCGCCAATGAGCAGACGTGAATGCGCGATGCAAGTCGCTTTACTGTCGTTGAATTTGTCATCAATCGTTTGCTTTTCAAATGTCGGTACAGTGCATGACCGAGATCTTCGCTTGGGTGCGCGGCTATTTCAAGTCACAGGCTGTCGCAAGGTCACCAAAGCGCGTAAGGAACGCACTTTGAGCAGCGCCGACCGGGAGTGCCGCAAGCCCCTCCAAATCAGACTGCAGGGGTCGAGGAAGAGTCGGAGGCGTGCCGAAAAAGCGCTGGGCTTCGTCCGTCGCAAAGCCTGCGAGCCGCGTTGCTTCGAAGTAGGCCGCAATGCCATCCGCCGATTTGATATGCGCTGTTACAACTTCATCCGAGCTGGCTGGCAAGCCAAACCGCAGATGGATGGCTGACAGCAAGCGATGCTCGAACGCTTGGTAGTCGAGCCCGATGGCAGCCTTGAAGGGGCTGATCAAATCGCCGATCACGTACTCCGGCGCGTCATGCAGCAAGGCTGCGAGGTACCAGCGCGGGTTCAAGGCGGGATGCGTTGCCGACATGATGGCTTCGACCAGACATGAATGCTGCGCCACCGACAGGGCATGCGGTCCAATCGTCTGCCCGTTCCAGCGGCTGACGCGGGCGAGGCCGTGGGCGATGTCCTCGATTTCGATATCGGCGGGCTTTGGATCAAGTAGGTCAAGGCGTCGGCCGGACAACATGCGCTGCCAGGCTCGGGGCCGACCGGTTGTCGTATCAAGGGCTGCCATGTTTGAACTTCTTCATCAGCGTTGAACAAGGTGCGTGACGGTGGCACGAAACGAGGTGATCGTTGACGAGCCCTGAGGCCTGCATGAACGCGTACATCGTTGTAGGTCCGACGAAGCGAAAGCCCTCGGCCTTGAGCGCCTTAGAGATTTTCTTCGAGAGTTCGGTTTCCGCTGGCACATCGCTGTGTACTTTGAAGCGGTTGATCTGCGGGCGACCATCAACGAAATCCCATAGGAAAGTCGACAGGGGTATGCGCTCGCGCAGCTTCAAAAAAGCGCGCGCGTTGTCGATGGTCGCGTCGATCTTCAAGCGGTTCCGGATAATGCCGGGGTCGGCCATCAGTCGCGCCTTGTCGTGATCGGTGTAGTGCGCGATTTTTTCAGCATCAAACTGGTGAAACGCCGAGCGGAACGTCTCGCGCCGCTTCAAGATTGTGAGCCACGAGAGGCCTGACTGGAAGCCTTCCAGAATGATCTTTTCGAATAGCGCGCGGTCGTCGGCCTTCGGCACGCCCCACTCGCTATCGTGGTAAGCGGTGTAAAGGGGATCGCTGAGGCCGGGCCACGTGCAACGGGTGAGGGTGTCGCTGGTCACAGATCGATCACCGGACGTGATGCGGCACTGGCGCGGTAGCGGGCGATGGCGTCAGCATCGACGGTGATGGCGTGTCCGTCAACGAGGAGCTGTTCACCCTTGTCGGCGGCCTCCGCAGCGCGATCCAGGCGCAGCATTGCGAGGGCTGATTGGCCGGCGACCGAGCCAATAGTGCCAACCACACCCGCGCCATGCTTGATTTCCGCACCCGCGACCAAGTCATCACCGCTGATCCGTACAATGCGCTTTCGCACCACCGCCTTGTTCTGCGTGCGCGACACAACTTCCTGGCCAACGTAGCAACCCTTGGTAAATGACGCGCCGCTGAGGAGATCAAAATTCGCCTCGTGTGGGAAGGTGTCGCCAAGCGCGTAGTCGCGGATCTCGTCCGGCACTCCGAGGGAGATGCGGTGGGCGTTGTAGGCGTCTGTGGAAGATGTCATCGCGCCAAGTTCAGTGAGCCGTCCGCTGGGGAGGATCATGCGTTGTCCAAGGGCTGGATGCCTCGGATCCGAGTAGCCCAAGATGCCGCGAGGCACGGCAGTGGTCGATGGACCCCAGGCAACCGCAACGGTCTTATCAGCGCTTGCATCAACAAACTGCGCTTGCGCCCGCAGCTTGTAAAAATTCAACCGTTTGACGAGCGCTGCGGCTTGCTCCCGCGCCACATCGAGAAAGAATTCATCGCCTGATTTCACGACGAAAAACGCAAACAGGATTTTTCCTTGGGGTGAAAGCAGGCCGGCATGAATGGCCGGCTGCGTCGCCAATAAATCCATGTCATTGGTGATCAATCCGTCGAGTAGTTTGGCCGCGTCCGCACCTGTTGCGCGAACGACGCCCCTACCTTTAAGTTCAGTCCTGTGTTCACTCATCGATCATGCAGCCTTTCCGATTGCCCCCTGTTATAGTACGCCCTGCCGCTATGACCAGGGTGCGAGGGCTGTAACCATGACGACATTCGATGTGCTGGTGCGGGGCGGAACCGTCGTCAATCAGGATGGCGCGGGCATTCGCGACATCGGCATTGTCGGTGGCAAAGTAGCGGCCATCGGTCAGCTGGGTTCGGCCAAGGCCGCCGAAATCATGGACGCGAAGGGCTTGCACATCCTGCCTGGCGTAATAGACAGCCAGGTGCATTTTCGCGAGCCGGGCCTGACCCACAAGGAAGACCTCGAAACCGGCAGCCGAGGCGCAGTGCTTGGCGGCGTTACCGCCGTATTCGAAATGCCCAACACCAAGCCGCTCACCACGACGAGGGAAGCGCTTGCCGCCAAAGTCACAGCCGCGCGCCATCGGATGTTCTGCGATTTTGCGTTTTACGTCGGCGGCACGCGTGAGAACATCACCGACATTCCAGTATTGGAGCGACTGGAGGGCTCGGCCGGTATCAAGGTGTTCATGGGCTCATCAACCGGCGATCTGCTGGTCGATGACGATGCTTCGCTTGATAAAATCATCGCTCGCATCAGCCGACGCGCGGCGTTCCACGCCGAGGACGAAGCGCGCCTGATCTCGCGCATGGGAATGCGCGTGCCGGGCGATGCCTCGTCGCACCCCGTCTGGCGCGATCCGGAAGCGGCGTTGATTGCAACCAAACGCCTCGTCGGATTGGCTGAAAAGAATCGCCGTCGCGTGCACGTGCTGCACATTTCGACAGGCGAGGAGATGGAGTATCTCAGCCATCATAAAACGTGGGCCAGCGTCGAAGTCACGCCGCACCATCTGACGCTCGAAGCACCGGACTGCTACCAGCGGCTCGGCACCTATGCGCAGATGAACCCGCCGGTGCGCGACGCTTGCCACAAGGCGCGGATCTGGGCTGGGATCGCCGATGGGACGGTGGACGTATTGGGGTCCGACCACGCGCCGCACACGCGCGAGGAGAAAGACCACGCCTATCCAGGGTCCCACTCTGGCATGACCGGCGTGCAGACGCTGGTGCCGATCATGCTCGATCATGTAAATGCGGGACGCCTGTCGCTCGCCCGTTTCGTCGATCTCACGAGCGCTGGGCCGCAGCGCATCTTCGGGCTTGCCACGAAGGGGCGCATTGCGCTCGGCTACGACGCTGATCTGACAATCGTCGATCTTGCTCGCACCGAGACGATCACGAACGCGCAGGTTGCCAGCCGTTGTGGCTGGACGCCATATGACGGCGTGAAGGTCAAAGGTTGGCCGGTCGCGACCGTCATCCGTGGCCGCACCGCCATGCGCGATGGCGCGATCATCGGGCCCGCCACCGGCGAGCCCGTGCAGTTCCACGAGGCGGGGTGAGCGTTTAAGACTTGCGCTTTTTCGGCGCGGTGGTGACGGGCTCGTCGTTTTCGGCAAGGTTGCGTGAGATCGAGGCCGGCAGCCGGCCAACGACGTGCACGGTGGCGCCGGTCGAAACGCGGTTGTACAAATCGACCACATGGCTGTTCGCCATCCGGAAGCAACCCGACGAGCTGGCACTTCCGACCGAGTTCGCGTTGTTGGTGCCGTGGATGCGATAGAGCGACGAGCCAAGGTAGATCGCGCGAGCGCCGAGTGGATTGCGCAGGCCGCCGGTCATGACTTCGGGCAGGCCAGGTGTGCGCTGACGCATTTCAACGGGCGGACGCCAATCCGGCCACTGGGCCTTGCGGCTGACGCGCTCGACGCCGGTCCAGGAGAAGCCTTCGCGGCCCACAGCAACCGGATATTTGTAGGCTTGTGTCGAAGACACGACATAATAGAGGCTGCGACCGCCGCTATCGATCACGACATTGCCAGCGCCATAGCTAGAATTGAAGGCGACGAGGCCAGGTGTTGACCCTGAAATCGAAGGCTGCGGTCCGCCATCGGACGAATACTGTTCGGCTGGTGCCTGGGTCAGTGAGCGGGGAGTTGTGGTGAATTGATCCTCATCGGCGTCGTCGGCCTGTTGTGCCAATGCTGCAGCGCGCAACTGCTGCTTGGTTTTTGGTCCGGTGGTATTAGCCAGTACAGACGGTGCCTTGCGGGTGAGATAGGCCCCCTTCATCGTATGGTTTTCACCGAAAGGGTTGAACCCCTGGGCCATGGCGGGCGTGCCCGCGCCCATTAAAATTACTGCCATCAGTGCGCGCCGCATTACTACTTTTCCTTGTTGCTCAATGTTGCCTCTGTTGCCGCAATAGTTAATTGCAGATGTAATGGCTAACGACGCATCAAAACATGGTTACCATCGGTCTCACTCGGCCTTGCTGAACGAATGCCAGGTGCCATCGGCACCAATCGTCAGCCGCCAGCCGATCCAGCGCTTTTTCTCGCGCATGGCCTTTAATAGCGTTGGTGTGGTGATGCGGTAGAGCTGCACTTCATCTTCTGCCGACAGTTTGTCGAGCGCCATTTCGGCAAAGCGTGGCCAAACGTAAAGGCGACTGTTCTCAACGTCGCGGCCCACCGGAAGAACTGCGTAACCAGCATCAAATAGGCCAGCAAGCACGGCCAAAATCTCGCGCCCCTCGCCGTCGCTGGACAGCTTCTTCCAATGCGCGATGGGGTCGGGTGTCGGCTCCGCTGCAAACGTCGGTGGCAACTCATTCCAGGCGATTGGCACCAACAGATCCTCGATCCGCCCCGACTTGACGGCGGCCAGGATGCCGTCGCGCATTTCGATTACGGCAGGGGGCAATTCGGTCGTCTTTGTTGCTGGCTTGGCTACGGCTGGCGCCTCAAGCGCCTTCTTCGACTTTACCGTCTGGCCAACACCTTCGCCGGAGGTCGCATGGACAAGCAGCAGCCCGCTCATTAACACTATAACGACGCGAATGATCGAAACTGGCGCGCGCGACGGCATTTTGGAGCCCTTAATTGTAATGACAGCATCAAGGAGAGCGTGCTGCATCATGCGTTATCGCGCATGGGCTGATCCAGGACTATTAACGAGCACGAGCAGCGCGCTGGGTCTTGGGGAGCCGTTCCGCCCTTGATGCAGCTTATCCCAAATCCTTGGATCATTCCCGTCGGAATGGCCATTGGCGTGCTGGTGTCGGCGCCCGTCGGACCGGTCAATGTCTTGTGCATTCAAAGGGCAATATCGCGTGGCGTGGTTGGTGGGATTGCGGCTGGCATCGGGGCGGTGCTTGGCGACGGCTTCATCGCGATGTTTGCAGCCCTCGGCGTCGGCTCGATTTCGCACGCCGTCAAGGACTGGCGCAATAGCATTCAGATTGTCGGCGGGCTCGTCCTGCTCGGCTTCGCCCTCAAGATGTACCTGACGCCGGCGCCAACCGCACCGCCATCACCGGGCGACGACGATAAGGCAACGCTGGCTGACTTCGCGTGGGATATCCCGCAGACGTTTTTCCTGACGATTACCAATCCCGGCGCGGTGCTTGGGTTGTTCGCTATTTTCGGCGGCATCAGCACCTTCGTTGAAGTGCGCGGCTACATCGATGCACTGACGATGGTGGCAGCCGTCATGGCCGGTGGCTTGATGTGGTGGGTGGTGTTGTCCAACTTGATCGGGCGGATCAGGCACAAGCTCGATGTGCGCCATCTGCAGCTGATCAATAAGATGGCCGGTCTCTTGCTGGCGCTATTTGCCGGAGTGTTGATCGGTGAAGTTGTTCTCAAGGCGCTCCGGTTGATTTGATCAGGTTCACTGCCCAGATCACTGCATCGTGCGCGCGATGGTGAACTCACCCTTTTCGACGCGGCCCACGAGCCCCTTTAGAAGTGTGCCGACAGCATCCTCGCCAAACGCTGCGACTAGATCCGTCAACGCTGTAAACAGTGCCGCATAGGCCATCAGCTCGGGCGCGACGCCAGCGTCAGCACCTTCGTCCCACGCGCCCAAGATAATTCCAAGGGCCTTGAGGCTGGCATCTGATTTGGTCGCTAGTTGGTGAATTTCCATCTCGCCCTCGCAGCACGTCGAGCCAGGCAGCCGACGTGTGTCGGTGCAGATTGGCTCTCGGCAATGAGCACTAGCACGATGTGTGCACAACGCGAGATGCAACTGCAATTCACGGTGAATGAAACGGTCACGGGATTGATTTCACAAGACCTTCGGAAATCTGCGTGCCCTCGCTCAAGAACCGCGTGACAGTCGTTTGTGCCGATGGCGTGCAGGTTTTGTAGGTGCGGCTGAAACTTGTGTATCCCTGGTTGAAACTGTTGGTGAGTTTAGCGCGCCGCAGGGCCGACGAGCCCTCCGCATCCATTAAATCCTTCATTCGGTCGCGCCATAGACCGCCGTCGTTCGCACCGCACAGTTCGCGCAGATAGTGGACCGCGCCCAATACCTCGGATAAGCGGAACAGCTTATCGTCGTAGGGCTTGGCATCGGCGGCAGAAGCTGTATGCGAGATCAGCATGGTCGCGGCAGCGATGAGACCCAAAGCCGCGCTTGTTGATCGATTCTTGTTGCGGTCGGCCAAACGTTGCCCCCTGTCAGCAGCTGTCGTGTGGCCGCAGATCGTCAGACTGTCACGCGGCATTTGTGCGGCGTACCGGCTTAACGCACCCGTTTCGCCGCTGCCAGCGAGATGAGCCGCTTTGCATCGGTCGTCAACGGGTAATCGTCGAGCTGATCGAAGGCCACGAAACGGGCGTCGGCCGCATCGCTTGAAGGGCTCGGTTCGCCAGCATTCCAGCGGCCATAAAAGACCGCCAACAGGTAATGCGCCTGAAGGCTGCCCTGCGCATCGCGGACGATCACATCGAGGACATCGACGAGACCGTCGCTGACAGCTGCAATGTTCGTTTCCTCGGCCAATTCGCGCAATGCAGCGTCGACCGCTGTTTCGCCCGGTTCGACGTGGCCGCCGGGCAGGCTCCATAGTCCCTGGCGCGGTGGCTTGGAGCGTTGGACCAGCAACACGGTGTCATCGCGGAACAGGGCAAAGCACGCGCCCACTTTCGGCCAATGCGGGAGCGCTGCTGCCGCTGCGTGGGCCTTGTCGGATGGCGGATCAATTGTCATGTTGTCGTCTACGGTTAAAGTGTCGATCCTACTCATCTGGAGCGCGTCTCGTGTGTTCGCGTTATAGCCTCACATCTCCGCCGGAAGCCGTGCGTTCGTACTTTCGCCACCGGACAGAACACGACTTTCCACCGCGCTACAACATCGCACCGACCCAGCCTGTTGGCATCGTGCGGGTCGAGCCAGATGGCTCACGCGGCTTCCATCTGGTGCGATGGGGCCTTTTGCCGCCCTGGGTCAAGGACCCGAGCAGCTTTGCGACACTGATCAATGCGCGCGCGGAGACGGCGCACGAAAAGCCGTCGTTTCGTGGAGCGCTGCGGCACAAGCGGTGTCTGGTGCCAGCCGATGCGTTTTACGAGTGGACCGGCCCTGTCGGTCACAAGCGCCCGTTTCTGATCCGGCCCAAGTCCGGCGGGTTGATGGCCTTTGCCGGTTTGAGCGAAAGTTGGCTCGGAGCCGATGGCAGCGAGATTGATACCATGGCAATACTCACGGTGGCAGCCAATACAACCGTTGGCACCATTCACGACCGGATGCCGGCTATCCTCGCGCCGTCCCAGTTCGACGCGTGGCTCGATTGTCGTTCTGTCGATATCAAGCCCGCAGCGGCCATGTTGATGCCTGCTGCCGATGATTTGCTGGAACTCGTTGAGGTTTCATCGAGACTTAACAGCGTGCGCAACGAAGGGGCGGATTTGCAGCAGCCAGCCCCAACGTCGACGCTGCTTTAACCGGTATTAACCGCTGCATGGCCTTTCTGGCTCCTGCGACGGTTACGTGATTCGGATCGCTGTATGACGTCTCGTCAACGAATGTGAGCGTTGACCAAACTTTAGAACAGTTTGCCCGTGTACCTCGTAGCCAAACGACAAAGCGTCTATCGTTGTTGCGACACCGAGGGACATGATCGGAAACTGGATCTGTCTTGGCCGTAAAACGGCCTTTGGAGACTGGACGATGAGTTATCGAGGCCGGGATTTGGATTTGCGAACGGCGGAGACAGCGCGTCCACGTCAGTCAGCCGAACAATTGGCCTTCGACCAGACATCTGCACCAATCCTCTATGTGGACGATGCGGTGCTGGCCTGCTGCAATCATGCCTACGACTTGGCACTGGCTTATCGCGCTCCCGAAGTGCGGTTGGAGCATCTGCTGAACGCAATGACGCGGACCGATGCAGCCGTCGACGTGATGGCGCTGCAAGGGATCGACGTTGCCGGGCTGCGACGTGACACGGCTGCCCTGATCGCGGCCGAGGCCCCCATGATCCACGCCACCGAGCGGCTTGCGCCGCGCCGTTCGCAGGAGTTGGCCGAGGCATTGCATGTGGCGGCTCTACTTGCGGATTTACGTCGTGGACCGATTTCGGTCTCCGACCTTCTCAAAAGCCTTCTTGAACTGAACCGTGAACAATCGGGTCTTGTCATGCTGAAACGTAACGCTCCGGGCTGGTCTTCGCGGGGATTGAACGAGCCACCGCGGGCAGACGCCATGCCGCCGCTGCTTGGTGGCGCTTACCAACTCGATCCGCGCTATGTCGCGCCCGAACAGCGTGGGCCTGAGTGGATGCGGTTGCCGCCAGCGCCGGCCTACTATCAGGTTGCGCCGCCAGCCTATCCAACGCCCCAGCCGGGATATTACGTCCCAGAGCCGATGTCGCAACCAGTGGCTCCCTCGGGATATTACGCGCCCGAACCGGTGCAGTCGCAGCCGGTCGGCGGCAGCATGGCCGATGTCGTGCAGAATTCCCGCCTCGACCAATTGGAGCGGACGATCCGCGACCTCTCAGGCGAACTGGTGGCCGAGCGCCGCGCCTATTCCCAGTTGATCGGTGACCCGAGGCGCGATGTGCCGGTCTCGGTCGACATGGGCCAGCGCTACGCCACCGCGCAGGAGGATCAGCAGGCCTATATGATGCGTGCCGAGGCCGGGCAGGCCGGGTCGCAGGTGGCAGATCGCCTGGGACATCTTGAGCGCAACATCGATACCAAGTTGGGCGACATTGCGCGCGTCTGGTCAGCGCTGGGTGATCGGTTGCAGGCGCTCGAACAAGCGGTCGTGACGGGACGTGGCGAGAGCTCCGTGCCAGCAGGATTCGTAGATCGGTTCGCGGGGCTCGACGAAGTGGTCCCAGCTTTGACCAAGATCAGTGAACGGTTGACTGGACTGGAGCGATTGCAGTCGGCCAAGCCTTCAGCGGGCGTTGCCCTCAATCTGCAACCGATCCTCGAACGACTGGAGGCCATCGAACAGGCACAGACGTTGCGCCCCGCTGCCACCACGCAAGCATTGGCGCCGGTCATCGAGCGGCTGGTTGCAATCGAGCGTACGCTTGCGCAGCGCTCAAGCAACACAACCGTCGATCTGGCTCCCGTTTTCGAGCGTCTGACGACGATCGACAAGCATGTCTCCGAAGTGAGCCGTGGTGCCAGTACGCTTGG
This sequence comes from Hyphomicrobiaceae bacterium, assembly GCA_031429105.1. Lineage (GTDB taxonomy): Bacteria > Pseudomonadota > Alphaproteobacteria > Rhizobiales > Hyphomicrobiaceae > JAKFWF01. Next base: position 29,495 of record JANOYV010000052.1, on the reverse strand, counting down.
TGATCGCATCGGCCAGTTCGAGCGCAAGCTCGACGCGAGTGCTGGAACCAGTGATCGCGCTGCAACCCAGGTCGGCGAACGGTTGCGCGCAATTGACGAAGCGGTTGCCGCCCAACGCAACCAGGTGGCGCAGTTGACGACCTCGATCACCGCCGACGTGAAGGCATTGGCTCAATCGGTCGGGCAATCGTTGGCGGGTCAACACTCAAGCGGCGAGCGCATCCAGAGTTTGACTTCGAACTTCGAGCGCCAACGGACTGAGACAGGCCAGGCCATGTCGGGTTTCGGTGACAAGATCGCAGGCCTCGAGAAGGTGATGCAGAGCTTCGGCCAGCGGACGCTGGAGTTGCATTCGGCACACGGTAAGGATCTGGTTGAATTGCACAACGCGCTCGTCAAGCTCAACACCAATCAACAGACGCTGGCGGCATCGATGGACCAGTGGCGTCTCGATAACGGCACCGAGTTGAATACGCTGACGAACCGATTCGAGAGCGTTGAACGCTCAACCGCAAGACCGGTTCAGTTGTTGGAAACGCTTCAGGACAATGTGCAATCGTTGCAGCGGTCGTCGACCAAGCGGGACGAGCAAAAGAGCCGCTTCCGCCACTGGCTGATGGGCACCGACGATTGGTATGGCGCCAGTTGGGAAGAGCCTGATCCGAAGGACGCAAAGCGGGCGCCGAATGGCACTGATGCGGGTCCAAAGTCGGCTGCAAGTACCACCGCCAGTATTAGTCCGGCGCGCCCAGCCAGCAACCCGAGTAACGTTCGCAAATCTTGATCGGGCGCGGCGTGAACTGAGGGAGCGGCTACTGCCCGCGCTCAAGTGCCGTTTCGTCTCGCCAGCGTTGGGCGGCTGCCTCGGCCTTTTCGCGGTCGGCGCGGGATAGCTTGCTGACGAGCGTGTCTAACGCTGCGTCGACGATCTGGCCGTCGCGGGCGAGCAAGCGCCACTTCGCGGCTTCAATCGGATTGCGGTCGAGTAGCATGATGCCTTCGGCATAAACGTGCGCCAGCCGGTTCTGCGCGCCAGGCAGGCCTTTGCTCGCAGCCGACTTCAAATAGTCGATGGCGCGGGGCATGTCGGCGTTCAGTCCGTAGCCTTTCAGCAGCACGACTGCGTAATCGTATTCGGCTTCCGGCATACCCTGCTCGGCCGCGCGCCTGAGCCAGCGCGAGGCTTCGAACGCATCGGGCTGAACGCCGTGGCCCTTCTGATAGAGCGTCGCCAGATCGTACTGGGCCGCGGCCACGCCTTTTTGTGCAGCGAACGCCAAGTGTTGGGCTGCCCGATATGGATTTTCCGGTTTGCCGACACCCGATAAAAACAACAATGCCAGATTGTAGTTCGCAAGCGCGTGCTGTTTCATAGCCGCGCGCTCGAACATTTCGCCGGCAGCGACATGGTCCTTATCGACACCACGGCCTTCGGCCATCATCACGCCAAGGGCGAAGGCTGCTTCGACATCGCCAAGCTTGGCGCCTTGGGCATACCAGCGGGCCGCAATCACTTGGTCACGGTTGACGCCCAGTCCCTCGTCGTAGATCCGTCCGACCAGCGTGCAGGCGGCAGCGTCGCCTTGTTCGGCGCGCTTGCCTGCAATCGTCAGGGCGGTCAGATATTGACCCTGGTCGAAGGCCAGGAAAGCTGCATCATCGCCCGACGGTGCAGGTTCGGAGCGTGGTGCCGGTGCGCCGATTGGCCCTTTCTGGAACCGGGATAGGGGATCGCCTGATCGGGGCGGCGTTTTCGCACCTTTTGGCGTCGGAAGGGTCTTTGTCGTTGCGGCTCCCGGTGGTTTGGGGACGGCTGGATCGGTCGTTGAACTCCACGAACTGGTTTGCGCCAGGATCGGTCGGCTAGGAATGACCGTGATGCCTGTTAGCAGGGCCAGTGTGACCGAGCAGGTAAGACGTTGCCTCATCGGCCCGCTCCGACCCGCTGCGGCGTGATGTCAGCAGCAATGGCGCTGATCCGTGCGGCGCTATCGGCTGGCGTTTCACCCGGCGGCAGGGTGATGCCAATGAAATCGACGCCGAGGGCTGCAAAGACTTGAGCATCGGCAACTTGGTCGATGCCGAAGATCACGCATGGCACTTGGAAAATTTCGGCCCACCAGGCGGCAAACTCGGCCTGCGCCGTCGCCGTAGCAGCCGCTGGCGTTTCAACCGCCGATGGCTCGAAGCCGATGTAGTCGGCGCCAGCTTCGGCAAGCTCCATGGCATCGTGCCGAGCTTGTTCGGCGTCGGTTGCAATGCCGACCCCGACCATGAAGCGCGTGCCAAGAATGTCGCGGGCTTCATCGTAAGCAGCGCGCAAGGTTGGCGACCATGGCAGGTGCACGCCATCGGCACGTAGCGCGCGGGCGAGTGCCGGATCGCCCTCGACCAGGGCTGCGATATTCGATTTCTGAGCCTGCTCGACGAGAGGCCGCGCTAGGCTCGCATCAAGCGGCGCCACACCTGGACGGATCAGCAAGGCCGTAATGCCGCTTGTGCCACCGAGCACAGCCGTTAGGCGCGCTGCCGCCGTCGGGCCTGCTTCGATGACCAGATAAATCTGCGTGTTCGAACTTGATGGTGCCACTGAGCTGTTCCCCGCAACCGTTGAACCCGGCTATCTGCACCGATTGGGGCAAAAAAGCGGCTTTTTAGTTGTCGCAGGCGACTCCCCTGACGGGGAGCCGGCCGCCTGCGACTGGAAAAGAAACTAACTTAGTTGTCGCAGGCGACTCCGCTTGCGCGGAGCCGGCCGCCGGTGACGGAAAAACTAACTTCGTTGTCGCAGGTGACTCCCCTGCCGGGGAGCCGACCGCCGCCGCCGGAAAAAAAACTAGTCCAGAGGCACGTTCAACTTAGTACCTTTGGTGATGATGCCGCCGCGACTGCCGATTTCGATTGAGCCGTAGCGCTGCTTGAAACTTTCAGGAAGCTCGCGATCACCGGGCACGGATAGCCATAGCCGCAGGAGATGTCGCTTCTTGGGCGCGTCTGGCCAATCAGTAAACCCGGTCCGGTCATGCAGCAGGCCATGATTGTATACAAACTGCATGTCGCCTGGCTGCAGTTGCATGCCGAAGTGCAGCCTCGGGTCGTTCGCCAATGTATCGAACAAATCGAGTGCCTCGACGTGGGCGGGCGTCAAACGGAGAGCATCTGGGAACCGCTGCGCACTGTCGATATATTGGCGCTGATAGATGCCTGTGAGGTTGCCCGCGTGCCAATTCAAAACAGGAATCTCGAAGAACGGCTTTTGCCCCTCGGGCACTTCTCCACGCCGGTCAGTGGCGAGCGGCTCGAACAACAGTGGTGCCAGATCTGGCCGCAGCCGCATCATTTCGTTGTAGATCGTGGTTGTTGAAACGAGCAGCGACTTGCCGCCTTCCATCGCCTCGCGAATACACAGCAGACCCACGACATCGGCCGAATCGGTGTGGAACGTCTGGCGTTGAGCTGTCTGGTAGATGCGGGTCGTTGGGTTTTTCGCGTCCGCCCCGATATCGCGGACATGCCCTAGAATGTGGCCCATGGCGTTTTGTGACCGTGCCGAACCCAAGTGCGAGCCGATCCCGCAAAAGATCGTTGCTGCCAATTCCTGCGAGTAGTTTGAGACCGTTAGGCCGCGCAGGACTTCGAATCCGCGCCCCTTGATCAAGGTCTGGCGCAAATCGGTCAGGTGGCGACCGAACGTGGGCAGTGGGAATTGCTCGCGCGTGATCTGCCCGATCTCCTTCGTGCGTCCTAGATAGGATGTGGCAGCCTGTTCGATTTCCGTAACGATTTCAGGTGTGAGTTCGACCAGCCACTGGCCTGGATCGGCCGCCATGTCCGCGCCGATCCAGGCCGATGGGTTTGTGATCAGGTGCGGCGGCAAAGACACTGTGGCTGACATGAAGCGAGCTCCTCAGGCTAATTTTTTTGCACTCAATCATCCATGCAGCCGGACCGCAAGCGATGCAGCGGACGCGAGCCGGGGCGTCGCCTAGCGCTGTTAGTGGTCTCTCCGACCAAGGACTAGGTGTGCCTGGGTTGCAACTTGTGTCGTCTTTTGGCATGGTCCGCGCGTTCGTCGATCCCGACCGGGCGCGTGCGCGCTGAGTGAAGTGTCCCTCGGCAGCGTTTTTTTGCGTTTAACGACACCGACAAGAGGCCGTTCAACCGGCCAAGGGGAGTTCAATGATATCGAATATTCTATGGGGGGTCATCGCCTGCGGAGCGTTGTCGATCCTCTACGCAATCGTCACGATCCAGCAGGTCATCAGCGCCGATGCTGGCAATGCGCGCATGCAAGAGATCGCAGCCGCGATCCGTGAAGGCGCCCAGGCCTACCTGAACCGCCAGTACATGACGATTGGTGCCGTTGGCACCGTGATCTTCTTGATTGCATGGCCGCTGCTTGGCCCGCTCAGCGCGTTCGGCTTTCTGATCGGTGCGGTTTTATCGGGCATCGCTGGATATATCGGCATGAACGTGTCGGTGCGTGCGAACGTGCGCACGGCGCAGGCTGCGTCCCACTCGTTGGCGCGCGGCCTCGATATCGCCTTCAAGGCTGGTGCCGTCACCGGCATGCTGGTCGCAGGCTTGGCCCTGCTCGGTGTTTCGATCTACTACTTCTTCCTGATCTATGGCCTCGGCTATAAGCCAGCCGACCGCATCGTCATCGACAGCCTCGTGTCGTTGGGCTTTGGTGCTTCGCTGATCTCGATCTTCGCCCGTCTGGGCGGCGGTATCTTCACCAAGGGTGCCGACGTTGGCGCCGATCTCGTCGGCAAGGTCGAAGCTGGTATTCCGGAAGATGACCCCCGCAACCCAGCCACCATCGCCGACAACGTTGGCGACAACGTTGGCGACTGCGCCGGTATGGCGGCTGACTTGTTCGAAACCTACGCCGTGACGGTTGTTGCCACCATGGTGCTGGCCGCGATCTTTTTCGCCGGTCAGGGCAACCTCGACAAGCTGATGGTCTACCCGTTGGCGATTTGTGCGACCTGCATCGTGACGTCGATCATCGGGACTTACTTCGTCAAGCTTGGCGCTAATAACTCGATCATGGGCGCGCTTTATCGCGGGTTCATTGCGTCCGCAGTGCTTTCGATTGGCGGCCTTTACCTTGCAACCGAGTTCGCGCTCGGCACCTGGGGTGAAGTCGGCAAGGCGGCTGGCACTGTGATCACCGGACAGGCCCTGTTCTACTGTGGCCTTGTTGGTCTCGCCGTCACCGGTCTGATCGTCTGGATTACCGAGTACTACACCGGCATCGGCTATCGTCCGGTACGCTCGATCAGCCAAGCATCGGTCACTGGCCACGGCACCAATGTGATCCAAGGCCTCGCCGTTTCGCTCGAAGCCTGCGCCTTGCCAACGATTGTCATTGTCGTCGGCATTCTCGCGACGTTCAACCTTGCCGGTCTGTTCGGCACGGCCATTGCGACGACAACGATGCTCGGTCTGGCTGGCATGGTCGTTGCCCTGGACGCATTCGGTCCCGTGACCGATAACGCCGGTGGCATCGCCGAAATGGCAGGCCTACCGAAGGAAGTGCGTCGTTCAACCGATGCGCTTGACGCTGTTGGTAATACGACGAAGGCCGTCACCAAGGGCTATGCGATTGGCTCGGCTGGTCTCGGCGCGCTGGTGCTGTTTGCAGCCTACAACTACGACCTTTTGTACTTCATCGCGGAAGCCAACAAGCCCGGCTCAACCTCGTTCCAGTTCTACAAGGGCGTGGTGCCTGACTTCTCGCTGACCAACCCCTACGTTGTTGTCGGACTTCTGCTCGGCGGCCTCATCCCCTACCTGTTCGGTGGCATGGGCATGACGGCTGTTGGTCGTGCGGCTGGCTCCGTGGTGGAAGAAGTCCGCCGCCAGTTCAAGGAAAAGCCTGGCATCATGAAGGGCACGGAGCGTCCTGACTATGCGCGCGCCGTTGACTTGCTGACCAAGGCTGCGATCAAGGAAATGATCATTCCGTCGCTTCTGCCAGTGCTCTCGCCCATCGTATTGTTCTTCGTGATCAACGCGATTGGCGGCAAGAGTGCAGCGTTCAGCTGCGTCGGCGCGATGCTGCTCGGCGTGATCGTGACGGGCCTATTCGTTGCCATCTCGATGACCTCGGGCGGCGGCGCCTGGGACAACGCCAAGAAGAGCTTCGAGGACGGCTTCGTCGACAAGGATGGCGTCAAGCACATGAAGGGCTCCGAAGCGCACAAGGCTTCGGTAACTGGCGACACCGTCGGCGATCCCTACAAGGATACCGCTGGCCCAGCCGTAAACCCTGCGATCAAGATCACCAACATCGTCGCATTGTTGATGTTGGCCGTTCTTTCGCATTGATCTTTGACGCCTGCGGCTCCCCGTAAGGGCAGTCGGTAGGTGCTGACAAAAGACGCTCGCACCTTACCGGTGCGGGCGTTTTTCGTTGGGTGGGACAGAAAGGCGTGGCTGAATAGCCACGCTTCGCCCTTGGGTGTTTGCCTTAACGCACGGAGATCGTTGCGATCTCGTAACTGCGCCGTAAGCTGTACTGAACGCTGTCAAACATGTGTGGCGGGTGGTTCGGTACGTGTAGGCGATCGAGGGCGTGCGATGCGTTTAATTATGAAACCAATATGCGCATTCCTTGGTCTTCTAGCAGTACCGATCATGTGTGTGCCTGCCGCTAACGCCCAATCCTTTTGGAATAGCATCATCGGCGGCCAACCCTACGCATCGGTGAAGCGACCGCCGGAGCGCATGCGCCGTCCCGAAGTGCGTCGTGATCGCGCCGATTCTGGACGTGCGCGCACTGCTGCTGCGGCCGCCGTGTCCACCCCCTTGGTGACCCACGACCGTCAGTCGTCGGTCGCAATTACGCAGCCATCACCAACCACGGCGTTGGTTGCGGTGGCCTCGCTGAAAAGCCAGACAATGACGGTGTGGGGCGATGGCGGGGCTGTCCTGCAGACCCGCATCTCGACCGGTCAACCCGGATACAGCACACCGTCGGGTATCTTTAGTGTGATCCAGAAAAACCGGTATCACGAGTCCAATATCTATAGCGGCGCGCCGATGCCGTTCATGCAGCGGATTACGTGGTCGGGGATTGCGTTGCATGCGGGCGTTGTGCCGAATTACCCGGCCTCGCATGGCTGCATCCGCTTGCCCCATGACGTTGCCCAACAGCTGTTTGGCATGACTCGAATGGGGATGCGGGTGATCGTCGCTGCCACCGATACAGAGCCATATGCAATCGACAGCGTGCAACTGCCGCAACCCTACCTGATGCCGACAACCGAGATGACGGCCCTTGTTGCGACCGTTCGAGGTGAAGCGTCGGTTACAACTGAAGTGGATGGTGTGGCTACCCGCACGTTTAATCCCCATGAGGTCGCCACACGACTGAAGGCTGAAGCGATCAGTGCCAGCCGTCGCAAGGCACTCACCGCGCGTGAGGCGCTAGCGTTCGCAGGCGTTAAGGCTGCCGAAGCAAATGCCGCAGTGGCCGACGTGCGCAGTCGCCGCGCTGATCTAGCGGTTGCGCAAGCCGAGGCCCGCAGCAATGCGACTGTCGCCGATACATCGCAGACGGTTGATCGGGCTGCGGCCAAGATCGCCGCTGACCAGCGCCTCGTTGAAGCCCAGCAGTTCTATTCAATTGCGGTTGCCGAGGAGGCTGTGAAGACGCCGCTGTCATTTACCGCCGCGCGTGCTGCCCGCGAAGCCGAACGCGCTGCGGACGACGCACCCGATCAGGTGAAGGAGATCGGCCGCAGGCTAGAGCCGGTGTCGATTTTCGTCAGCCTCAAAGAACGCAGTGTGTTCGTCCGCCAGGGCTTCGAAGCAGTGCTCGAGTCGTCGGTTGACATCGCCGATATCGATACGCCGATTGGAACCCATACGTTCACGGCGATGGCCGCGTCTGAAGATGGCGCGAAGCTGCGCTGGCTCGGAGTGACGATGCCGACACAAGAGGCGTCGGCGCAGGCAGCGCTCGACCGCGTGACGCTCCCCGACCATGTGCGCAGTGAGATTGCCCGCCGGGTATGGGTCGGCGCATCGCTGGTGATCTCTGATCAAGGTGTCAGTAACGAGACCGGTCGTGGCACCGACTTTGTCGTGCTGATGAAGTGATCTAGGCCGACAGCCGCGTTGCCAATAACGCATCGAGCGCCGGTAACAGCACGATACCCTCTTGATCACTGCCCGATGAATGCACGACGAGCCAGCGGCACGCTTCGCTGCTCTCATTGCTGGGGGCGTGCGGGACGTCGGCTGGAACGAACATTTGATCGCCAGCACGCATGAGTGACCGGTGTTCCAACTGTGGCCCGTGATAAACCGCGCACTCGCCATCAAGCAGATAAGCAATCGTCTCGATGTGAAAATGATAGTGCGCTTTGGCCCGTGCGCCAGGCGGCATCGGCAAAACGTTCATGCAGATTTTGCTCGCTCCCGCCGTCTCGGCCGAGGCGCCAGCACCGTAGGTGAACCCTTGTTTGCCGGTGTAGGTTTGTCCTGGTCGGATGACGATGACGCCGTCAGTTGATGGTGCGGTCATCTCGAACTCCCATCGGTTCGTGTTGCGTGCGACCAAATCTGCTGCCGAGCCATGTGGCGCAGTTGCAGACGCTACTCTATCCCACGGGTGCGATCCAGTTGTGCAGGGCGAGGCCGCCATCGACTTCGACCGTCGTGCCGGTGACGTAGCCAGAAAACCGGTCTGAGAGCAGCGCCATGGTCATGGCGGCAATGTCATCGGCGGTGCCGAGGCGACCCAAGGGTATTTTGCCACCCCAATCGTAGGCGCCAGCATTAAAGCCACCACCCGGGATCGCGCCCGGAGCGATTGCGTTGACACGAATGCCGTGGGGGCCGAGGGCACGGGCAAGTTCCTTCATCACCATGGTCTGCCCAGCCTTCGACGACGAATAGTGCGGCAGGTTGCGTGGGGTTTGCGCGTGCAGCGATGTGACGAATGCGATGCGGCCTTTAACGCGAGCCGCCATCATCCGCTCGGCAACCGCGCGGGCCAGAAAGAAGCCGGTTCGCACGTTGGTGTCGACCATGCGGTCCCAGGTGTCCTCGGTGACAGCCAACGCATGATCTGCTTCGCGGCGGGCAGGCGCTGCCGCATGGACCAGCATATCCGGTGTGCGGGCCCCCAAGGCTTCGGCAATCTGCTTCCAGCCATCGCGGGTGCTGAGGTCGGCGATCAAGACATCTGCCGTGCCCCCCGCTGCCGAAATCGTGGCGGCAGTGGCCGCAGTTCCCTCTGCATTGATATCGGCGAGCAAGACCTTGGCACCTTCGCGCGCAAGGGCTGTTGCAATGCCGCGACCGATGTTGGAGGCGGCGCCTGTCACAACGGCGAACTCACCAGGAAACAATCCGGGGTTGGCCATGGCGTGCTCCTTGAGCGGATTGGCTATTTCTTGCGGAAGGCGTCGAGACTGACAACTTGCGCGCCCCCCGATGGAACAACCGAGATGGCAGCCGCCGCATCGGCCTTTTGTTGATCAGACTTTGATCCAGCAGCATCGTCTCGCTTTGGCTCAGTCTTGGGGTCAGCGTTTCTGGTGGCAAGCGTCGGGCGCACGGTCTCGCCCACGTCCGCTGTCTCGCCGGGCAGCTTATCAGCGCGCGTCTTTCGCGGCGTGCGGGGCTTGCGCTCTGAAACCGAGCGCGTGGTGGTTGGTCGAATGGGTGTTGCGCCGCCGCGATCCTGCCGTTCGTCCAGCGGCGGACCAGCGTGCTCATCCTGACCGCTTTGTGGATGGGCCACCGCATCAGGGCCAAAGTCTGGCGCTTCGAATTGCAGGCCGTAGCGAACGCTCGGGTCAAAGAACACTTTGATCGCGCCAAATGGCACGACAAGGCGCTCAGGGATGCCGTCAAATGTTAGCTTCACTTCAAAGCGCTCTTCTGTAACGATCAAGTCCCAGAACCGATGCTGCAGGACGATCGTCATCTCTTCGGGATACTTTTCCTTCAGCCGCTTCGAGATCGATGACCCGGGCGCCAGTGTATCGAACGAAATGTAGAAGTGATGATCACCCGGCAGGCCGGTCTTGGCGACCTTGGTCAGGATCGTGCGTACAACGCCGCGCATGGCATCTTGCGCCAGGACTTCGTAGTCAATCGTGTGCTCGCCGGTCATGTTCCGGTGCGTTTCCCTTGGTGACTTGGCATTGAAGTTATCAGCGAATTTGTCAGCCAAGTGCCGCCGTTGGTCGTTTTACCACTCACGAAGCCAATCGGCCAAGCAAGCAAATGAAGTGGAGGGCTTCTGTTGCCCGGTGCCCTCCGAACCGCGCCTGAACCTGCTAGGGCACAGGGCTTTAACATTTAGGCTTCCGGCGCTGCATTAAGCAGCGACAGCAACCTCAGCATAGTTGTCATTTGCAACTAGTCTGTTTGACCCGATAACGGTGGTATCATGCCGGGCAAAAGAGCAACCTTTACACCCTCGTCGATCCTAGTTCGCCCCCATCAGCGGCCACCGCGAAGCAGTGTCATTGTGGCCAGTGGTGGAGGCGCCGGGTACCGCCCCCGGGTCCGAAAGGCTTATTACGTAGTCCATTTATCACCATAGCCGGACGAATCCGGCAATTCATATATAGGGTGTGAGCGTTAAAAACAAAAGTAGGCAATCGAGGCAGCCAGATGAACGATGACCAGAGGCTGCAACCGCCGATGCGCGGCGCGTATGTTGCGCGCACGTCATGGGGGCCGGTCGGCGGACTTCTCGCGGGATTTGCGATTACCCTCGGTGCTTTCGCAGCAATCGTTGGTGCCACTATTGTGGTCGGGGCCCTGACAGGAGATGCCGTGCGCATTCCCAATTGGGGATCGATGGTGCTGTTGCAGGTCGTTATGGCGTTGGGCGCACTTTGGCTGGCGGGCTGGTTCGGTGGCGTTAGAGCCCACGTCCTGGCGCTCGGGCGACCGATGCCCCGCGTTGGCGCTCTGCTTCCGTTATTGGCGGTATTTCTAGCCTTCGCAATTCCCTACACTGCGGCTGTCTATTGGTTGCGACCCGACGTGCTGTTCGCCGACAACCAAGCCTTTTCCATCATGATGCAACTGCCTGAGTGGCCGATCTACGCGGGTATCATTGCGATCGGCGCGCCGGTGTCGGAGGAACTTCTGTTTCGCGGCTTCATGCTGCCAGCCTTGTCCAAAAGTCGTCTCGGCTTCGCCGGTGCAGCTTTGGTAACGACACTCCTGTGGATGGCGCTGCACTACACCTACTCGATCTTCGGGCTGATCGAGATTTTTGCGATCGGGCTGATCTTGTCGTGGGCGTTGTGGCGCACGGGGAGCTTGTGGGCGCCGATGGCACTGCATGCGATCAACAATGGCGCCCTCGTGATCGCGATGAAGTTCCATCTGCTGCCGTGGACGTGACTGCGGTGGCTTATTCCGGTGCAATCTTACCAAGCTCTGCTTCAACGGCTGCGACGAGCTTCTGGGACAGGGGCTCGGTCTGGGTCGAGAACGATGAGACGAGTTGCCCGTCGGCGCCAACGAGATACTTGTGGAAGTTCCAGCGTGGCGCACCGGCTGCACCCAGATTGCCAGCGGCCCAGGCATAGAACGGGTGCGCATTCTGCCCCTTCACCACCTGTTTGGCTGTCAGCGGGAATGTGACGCCGAACGCGCCTTTGCAGAAGTCGGCGATTTCGCCCGCAGCCTTCGGTTCCTGTTCGCCAAAGTCGTTTGAAGGCACGCCGATCACGACGAGACCTTTGGCCCCGTAACGCTCATGCAACGCTTGCAGACCTTCATACTGCTTGGTGAAGCCGCAGAATGACGCGGTGTTGACGACCAGCAGCACCTTGCCGCTGAACATCGAAAGCGGCATCGACGTGCCATCAATGGCCTCGAACACGAAATCGGTGGCGCGTCCGGCTTGCGCTGGTCCGGCCCGAAGCTCCGCCGGTGCGAACAGGGCTGGTATGAAGCTCAGGGCTGCAAAAAGTTTCTGCATGGGACGTTCCGTTCCGATAACATGCGATCTGTAGCATAAAACGATTGTCAGCACGGCTTAGACCACAGTCAACGTGCACGGCAATCCACCTTGAGGAGTTAGATCGATGGCCTGGCATTCGCAAACGTGGACGTTCCTCGATGGTCGCTGGCAGGAGGGTAATCCGCCGATGATGGGGCCACGCACGCATGCGGCCTGGCAAGCCTCGTCCGTGTTCGACGGAGGACGCATTTTCGATAACGTGATGCCGGACATCGACCAGCACGCGGCCCGGGTCAATCAATCTGCGCTCAAGATGGGATTGAAGCCGACAATGCAACCGGAAGAGATCGTCGCACTTGCCAAGGTCGGTGCTGCGAAATTCGCCAAAGGGACTGCGCTTTACGTCAAGCCGATGTACTGGGCCGAGGCGGATGGTCTCTACACCATCGTGCCGGACCCGGAGTCGACCCGCTTCTGCCTGTGCATGTTCGACGCACCGATGCCGGAGCCTGTAGGCGCGAGCCTCACCGTGTCGTCGTTCCGCAGGCCGTCGCTCGAGACGATGCCGACCGATGTCAAAACCGGCGCGCTCTACCCGAACAATGCACGCGCAGCGCGTGAGGCGGTCGCCAAGGGCTTCAGCAACGCGCTGGTGCTCGACATGCTGGGCAACGTTGCCGAGACAGCATTTTCTAATATCTTCATGGCTAAAAATGGCGTCGTCATGACGCCGTCACCGAACGGTACATTCCTCAACGGCGTGACACGCCAGCGGGTGATCGACTTGCTACGGAAGTCCGGTGTCGAGGTGCGCGAGACCACATTGAAGGCAGCTGACTTCATCGGTGCCGACGAAGTGTTCACATCGGGCAACTACTCAAAGGTCACGCCAGTAACGAAGGTGGAAGACGTGACCATGCAGCCAGGACCACTGTACCGGAAAGCGCGCGAGGCCTACTGGGCCTACGCCAAATCTGGCAAGTGGGATCTCTAGGCGAAAGACGCGACCTCGATCTCCATCTAGTGCGCGGTCGAGCGATCGATCACGCGCCACTCGCGGCTGTGTCAACTGTTGGTGAGACCGTGATCGAGCGCTTGCCGGTCTCGGTGGCGAACAGCATCCTCCCCTTGGCGCTTGCGCCATAACAGAAGCAATCCAGGGAGTATGCTCGCATGAAGACACTTATCGCGGCGATCACAGCAGTTGGTATCGCTGCCGCAATCGTTCCAGCGGCACTTGCACAAGGATCAGGTTCTGGCACGGCCGCCACGACTGGTTCTGGCATTGGAAGCGGAGCGGCTTTAACGAAGAAGCCGACGGCTAAAAAGATGGACACGCAAAAGAAGACGACGCCGAAGAAAAAGGGTTTTGGTTCGGGATCTGGTTCAGGTTGATTTTCAACGCCTCGAAGATCGCGCGCCGGGGGCGCTATCTTTTCAGGCGTCACGCGCAGGTCTCAAGCCTTCGATGCCGTCCGCCACGCATCGTTTGCCAGTAGCGCCCAGATTGGCAGCCAGATCGCCCACACCACGATGTCGCGGAAGATCCAATAGGTCCCTTGGCCGTGGAAATAGAACGACGCGTAGTAAATCGCGACCAAGGGAGTCGCGATCAGCCAGCCGCGGATCGGGTGCAGCGATAGCAGCGGCTGTAGCCAGATTAAGTACCAGGGGAACTGCGCTGGACTCAAAAGATACAGCGTTGCAATGATCAGCGTGGCGCGTGAGATCAGGTCGGCTGGCCCGGCCACCGGCTTTGCAGCAAAGTATACGGCAACACCAGCGACCACCAAGCCGGTGCATACGCGCACAGCTCGTCCGGCAAATTCCGGTGAAGCGCCAAACGGCGTCAGCAAGAGCCTGAAGAGATGTTGAAGTGTCGGCGTTAACGCGCTGTTGGTCTGCCAAGCCGTCGCGTAGGCAACAAAGCCTGAATCGTCACCGAACCCTGCCATAAAAGGGGCTGCAGCCCACAGCAGGCACGCACCGCCCATGATCGCCAACGCTGCAATCAGTCGCGCTGGATGATCCAGCAGCGGTCGAAGCACCAACGGCGCCAGGATGATGGGCCACAACTTCGCCCCGACCGCAAGAGAGAGCATGGTGGTTGCTGCCACCGGACGCTTGCGGACAGCCAGCAACAATGCGGCCAGCAGCAGCGGCATCAGGATTGCCTCCATGTGGGCCGAGTTGATCAGCTCCTTGATGACGATCGGGTTCCACCAGTAAAGCGTGGCCCACAGGGCCGAGCGATCGAGCGTGCTCAGCAGCGCCAAGAGCAACGTGAGGGTCGCAATCTCAGCACCAAGACAAATCAGCCGCCAACTGATCAAGCTCCACGGCTCAGCTAAATGAGCGAGCGCGAAGGCTACCTCCGCAACCGGTGGATAAATGGTCCGCAAATTTGGATGATTGATGCGGGTATGAATCAGGCCTGCCTGTTCGGCCAGTTGTTTTATGACGTCGGGTGCGGTTCCGGCTTCTGCCGCGGCACTAGGCGCGATCGCGTAAGGATTGTGCCCGCTGATAACAACGCCGCCGTCCCACAAGTAGCGATAGACATCATCTTCGAGCGCGGGTGTGCTCCAGAGCAGCATCACGCGCAACACCAGTCCCACGATAATCATCCAGCGGACATGGCGACGAAGACTACGGCCTTTCAAATGCTCGGCGGTGCTGATCAAAGGCACGAGCCCTAAGTAGACAACGCCGGCAACGATCAAGCCGACGCACAGCCATAGCGCTGGAACTTGCGCCAGTTCGCGGTCGTGGCTGAACCATTGACGGCATCCGACCAGCAGTGCCGCCAGTGTGATCAGGATCGCCGCGATGATCGTCCAGTCGCGCATCCGCCGCGCGTGGTCACTGGGGCTTAGTTCGATTGATGCCATATCGGATCACGGTTGCCACGACGCATTCACGAGATCTTGTGTGCCCTGCCAATAACCGAGGTTGCAATGGGTGCTGTGCCTGGAGCCATCAAACTTGCGTCATTACGACTAAAATGGCCCGATAAGCCGACGCTTGGCATCTGTTTTGAGCCTAACTGTACGTGTTCAATAGCGACCCACCATTCCAGCGAGCGACCGATCATGCCGGCCAAACCGACTGCTACCTACTACCGCGAACTTCGCGGTCTTCAAATCGCGGTGGCGATTGCTGGACTTGTCCCGGTGAGTGCCGGGTTGAGTGGCGCGCTTGGTGGGTTGGCCCTGATGGGCACGGACGCCGCAAGCATTCCGGTCGATAGCCACTTCCGTTACCTGTCCGGCCTGTTGTTGGGGACCGGTATCGCATTTTGGTGCATGATCCCGACGCTTGCCTCGTCAACGGGCCCCGCGAGGCTCTTGACCTTCATTGTCTTCATCGGCGGCTTGGCGCGGTTGTACGGCTGGCTCGTGCACGGTGATACGTCGGCTGTTGTCGCGTTCGCGTTGGTGATGGAACTAATCGTCACGCCGGGGCTATGTGTGTGGCAGGGGCGCGTAGCGGCTCAACGCTAGCGATCTTTACGTGATGCTTATGCCCACCAGCAGTCTTCCCAATCGATTACTTATGCGACGTGGCGATACCCTCCAATCAAAGCAGCACACCGTGTCGGCGTTTGATAATGGAGACGACAATGCCCTTAGCCATCACCACCAAGTTCACTGAACGCGAATATCCGCGGCGGCCGCAAGCACCACAGGAGCGGCCTTGGTCGCTCGACCAGACCGTCGGCCGGTTCTTATTCTGGGTTGCCTTAATCACGTTTATCTTGTCATTTATCGGCATGCGCGTGATGGTCGCGGTGCCCGGTTTTAATGTGCATTGGGCCGAACGTGTAGTGTCCGGCATCGTCCTCGGGTAGAAGGGGCGAAGATTCGAGCCCCGAACCGCCGAGACAACCGATGACCAAACCTGCGACCGCACCACCTGCCCGCTTGAACGCTGCCATCGTGCCGGTCACGCCGTTCCAGCAGAACTGCACGTTGCTCTGGGACGAAGCGACGAAGATTGGCGCCGTGGTCGATCCAGGCGGCGATGTGCCCGACATTCTGGCGGCGATCAAACAGGTCGGCATGAAGGTCGAGAAGATCATTCTCACGCACGGCCACCTCGATCACGTCGGTGGGGCTGCGGAGTTGAAGGTGGCTCTTGGCAACGTGCCGATCGAGGGCCCGCACAAGGCCGATGAGACGTTGATGCTCAACGTTGAAAAGCAGGCAGCCACCTATGGCGTGCCCGGCACGATGAAAAACGCAACGTCGGACCGCTGGCTGATCGAGGGCGACACCGTGACGGTGGCCGGTCAGATGTTCGAGGTGTTCCATTGCCCCGGCCACTCGCCGGGCTCGGTAGTTTTATTCAATCGACAACAACGGTTTGCGATGGTCGGGGATGTGCTGTTCCAGGGCTCAGTCGGACGAACCGATTTACCCGGCGGAAGTTCCGAGCAGTTGATCAACTCAATCAAGACCAAAGTCTTGCCATTCGGCGATGATGTAACGTTCATCTGCGGTCACGGCCCAACCAGCACCATCGGCGACGAACGCGCGAGCAATCCGTATTTGGTGTAATGCCGCAAGAACGAAGACAATTGCCGATCACAAAACCTGCCGATGAAGGCTGTCAGGTTTGCAAATCGACAATTGTCCCCATTTTACACGTGGCTCAGATCACCAAGCGTTAAAGTGCCACGACTTGCGACCATTGTTATACCAGCCGAAGCGATTACCTTCGCGATGCCAGTTCCAACCGCGTCCCGATGGACGATTTGGGCGGCATTCTAGGCGCTTGTCGCCACGCTGGTAGGTCCACTTGTTGTCGACCCAACGGCAGTCCGCGCGGGCTTTTTCGACGATTGAAGTGGGCGTATCGGTTGGCGGCGTCGGCATCGACGGTGCTGCAGATGCTGATGTTGCAAATGCCAGCAACGGCGCGGCCGTCAGCAATGAGAAAAATGTAGCTTTATTCATAGCGATCTCCTTGTGCTAACCTCGCGTGGAGGCTCTCAAGGAACGCTGGCATACCGCTATTGGTTCCGGTGCGTCGGGAGCATCGGGGACAGTTACCGATTTGTAATAGGCGCGCTGAACCGCGATGACGATGGAGATCGGGACCTGTCTGTGAACAGACGGATCCTACCGCATTTCAGCTGCCTTCCCGGGCGAGCGCTTGGGAGCACTAAGACCCGGGATCGCGACCAAGCGATTGCGCACTCGGATCACCACCTAGCCTTATCGTTATCGACGCGACCCCGGCTCTGCGCGCTGTCGCGCTACGTATGGGTCGGCGACAATTCCATCACCCAAACTTCGGATCCAACTCACCCTTCGCATACCGCTTGGCCATGTCGGCTAACGTGATCACGCGCTTGATCTTGGACGCTTGGCCAGCCGTGTTGAATTCCTCCAGACGCTGCTTACAGAGCTTGGTCATCGCCTCCATTGCGGGCTTCAGATATTTGCGCGGATCGAACTCGCCGGGCTCCTCGGACAACACACGGCGGATTTGTCCGGTCATCGCCATGCGATTGTCGGTGTCGATGTTGATTTTGCGCACGCCGTTTTTTATGCCACGTTGAATTTCCGCAACGGGAACGCCCCAGGTCGGCTTCATCTTGCCGCCGAACTTGTTGATGATCTCCTGCAAATCCTCCGGCACCGACGATGAGCCGTGCATGACCAAATGCGTGTTCGGCAGCTTCTGGTGGATCTCCTCGATCACATTCATCGCGAGCACTTTGCCGTCGGGCTTGCGGCTGAACTTGTAGGCACCGTGACTCGTCCCCATGGCGATCGCGAGCGCATCGACCTTGGTTTCCTTGACGAACTTGACGGCTTCATCCGGGTTGGTCAGCAACTGGTCGTGGGATAGCTTGCCTTCCGCGCCGTGACCGTCTTCCTTGTCACCCATGCCGGTCTCGAGCGAGCCCAACACGCCCAACTCGCCCTCGACCGAGATGCCGCCGAGATGGCTCATGACGGTGACTTGCTTGGTGACGTTTACGTTGTAGTCCCAGTCGGCGGGAGTCTTGCCGTCGGCCTTCAGCGAGCCGTCCATCATCACGCTGGTGAAGCCGGACTGGATCGCCGTCATGCACGTTTCCGGGCCGTTGCCGTGGTCGAGATGCACACAGACTGGAATGTGCGGATAGATCTCGGTCACAGCGTCCATCATGTGTTTCAGCATGATGTCGTTGGCGTAGGAGCGGGCGCCCCGGCTCGCCTGGATGATCACTGGCGCATCGACGGCGTTCGCCGCTTCCATGATGGCGAGCGCCTGCTCCATGTTGTTGATGTTGAAGGCTGGCACGCCGTAGCTATGCTCGGCTGCGTGATCGAGTAGCTGGCGAAGCGTAATGCGGGCCATGGGAATTGGTTCCTATGCGGAGTAAGCTGCTGATACGTTGATTTCGGCTTGGTGTAACGGTTCCTACAATGATCGGGCAAGAGTGCAGCGGCACTCACCCCATGATGGAATACCCGCCATCCACGGGAATTGCGGTGCCGGTCACGAAATTGGATGCTGAGCTTGCCAGGAACACGGCAATGCCGCCGAAGTCGTCGGGGTTGCCCCAACGGCCATCTGGCGTGCGGGCGAGGACGCGCTCGTGCAGGCCGGGCACTTGGGTGCGGGCGGCCTTGGTGAGATTGGTGTCGATCCAGCCTGGCAAAATGGCGTTCACTTGGATGTTGTCGGCAGCCCACGCGGTGGCAAGCGACCGGCTCATTTGCACGATGCCGCCCTTGGTGGCCGAGTAGGCGGGCGCAAACGGCACGCCGAAGATCGAGGTCATCGAGCCAATGGTGATGATCTTGCCGCCACCGGCTGCCTTCATATGGGGATAGACGGCCTGTGCGCAGAAAAATGGACCGTTCAAATTGATGTCGAGCACGCTTTGCCATTCGACAGGCGTGTAATCCTGTGGCGGCTTGCGCACGTTGACGCCGGCGTTGGCGACGAGAATGTTCAGGCCACCGAGTTTATCCACAGTTGCTGCAACCATGGCTTTCACGACGTCGGGCTTTGATACATCGCCGTCGAAGGTGGCCGTTTTGACACCGAACTTTGCCAGTTGCGCTGCTGCCTCCTTTGACTTCTCGGCATTGCGACCGGCCACCATGATGGCAGCGCCAGCCTTGGCGAGGCCGGTCGCCATGCCAAAGCCGATGCCGCCGTTTCCGCCGGTGACAAGGGCGACCTTGCCGGTCAAATCAAATGCTGGATTTCCAGTTGCCATGGGGGAAATTCCCTCTTGTTGGTGTGGCGCTAAGGCCATGCGGTTAAATTATGCAAGATCTCTCTACCACGCCGGGGCGGTGATGCAGTAGGGTCGCTGGCGATTATCGGATCTGCTATCGACGCGTCGGGGTTTCTCGTGCCGCCTGCCTATGATTGTATGAAGTGTCCAGGCTACTGCTGCTCGTATCCCGTCATCCAGCTTACAAAGCCGGACGTCGCGCGCCTCGGCCGCCATTTCAAGTTAACCCCGGAGCAGGCCGAGAAGCGTTTCACCAAATCCGCGCATGGCTTCAAGCGCGTGATGCGCCGTAAGAAGGACCAGCATTTCGGGCGCATCTGTCGGTTCTTCGACACGGACAAGCGCCGCTGCACGATTTACGCGGCAAGGCCCACCGTTTGCCGTAGCTTTCCCGAAGGCAAACGCTGCGGCTATTGGGACTTCCTGGCTTTCGAGCGCGAACATCAAAACGATCCGAATACCGTTGCCACGACCGAACACGGTCAATGGCGGTGAACACCAAGACCTTACGGCGCAAACTTTGCATCTCTAGGCTTGCCGCATGACGGTGGTGGCCCCGGTGAAACTTCAGACTTCGGCACCAACCAACCGATTCCTCGGCTCGATCCTGCTTTTGATGTTCGTGATGAACATGATCGGGCGTGGTGTAACCGAAACCTTCGCCGTGTTTTTGCTGCCGGTCGAACAGGCCTTCCAGGCATCACGTTCGGATATGTTGTTGACGTATGCGATCTATAATCTCGTGTACGGGCTGGCAGCTCCTTTCACCGGTCAGCTGGTTGATCGCGCCGGTCCCCGTGCCGCTTACATGCTCGGGTTGGCGACCCTGGGCAGCGGCTACATTTTAGCCGGCTCTGCAACGTCGCTGCCACTGTACTACCTCGGCGCTGGTGTCATGGGCGGCTTGGGTGCTGCCAGCCTTGGCATGGTGGTCGCATCGAGCATTATGAGCCGGTGGTTTGAGCGACGTTTGGGCGCGATCATGTCGCTGCCCTATGCGGCGCTGGGTGCTGGCATGCTGCTGATCCCGCCGGCAACGCAGCTGCTCATGGAACATGTGACTTGGTGGAAGGCCTATCAAATTCTCGGGCTATGCGTGTTGTGCGTGTTGCCACTGATGCTACTACTTCCCTTGAAGCAGATCGGCGCTGGCTCGTCCGTCTGGCAGGCTGGACGGCGTGCCGCGGCGAGCGGCAGTGACGACGGGTGGACGCTGCGCCAGGCGACCCGGACGGCCGCGTTCTGGAAGCTTTTTTGCGCCTACTTCGCAACGTCGGTCGCCTCGTATGCGGTCGCGCCGCAAATGGTCGCCTATCTGATCGAGCAAGGGTATGACCGTTTGCTGGCTGCCGGCGCGTTCGGCATGACGGGTGCCTGTTCGGCGGTCGGTATCATCGCAATGGGCGCGATTTCGGATCGAATTGGCCGACGTGCGGCGGCTTTGATCTCGTATGTCTTGTCGATTGCCGGTGTGCTCGCACTGATTGCTGTCGCGGGCCTGCACGCGTTTTGGCCGGTCTATGGCTTTATCTTGCTATTTGGTTTGATGCAGGGCGTGCGCGGACCGATCATCCTGGCGCTGGTCGCGACCGTGTTTCGTGGTGGATCGGTCGGCAGCATATTTGGTGCGCTAACGCTCGCGCCGGGACTTGGTGCGGCGGTCGGGTCTTGGGGATCGGGTTATCTGCACGACATCACCGGTGGCTATGGCGCTTCGTTCCTGCTGGGGATCACCGGAAGTATCGCTGGCATGATCTTGTTCTGGCTGTTGCCCAATGTTGGTGATGAGAACTCGGCCGCTGCGACGGATCGATCCGCGCCGATCAGTAGCGCACCGAAACATTGACCGACGTCCATAGCTGATCGCGCGAGAGGTCGCGGAAGTTACCAGTCTCGGTTGCGAGTCCACTCGACAAGGCTGCTTCCCCCCAAGACCATTCGTAACGAACAAACGCGCCGCTGTTGTAGCGTCGGCCGGCGATGTTACCGGCCACCTCCTCCTGCAGGCCAACCGACACGGCATCGATCAGCCGATAGCCCACCCGCACCTTGGCCGCGTAACCGTCGTGGGCTGCCGTCCAACTGCCGTCGAAGGCCGCCCAGACCTTTGGCGTTATATTTGCCCAAGCCTCGATAACACCCTTGAACCCGGTCGCTGCACCTGCGCTTTCATTGAAGCTGTCGGGCCTACTCAGCGTTTGCGTGTCGGTGCCAAACCCGGCAAATGCCTTGACCGTAAGCGGTCCTGTCGAAAACTGGTAGCCTGCAAGAATATCGCCGAACGTGACACGGCCCGTCACGTGTTCTGCCGGACAAACCAGTGTGGGTTTGGGACACGTGTAATAGAAGCGCGCCGGTTTGGCATAATGGTAGCGCCCATGGCCACTCCCGATCCGCATCCGGAAACCGTCGCTGGCGAGATCACCGAAGGGCGCAAATGTCGAACCGCTGTAAAGCGACCAGCCGTTGATAGTTGCAATACCGCCACCTGAGATTTCGCGCCATGCAGGGACCGGCGTTGGCGGCTTGATCGTCGCATCCCAGCCTTCGGCCGACGCTGACGGGCAGACAGCCATCGTCAACGTAAACACCACCCAACGCTGTAACTGCCTGACGCAATACAACACAACCCGGCCCCGCAGTATCCGTGGTGGGTCGCACAGTATAGGTCGCGGTTAATTCTTGACCCGGGTATGATCCTAGTCGCGTCGCCACAAATAGTGGGCAGTAATGCTCGGTAAATACTATCTAAAATAGTAAGTTTATATTGTTGCGTCTCTAGGTTGAATTTAGCGTTTAGGAGGCGATGCAAATCATCTGTAACCGCTGTCCTACTTTATTTCGGACGGCGCGCTTGCCGCTACAAGTGCCAATATCTCAGAGTGATGTTTCGTTAACGCTTGCGAAAAGCTCGATTGCACATTCTTATGCGAGCGATATCACGTGCGCTTCGCTGGCCGCACCTCAACCAACGGCAATCCCTCGCGTGTCCGCTCCCCCTAAAGATCTAGTAACGACGAAGGATCTAGTCGCGTGGCTGGCGCAGACCTCGCGTGGAGACCGGGACGCCTTCGCTAAGCTCTACAATGCGACGTCGGCGAAACTTTTTGGCATTATTGTCCGTATCTTGATCCGTAGGGACCTCGCTGAGGAGGTTCTGCAGGAGGTCTATATGCGGATTTGGCAGAAGGCGGGGGATTTCCAACCTGAGCGCGCCTCGCCAATTTCCTGGATGGCGGCGATCGCACGCAATCGTGCGCTCGATGAGGTGCGTCGCGTGCGTCCGGTGTCGATTGAGGACACGCCTGAGGTCATGGACCTGCCCGATTCAGGCGAACTGGCCATCGTTGGGATCGAGCGCAACGAGGATCTACAGAAACTCCTGAAGTGCCTTGAGGGCCTCGAGCCACAAAAGCGCGAAATGGTGCTGATGGCCTACTACCGCGGCGAGAGCCGGGAAGCGCTGTCGCAACACTTTGGCAGTCCGGTTTCGACCATCAAAACTTGGTTGCACCGTAGCCTTGCCCAGCTGCGGGGTTGCTTGACCTCATGACGACCCAAGCGCCAGATATGCCCGAGGAACTCGACGCCATCGCTGCCGAGTACGTCCTTGGCACGCTCGATGCTGCGGAGCGTGCCAGCATTGCAGCCCGCCGTCGTCGGGAGTTGCCACTTGATGCCGCGATTACGGCCTGGGAGAACCGGCTTGGACCACTCGCCGATCTGATCCCCGCCATTGCCCCACCCACTGGTGTCCTTGCGCGGATCGAAGAGCGCATCGACCGACTGGACCGGATGCCCGGTATGACGGCGGCTACCAGCGGCAATGTCGTCGAACTGCAACAGCGAATTGGTCGGTGGCGGCGCTTGGCCGTTGCAGCTTCTGCCATTGCTGCAACGTTAATGGCTGTGATTTTCGTGCGCGAGACGCAGCGGCCACCGTCAGCACCCCGCACGTTCGTTGCCGTCATGCAAAAGGACGACGCATCGCCCTCATTCCTGGTGACAGTTGATATCGAGACACGGCTATTGACCGTGCGTCCGGTGGCGGCAGCAGCCCAGCCGGATAAGAGCTATCAGCTATGGATGGCGCATTCCTCGTTCGAGGGTGTGCGTTCGTTGGGCCTTGTGTCCGAAAAGGATCTCGCCCCGCGCCCAGTGCTCGTTCAATTTGATCGTAGCGTGATCGAAGCTGCGACCTTTGCCGTCAGCTTGGAGCCCACTGGCGGCTCACCGATCAACAAGCCAACCGGCCCTGTGCTGTTCCACGCGAAATTGATCCAAACGACCAAGTAGGCAAAGTCGCAAGTATCAGGCGAATGCTGTTTGCGGCTTAGGAGACTTTTCGACGGCATCGTCTTCTTCGGTCGGCTCGGTGAAGCCGCCCTCCTTGACGAGGCGCCAGAACAAGCCGCCTTGCGCGACCAGTTCCTTGAATGTGCCGCGCTCAATGATGCGACCTTCGTCAAGCACGAGAATGATATCGGCATTCGCAACCGTCGAAAGACGGTGGGCAATAATGAAGGTTGTGCGTCCCTGCCGCAACGTGTCGAGCGCGCGCTTAATCTTCCCCTCGGTCTCGGTGTCGAGCGCACTCGTTGCTTCATCGAGGATCAGGATTGGCGCACTTTTCAGGATCGCGCGGGCAAGCGCGATGCGCTGACGTTCACCGCCGGACAGGCCAACGCCGCGTTCACCGGCAACGAAGGCATAACCACCCTCCTTGCGCTTGATGAAGTCGTCTGCTTCGGCGAGGCGGGCTGCATTTTCGACGTCCTCATCGGTGGCGTTTGGACGGCCGATCCGAATGTTCTCGGCAATCGACCGGTTGAATAGTCCCGCCTCCTGAAACACGACCGCGATGCTCTGTCGGATCGAATTGAGCGTGCAATCTCGCAAATCGCGCCCATCAATTGTAATGCGGCCCTGCTCGGGATCGCGCAGGCGCTGCAGCAGGGCGAGCGTCGTCGATTTACCGGAGCCGGTCGGGCCAACGAGCGCAATCGTCTGGCCGGGCTTGGCTGTAAAGTTCAGATCAAACACGCCTTGCTTACTGGTGCCGTAGCGAAAATGCACGCCTTCGTAGGAGACGGCGCCCTTTGGATCGACAAGTTCGCTCGCGTCCGGTTTCTCGACGATGGCAACGCTGGCATCCATCAGATTGAAGTACGACCGAAGTGTCGGCGCCTGCATGAAAATGCGCGCAACGAAGCCGGACAGTTGGTCGAGCTTGCCGATGAGCAAGCCCGCAAAACCAACGAAGGCAACGATCTGTCCGACCGTCATCTCGCCACGTGACGCCAGCACCGAGCCAAGCGCGAATACGCACACCATCGTAACCGTGGATGCCGCGCGCGTCAGCACCGTCAACAGGCCCCACCAGGTCAGTACTGGATACTGTGCCGACAGCAGTTGACCGATAAGTCCGCGCAGTTCACTCGCTTCTGCTTGCAGCCGCGCATAGCTTTGCACGACCGTGACGTTGCCAAGCACATCGCCAACCCGGCCGGAGACTTCAATGTGATAGCGTTCGACATCGGCTTGACCAGCCGATGTGCGATTGACCGTTACCACGTTGATCACGGCGTAGAGTATTGCCAACACCGCCAAAAGAGCCGCCATCCGCCAGTCCATGTAGATCGCGGTCGGCACCAGGAACAGGATACTGACCGCTGCCGACAACTGCTCGCGCAGGAACGTCAGCCACGTATGGAACAGCATATCGGTGCCCGTCAGAATGTTGCGGACGACCGCGCCCGACCCCTTTTCGGCGTGGTAGCTAATCGGCAACGTGATCGCGCGGTCAAATGCACCGGCCATTGCGGCCAAGCGTCGACGGTGCGCCATGCGGTCGGCGAACACCGCGACAACGACACTGGCCAGAATGCCAAACAGGCCGATCGCCGCCCACATGGCAATCGTGTCGAACGCAGGCGTGCCCTTGGCGAGCGCATCAACGACTTTGCCGAACAGTAGGGGTTCAGCCAAAGCCACCACCGCCAGCGCGCAATTTGCCAGCGCCAGCCACGTGGCCATCGTCTTTTCAGCACCGAGCATGCCAATGGCACGGATGTAGACGCGGATCAGTTCCATTGCGGGCGGTCGTCCAGTTTTTGGCTCTCAGAGCTTTTCAAAGATTCGCAACGTCTTATACACGCCTGCATCCTTGAGTACCTTGGCTTTCGAGAGTTCGCCAAAGGTGCGCTCTGCGACGTCAAATGCGTAAGAGCCGGAGTAGAACAACATCTGCCCGCCAGGCTTCATGCGGTCGGCCAATACCTTCGTCATTTCCAAATCGGTCAACGCGCCATAGGCGTCATTCTTTTCCGTGCGGAACTCGCCGACATGGAACAGCGTCACGATGTCGAACAGCGGCAATAGGCGGCGGTCCAGCTGATAAATATCGCCGAAGTAGGCCTTATAGGTAAAGCCCAGGCGCGGCTTCTCGATCAGCATTTTCACGTAGGCGTCGTATTCGCCGGGCGAGGCTGTAATGCCGAGTACGGCGTTATTCGAGCCGTCCTCTGCCGTCTTCAAACCTACGATGTGATGGCTACCGGTGCCGAAATGGAAAATCGACTGGTCCTTGATCTTCTTTTCCTCGAGCCATTCCAGAAAATCCATGTCGCATGGACATTCGGCAAGGCGCAAATCCCAGCTTTGATCCCAGAAATGCAACATTGAAAATTCCTCTCTATTGTTGGTGGGCAATTCGCCCTGATTATGATTCGTGGACGGTTAGGCGGTAATGGGTTCGCGTCGTGGCAACGGGTCAGCGTGTGTGTCGCGCGGGGACCGGGATGCAGCCTCTCCCAGTGCGATACGCAAGTTAGCCTCATCACCCACCAAAGGCGTTTGCGTGAATGTGATGATTATTGTCAGGGCCAAGTCCTGACGCAACGCCAGCATAAGATCGCGGCGGCTCGCTTCGTTGAGCGCACCAAGCGCCTCGTCCAACAATAAAATATCGGGCCGCTGGACGAGCACCCGGGCGATTGCCAGCCGCTGTAATTCGCCATTCGATAGGGCGTGGTCCCAGCGGACGGTTTCGTCAAGCCGATGCTCAAGGCTCGATAGCCCGACCCGGCGCAGGGCCGCACCGTAGTGCGGTTCTGCAATGGCGCTGGCGCCGCTTGGATAACGAAGGGCATTGCGCAGTGTCGTCGTTGGCACGTAAGGGCGCTGGGGAATAACCAGCAGCGTCGCATCTTTGGATCGCGCGATACTGCCGCGTCCCCAGGGCCAAAGTCCTGCAATGGCGCGCACGAGTGAAGTTTTGCCAGTCCCCGACGCGCCAGAGATGATCACGTGGTCGCCCGGGTGCGCCATGAAGCTGACGCTGTCGATAAGATCGTTGCCGGATGGATCGCACACCGCAACATCGACCAAGCGCAGCCCTGGCGCCGCACCAGCCGAAAGCGCTATGCGGGGTGCATCGAACGCTGCCAACCTGTCGTCAATCGCATCGGCTGCATCCGTCAGTTCGATGATGCGGCGGGCCGACGCGTACCAATCGGCGATCTTGTTATAGTTGTCGACGATCCAAGAAATCGCCACCTGCACTTGCACGAACGCGCCAGCCAGTTGCGTGACATCGCCCAGCGTCAGATCGCCCGACAGATACTTCGGTGTAGCGATCAGCAGCGGGAAGATCGGTACCAGCGGACCGCTCGCATTGGTGATCCAGGTCAGGTTGCTATGTTGGCGCACGATCGCCAGCCAGCGGCTGACGTTGGTGTCGTAGAGTCCATTGGCAAAACGCTTCTCGTCGGCAGCACCGCGCGACAAGGCAATGCTCTCGGCGTTGTCGCGCACCCGCATAAGGGCGAAGCGGAAGTGCCCTTCGGCCTCATTTTTGGTAACTACTGAGCCAACGAGGGGGCGACCGACCCGCAGCATCAAGCCGGAGGCGACAATGCCATACAGCAGGGCGGCGAGCACCATGTAGGCCGGAATAAGTACGGTGCTGCCGCCGAGCTTCAAGCTCAAAGCGCCGCCGACCGACCATAAAATACTGATGAAAGTGGCAGCGCCGATGATCGCTAGAAAAAGGCCGATGCCGCAATCGACAAGCAGTTCGGTTGCCCAACGCGTATCATCTGAAATGCGATATTCTGGGTTCGCTGGTTCGGTGCGCGCCAGCGCCATGTGATAGAATCGCTGCTGATCGATCCAGCGATCAATCAGATGCCGCGTCACCCACTCGCGCCATCGTACCTGCAAGGTCTCGCGTGACCGAACGATGCCGACGCCGATGGCAGCCATGGCGGCAATGATCAGTCCGAGGGTCAGCACGGCTTGGCCAACGGTGCTCGCGTCCTTCGCCGCCAACGCATCGAAAAACCACTTGTTCCAGATGTTCAGGGCATAGGTCGCGCCAATGCTCAGCGTCAGGAACAGCACGAGTGCGAGCGTGATCGCCCAAGCGCGGCGACTGTCCTTGCCCTGCCAGAACCCGCCCGACAGCTTCGCAAACGCCACGATCACGCGCCGATCGAGCGTGAGTGCTGGGGCATCGGCTGGGGTTGCAGCACTCATCGACATTTTGCGTTAAGCCTGTTCCTGACAGAATTTCTCAATCTGCACGCATGATAGCCCAACAGCACTACGCGTGGATAAGTCCACAACCATGGTGCTGTTCAAGTCCTTGAGGAACAAGATTTTCGCTGAACGGTCAATGAACGGGGCACAGTTAACGGCGGGTCAGTTCGCGCCATGCGCCGCTGAGCGGCGTGAACGTGAACGTCACGCGATGGCGACCGGCTGGCACTTCAATCGCTCGGAACAACACGTTGGCCCGCAGAATCGGTGTCGATTGTCCATCGACGGTTGCTGTCCACCAAGGGTGCCACACATCGTTGAGGACGACCCAGCCGCCATCGGGACTATCGGCGTCGATCTCGATCCGCGTGTTGGTGTAGGTGCTCAATGACGCTTTACCCGTCCGTCGAACGCCGGTTAGAGGAGACGTGTCAAGCAGCACCGTCGAAGCGTAGTTGAGCGCGGGCATTCCCCCATTTGCAATCAGGCTCGCGAAATTGGCTTGCTGGGCCGTGGTCGCAAACAGCACCCGGGGGAGGGCGCGCGGATTCTCGTAGATATAGCCATCCGGTGTGCGTGTCAGCAGGGTGAAATCGCCTAGCTTCACGGTTGCATCTATTTTCCCGATTGGCACGCCTGAGACAATGTAACGGAGCCCTAACAGATCAGCGATCACGGATTTGTAACCCGGCATCAACTTGGAGAATTTGCGCTGATCGGCGGACCCGGAACTATCACCAGCAGCCGTTACATCGGCATACAGTTTCAAGCGCACCGGATTGTAGCCAAGCGTTTGCTCAAGGGCATGCGTGAGACTGGCATTGGGCCAATGGAAGCCGAGGCCGATGAGTTCAATGCGGTCGCGGCGATCAGGCGTTGTGGGCGCGGCCAACCTGTTGCGCACAAAGGCCAGGGTCTGGTTGCGCGAATTCGGCTCAAGTATGTCGAGTTCCTTCGGGTCCATGGCGGATGCGCCGTTAGGGCCGTTGTTCCAACTCACATCAACTGCGGTCACGCCGATCAGCAGGAGGCCCGCTGCAATCGGTTGCAACGTCCTCATGGTGTTCGCCGCATAAATTGCCAGTGCGCCGCCGCCGATCCAAGCGACCGCAATCAGTATCGGCTCAATGGCACGACCGACGCGATCAAAGATCAGCGCCACGATGATCGCGAAGAGGAATGCACCAGCCACCACCGCTGGCTCTGCGATCCGCTGCCAGGGCTTTGGCTCGGGTAAGGTCCAGGAGAAAAACCGATGCACGACATAGCCCGCCAGTATGCTCGCGAAGCCTCCCATCAGGAACGTCGCGTCGGCTGGACGGCGAAACAGCTTCACGCCGGGGAACACTTCGTAGAACAGCCGAAACAGCGGCGTAAACCCGCCAAGCGCATAGAGCGTGAGGCCAAGCGTTGCGAGCGTGAAGTAACGCACCTCCCGATCCCACAACACACCGCGTAATCCGCCTGCGATCAGCAACAGCGCCGGAATCGCGCCGAGATACAGTTGGCCCATATTCTGTGCGATGAAGAGGCCGGTGCCCTCCCACGTGAAGCTTGGCGGTCCCCAGTACTTCTCCATTTCGCCGGCCGCCCCGAACAGGTGCGGGATTAGCGTTGTCACCAGCAGGCCTGGATGGAGGGAACCGGCTGCAGCCCCTGGATAATCGATTGATGGCCGGTTCGATTGCGCAGCCAGGAAAAGCGTAAGTGCGAGGGGGACGGCAACAGGGTGCAGGCAACAGGAGGGCAGCGGGG
>JANOYV010000051.1:0-8840 GCA_031429105.1 Hyphomicrobiaceae bacterium | reverse complement strand
CCGTGCGCGGGTCATCAAGGCCTTCAAATGTTTCAATGAAATCGCGCATGGCACCAGCTCCACCAGGATCGAGGGTGCCAGTCCGTAGAATCGATTTGCCGCCCTACGGGCAAGCAGAATTTTCAAATGCGATTCCCCTGGTTGCACGGCTGTGGCGAATTGCAGTTGCCAAGTTCAACGGCTACCTCGCCAACACGCCATCCAAGAACTGCTCTACGCGCCCAGCATCCACGTCCCGCGTGACAAAGCTATCGCCAATCGCGCGCGCCAGAATAAACGTCAGGCGACCGTCGGCAATCTTCTTGTCCTGCCCCATGAGACGAACCATCGTCGCAGCATCCGGCCGATCGCCTGGAATATCAGGCACGCGCGTCGGCAGTCCAACAGCCTTCAAGTGCCCGGCAACGCGGGCTGCAGTCTGGGGCACGACGAACCCTAGATCTTCCGACAAACGGAACGCAAGACACATACCGATTGCAACACCCTCGCCGTGCAGCAGCCGATCCGAATACCCCGTGAACGCCTCAAGTGCGTGGCCGAACGTATGGCCCAAATTGAGCAGCATACGGTCACCGGTTTCAGTTTCGTCGCGCTCGACGATGCGGGCTTTCATTTCGACGCTGCGATAAACAGCGTGCGCGATTGCAGACGGCTCCAGCGCCATCACAGCTGACCAGTTGGCCTCAAGCCACGCATAAAACGCTTCATCGCCAAGGAGGCCGTATTTGACAACCTCCGCATAGCCGGCGCGCAGCTGCCGCGCGCTCAGCGTTGCCAGCAACGTCGTATCCGCCAGCACTAAACTCGGCTGGTGAAACGCGCCGACAAGGTTCTTGCCTTGCGGCGTGTTGATGCCGGTCTTGCCACCGACGGAACTGTCGACCTGGGCCAGTAACGACGTCGGAATCTGTACGAAGCGCACACCGCGCCTGACAATCGCTGCCGCAAATCCCGCCAGGTCACCGATCACGCCGCCGCCGAGCGCGACGACGAGATCGCCGCGCTCAAGGCCGGTTTCAAGCAGCCGCTCGCATAACGGCCCGAGTTGCCCAAAACTCTTTGTCGCCTCGCCGGGCTCTAATTGGATCACCCCGCGCACGCGGCCATCGCCGCCGAACGATGCCTGCAGCGATGCCAAATGATGAGTCGCAACAGTATGATCCGTCACGATTGCGACCCGTCGCGCGCCCAGCCGCTGCGCGATCAGCCCAGCTGCGTGCGGCAACAAGTTTGGCCCAATGACCACGTCGTAGCTACGCTTACCAAGCGCCACCACAACGGTCTTGGATATGGCAAGCGACTCATCAAGTGATCCGTGCGACATTGATACGCTCATGGTTGGGGATCGCCTGCATGCAGCGCATCGATTGGCTGCTCGACCAAAGCAGCGGCCTTCGCAAACGGCCCCTTCAGCAGGCCACTCATGATATTGGCGACGATTTCGTCGTGGGCGACTTCGCGGCTCTCGATCGTCAGGGCTGCTTCCGCATAGATTGGATAGCGCAATGCCATCAGCTCGCGCATCCGCCCTTCCGGATCGCCAGTTTTCAACAGCGGTCGATTTTCGCGCCGCAAAACGCGCTTCATGAGCACATGCAGCTCGGCCTTCAACCAGATTGAAACGCCGGACTGCCTGATGTTTTCCCTTGTCGTCTCGTTCATAAATGCACCGCCGCCGGTCGCCAGAACCTGCGGTCCATTCTGCAGCAAGCGCGCGATCACCCGGCGTTCACCATCGCGAAACGCTGGCTCGCCGTGGTCTTCAAAGATTTCCGGAATACTCTTGCCCGCCGCGATTTCAATCTCGGTATCTGCATCGACGAATTTTAGGCCCAGCGCATCGGCCAGCCGACGACCAACCGAGCTCTTGCCGCATCCCATCAAGCCGACAACCACCAACGAGCGATCGCCCAGCGCTTGCAGGATCGCCGCCACGTCGCCAGTCGCGTGTTGCCTCCCACGTTTGTGCACCAAACGAATCACCTTCGAACTTGACCCTTCCACGAGGCCATTCTAGCCCCAGATTTCAGCGTTGCCTAAAGTCGATCAAAATTCCGCAAAACCAACAATGCAGCGTCTCCACATAGCTTTAGGGCTTAGTTTGGAGAAACAGAATCAACACATCACACAACCCAGGCTTGGCTGAACTTGCGACGAGCCATAAAGAAGCCCAGTTGGCTCGTCAAAAGAAACGCACAGCAGGACAACAAATGCCCAGCCTTTTCCGGTTCCTCGTTATCGCAGGCGGCTTGTCTGCAATGGCGTTTGGCGGGCTCTACGTGATGGCAACGTATTTTGAGCCCGAGCCCCGCGAAATCTCCAAAGCGGTGCCGGGCGTCAAAATCCGCCGATAATCTCGCCTTGGAGCCGTAATTCGAACAATGAACGCCCGACCCAAGCGCGTGTCTAAAATGAGCCGAACGACCATCAAAGAGGTCGCCGCGGCACTTTTACTTGCGCTGGCCGTTTCGATCATCGGTTTTCCATCACAGGCCGAGGATAGCTGGAAGCCGTTTGCCGAAAAAGATAACGCGGCCGCCAAGCGCGCGGGCCAGCTATCATCTGGGCAACGTCCAGCGCTACCACCGATGAGCGATGCAGCTGCCGCCACCGCAACGCCTTCGAATTCGCAGCCAGCAATGGACGCGGCTGGCCCGCCTAACTCGAAGGCCAATGCGGTGGAGCGCGGCGAACTCGCACCGATCATTGCAGCGGACGGCTCTGGGTTACCGCTCGAGCTTTGGAACGGGCTTGACGTCGCTGGCATCGAGGCCAACTTTGCCCGCCTGGCCATTCCACCGCGCTCCAATACGGTGAACGGGCTCTGGCGCCGACTTTTGCAAGCCGAGGCCGTACCAACGGGTGGCAATACCAAATTCCAAGCTTTGCGCGCGGAGGCGTTCGGGCGGTCCGGCATGCTCAAGGAACAAGCTGATGCGCTTGGGCGATTGAGCGGGGATGGCCAGATCGGTGCCGTCGACGCAATTATCCTGGCGTCCAAGGCCCGCAGTGATTTGATCAACGGGCGCAATGAAGTCGGCTGCGCCGCCGCCAAAGGTTCAAGCGCCCGCAAGGCGGACCTGCCAAAGCGCCTCAATGGTGATGTGATAGTGCTAACCGGCTATTGTGCAGCACTTGCTGGCAATTCTGCAGCGGCTGGCCTCGCCGCAGAGCTTGCCCGCGAAGAAGGCTACGACGCACCCGTTGCCATTGCAGCACTCGATGCGATTGCCCTTGGTCCCGATCTCGCCGGTAAGCAAAAGATCGCCATTCCGAAGTTAATCGACCCGATCGATTACCGGCTGCTGCAGATGACGCTGGCGCCGGAGTTTGGCACAATCCTCGAGCGAGCCGACCCGGCGCTATTATCACTTCTGGTTGCCGACACCGGCACCGATCCCAAGTTGCGGTTGGCGGCGTCAGAGGCAGCCGCCCGCTCGAATATCATTGCGCCGGATACATTGGCGGACGTTTACCGCGCGCAGCAATTCTCTGCGACCGAACTCGCTGACGCACTGGCGGGCAAGCCAGATCCATTGTTTCGCCGTGCCTTGCTCTTCAAAGCCACCGAGGCGGAACGCACGCCGCAGCGCAAAACCCGCGTTATTCGCGCGCTGCTGGATGATGCGAAGCGGTCAGGCCTTTACCTGCCAATGTTGCGCATGGTCGCAAAACCAGTTGCAGCGCTCCAACGCCAGATTGAAATCGGTTGGTTCGCTGAAACCGCCGTCGAAGCCATGCTGGCGGCCGAGCGCTATGACGATGCACGAATGTGGGCAGCCTTCGGGCAAGGCCTCGATCGGCCAGCGACTGGGCCAGCAGCAAGTGGGCTGCAGCACTGGTTGGCGTTGATCGATATTGCCGATCCGGGCCTCAAGGTGACTCGAGGGCAGAGCCTGGCATCCGTCGAACAAATGGCGCTCGCTGGTCGCTTCACGCCTGAGATGTTGCACCGGCTTGCAACGGTGCTCGATGCGCTCGACTATCAGGTGCCCCTCCCGCTGTGGGAGGCGGCCAGCAAAACCCCGCAGCCAAACACCGGTCATCTGCCCGAAACCGGCGTGCTGACCGAATTGCAGGATGCGACCAAGAAAAAGGAATTCGCCCGCACTGTCTTATTGACGCTGCGAACCCTTGGCACAGGCGGTGCCGAGGGCGCTCATATGATTGCCCTTGGCGACGCCATCCGCGGCTTGAAGCGTGCCGGCCTCGAGCCCGATGCTCGCCGTCTGGGCTTTGAAGCCTTGTTTGTGGCCTGGCCGCGCGCTGCGAGCAATTGATGACGCCCGACGCGCGCCAGCAGCTCGATGCGTTCCTCGACATGCAGGCGTCGGAGCGGGGAGCGGCGCGAAACACGCTCGATGCGTATCGTCGCGACCTGACCGATTTTCTCGATGACATGGCCGTCGCTGATATCGCCGTGGCCGACGTCACACCCGCCCATGTTACATCGCACATGCGAAGCCTGAACGACCGGGGACTTGGTTCGGCGTCGCGCGCGCGCAAGCTCTCGGCGCTGCGACAGTTCTTCAAGTTCCTTGTTGCCGAAGCGCTGATCGACAAGGATCCGGCGCACGGGCTCACCGGCCCGCGTCAAGCGGCAAGTCTGCCGAAGATCCTCTCGGTCGCGGAAGTTGATCGGCTTCTGGAGCTCGCACGAGCCCGCACGCAAAACGTCATCGGCCGCGACCTCGTTCGTGCGCTACGACTGCAAGCGCTGTTGGAACTTCTATACGCCACCGGCATGCGCGTGACCGAGTTGGTCTCTCTACCGCGCACGGTGCTCGCTGGCGACGAACGCGTGTTCACGATTACCGGCAAGGGCGGTCGCGAACGCCTTGTGCCATTAAACACATCGGCCAAGGAAGCTCTCGCCCGTTATCTGGACGTCGGCCGTGACCCAACCGATGGCGTTGCACCCATACTGAAAACGAAGTGGCTGTTCCCATCCAGATCCGTTGAGGGGCATCTGACGCGGCAGCGCTTCGCACAGGAGTTGAAAGAACTATCGGCGGCTGCCGGTCTCGACCCGGAGCGGGTATCGCCCCACGTCCTTCGCCACGCATTTGCCAGCCACCTGCTGGATCGCGGCGCTGATTTGCGCGCGGTACAGCAGTTGCTCGGTCATGCCGACATATCCACGACACAGATCTATACGCATGTGCTGGAGGAGCGCTTGCGGCGGCTCGTCCTTGACCATCATCCGTTGGCGAAATCATCGGGCGGTACTTGAGCCTTGCAATTGGCGGCGCATAACCCACCTAACAACTCAATCGCTCGGGCCTGAGCATCTTTGGAGATATCGTCCCGTGAAATACCGTACCACTCTCGTTGTGGTTACCTTGCTTGCGCCCCTTAGCGCCGCATCGGCGAACCAGATCAACACCGGCTCAGAAGCTGGTGCTTATCATTCGACGTTCTGTCCGGCGCTCGAAGCCCAACTTGGCCGCTCCAAGTTCGAGCACAAGTGCACGACCTCTGACGGCACCGCCGACAACATGAGCCGCGTTGCAGCCGACCCTCGCCAGATCGGCTACGGCCAACTCGACATCTTCGCCCTCGAAGCCCCAGCGCTTGGCGGCGCGAAGACATTCACGCGTCTGCGCAGCGATGATGTGCGCGAATGCGTGTTCGCCGTCACTCGCAACAAGGAGATTACCAACTACGGCGACGTGGCGGTGAATGCGGCCCGGCTGCGCTTCATCTTGCCCGGCAAAACATCTGGCAGTGCCGGCACGTTCCGCTTTCTACAGCAGGTCGATACCGATGGCGTTGCCAAGGCAAAATCCGTGATGAATGCGACTGATGCCGACGAAGCCATCAAGCTCGCCCTTGCAGCCGACGACACCGTCGCCTTCTTCGTGCAATTCCCCGACCCCGACAACCCGCGCTTCAAGGCGATCCAAGACCAGGGTGGACACATCGTGCCGGTTCTCGACCGCGCGATCCTGCGTCAGCAGCTTGACGGACAGAAAATCTACTTTGCGCAGGAGACCCAGGTTGGTAACGCCAAGTGGCTGAAGAGCGGGCAGAAGGTCGTCACCGCCTGCACGCCGCTCGTGCTGTTCACTGGCACACCCGAGCGCGTGACGAGCGACAAGGCGCGGCAGGATCACAAGGACATGATTGCGACGGTGCAAGCATTGAAAGTTGACGCGCTGGTGCCGCGCGAGGGACTGTTCTCGAAAGTTTGGCGGCGTACCCGCGAGTTGACCGGGCAAAGCGTCGAGAAGCTTGTGCAGTTGTCGGAGACGGCGCGCGAGAAGGCGCAACCGATGATGGACAAGGCCAAGGAACTCGGCGGCGAAGCGCTCGAGAAAGCTAAGGAGGCTGCTGAAAAAGCCAAGAAGGCCGCCGAGGGCGCGATGGAGCCGTCGAAACCTAGCGAAGCGCCGAAGGTGCAGTGAGGGGCGTAGGTGTTAAGCTACGCGCTTGCCCAAACCTACGGTCATGGAGCTTCGAACTACAATGTTATCCTCTGCGCTCGACCGGCAGCGGCGGAGGAAGTGGACTTGACCGCGCAATGGCTCCAACCGTCGGCGCCTCCGGAACGTCGGTAACGGTCGTGCTCTGCACCGTGCCATAAATGCCAGCGGCCCGGAACGCGCGCAGGATCGCAATGTGCAGATCCGATTTCATCCGGCCACTGTTCGTTACATCTGAAAGCGTGACTCGCAGCGAAAACTCCAGGTGATCAGGTGCGAACGTGTCGAGCGCTGCCATCGGCATCGGATTGGGCAACACCAACGGCTGATCACGGGCTGCCTTCTCCAGAATTTTGACAACTAAATCTGGATCGGCTTGAACATCGGTATTGAGCTTCAAGATCACCCGACCGAGCAGATTGCGGTGCGTCCAGTTCAGCACGCGCCCCGAGATCAATTCTGAATTCGGCACGATCAAACTCGCACGATCAAAGGTCTCGATCTCTGTCGAGCGAACTGAAATGCGCCTGACGTTGCCTTGCTGATCGCCGACCACAATCCAGTCCCCGACCTTGATCGGACGCTCGACCAGCAGGATCAAGCCCGACACGAAGTTATTGACGATCGACTGCAAGCCGAAGCCAATGCCCACCGACAACGCACCGGCAACAATCGCGAGGCTGGTGATATCGAAGCCAGCATACGAGACCGAAATCAGCGCTGCCAATCCAACGCCCACATAGCCAATGGCCGTATCAATGGAGTTGGCGACGCCGGCATCCATCCGACCCTGCGCCATCACCCGATCTCGCAACCAGCGTTGGATCATGCGGGTGAGGAAAAGCAGACCGGTAAATAGGATGATGCCTATCAAGATCCGCACCAGTGAAATGCGGAATTGTCCAACCTGGAAGCCGAAGAAAAGGGCTGTTGCCCAATCGCGGATGTCGGCCGCAGCAAAGCCCCACTGCAACAACAAGAGGGGCAGTGCCGCCATGACGAGTGTCAAAATCGCGGCAACCTCACCGAGCTTGACGAGTTGCCCCTGCCGCGCGCTATCGATGCCGAAGCGGGTTTCCAACAAGCGACCGACACGAGAGCGCTCGCCGCCGCGATCCCGTGTCAGCGCCCGGACTGCCAAATAGAACAACCCGGCGATGGCGAGCACCGTGCCCGTCAGCACGGTTTGCTGCGCAATGAACCGGCCGAGCGCGACAAATCCTGCGACCGAGCTTGCCACGATGGCGAAAGCCAGCAGCCACATCGGCAGCTTGACCCACAACGGCGCAAGGCGGCGGACCGGGTTTACGTTCAAATGATCGAGGCCATTGACGGCGCGCAAGGGGCCGATCTGGGGCACGAACGGAGTTAGCAGCAGCAGAGCCAACAACGCTGCGGTCGCCATGTTGGTGAGGAAGCTTTGCGCCACAGTTATGACGAGCGGCACGTAGATGGCACGGCCAAACTCGACCAACACAGTATCGATCACATAGACCGCCAAGATCGCTTTGGCGAACAACAAGAGGTGTGAGGCGGTGCGATCATCGACCGGGATCAACCGCCACTGCGGCATGCGGGGGGCAAGTGCTATGCTCGCGAGGCTCGACCCGGCAACAAAAATGAGCAATCCGATCAACGCCATTTCACCCGTGCGTTCCCACGGCGAAATCAGCAGGTCGAGCGAGTCGAGTCCAACATAGATTATTCCGATGGCAGCCATCGGGGCCAGCATGCGTGCGGGCGCCACCCAGGCGGCCGAGATGATGCGATCAAAGAATGTTGGAATTCCTTGGACCAAGTCGCGCCGCGCCGCGGTGAAGCGCTTTACGGCAAGCCAGATCAACAGCCAAGCAGCAAAGGCACCGCCGATAACGCCGACCGCCGCATATCCTCTGCCGGTCAGTTCCTGGAGCCAATCACCGCCGTAGTATTTTACCCGGCCAACGATCGTCGGCATGCGGTCGCTAACCTCCCGCCACATCGACGGCTGCAGCGGACTAGTGCGGCGCTCGAACAGATTGCGGGCAAAAATTTGGTAGCGCATGACCGTAATGCGGTCGATCAACTGCTTCGCGCGGACCCAGGCGAGTTCGGTCGTTTTGACCGCGCTATCCAGAGCACCGGCCATAGAATTCAAACGCGCGCGTTCAGCTGAGATCGTTGCACTTTCCGCCGGTTGATCCTTAGCTGGCAGGGGGCCGAGCTTATCAATCTGACTGCGAACCTCGGCCAGCTGTGGGCGCAGCGTGGTGGCCGTTGACGTTGATTCATAAATGATCTGCTCGACGACGCTGCGCAAGCGCTGCAGGTCACCCTCCAGTTCCTTCAACTGCTGGATCGATTTCTCAGCCGTCTCGATACTTTTCGCGAGCTTCTCGACCGGGCTCGTCACTTCCGGCGGCAGGCCAGCAGGCG
>JANOYV010000050.1:0-12336 GCA_031429105.1 Hyphomicrobiaceae bacterium | reverse complement strand
GTAACGAATGCCAGATTGGCCCTTATCGCTGCCACTCAACAGGTGATATCGTCAGGTTTGAGCATTCTGGGCGTCGATGCTCCGCAGGAGATGCGGTAGTCTCCTGATTCTCTGGGAGCGGGGGTTGTTACGAGGACGACGGGAATGTCTCGGTCAAATGGTCCAACAGGCCAACTAGGTGGTGCGCAACCACCCCAACGGCGTCCGGCTAATGAGGCGGATGCACCAACGAGGCCCGGCTACGCGGGCAACGGTAGCCACCCTGTGGGTTATGGCAATGTTCCTGAACCAGCGCCACGCCATGCGTTGGCAGCTTTTGGTGGTCTAGCGCCGGCTTATCCAAATCAGCCGACACAGGGTGCGGAGCAAGGCTATTATCCCGCTAGCCAGCCACCGATGCAGCAGTCCTATCAACCAGTCTTTGACCGGTATGCACCGCCGCAGAATCAAGTGGCCTCTGGCCCTGACCAGACTCAACGCGGCTATGACCCGCGCGTGCAGGTGCCGCGTGCTGCACCGTTGCCTGCACAGGGTTATAGCCAACCCAATGTAGGAAGCAGCTTTGACCCACAGGCTGCATTGCGCGGGGGAGCGTACGATCAGTGGCAGCAGCCGCAAACCGCCGCCGCAGGGCAACCGCAGGGATTTGCTGCCCCAAGAGGCTATGATTTCTCGAACTATGCTCCGACCGGTACTCCTGGTCGGGAGCCTGCGCGAGATTATGCCGTAACGCCGCCGACGGGTCGGCCATCGGCTCAGTCGCAGCCTCAGGCGCCGCAAAATTACGCGCCAGAAGACACGCAGTGGCAACTCGCTGGGGCCTATGATCGTCGCAATGAAATTGCTGGTGAAGCGAGCGGTTATGGCGGGCAAGCGTACGCCCAACCGCAAGCCTATGCGGGTGATCAAAGCTACGCGCCAGCGGGCGCTGGGCAACTACAGCATGCCGATGATCAGCAGTTCGACCAAGACGACAATCCTGACTATGAGGACGATGAGCCGCGCAAGGGACGGCGCGGCCTGATCATGGTGTCAGCGTTGGTTGGTGCGATCGCAATCGGCGGCGGCATGGCGTATGCCTATAAAACATTCATTAAGCCGTCGGGTACTGGGCAGGTCGCCAAGCTAACGGCGCCGAAAGGTCCAGCAAAAATCCAGCCCGTTGAACCAGGCGGCAAACAGTTCCCGAACCAGGACTCAAAACTCCAAAACCGGTTGGGCGATGGCAGTCCGTCATCGGCGTCAGCCGAAAGTGAAGGTGGAGTGCGCAGGGTTCCCGTACTTTCGGTCGGTCGTGATGGATCGATGTCGGCGCCAATGCCAGCGCAAGCGGCAGCGGCTGTTCCCGGTATGGTGGTTCAAATGCCGGCGGCGCCAGCGCCAGCTGCACCAGCACCCATTGCGGCATCGGTAATAGCAGCGGCGACTGCTTCAGCGCCGGTTGCGCAGCCGCGCGCCGTGGTGCCACAGGCACGCGTTACTGTCCCGCTTGCTGACTCTGATCCCGTGGTTCCGGTTGCTCCGAAAAAGGTGATGGCTGCGAAGAAGCCTCTTGCTGCACGCGATGATCTGGTTGCCTCAAATGGCGCGCCATCAGCGGCTGCGGCAGCACCTGCTGTTAAGCCAGCCGGGGGGAGCGGGTTTGTCGCGGTCATCGCTTCAAAAGGTAGCCGAGCCGATGCGCAAAAGGCGAACAGCGATTTGGAACAAAAATTCGATGTCCTGAAGGGCAAAGTGTTCGACGTTCAGGAAGCTGACTTGACCGCCCAGGGCAAGGGCGTCGTGTTTCGCTCGGTCGTTGGTCCGCCCGGTTCGCGGCAATTTGCCAGTGGCATTTGCGAGCAGTTGAAGGGCGTCGGATACGCAAGCTGCTGGATCACGAATTACTGACCTTAAGGGGCAATCGATTTGAACGGCGGCTTCGGCCGCCGTTTGTGTTTGAGACCATTGTGTTTGAGACCAAAGCCGACCCAGATGGGACTTGTGATGCGCAGCGCTTACGTTACCGGATTGTCGACTGACACACTCACCGATGGCGAACGCGCGTTGCTGTTGGCGACGCGGCCCTGCGGCATCATCCTTTTTGCACGCAACTGCATAACGGCGGAGCAAATCCGCAAGCTGATCGCCGACGCCAAATCTGCCATCGGGTCTGACGATGTTTTAGTGTTGATTGACCAGGAGGGCGGACGCGTCAGGCGCTTGCGACCGCCGGAGTGGCGAGAGCTGCCGTCAGCGTCTGCCTATGCGGCGATCTACGCCACTGATCCTGCCCTAGCGATCAGGTCAGCCCGGCTTGCTGCTCGCCTTACAGCGTATGATCTGAGGGCGCTCGGCATCACGATGAATTGCGCGCCCGTGCTCGATGTTCCCGTTGCCGGTGCCCACGACATCATCGGCAATCGGGCCTACGGCGGGCATTGGATGCAAATCGCAAGTCTCGGACGCGCCGTTGCCGAAGGACACATGGCTGGCGGCGTTGTACCTGTCATCAAACACATCCCCGGTCACGGACGGGCTGGCGCCGACAGCCATCTCGAATTGCCGTCGGTCGCGACCAGCCGGGCAGAGTTAGAGGCGAGCGATTTTGCACCCTTTCACGCACTTCGCGATCTGCCCGCTGCAATGACCGCACATATCGTTTACACTGCAATCGATGCGGTCAATCCGGCCAGCACCTCGGTCCACATCATCGAAGATATAATCCGCGGACAGATTGGCTTCGACGGCTTTCTGATGAGTGATGACTTAGGCATGAAGGCTCTCGACGGCCCGTTTGTCGAACGTGCAGCGGCGGTGATCAGGGCTGGGAGCGATGTTGCCCTCCACTGCGGCGGAGATCTGGCTGAAATGGAGGCGGTTGCCGCTGGCGTACCAGCGCTCCAGGGTTCGGCACTGCGCCGGTTTACCGACTGCATCGACCTGACGCGGCGCGTCACGGCGTTTGATCTGGCTGGTGCTGAGGTAGTCCTGGCCGCCGTAATTGCGCACGCAGCTGTTAGCGCGGTCGCCGCAGGTACATAATAGCGCTTTGAATCAGTGTAGCATTGCGTCAGGAACGCAACCGGAACGGACGAATGACCGAGGACGACCCACAGCCGACGATTGAAACGTGGCAGGCGCCCGGACCTGACGATGCAGCGTCAGAGGCCGATGCGCTGCGGATCAATATTGACGGGTTTGAA
The DNA here is from genome assembly GCA_031429105.1 of Hyphomicrobiaceae bacterium. Classification (GTDB taxonomy): domain Bacteria; phylum Pseudomonadota; class Alphaproteobacteria; order Rhizobiales; family Hyphomicrobiaceae; genus JAKFWF01. Next base: position 9,151 of record JANOYV010000050.1, on the reverse strand, counting down.
GGGCCCCTCGACCTGCTGCTGGCTCTGGCGCGCACCCAGAAAGTCGATATCGCACGCATTTCGGTGCTGGCACTCGTCGAGCAGTACCTTCGCTATATTGCGGAAGCCCAGCGCATCAAACTGGAGATCGCGGCCGATTATCTGGTGATGGCGGCGTGGCTTGCATTCTTGAAATCGCGACTGCTGCTGCCACGTGAGAAAACCGACGATAGTATCTACTCGGGCGAGGAACTGGCGCAGCGCTTGGCGTTTCGCCTGATGCGGCTCGATGCCATGCGCAAGGCTGCAGCCCAGCTTCTGACCCGGCATCGGCTCGGTCGCGATGTGTTTCCACGTGGTGCGCCAGAGGGCGTCAAGACTATTCGTGAGACTGAATATACGGCGCAGATCTTCGATCTATTGCAGGCGTATGCAACGCAGAGGACGCGCACGATCAAGACCGTGCACGTTGTGAAGCCGCGAACCGTATGGTCGATTAAAGATGCGCGGCGCCACTTGGAGCGTTTGATCGGCGAGAGTAAAGGCGGGTGGATGCAACTCGACTTGTTCCTCGACCGCTATATGCCAAAAGGGACGAGTGCTGGTGGCGAGTTGGAGAAGACTGTTGTTGCGAGTTCGTTCGGCGCTTCCTTGGAGCTGGCGCGGGAGGGCCTCTTGGAAATCAAGCAGGACGCGCCGTTCGCGCCGATTTATATGCGTCGGCGCGGCAGCGATATGCCGTGGGAGAAGGTCGGGTGAACCGACCCCGTATCGGACAGCGCTAAGTCCCGTTTGGAGAAACCGCAATGACACCGCCGAGACTATCCCTAGTGCCGCGTGAGCCTGACAACGATATCGAGCCGACCTCCGACGGGCGCCCGACGCTTGCGATGGACACACAGTCGTCGCCAGAGGCAAGCGTCGCGGTTTTGGCTGTGGCCGACCGACAGCAACGCTTGCGCATTTTGGAGGCGCTGCTGTTTGCGGCGTCCGAACCGCTCGACGAGGAGAAGCTCGGTCGTCATCTCAAGGATGGCGATGATATCGTCGCACTTTTGGGCGACTTGCAGCAGGCCTATGCCAGCCGTGGTATCAATCTGATCAAGGTAGCTGGCAAGTGGGCGTTCCGCACCGCTGAGGACTTGGCCTATCTTTTGGAACGGCATGCGCTGGAGGAGCGCCGGTTGTCTAAGGCAGCACTCGAAACGCTTGCGATCATTGGTTATCATCAGCCCGTGACGCGCGCCGAAATCGAGGAAATTCGTGGCGTAACGACTTCCAAGGGCACGCTCGACGTCTTAATGGAGACCGGCTGGATCCGCCCGCGTGGACGCAGACGTGCGCCGGGCAAGCCAGTGACCTATGGGACAACAGAAGATTTCCTCATTCACTTCGGCCTCGACAGTATCAAAGATTTACCGGGCTTGGCCGAGTTGAAAGGGGCAGGACTGCTCGACAGCAACTTGCCGCCGGGATTTGCAGTCCCTGAGCCAACCGATGTTGCAGCGTTGATGCCCGACGAGTTGCCATTGGATGCTGCCGATGAGGAAGAAACCGCCGAGCTGCCCTTCGATGAGCCGTTACTTGATGACGAGGACGTTATCGAAGATCCAGCACAGGCATTGCCGCAGTCATCGGCGCCGGTTAAGTCCTCGTTTGGCGAAGCGCCGATCAAGCATCGGCCTACCGATGATGCTGACAAGGTTTAAAGGACGGGTCGAAACGCGTGGTCGGTTGGTTCCGCAAAAGCCCTACGGCGGGGGCAACACTCGCGCGTCCATCTGAACCTGCGGGCCGGGTAGCGGCAGCGTTTGCGGCAAAACTCACTTTCGAGCATGTCAGTCGCGACTATGGCGAAAAGGCTGCGTTGAAAAATGTGTCCTTGACGATCGAACCGGGCGAGGTCGTGTGCCTCCTCGGACCATCCGGTTGCGGCAAGACGACATTGCTCAGGATCGCTTCAGGCATAGAAACGCCGACCAGTGGCCGCGTCTTAATCAACGACCAGGAAGTTGCCGGACCCAATCGATATGTGCCGCCGGAAAAGCGCAACGTCGGCCTGATGTTTCAAGATTTCGTGCTGTTCCCGCACCTGACGATTCTGGAAAATGTCGCCTTTGGCCTGAAGGCGCTGCCAAGGCCAGAAGCGATCCGTCAGTCGATGGGTCTGCTGGCCCGCGTTGGCTTGCAACATTATGCCGACCACTATCCGCACATCCTGTCGGGCGGCGAGCAACAGCGCGTGGCCCTTGCCCGTGCACTGGCTCCACGTCCAGCGGTCGTGCTGATGGACGAGCCGTTCTCTGGGTTAGACGTGCACTTGCGCGATGCGATGCAGGAGCAGACGCTGGAACTGCTGCGGGAAACGCGGGCGACGGCGCTTATCGTGACGCACAATCGCGAGGAGGCGATGCGGCTTGGCGACCGCGTAGCGGTGATGCGTGATGGGGCGCTGATCCAGATCGGCAAGGCCGAAGAGCTTTACCGCAATCCGGCCGACCTGTTTGTGGCGCGATTGTTTTCTGAGATCAATGAGATCGCCTATTTGGTCGAAGGCGATGCGATCCGCACGCCCATTGGCACGTTTCGCGTGCCTGGGTTGGTCGACGGCGATACAGCAGTCCTGTGCATCCGGCAGCGGGCAATTGAGCTCAAGCCGCTCGGCGAAGGACTGTTCGGTCGCGTCTTGCACGTTCGATTCCTCGGCGATATCGCCCACGTCGAAGTTGGCGTTCAGGGCTTCGAGGAACCATTGAAGGTGCGCGTGCAGGAAAGCTCCGCACCGATCCGTGGACGCGAGGTGGGCGTCCTGATCGAACCAACCAGTGTGCTCGTTTTTCCAGCGCCTACCGAAGCAAGCAACGATTGAAGAAGCGACGGACAATCATTAACTTAACGTAAGGCTCGCTTCCCTTGCCGGGACGGGCGCTTCGCTGTATGTGTGACCTTAAGATGAAACACTCCTGGTCGGCTGCGACTCAGGACATGTCTGGAGTAGGATTACGCCATGGGTTCATTCAGCATTTGGCATATGCTCATCCTGTTGGCCGTTGCCCTCCTGTTATTCGGCAAGGGCAAGATCTCTGAAATCATGGGTGATTTCGCCAAAGGGATCAAAAGCTTCAAGAAGGGCATGGCGGAAGATGAAGATGTCGCGCGCAAGCCTGAGCCACCTAAGGTGATCGATGCGCAGGCAAAGACCACCGATAACCCGAGCCAGCAGACCAGGGTCAGCTAGAGCCGACGTGATCACTTATTGAGCGCGCCCGCGCTGCTGGCAATGTCCGGCAGTGTCGGCGTTGGCCGCAACCAATAAATCATTTGCTAGAGGATCGCGTGTTCGATCTCGGCTGGAGCAAGCTGATCATTATCGCCATGCTGGCGATTGTCGTGGTGGGTCCAAAGGACCTGCCAGCTCTTCTGCGCACGATCGGCAAGTTCATGGGTCAGATCCGGCGTCAGGCCGATGAGTTCCGTCGCCAATTCGACGAGGCGATGAAAGATACCGAACTCGACCAAATCCGCCGTGACGTCGAAGAGATCAAGAGCACGGCAGAATCGAGTGTTCGAGATATCGGCCGCAGCGCCGAAGATAGTGTCAAGCCTTTGGAGTCGGTGACCTCAGAAATTACCGAGATGGGCAACACGCACGCAGCGACGACTACGCCCGTAGACGGGCCAACGGCTGCAACCAACACTGTACAACCGACAACAGCGGTTGACGCTCTGGCTGCCGAGTATAGTGGCCTGCCACCGACGCCGACGCTGCCGACGGTCGCGCCAGTGCTGACCAAGGTCGGGGCTTGACACCTGATGAGTGAAACGCCGTGAGCGACAAAGGCCTCAACGACAAGGAAGAGCGCGAGAAGCGTGATCGCGACGCGATCGAGGCATCAAAGGCGCCGCTGATGGAGCACCTGATCGAGCTGCGCACGCGGCTGATCTACTCGATGGCGGCCTTCGTCGGCATGTTCCTGCTGTGCTTCTTCCTCGCCAAGCCGATCTACAATATTCTTGTCTGGCCCTATTGCCGGGTGGTCGGCGATGCCAGCTGCAAACTTATTGCGACGCACTTTCTCGAGCAGCTGTTTACGCACATCAAGCTCGCTATGTTCGGCGCAGCCTTCCTGTCGTTTCCGGTGGTTGCGACTCAGATCTACAAGTTCGTGGCGCCTGGTCTTTATAGCAATGAGCGAGGCGCGTTCTTGCCGTACCTGATTGCAACGCCGTGCTTCTTCTTCCTCGGCGCGTCGGTGGTATTCTTTGTCGCAATGCCGTTGTTAATCCAATTCTCAATTGGACTGACGCAGGCGGCTGGGAATGGTCAGCCCGTGATCGAACTGCTGCCGAAGGTGTCGGAGTACCTGTCGCTGATCATGACCTTGATTTTCGGTTTCGGGATCTGTTTCCAATTGCCGGTTGTTTTGACACTGCTGGCCCGTGCCGGCCTCGTGACCGCAGAAACATTACGCGACAAGCGGCGTTACGCAATCGTTGGGATTGCAGCGGTGGCCGCGGTGCTGACCCCGCCTGATCCGCTCAGCATGATAGCAATGGCATTGCCGACGGTGCTTTTATACGAGGTCGCCGTGCTGGCAGTGGCCTATCTTGAAAAGAAAGACGCCGAGGCGGCAGCAAAGACATAGGTCTGCCAATGACCGCCGCGCTCTGCGCATATTGACCATGCCCGAAGGCACCTGACTGGCGTTGGCGGAACGTGCGACACCGACGTTGCTGCGTTGAAATAACCCGGTGCCGCCTGCCCATGTCCCGCCGTTTCCTGATCATCTTTTGTGGCCTGCTGCTGACATCGAACGCGTTTTCGACAGATGTGCTTTTGCCTGCCATCTTTTCGTTGGAAGTGGCTTTTGCTGCGCCGATCGAGCAGGTGCAGATCGCCATGCCGATCTTCATTTTCTCATCGGCATTCGGGCAGTTGATTTACGGACCAGCCTCCGATCGGTTCGGACGCAAGCCTGTTTTGATAGCGGGTCTTGCAATCTATACGCTCGCCGCGGTCATCGCGCTTTTTGCGCCGTCGCTTGGCGTCTTGCTGTTTGCTCGTGCGTTGCAAGGTTTTGGCTCGGCTGCTGGAATCGTGCTCGGGCGTGCGATCCTGCGCGACACGCACAGTGGCGACCAACTTGCAAAAACAATGGCAATGGCGATGGCCGTCATCACGCTGGGTCCAGTGTTGGCGCCACTCGCGGGCACTGGTCTCGTGGCACTGGGCGGCTGGCGCCCGGTGTTTGCTGCGATGGCACTGTTCGGCATGGGGATGGCTGCAGTTGCGATCTGGCGGCTCGATGAGACGAATACGACCTTGCGGCGTGATGCGCTCGACAGAACGCAGTTGAAGATCGCTTTTCGTCGGGTCTTGTCGCACCCACAGTCGCAATTCTTCCTTTGCGTGGCCGCAAGTCTCTCCTTTACAATCATTTCGTTCATTGCTCATGCGCCGCGCTTTTTTAAATCGGCGTTTGGCTTGGAAGGCTTTGGCTTTGCGGTCCTGTTTGCGTTTCTCGGTATGGGCATTGTGTTCGGCCAAGTCGTAAACGCATGGGCAATTGGTCGCTTCGGCGCGCTGCAGACCACCCGGGGCGCGGCTGGTGTTCTGGTGGTCGTGACGATCCTGATGGCGGTGACCACGACCACTGGTTTTTCCAGTCCAGCCGCTTTTGGATTGCTGATGTTCGTGTTCAACGGCGCCTTTCTAAGCGTGATGGCAAACGCTGCCAGCTTGACCATCGACCCCCATGCCGAGATCGCTGGGCTCGCCTCGTCGGTCTATGGTTTTGTGACGCAGTTGGTACCAGGTGTGTTGGCGTTGGCGACTCTGACGGTCATTCATGGTAAGCTGGAAGTGTGGGCGGCGCTCGCGAGTCTGATCGCGAGCGGGGTTCTGGTCGCGTTAATGCTGTACCGCCCAATGGCAGTTGCTGTGGCGGCGCGTGCCGGTTAGCTTGATAGCTTGTTCAGCAAAGAGACGTCGGGCGCTCGCTGAGGCGCTGGTTGCTTGCCTGATTCTGCACCCTCCAACTTGGGATAAACACCATGAAGATGGACGCACAAACACTGATCATCACGGCTGTTATCGGCATCATCGCCGGGTTTCTTGCTAGCCTTTTGCTAGGCGGCGGCGGCGGGTTGGTGAGATATCTCATCATCGGCATCATCGGTTCGTTTGTTGGCGGCGCGGTTTTAGGCGCGTTGGGGGTCAACCTTGGCATTAAGTCTGCTCTGGCTTCGCAGATTGCAACCAGCACCATTGGCGCCGTGGTTGTCGTAATACTGGCACGACTGATCGCTTAAACGTCCCCTGCACAAACATTCAAGGTGACCCAAATGGCTGATCTACAACCTTATATGCCCTACATTATTATGGCTCTAACGGGCCTTGTCGCGGGCTGGCTCGCTGGCTTACTGCTTGGTGGCGGTGGGCTCTTCCGCAATTTAATCGTTGGCTTAATTGGCGCCTTTGTTGGCGGCTTTCTGGTGCAGCAGGGGTTGTTGAAAATCCCTTATGATTTCAACGCAATCATCCCGGTTTATGGCAATCAGATCGCGGTGTCGACCATCGGCGCCCTGCTGGTGGTTGTGCTAGCGCGGATCATTGGTCGCTAGGGCCTTGATCAGCTGCTGATAGTCAGCCACGTATGATGTGTCGGGCGATGGCCGCCCGGCAGGAGTTATCATGGTCACGATTATCGACACCCGCCTGCCATTGATCGAGAAGGCACGGCACCCTGAAAAGGTCAACCGGCCGGAATCGCCGATCCAGCGCAAACCGGATTGGATCCGGGTTAAGGCGCCGACGTCGGCTGGCTACGCCGAGACGAAAAAGATCGTGCGAGAACACGGCTTGGCGACGGTTTGCGAGGAAGCCGGCTGTCCCAACATTGGCGAGTGCTGGACCAAGAAACACGCGACCATGATGATCATGGGCGACACCTGCACTAGGGCTTGCGCGTTCTGCAATGTCAAAACCGGGATGCCGCAAGCGCTCGATCCACTGGAGCCGATCAACGTTGCCCAAGCGATCGCTAAGCTCGGGTTGGAGCATGTCGTCATTACGTCGGTTGATCGCGATGATTTGGCGGACGGCGGCGCGCAACACTTCGCGAATGTGATTACGGCGATCCGCACACATAACCCGAAGACAACGATTGAGATCCTGACCCCGGATTTCTTGCGCAAGCCGGGTGCGCTTGAGGTTGTGGTCGCGGCCAAGCCCGACGTGTTCAATCACAACTTGGAAACTGTGCCGGGGCTCTACCTGAAAATTCGACCGGGTGCGCGCTACTTCCATTCGCTGCGGCTGCTGCAGCAAGTGAAAGAGCTCGACCCAACGATGTTTACGAAATCGGGGATCATGGTTGGCCTCGGCGAGGAGCGCGAACAGGTGCTGCAACTGATGGACGACCTGCGCTCGGCCAACGTCGATTTCCTCACCATCGGTCAGTATCTGCAGCCGACCCGTAAGCACGCCGAGGTCAAAAGCTTTGTCACGCCTGACGAGTTCAAGTCCTATGAGCGGATGGCACTCGCTAAAGGGTTTCTGCTAGTTGCAGCCTCGCCGCTTACCCGGTCGAGCTATCATGCGGGTGACGACTTTGCGAAGTTGCGAGCCGCTCGGCTAACCGCGCACCGCTGAGATCGAAAGCTATGCGGCGCATCCTGGTGATCGGTTGCTCGGGTGCGGGTAAGTCGACGTTCTCAAAGAAACTCAGTCAATCGACTGGTTTGCCGCTCGTCTCCCTCGACAAGGAATTCTGGCGCCCTGGCTGGACCATGCCGCCGCGCACCCAATGGCGCCAGCGGGTAGCTGAGCTTTGTCAGGCCGAGCGCTGGATCATGGATGGGACGTTCGATTCATCCCTCGATCTGCGGCTGCCCCTTGCCGACACCGTGTTATGGTTCAAGCTTCCGCGTCGGATCTGTTTAGCACGGGTCGCGAAGCGCGTGGCCTTTACTTATGGTCGTGTGCGGTCCGAGATGGCACCGGGGTGTCCGGAACGGGTAGACTTGGAGTTCCTGCGGTATGTATGGACGTTCGAGAAGCGCCAAGAGCCGAGCATTGCGCGCGCCTTGATGGATCACGGGTCGCATATCACCCCCGTGATCTTTCGCCGCGATGCGGAGGCCCAGCGCTTCCTTGATAGTAGCGTGAGAATAACGCTCCGATCGTAGGATTCGTATGCCGACCTTCACCACCCGCCGCCGTGTGCCTTACTCGCCGCGCCAGATGTATGATCTGGTGGCCGACGTCGAGACGTACCCGCAGTTTCTGCCGCTCACAGAAGCTCTACGCATTCGCACACGTGAGCAGGCAGGCCCGCCGGAAATCTTCACTGCCGATATGACCGTCGGCTACAAGGCGATCCGCGAAACATTCCTCACGCGTGTGTCGCTTTACCCAGATATCCCTAAGGTCGAGGCGCGGTACATTGACGGCCCGTTCCGACATCTGGAAAACCGATGGCAGTTTCACACAGCACCCGGCGGCTGCGAGATCGATTTCTTCATCGACTACGAATTCAGATCGCGCATGCTAGGCGTACTGGTTGGCGCCGTGTTCGATCAGGCGTTTCGTAAGTTCGCGGAGGCCTTTGAGGCCCGTGCCCGTGTTGTCTACGGCCAACGTGAGCCGATGACAGTTGAGCGCTGAAATAGACCAAGTGGATGCAACTGGAACCGCCTCTTCGCGTTACCGCATGGAGACGTGTGAGCGGAGGGAATAGATGTTTCGCTGGCGAATTGAATTTCTTGCAATCGCAGCCTTGATCTCGAATGCCGGCTCAGCTTGCGCAGAGATTACACGTGCACCGCTGCCTGCGCTCAAAAGCAACTACACAGTGGAGTCGGTCGCCAAGGGGCTAGCCAACCCTTGGGGACTTCAGTTTCTGCCCGGTGGCCGGATGATTGTGACCGAGCGGTCGGGACAAATACGGATCGTCGATCAGGCTGGCAAATTGTCGTCACCAGTGCGCGGCGTGCCTGACGTCTCAGAAACCGGACAAGGCGGGCTCCTGGCAGGGCTATCGCACTTCGACTCGTTTGAACTGGGCCAGCAGTTCGAGCAGGTAGCCGTCGTTCCAGCCGGCGCGCTTGAGTTTGCCGCGCATCGAGCCTTTCGAGGGCTCCAGCTTGGCGACGTTGAGGGCGAGGTGAC
>JANOYV010000049.1:0-56103 GCA_031429105.1 Hyphomicrobiaceae bacterium | reverse complement strand
TGACCAGACTCCATCGCGGCTGTCGATGCCGCCTTGTCGGTAATGAAGCGCCAGACGATGCGATCAAGATGCGGGAACCCCTTCATCCAATAGTTCGGGTTTTTTTCAGCAATGATGAACTGCCCACGCTCGTATTGAACGAACTTGAACGGCCCGGTGCCAATCGGCGCGGTATTCGCCGGATTTTCGAGAACGTTGGTACCCTCGTACACATGCTTTGGCGCGATGTAGCCAAGATCGGGCAGTGCGCGCAGCAGCAAATCGATCGGCATTGCGCGGGAGTATTTGAAGATAGCTGTCAGCGGATCGGGTGTCTCCACCGCTTCGAGATAGAGCTGCAACGTGGTGCCGTAGTTCAGGTGCTTCTTCCAAAGCTCCATTGCGGTGTAGGCAACATCCGCCGATGTAAAAGGTTTGCCGTCGTGCCACGTCACGGCCTCGCGCAGCTTAAACGTAATGGTTTTGCCGTCGGGCGAGGTTGACCAACTGGTCGCCAACACACCCACGGGCTTGCCGCTGCCGTCGAGATCTACCAGCGGCTCCATGATCTTTGACGTGATCACGTAAACACCGGTCGAGGCGCGCAACGCCGGATTGAGGATGCGTTGTTCCGCGCCCATGTGGACGGTGACGATGCCGCCCTTCTTCGGGGTCTCCTGTGCAAACAAATCAGTTGGAAGCGCACCGGAAAAACCAGCAGTGAGTGCGAGAGCAGTCGTGGACATCAAGACATGGCGGCGGGTGGTGGTCATGGAGACAAAGACCTCACTGGTGTTTGCGATGCGAAATTAAAACTATTAATCGTTAGCCGGTGGCAAGTTCGATTAGAACCCCAGTCGCAGCCGATGGCGGAATGGCGACCCGGCCGGGTGCCACAAGAACGGCTGACGGGCCCGCAGCAGCAAGCGCTGCCTCATCATCTTCAACCCGAATGCACAGCGAAATTGCACCTTCCGCTGGCAACACACCGAGGGTGAGCCCCGGATAACGCGCACGAAGTTGCGCCTCGCTGAGGAATACGAAAGCGGCTCGAGTCGAACCTGAGGGTACACGGAACGCTCCATCGTCTTCCTCTACTACGGTTTGATCGATCAATCGCGCCATATGGTCGGCGGCCTTGCGCGGATCGGCGCTGATGATCTCGACCCGATCAAGGCGCTTTGCCGTGTTCGTGTGAACCTGGAGTTCTGGAATCCAAACGGCATCGCGCGTGAGATGCTGGCAGGCAAAAATGCGCATCCCACCCGGCTTCTCGTCCGAAGGCCAGTGCATGGTGCTGAAACGAGCTTCTGCCTTACCACCATTGGGCAGATCGACCGGGCGGCTGAAATCCAGCGGACCGGTTGCCGCAATCCCTTTTGCATTCAACTCAACGACACCCTTTGTCGCATCGAGCGCCGTGAATGCTGATCGCTCCAGGCCTTCGCGCTTTTCGAGGAAAGCGCGCGTACCGGCGTTGTGATCTGTTGTCGTTACAATCCCGAGCAATTCAATGTAGTCCGATCCGAACATAATCGTGTAGTTGCCCGAACCGAGGTGCGGGCTGTGCAGCCCACGGGGCGAAATCGTAAAGCCAAGCGCGCCCCACGTTTTGGCTGACGCATCGAGATCACGAACAGCCACGACGACATGATCGAGGCCAATCACTTGGGAAAGCGGCATGGGACAACCTCTTGAAGCTCAGCAGCGAGTGGACACTTTGAACAGAAACTAAGAGTGGCGAAGCACAATGAAACTAACAAGAGCCAAACCCGCTTGCCCCTCAATTCACTGCAAGCGAACTTGATGGATCACCCATGCCGGAATTGAGCACGTCGCACCGTCAGAACTTGCGAAACTAGGGCAAGCTGCCAAAACACTATGCAGTTTTGCTTGCAAAACGAACTGGAATAGGCCCCCCATGTCATCATCACCCGTTGCCTGGCCGCCATCGCTGTGGGCAAGCATTACACCTGCGCTATCAGCGCTACCGAGCCTAGAGAGCGATATCGATACCGACGTCGTAGTGATCGGCGCAGGCTTCACCGGCCTTTCGACAGCCTTGCATCTGCGCGAAGCGGGCGTCGGAGTGGCCGTCGTCGAAGCGCAGGAACCTGGCTGGGGCGCATCGGGCCGCAATAATGGTCAAGTGATCCCGACGATGTCGCGCGCCGATCCTGAATCGCTCGTCAAAATGCACGGTGAAGCTGGCGAACGCTTCGTCGGCCTGATCCGTGACAGTGCTTCCTTCCTGTTCGACTTGACGCGCCGACATGGAATTAGGGCTGAGGCAGAACAAACGGGTTGGGTGCAGCCTGCACATACGCCCGGACGGATGAAGATCGCCCAACGGCGAGTTCGCGAATGGTCGAAGTGGGGCGCGCCAGTCGAGCTGCTGTCGAAAGAGGAAGTTGCGAGTATGACGGGTTCCGATGCCTGGCACGGCGGATTTTGGAACCCAACCGGCGGGCACATCAACCCACTCGCACTTTGTCGCGAACTTGCCCGCGTGGTGGTGGAACGCGGCGGACAGATTTATTCGCGCTCACCGGTAAAAACCTATCACAGGCAAGGCGATAACTGGATCGTTGAAACTGCTACGGGGAAGATAAAGGCGCGCGCGCTGGTGCTCGCGACAAATGCCTATACCTGCGAATTCTCGAAACAACTTGCCCCATCTATTGCCCGCGAAGTGGTGCCGGTACTTTCCTGGCAAATGTCAACTCAACCGCTGAGCGACAATATCCGCCGATCAATCATTCCCGGCCGTCAAGCGGTATCGGATACCCACGGCGAATTGTACTTTGCCCGCTTTGATGCCCGCCACCGGCTGATTACGGGTGGTGCGTTGGCACTTCCCTTCAATCGAGCTGAAAGACTGAAGCCTTACATTGCTGCCCGCTTGCAAAAGCTCTTCCCACAAATCGGTGATGTACGTTTCGATCACGTGTGGAACGGTTATGTCGGAATGACCGCTGATTTCACGCCGCGGGTTCATAAACTTGGGCCCAATGCCTATGCCTGGGCCGGATGCAACGGTCGAGGCGTTGCATTATCAGTCGCCCTCGGTCGGGAACTAGCGAGCGCTGTGCGTGGCATTCCTGAAGCGACGCTAGCGCTGCCCTTCAGTGATCCAAATCCACTCCCGATGCATGGCATTGTTCGCCGTGTGGCGCCGCTCATGCTGCTGGAGTATCGTCGCCGTGACGCGCGGGAAGTTTGAGACCCCCATTGCCTTAGCGAATGATCACAAAGACAAACTTGCAACTAAAAAGAACCACCAACTCTATGACTTCAAGGTTTGTTGTTTAGCTTAGGGCCGCTGACCAATGCGTCACGTCCATCAAAACGATTTTCATTAACACGGTCACGCGCTTGACTTTGAATGACTTGGACTTAGCTCAAAACCTTAATTTTGGTAATAAAAGAATACGATCACTGCCCAAGTATGAAATATGGATATTTGCTCTTGTGTTCATCCTATTTTTGTAGCAAAGAATTTTCCGAACCATATAAGCGCGATAAAGGAAAGATCTATTCCATGGCTGTGCCTCAAGTTGATAAACTGACACTGAAGGAACTGCAGGAACTACGTGCCCGCGTCGAGAAGGCCATCGCCACCGCCCATGAGCGCGAGCGTACGGCATTGCGCGCGAAGTTCGAGAGCATGGCTCAGGACGCTGGCTTTGGAATTTCAGATCTTTTTGGTAGCCGATCAACGAAAGGCAAGACGGTTGCTGCGAAATACATGAACCCCGACAATCCCAGCGAAACGTGGACTGGCCGTGGCCGCAAGCCTAACTGGCTTGTCGCCAAGCTCGACAAGGGTAAGAAAATGACGGACTTCGCGATCTAACGTGTCTTAAGGAAATTCGTCGCCCGGCACGTGGGTCTCTTGACCAACATGTCGGGCGATTTCTATTCGAACGCTCACATCAGCTCCAAACTGCCCAAAACCCGCGGCAAACAGTCCGGCAGGTCTTCAGCAATCAGCCCCGCTCCGTAGTCACCGGCGCAAGCGCCATGAAGCCAAACTGCCGCGCATGACGCTTCGAATGCCACCATCCCCTGTGCTAAAAGACCGGTGATAAATCCAGCGAGCACATCGCCTGAGCCGGCAGTACCAAGAGTTGGCGGCGCATTGTTGTTGATGGCAGCGCGACCATCCGGTGCCGCGATTACCGTATCAGCTCCTTTGAGGACAATGACAGCGCCGCTCAACTTCGCCGCAGTCCGAGCCTTCTCGAGCTTCGACGCTGAATTAGGCATGGCGCCGAACAGCCGCGCGAACTCACCTGCGTGAGGCGTCATGACAACTGGTGCAGTATGGGCTTTGATCGCAACAAAGAGTTCAGTGCAGGCGGCACCCCCCGCGAAACTAGTCAAAGCGTCTGCATCCAAAACAACCGCGGAATGACTAGCTAGGATTTGTTCAACATTGGTTTTGGTTTGGCCGCCGACACCCGCACCTGGTCCGATCAGGCACGCATTGATGCGGCGGTCGCCTAGTAGCACTTGCAAGCCATCGGTCACGGCAAAAGGCAGGATCATGATGGCTGTTAGATGTGCTGCATTGACTGCAACGGCATCGAGCGGTGATGCGACGCTGACAAGACCTGCGCCCATTCGCAATGCGCCTCTGGCAGAGAGCCGAGCGGCCCCTGTGGCATGGGCCGGGCCCGAGACGACGAGTGCATGACCGCGGCTAAATTTGTGACCATCCGGCAATAGACGCGGAAACGAGGGGCTCCACAGAGCGGGGGCGTTCAAGAACGTGCATGGCGCGATTTCATCCAACACGCCCGCCGGAATACCGATATCGCAAACGATGACCTTCCCGCAGCAGGCGCGGCCCGGCATTAGGTAATGACCGGGCTTTGCCCGAAAAAAAGTTACGGTTCGATCCGCCCTTGCGACCACATTGACCGTTGCCCCTGTGGTTCCGTGGACGCCACTGGGTACGTCAACGGCCAGGATCGGAATTCCACTATGTTGCACCGCCGCTAGTGCGCCAATAATCTCAGCCGACATGGGCCGATTGAGCCCCGCACCGAAGAGTGCGTCAATCACCAGTCCGGGCATAGGATCGATTTTGTTACCAAGGCCAAAAGCCGGCGGGTGGAGCAGACCGTGCCAGAGCCCGGCCATTACTGCAGCATCGCCCTTGAGCCCTGCGCGATCAGCAAATAGCGTCGCTGACACATCGAACCCTCGTTCCTTGAGCAACCGCGCCGCAACGAGCCCATCGCCACCGTTGTTGCCAGGGCCACAGAACACGACAATGCGGCTGCCGGGCGCAATCATTCGCGCCGCTTCATCGGCCACCGCTCGACCGGCGTTTTCCATCAGCGACAGTGCCGACATCCCCCGCACCACTGCGAGGTCGTCGGCGCGTGCCATTTCATCTGTCGTCAGTAGTTCCAATCCGTGCATCGACGACTCTTATTTGATTAATTTTTAAGCTGTTTGCCCTTTTTTCAGGCTTGCACCTTGCCCGCAGATGCCACAACTTGCATCAGACATAGCCCAAGCCCTTGAAACATAGTCGCTCTACGTTTCGCTTACCAACTGGCACAAGCCATGCTTAATAAATCACAGACGCACCTGATGAGCAGGGCTGAACAACACTCCGATTGGCATGCCGCATGAAAAAAATCGAAGCCATCATCAAGCCGTTCAAGCTGGACGAGGTCAAGGAGGCCCTTCAGGAAATTGGCTTGCAGGGCATCACAGTAATTGAGGCCAAGGGTTTCGGTCGCCAGAAGGGCCACACCGAACTCTATCGCGGCGCCGAGTACGTGGTCGACTTTCTTCCAAAAGTGAAAATCGAAGTCGTCCTTGCCGACGACATGCTGGACAAGGCCATCGAAGCCATTCAAAAGGCCGCGAAGACCGGTCGTATTGGCGATGGCAAAATTTTCGTATCCTCGATCGAAGAGGCAGTTCGCATCCGGACCGGTGAAACCGGCTCTGACGCGATCTAGGTGATTTATGCGCGGCATCATCTGGCGGGCAAGCCTTGCCTGCCGGATCAACGCTCGCGTGAGGCGTTTCAGACTGACCAATAACCAGACTAAACATAGTCAAGCCAAAGCAGGGGAGCTGCAATGACCACAAGTGCCGACGTCCTTAAGATGTTGAAGGACAAGGATGTAAAGTTCGTCGATCTGCGTTTTACCGATACCAGAGGTAAAATGCAGCACGTCACCGCCGATGTGAGCTGCATTGACGATGCCGTCTTCGCAGACGGCTACGCCTTCGACGGTTCCTCGATCGCCGGTTGGAAGGGCATCGAAGCTTCCGACATGACGTTGAAGCTCGACCCGGCCAGCGCCCACCTCGACCCATTCTTCGCACAAACGACACTCGCCATTTTCTGCGACGTGATCGAACCGTCGACCGGCGAGCTTTACGAGCGTGACCCGCGCGGCATCGCCAAGAAGGCGGAAGCCTATATGAAGTCGACCGGCGTGGGCGACACCGTCTATTTCGGCCCGGAAGCTGAATTCTTCATCTTCGATGACGTGCGTTTCACCTCCGACGCACACCACGTTTCATTCAAGCTCGACTCGAACGAGCTGCCGTCCAACACCGGCACCGAATACGAAATGGGCAACCTCGGTCATCGTCCGCGCACCAAGGGTGGTTACTTTCCAGTCCCGCCAATCGACAGCTGCCAGGACATCCGCTCCGAGATGCTCTCGGTCATGTCCGAAATGGGCGTCACCGTCGAAAAGCATCACCACGAAGTTGCCGCCGCCCAGCACGAACTCGGCGTCAAATTTGGCCCGATGCTGAAAATGGCAGACGGCATGCAGATCTATAAGTACGTCACCCACAACGTCGCCCAGGCCTACGGTAAAACGGCGACCTTCATGCCGAAGCCGATGTTCGGCGACAACGGCTCGGGCCTGCACGTGCACATGTCGATCTGGAAAGGCGGCCAGCCGATGTTTGCTGGCAACAAGTACGCCGACCTGTCGGAAATGTGCCTGTATTACATCGGTGGCGTATTGAAGCACGCGAAGGCGCTCAACGCCTTCACAAACCCGCTGACGAACTCCTATAAACGCCTCGTGCCGGGCTATGAAGCCCCCGTGCTGCTCGCCTACTCGGCGCGCAACCGTTCTGCTTCATGCCGCATTCCGCACGTGACGAGCCCGAAGGCAAAGCGCATCGAGATCCGTTTCCCAGATCCAGGTGCGAACCCTTACCTCGCGTTCGCAGCCCTTCTGATGGCTGGTCTCGATGGCATCGCCAACAAGATCCATCCTGGCGATCCGATGGACAAGAACCTGTACGATCTGCCGCCAGCCGAATTGGCCAAAATCCCAACGGTTTGCGCCTCGCTGCGTGAAGCCCTTCACAGCCTCGACAAGGACCGCGCGTTCTTGAAGGCTGGGGGTGTTTTCTCCGACGATATGATCGACGCCTTCATCGAACTCAAAATGCAGGAAGTGGCGCGCACCGACATGACGCCGCATCCGGTCGAGTTTGACATGTACTATTCGGTCTGATCGTCACTTATCAGGTTCGAACGCTTCGAGGGGCAGCCGCAAGGTTGCCCCTTCTGCATTGAACGTACATTCTAAAGTAGCCGCGCGTGTCGAAGGTCCAAGGGCTCAACGATGGTTCCTTTTTGGGTTAGAAAGCTGCTGTTTTGGAGCGCTTTCGCAGCGCTGGCTGCGATAACAATCCTAGGCTACGCGTTGCTGTTCAGTTTTGAAGGCGACCCGTTCGATAAATTCGACGTTGTCGCAGTCAAGTCAGCGCCTGGAGGAGAGCATCATGCCGTAGTCTATCGTTACCACCACGCTAATAGCTCTGCAGATTCTGCTGCTGTTTGGTTGTCGTCGGGCCCCCAGCCAGCCATCGGAAGCAAAGAACCCGCTAAGGGTGCCCCTGTGTTGGTATGGTTCGGCGCACCGCAAAGCATTCATCTAGAATGGGAGGCAGCGAGTCGAAGGTTTTCGGCCCGTGTCAATGCAGCCTTCGCGACCAGGGAAGTCAAGCAAGTGGAAGGCTGCTTTTTCGACTACGATCAACAGATGGACCTTCTTTGCATCAACACCAAGAAGATCAATTTGAAGTCTAAGTGACCACACGCTTGTTGCTTCGCAAGTTTGGCTTCGCAACCTATATGCTGTGTAAAATTTCGATGATCGAGGAGCCTCGCCATGTCTGCCACAACCACCAACCCACTGCTCGCCCCTTGGACCACGCCGTTCCAAGCGCCGCCGTTTGGTGACATCAAGCCTGAGCATTTCGCCCCCGCATTCGAGGAGGCGCTGAAAATCCATAGCGCGGAGATCGATGCGATTGCAGCCAATCCAACTACTCCGACTTTCACCAACACGATTGTAGCGATGGAGCGGGCAGGCGACGCGCTTGATCGTGCCTCCGGCGTGTTTTGGAACCTCTCCGGCAGCAACACCAACGATGCGTTGCAAGCACTAGAGCGCGACTGGTCGCCGAAGTTTGCCGCGCACTACACCGGCATCTCGACGAACGCCGCCCTTTTTAAGCGCGTGGACCAATTATTTGCAGCCAAGGACACGCTTGGCCTCAATGCCGAGCAACTGCGTCTGCTCGAAAAGACCCACAAGGGTTTCGTACGCTCCGGCGCGAAACTCGAGGGCGCTGCACGTGAGCGCTACAAAGAACTCTCGCAAACGCGCGCCAAGCTCACGACCTCGTTCGGCCAGAACGTGCTGGCCGATGAGAAAGCCTATTCACTTGAACTCAAGAGTGAAGCTGATCTTGCTGGCCTGCCGGAGTTTGTCCGCGCAACTGCTGCAGCAGCCGCTGCCGAACGCGGCAAGGAAGGCGGCCATGTCGTCACGCTGTCGCGCTCGCTGATCGAACCCTTCCTTACGTTCTCGACCCGGCGCGACCTGCGTGAGCAGGCGTGGAAGGCATGGGCCGCACGCGGCGAAAATCCAGGCGCAACCAACAACCGCCCGGCGATCTCGGATCTCATCAAATTGCGCATCGAGGTCGCAAACTTGCTTGGCCACAAGTCTTATGCCGACTTCTCACTCGAAGAGAGTATGGCGAAAACTCCTGCTCGCGTGCGCGAGCTGCTTGAACGCGTCTGGACACCTGGCGTTGCCCGCGCCCATGCCGAGCTTGCCAAGCTGCAGGCGATGGCCGCGTCCGAAGGTGCCAACATCAAAATCGAACCGTGGGACTGGCGTTTCTATGCCGAGAAGGTGCGCGCCGCCGAGTACAATCTCGACGAAGCCGAGATCAAGCCGTACCTACCGCTCGACCGCATGATCGAGGCAGCGTTCTACACAGCGACCCAATTATTCGGCGTAACGTTCAAAGAGCGCACCGACGTTCCCGTGTATCACCCCGAAGTGCGCGCCTTCGAAGTGACCGATGCCCACGGCCAGCACGTCGGACTGTTCCTCGGCGACTATTTCGCTCGATCATCGAAGCGGTCAGGTGCATGGATGAGCGCCTATCGCCGCCAAGACAAGCTCGATGGCGACACACGGCCGATCATCGTCAACGTGATGAACTTCGCCAAAGGCGCAAGCGGCGAGCCAGCACTTTTGTCATTCGATGATGCCCGCACGTTGTTCCACGAGTTCGGCCATGGCCTGCACGGTCTGTTGTCGAACGTGACCTATCCGTCGCTCGCTGGCACCTCGGTGGTGCGCGACTTTGTCGAACTGCCCTCGCAACTGTTCGAGCATTGGCTCGGCACGCCGGAAATCATGACGCGCTTTGCTCGTCACGCCAAAACCGGTGCCACCATGCCTGAAGCACTAATGGCGAAACTCAAAGCGGCCCGCACCTTCAACCAGGGCTTCGAGACAGTCGCGTTTCTTGGCAGCGCCATTGTTGATATGGACTTCCACACGCTTGAGACTGCCGAAAATCTTGACCCAGCCAAGTTGGAGGCTGCAACGCTCAACCGCATCGGCATGCCGCACGAGGTTGGGATGCGTCACCGTTCGACGCACTTCCAGCACATCTTCTCCGGCGGCTATTCGGCCGGATACTACAGCTATTTGTGGTCGGAGGTGCTCGATGCCGACGCGTTCGCAGCGTTCGAGGAGACCGGCAACGTATTCGATGCCGCAACCGCCGACAAGCTCAAGCGCTACGTCTACTCAGCTGGCGGATTGCGTAAAGAGGACGAAGCATACACGCTGTTCCGCGGTAAACTTCCAACCGTCGACGGCCTGCTGAAAAAGCGCGGGCTGGCATAGTCGTTACCTTTCGCAGTACCACCCGCATAAGTACACGGTCGCTTTGACCGAACGCAAGTTCAAGGACATACGCCCATGACCACATCAGTTCTCGGCATTGTCGGCGGCAGCGGTTTCTACGATCTGCCAGGCTTTGAAAAGCCCGAATGGAAGACGATCAAGAGCCCGTGGGGCGAACCTTCGGATCAAATCCTGCACGCTGAAGTCGAGGGTCTGCCCGTGCGCTTCCTGCCGCGTCATGGTCGCGGTCACAAGATTTCACCGACCGAGATTAATTACCGCGCCAACATCGATGCGCTGAAGCGTACCGGCGTAACCGATCTCGTCTCGATTTCAGCCTGCGGTTCATTCCGTGAGGAATACCCACCCGGCCATTTCGTGTTGCCCGACCAATTCATCGACCGCACATTTGCCCGTGAAAAAAGCTTCTTCGGGTCCGGTTTGGTCGCCCACGTTTCGGTGGCCGATCCGGTAAGCCCAGGCCTCGTCGATGAAGTTGAAAAGGCCATGAAAGCCGAGAAAATCCCAGGCACACGCGGCGGCACATATCTGGCAATGGAAGGCCCGCAATTCTCGACGCGTGCTGAAAGCAACCTCTATCGTTCGTGGGGCTGTGCCGTTATCGGCATGACCAATATGCCGGAAGCCAAGCTCGCCCGCGAAGCCGAGATTTGCTATGCGGCGGTTTCAATGATCACCGATTTCGACTGCTGGCACGAAGAACACGCACACGTCGATATCACGTCCGTTATCAAGGTGATGAAGGGCAACACGGCAATGGCACAGCGCCTTGTCATGCGGCTAGCGAAGACATTCCCGCGCCAGCATCCGGCTTGTCCCATTGGCTCGGACAAGGCCCTTGAGTTTGCTCTTATCACCGCCCCCGAGGCGCGTGATCCAGCGCTCGTGGCCAAGCTCGATGCCGTTGCAGGTCGTGTTCTGACACGCGGCTGATATCCCGATGAAGCTCACCAATATCAGCGTTTCAAAATATCAGCAGCGAGACTAGCGGCAAGCCGATGAACAATATCGTCGGATTGTTCTTCGGCAAATTCGATGATTGCCAGAGCCTTTGCGTGCAACCCAATGTCGTCTTTGGCCGGATAGGTCGGCAGATCTTGCGCGAGGCGATAAAGCTGGTCATCGAGTGGACCAAGTACTTCGACGAACGCGGCCTCCGTTACAGCAGTCCATTGGACCACGCCTTGCGCCGCACTAAGAGCTTGCCGCGCCGCGTCACGCTGCTGCAAGAGCGCAATAAACCCGGCCCCACGCGCACCAATCGTATCGCGTTCCAATGCGCTCCATGTCTGATCCGCCAAACGCTCGCGAAGCGCTAAAGCCTCCATTACCAAATCCAACTGAGCGCAGATCGTTTCGAGCCGCTGTTGAATCGACGTTACTGCTGATGCCGAAACTTTTTCATCGAGCAAAAGCGCGACATTCTTTGCAATATTTGACATGCGTGACCGATGCCCCGTCCCATTTCCCAATTTGGAATAACAAATTGCGCAGCGAACGGATACGGAGCGATCATTTGATTGACACATATCAAATGATCGCGCGATCGCGCTTACCGAAGACTGCTGACGTTCACGGTTGCGTGCGAAAACCGCCCTTAGACATTCCGAACGGCTTCTGGGTAAAGCTGCCGCAAGCCATCCGCGGTGGCAGGCGTAACGCCACGCTCCGTGATGAAGCCAGTAACAAGGCGCGCAGGCGTGATGTCAAAGCCGGGATTTGCAGCCGGTGATCCTGGTGCTGCAATTTCCACTGTGACAACCGAACCGTCTGGCAGTCGCCCCGGCATTTTCAGCACCTCATCGGCCGACCGCTCCTCAATGGGTATGGCGAACCCATCGTCGAGCGTCCAATCGATCGTCGAGTGCGGCAGCGCCACATAAAACGGCACGTTGTTATCGTGTGCAGCGAGTGCTTTGAGGTATGTGCCGATCTTGTTGGCAACGTCACCGCGCGTCGTGACCCGATCCGTGCCGACGATGCACATGTCGACGCGGCCTGATTGCATGTAGTGGCCGCCAGCATTATCGACGATGATCGTGTGCGGCACGCCGTGTGCGCCCAGTTCGAATGCGGTCAGCGATGCCCCTTGATTGCGCGGGCGCGTTTCATCAACCCAAACATGAACTTTGATGCCTGCATCATGCGCCTGATAGATCGGCGATGTGGCCGTGCCCCAATCGACGCAGGCGATCCATCCGGCATTGCAATGGGTGAGAATGTTGACCGTCTCGCCAGGCTTCTTGGCGGCAGCGATTCTACGGATCAACTCAAGACCGTGCACACCGATCAATCGGCAGGTTTCGACGTCATCATTACAAAGTTTGGCTGCCCGCGCATAAGCTGCCGCAACCCGCTTTGCCGGGGCCAATGGCGCCAACGCCACACGCATCTCGTCCAGTGCCCAACGCAGATTGATCGCGGTTGGGCGCTGCTCCGCCAAAAAGGCAATGCTGTGCGCGAGGTTGGCATCACTGGGATCTTCCCGTAGTGCTAAGCAAACACCATAGGCAGCGGTCGCACCAATCAATGGCGCACCGCGCACCTGCATCGACTTGATCGCGTGAGCCGCCTGCGCGCAGGTCGCCAACGTCATCGTCGTGAAACAATGCGGCAATTGCGTCTGATCGATGATTGCGACCGACCATTGGTCGTCATTCAACCAGATCGTTCGATAGGGCCGACCGTTGATTTTCACGTCGTCAACTCCAAGTATTGCCAGTGCCGCCCATGGGATATGTGACCGTGTCAGCCAGACCGCAAGCGCCGCACGACAATGCAAACCACGCCGTATAGGGTCGCGCCGAACGGTCTTCGATCTTGAACACGGCGGCGTTGCAGACCGGGCATGACACAGGCTCGTTCGGCCGTTGTTGCCAGGCCGCAATCAGCGCTAACGCCGCCTTGAACGAACCGCTCGGCAGTTTATGCGCGTCCTCGGCCACTTCAGTGCCCGTCAAACGCAGTCAGGGCGTGGCAATTGACGCCATGCGACTTCAGCAGTTTCATGCCACCCAGCTCAGGCAGATCAACGACGAATGACGCTCCCCCGACCACGCCGCCAACGCGCGTGATGAGCTTTACCGCAGCTTCTGCCGTCCCGCCGGTTGCAATGAGATCGTCAACGATCAAGACGCGCTCACCTTTTTTGACGGCATCCAGATGCACTTCGATTGTATCGACACCGTATTCGAGCGTGTACTGCTGCCCAATCGTCGTCCACGGCAGCTTGCCTTTCTTTCGAATTGGCACAAAACCGCACCCCAGGTGGTCAGCCACAGCGCCGCCGAAGATGAAACCACGCGCTTCGATGCCGGCCACCGCATCGATTTTTTGTCCGATAAATGGTGCCGCCAGCGCCTTAATGGCGGCCTTGAACCCTTGGGCGTCGCGCATCAGCGTCGTCACGTCCCGGAACATGATTCCGGGCTTTGGATAGTCCGGAATTGTCCGGATCAACCGCTTAATTTCGTCCACAACCATCACAATCCACCTCGCATCCGCCAAATTGAAGGCACAAAATAGCAATATCAAACGATCAGCGATAGAACGCGTTCATGACAGAAACGCGAATCACCGACCCAAGACTTTCGAGCGCGATTGCCCGCCAACGTGGGGAAGAGCCTCGCCAGGTGCCTGAGACCACTGCTGGAGCCGCACCAATGACCGATGCAACGATGTCGATGGCCGATGGCGGACCAGACGATCTGCCGCGAACCTTCCGCCGGGAACGCGATGCCCAACGCGAAGCGCGCGATCGTGAGGCGCGTGAACGGGCGGCGGCCGAACAGGCTTACGCCCCGCTTCCCGAACCATCGTATGCCGAGGCACCAGCCATGCAGCCGTTTGGCGCGCCATACCCAGCACCCCAAGCCTCAGGCATTGTAACAGCCCTTGAGATCCCGTTCGGACGCTTAGTTGCCTTCTTCCTGAAGGCCGTATTTGCCGCCATCCCGGCGATCATCCTCCTTGGTATCTTTTTGTGGTGCGCCGGTCAGATCTTGACCAATTACTTCCCGTGGTTGCTCAAGATGAAGATCTTGATCACGTTTCCGAACTAGCGATCTGGCTTCGCGACCTTAGCGCCGGTCTCGACCGGTCCACCGGCTGCTTTCCAGCCGCCGAAGCCGCCGACGATGTGTGCGACCGGCTTCAATCCCATATCCTGGGCGACTTTGGTTGCAAGAGCTGAGCGAAAGCCGCCCGCGCAGAAAAAGATGAACTCCTTGTCCTGCCCAAAGATCGGCTTGAAATAGGAACTTGCCGGGTCGATCCAGAACTCGATCATCCCGCGGGTGCAGGCGAACGCACCGGGTACGCGGCCCTCGCGCTCTAACTCGCGCGGATCGCGGATATCGACTAACACCACATCACCCGACTTGGCCCGCTCGATGGCTTCGGCCGCTGAATACTCCTTGATCTGGGCTTTTGCCTCATCGACCATGGATTTGACGCTTCGGGTGATCGTTTGTGGCATGGGTTGTCCCCTGTTCTCATCATCGTGTTGAATTTCGGATCTGGATATAGTCGCCGAATATTCGCTAGGCTTCAAGTATAGCGCCTAACATCCGCCCGTTTATAACTGGCAAGCTTCGGTCCCATGCAGAATTGGTCGCGCCATGCTCTCTTGATCGCTTTCAGCGCCATTTCTGGCGTCGTGAGCGGTTGCAGCCAAAACGGCGGCGACAGCTTGCTACCCCAGATCGGTCAGAAGGCGCCGGACAGCTACAAGCAGGGTCAGCCTTATGAACTGACGGCGGAAGAAAAGTCGCTCGACTGCAAACGCCTGACCGGCCGGATGCAAATTCGGATACTGCAAACCCGCGATGCGAGCGTAAAGGGCAACAGCAGCGCACTTGGGCGCGGCATGCAATCAGCTGTGACACCGGTTTTCGGTGGTACGACCTACGGCACGGATCCGACAGCAGATGCAGCGCGCGACCGGGCAGTCCTTGAGGCGATGAACAAGCAACTCGCTGCCAAGAAATGCCCGACTTACGATCTTGATGCCGAATTACGACCACGTTCGATCCGCGACACGCCAACGCCGGTTCCAAATGCCGAGGCGACGGCCAAGTCAAAAGCCAACTGAGATCAGATGACAACCGACCGGTGATGAACGGCCTCGATCAGGTTGCCATCGGGATCGCGCAGGAAGGCTGCGTAGTAACTCTCGTGATATGCTGGGCGCAATCCGGGCGGACCGTAACATAAGCCGCCAGCTGCCACGCCCGCAGCGTGGAACGCATCAACCGCTGCGCGGGAAGGCGCCCGAAAGCACCAGTGACGACCGAGTGCATTCATTGGCCCAATCGCATCGCCCGCTGCCCGAATGGTCAAATACGTGTGACCGTCATCGTTCATGGAATTGCGCTGGCCGTAGCCAATTGCGCTGTGCTCACGCCACACACACGGCACTTGCAACGCCGTCATCACCGCGTCGTAGAACCGCGCAGCTTTGGCCAGATCCGCAACGGCTATGGAAACATGGTCTAGCATCTGCGCGTTCT
The DNA here is from genome assembly GCA_031429105.1 of Hyphomicrobiaceae bacterium. Lineage (GTDB taxonomy): Bacteria > Pseudomonadota > Alphaproteobacteria > Rhizobiales > Hyphomicrobiaceae > JAKFWF01. The sequence continues at coordinate 40,370 of JANOYV010000049.1, read as the reverse complement.
TCGGTGATGACGATGCCGCACGATGGCGCTAAATCAGGAGAGCTGTCAAACCGGCTTACGCTGCGCTGCCACTCAGGAACACCACTGTGCTGAAGCTATCGGTTCTCGACCAATCCATCGCATCGGCGGGACGACCGCAGGGCGAAGCCATTCGCAACACACTGGCGTTGGCAAAAGCCACCGAAGACATGGGCTACGAGCGCTTCTGGGTCTCCGAACACCACAGCAATGAGACCATTGTCGGCACCGCGCCTGAGATTTTGATGGCAGCGATTGCCGCCACCACGTCACGCATTCGAATCGGCAGTGCTGGTGTGATGCTGCCACATTATGCGCCGTTGAAGGTTGCCGAGCAGTTCCGCGTGCTGGAAGCCATTGCTCCAGGCCGCATCGACCTTGGCCTTGGTCGCGCGCCTGGATCTGATGGTCGCACGGCCTTCGCGTTGAACCCGCAAGCGCGTGAGCGGCCAGCGCAGTTCCCCAACGACATTCGCGATCTACAAGCGTGGCTTACTGATACGCCGTTGCGCGATGGGCATCCGTTCGCCAGTGTGCACGCTTATCCAGCTGGCGATACGTCGCCCGAGATCTGGATCCTCGGCAGCTCGGATTATGGCGCACAGATCGCGGCCTACTTCGGCTTGCCCTATGCCTTTGCCTGGTTCTTTACCGATGGAGCAGGCGGCGCGGAAGCGATCCGCATCTACCAGGAAACCTATCGGCCCAGTGTTCGCCATCCCGAACCGAAGGCAGCGCTATGCGTTTGGGCTTTAGCCGCCGATTCCGATGAAGAGGCGCAGCATCACTTCACATCGCGCGCACGCTTTCGGCTGTTCCGCGACCGCGGCGTGTTCCTGCCACTCGAAGCGCCAGACATCGCGGCTGCTTACGATTACACCGCCGCCGAGCGATCGCGGATGGATGAGTTTCGCCGCAGCGCGTTCATCGGCACTGGACCTGTCGTTGCCGAACGCATTCGCGATTTGGCGACCCGGATGAATGTCGAAACGATGGCGATCGTCACTTGGACTCATGAAGAAGCGGCGCGCGTGCGAAGCTACCAGTTGATCGCCGATGCGTTCGACATCACCGCGACGGCAAGCAAGGTCGCTTCATAAATATGCTGTGATTTGTCGAAAGAGTGGTGCCCAGAAAAGGACTCGAACCTTCACGCCTTGCGGCGCTGCTACCTGAAAGCAGTGCGTCTACCAATTCCGCCATCTGGGCCACGGCGATGTGAGTAGTGCCCACACGCGTGCATGTCAATTTTTTGTTTGCTCGCTGGGTCTCGTAAGATGCGGCAGCCGAAACGCGGTTCGCGCGCTGGTCGGCAGCCGCTGTCAAACGAACTAACCCATGTAGCTGACGAACTTCGTCGCCATGTAGGCATTGAGGCCCTCGATGCCACCTTCATGGCCGTAGCCTGAATCCTTGACGCCACCGAACGGCGTTTCCGGCAAGGCCAAGCCCTGGTGGTTGATCGTCACCATGCCGTGGTCGAGCACGTCGGCTACCTTCGTGGCCGTCTTGCCGTTGTGCGTGAAAGCGTAGCTGGCGAGGCCAAACGGCAAGCTGTTGGCTTCCGCCAGCATCTTGTCGGTGTCCTTGAAACGCATCATGATGGCGACTGGGCCGAATGGCTCCTGCGTCATGATGTTGGCGTTGGCTGGCACGTCGGTCAAGACGGTTGGCTCGAAGAAGTTACCCTGGTTGCCGATACGCTTGCCCCCAGTTGCGACTTTGGCGCCCTTTTCCTGGGCATCCATAATGATCGATTCCATCGCCGTGATGCGGCGCGGATTGGCGAGTGGGCCCATCTTGCTCGTTGCATCGAGACCATCGCCAACCTTCAAGCCTTTGGCGTTCGCCGTGAACTGAGCAACGAACTTGTCATAGACCTTCTCGTGCACGAAGAAGCGTGTCGGCGAAATGCAGACCTGACCGGCATTGCGGAACTTGAGGCCAGTTGTGAGGTTCGCCACTTCTTCTGGGTTGGCATCGTCGAATACGAGCACCGGCGCATGTCCGCCAAGCTCCATCGTCGCGCGCTTCATGTGCTGACCAGCAAGCGCTGCCAAGTGCTTGCCGACCGGCACCGAGCCGGTGAACGAGATCTTGCGGATGATTGGTGACGGGATCAGGTATTCGGAAATCTCCGATGGCACGCCGTAGACGAGATTGATCACGCCAGCCGGCACGCCTGCATCAATGAAGCACTTGAGCATGGCGATCGGCGAGGCTGGTGTTTCTTCCGGGCACTTGACGATGATCGAGCAACCGGCGGCCAGTGCGGCTGCGATCTTGCGCACGGCTTGCGTCACGGGGAAGTTCCAAGGCGAGAAGCCTGCAACCGGGCCGACCGGCTCCAGGATCACCATGTTGCGGATGCCATCGGCGCGCGCTGGAATGATGCGGCCATAGGCGCGGCGGCCTTCCTCGGCAAACCACTCGCAGATGTCAGCCGAGCCTTGCACTTCCATCTTCGCTTCGGCAAGCACCTTGCCCTGCTCCATGGTCAGCAGCGTGGCGATGGCGTCGGCGCGGGTGCGGATCAATTCACCTGCCTTGCGCAGGATCTTCGAGCGCTCGAACGCTGAGATCCGGCGCCACATCTGGAAGCCTTTTTCAGCCGATGCGAGTGCCGCATCAAGATCGGCCTTCGACGCATGCGGGAGCGATCCCAGCACGGCGTTGGTCGAGGGGTTCATGACGTCCTGGGCCTTGGACGAGGTGCCCTTGGTCCACTTGCCGTCGATATAATGCTGGATTGGTTCGTACATGGCGGGTCCTTCCCGAGCGTTGGCTGTGTTCTGCAAGGTGTATAAAGGACGCCGACGGGCCTCCTGCAAGGGGAATTGCGAGCACATCTGGCATGCGGGCATGCGCCGCAACGTTTGTCATACTTGTCAGCCGCGTCATTTGGAGGCTGCTGTTTAAGTTTGTGACCGGTGCCAATTCCTGGGTGCGCGCTGTGTTTCGATGCGGCACGTTGCTTGGCAATACAACCAATCTCTCCTGATCCGACTCTAACTGCGCTTCCTTTTTCATTTTCCCCTCTTGATCGAGGGGGGCGGGGTGGCCGTGATCCACACGGCGGTCTTGCCGAAGTATTAGAAGTGGCTCAGAGCCACCCCAGCCGGACGGATTTTCGCTAAGGTCCCACCGCGTTTTAGGCGAGGTTGGTTCAGGCCGTTCTAGGCCTGTTGGCTGGCCCCGGTCTCGCTACAGGGCACGCGGAACCCTCCCAGAATTCCAGCGCGTTGCTGGATTAATTCCCGGACCGTCCTATTCTACTTCCACACTCAAACGCCTTCGAAGCGCGCCCTCGATGAAGCAGAACACGTGGAGTATCGCATGGGTGGAGCAAGCGGGGATAAGTCTGGCAAAGTGGGAAGTCGTGAAATGGTGAATTTGGGTGGTGGCCCCAACGGGGAGCCCCAACGGGGAGCCCCAACGGGCCCCAACGGGGACAGTCACCGATCCGGAAAGCCTCATGCGATCACGCGCACCTGATCCAATCGGTGACTGTCCCCGAACGCCGACACTTGTCGTGGGTCCCGGCCTCCCCCGCAAGGGGACTCCCAAGTGGTCGCGCCGGGATGACGGCTGTGGGGGGGGCTTGCATCACGTCGTGAGTGATGAGGTGCTCCGTTCGCAGATCACTCAGCCTGTGCGAGCAAACCCCGCCCTCTCAGCTGCCTTCCCGGACGGCCGGCGGTAACAGGCTGAGCCGGGATCGCGTGTGCTGGGGTGCGCAGGGTCAGTGCCACCGGCTGCCGACGCGGCCCCGGGTCTCGGGCGGCCCGCCCGCGCCCGGGGATGCAGCGGCGAGAAGCAACTGACACTTCGCCAGATTGGTAACTGCCCGCGTCACCTAAATCATTTGCATCCCGGCGCGATAAATGCCTCAGGTATCGTCGCAACGAGCCCAAGCCTAGCGTGCCAACTGATACTCCATCCATGGCGGCAAAAAAAGCGCTCGCGCGTGAGCGTCATGACGGTTTTGTCGTCGTTCAAAAAGCGACGTTCAAAGCCCTGCTTTTCCAAGAATTCGATAAGCTCGGATTCATTGATTCCAACCGCATAAATGGTTGATAATCTTGATTGCAGTTCAATGGCACCCGCTCTCGGCTGAACGGGAAGATCTGTCAACAGCCAAGCTTTGCGCGAGAACCGGAACTCATCCAATTTGGAAGTGCCGCACACGATTACTGGAGGTAAGATGATCATTAAGAACCAAAAAATACGCACTTAGCCGATAACCTCTACTTGACAAAGCTTCACCCCCCCCCTCCTCACTCCCACCGTTTCATCGCGGCATCGTCGGCTTCGCGGGCGTCGACCCAGGTGCCGACGCCGTTAACGCCGGTTTCTTTTTTCCAGAATGGGGCGCTGGTCTTGAGGTAGTCCATCAGGAATGCGGCGGCCTCGAAGGCGGCCTTACGGTGGGCGGAAATTGCGATCACGAGCACGATGTCCTCGCCCGGTTTCAGCACACCGACGCGGTGCACAATGCGCGTCCCCTGCAGCGGCCAGCGGGCCACCGCCAACGCCTCGACGCGCGCCAGTTCACGCTCGGTCATGCCGGGGTAATGCTCAAGCTCCATCGAGACGATGGGCCCACCCTTGGTATCCCCGCGCACGGTGCCGGTGAACGTGACAATGGCGCCGATGTCGGTGCGGCCAGCGGTCAGGGCTGCAATCTCGGCCGCGATGTCGAAAGGCGCAGATTGGACGGCGACGCTCATCGCCTAGCCGCCGGTGACAGGGGGGAAGAACGCGATCTCACGGGCCCCGGCAATGGCAGCACCGGGCTTAACGTGCGTCTGGTCGATTGCCGCGCGGATGATGTCGGCCTTATCGAAGGCGTGCGTATATTCGGGTCCCCGCATTTTCAGCCACGCCATCACATCGGCAATCGTCGCGATATGCGGCGGCAGCTCGACCGACTCCTCGGCACGGCCGACGCGCTCACGAACCCAGGCGAAATAGCGCAACATGACGGTCATCGGTTCAGCCTTGGAACGCCAGCAGATCACACTTCGATGGCATGGCGGATGGCAGCTTTTAGATAATCATAACCGGTAAACAAGGTGAGGATTGCGGCAATCCACAGCAGCACGGTGCCGGTCGCCGTAATGCCCGGCACGATCTTGTCGGCAGCTGGCCCCGCGATCAAAACACCGAGTGCAATCATCTGCATCATCGTCTTCCATTTGGCGAGCTGACTGACGTGCACCTTGACGTTTAGCTCAGCCAGAAACTCGCGCAGGCCCGAGACCAGGATTTCGCGCGACAGGATGATTACAGCGGCCCAAATCGGCCATCCGTCGATCGTGTTGTCGTGCACCAGCATGATCAGGGCAGCACCGACCAGCAGCTTATCGGCAATCGGGTCGAGCATTCGACCCAGCGCCGACTGCTGGTCCCAAATGCGAGCGAGATAGCCATCGAGCCAATCGGTAATGCAGGCGGCAACGAAGACTGCAAGCGCGCTCCACCGGGCTAGATCTCCCTGCAGCAGAAACAGGCATGCGACCAATGCCGGAACAGCGGCGATCCGCGCATACGTCAGTATGTTCGGAATGCTCGTCGCCAATGCGCGAGGCGCGATCTGCTGAGGTGCGGCACGGTCCATAACATCCTTGGTACACCGTTAGGGGGGGACTGGGTCAATGGGCAGGGCCTGCGACATCACAGAATATCAATGCAGGCCTGCCAGTTGGCTAACGCTTTGCTGCAAAAAACGTACGTAGCAGATCTGTCGCTTCGGCTTCACCGATGCCGGGATACACATCGGGCACATGGTGGCAGGTCGCGTGCGAGAAAACCCGGGGGCCCTGTTCGATACCGCCACTTTTCGGGTCTGAAGCCCCGTAGTAAACGCGCCGCAAGCGGGCAGCCGAAACGGCACCGGCACACATCGGGCACGGCTCTAGTGTTACATATAGGTCGCAACCGACCAGGCGCTCGGCACCGATCTGCGCACACGCTGCCCGGATTGCGAGAATTTCCGCATGGGCCGTTGGGTCATTCAATTCACGGGTTCGATTGCCAGCACGTGCAATGAGAGTTGCATTGGCAGTCACGATGACAGCGCCGACCGGCACTTCGCCACGCGCAGCTGCAGCGCGCGCCTCCACAAGCGCCAACGCCATCGGGCTTTGCGTGGCGCGATCCGTCGCGGGTTGGCTTATCGGCGCGTTGAGTGGCATAAGGGGCGTCCATCGCAAGAGTTCACACATCACATGCGCAAAGAACGCCCCGGTCAACCCCGTGCTCCGGGAGCACCGCACGCTCAACGACCTGGTTTTCGGTCCGATCCGCGCAAGCGGCGGCCTATGAAGGCTGTCGAGGAGCCAGCGGTCGCCGAGGAAATGCGGATCGCCAAGGCGATGGCGCGCGCAGGCTTGTGTTCAAGGCGTGATGCGGAACGCTGGATTCTTGAAGGGCGCGTCAGCGTCAACGGCGCGACGATCAAGTCGCCAGCGCTTGACGTTGGGCCAAGCGACACGATCAAAGTCGATGGCCAACCGCTGTCGAAGCCGGAACCGGCCATGCTGTGGCGCTTCCATAAGCCACGCGGCTGCGTCACGACCCATCGCGATCCGGAAGGGCGCCCGACGGTCTTCGAAAAGCTGCCCAAAGACATGCCGCGCGTGATCTCAATTGGCCGGCTCGATTTCAATACTGAAGGGCTATTACTGCTTACGACCGACGGCGGGCTCGCGCGACACTTCGAATTACCAGCGACCGGCTGGCTGCGGCGTTATCGGGTGCGGGCCAACGGCACTGTCACGCAGGAGCAGCTCGATGCGTTGAAGGATGGTGTCGAAATCGAAGGCGTGAAGTATGGCCCCATCGAAGGCACTGTTGATCGGGTGCAAAATGCCAACGTCTGGCTGACACTGGGCCTGCGCGAAGGCAAGAACCGCGAAGTCCGCAAGATCCTTGGCTCGCTCGGCCTTGAAGTCAACCGCTTGATCCGCATTTCATTCGGTCCGTTCCAGTTGCTTGATCTGGAAGAAGGCACCGTCGAGCGGGTTAAGCGCCGCGTGCTAGCCGATCAGCTAGGCCCGGCGCTCGCCGCTGAATTCGGACTAGATGTGATCCAGGTCGATGAGCGCCCGGGCAAAAATACGGGCTATCAGGCGCGCAAGCCGCTGGTTGATCCCGACGAGGCGGAGACGAAAAGCGGCCCAAAGCAGCGAGGCGGTCCAAGGCAAAAGGGCGACGAGAAGAAGCCTTTTACCAAGAAGCCGTTTGGCACAAAGAAGCCGTTTGGCGCGAAAAGGCCGTTTGGCAAGTCAGCGGACGAGTCGACGGAGCGACGGCCAGAGCGCGGACAGGAGCGCCGCGCAGAGCGCAGGCCAGATCTTCGCGATGACAGCACGCGGCCAGAGCGACCGAAAACCGGGTATCAACTGAAGCCGGGCTTCGGCAAAGCGAGCGCCCCGGCCCCGACGGTCGAGCGGCCTTCCCGGACCGTTAAGCGGACAGCGCCGTCCGACGACAAACGGACGGCGAAGCCGTCGGGCGGGTTCAAGGCGCGCCCACGGCGATGATGGCTCGACCATGAGAATCGTGGCTGGCACGCTGCGCGGTCGCGCGCTCATCACACCGGAGCACGGCGGGTTACGCCCCACCGCCGACCGGGTACGCGAAAGCGTGTTCAACATTCTAGCCCATGGCATCAAGGGCTTCGACCTCGAAGGGGCACGTGTCGCCGATCTGTTCGCTGGCACCGGCGCGCTCGGCCTCGAGGCCCTGTCACGAGGCGCTGCCTTCTGCGTCTTCGTCGAGGACGACGCCAATGCGCGCGCCATCATCCGCCGCAACGTCGAAGGCTTTGGCCTCACCGGGCAAACCCGCATTTTCCGGCGCGATGCAACAGACCTCGGCATGGCTGGCGACCGCGATGTCGCGACCCTGATGTTCCTCGACCCGCCCTATGGAAAAGGATTAGCCACGCGAGCGCTCGCAAGTGTCATGGCTGGTCGATGGCTGGCGCCGGGTGCCGTGGTGGTCTGCGAGGAGCGTGACGGCGAAACCATCACGCTGCCTGCATCCCTCACGCAGATCGACCGCCGCACCTACGGCGACACGCAGATCGTGTTCCTGCGCCATGGCGACGACGCGCCATGACGACGCCAACCGCAACGGCTGTTGCCGCACCATCAAAACTGATCGGCTGGATCGAGGCGGGGCTCTACGCATTATTGATCGGCGTCCTCAGCGTCGCCTACGCGGTGGCGGCGGCCTATGGCGCGCACGCTGTCGTGTTCATCCTCTACTCACTGCTGATTTCGGCGTCGGCGCTCGTCGCCTACACCGGCTTTGGCGACAACGCCCGCGCGGTGATGCTGACGCGCGAAAGCTGGATCGTCGGCATCGGCAATATGGTGGTGGAGGGCGGCTACGCGATCCTGCTCAGTTACGTCACACCAGCGGAAGGCAGCCTGCTGATCCGCCTGTCGATCCCGATAACGTTGCTCATTGGCGCGATTGTCTTCGGACGCCGCCCGGCCCTTCTGGCGTGGGCAGGTGCTGGCTTGGTCGGCGTCGTCGTGCTGGTGCTGCTATCAGGGATTGAAGCCGATAAAGCTGTGCCCGTGTTTGCCTGTGCGATGGCCTGCGCCTTGGCGGTCGGCATCCGCGCCTTCGCGTCTGAGTTCCACAAATGGAACCGCGCCGCCAAAACGATCTTCGAAAAGATCCAGGTCACGGGCATCATTACGCTGGTGACTGCGATTGCCGGTTCGGCGACGGTGGCGGCGTTGATGCTGGCAGTCCATTTCAACGTGCTGCCAGCGACGCCGCTGCTGCCCACGCCCGCAGCTTTGATCCACATGCCGACGATCCTGCTCGCGCTGTTTGTCGGCGGCGCATTGTTCACGGCGATGACGTACCTGAGCTTTTCCTGCGTGCTCAAGATCCGCTCTGAGAACTTCATTGCGACCAGCGCTTTCATGCCGGTGGCCGCACTCTTGGTGCAGATCCCGGCGGCGGCGGTTGGCCTGATCACCCTGCCACCGTTCGATTGGAACCTGCTGCCCGCGATGCTCGCTGCCATCATCGGCGTAATGCTGATCCTCTGGGGCAACCGGCGCACGTAGCCCATGCACGAACGGTAGTTCCAGCGGGCGCGGCCGCGCGCTATGCTGGACAATCGCAATAGCCTCAAGGGAGAACGCCAATGGATAAGCCGCTATGGGAAAAGGGTCTTGCCAAGCGCAAGGCGGTGCTGGGTGCCGAGTACGTCGAAAAGTCGATGGCGTCGGCGACCGAGTTCAACAAGCCGTTCCAGGATATGCTGAACGAGTACTGCTGGGGCGGCGTCTGGGGTGACGAGCGGATTCCGCCGAAGACCCGCTCGATGATGAACCTGACGATGATCGCTGCCCTCAACCGCATGGAAGAGTGGGAGTTGCATTTCCGCGGTGCGGTTCGCAACGGCGTGACCAAGGACGAAATGCAGGCCATTCTGCACCAGATCGCGGTCTACTGCGGCATGCCAGCCGGCGTCTCCTGCTTCCGCATCGCGCGCGAAGTGTACGCGGAGCTTGAGAAGAAGGGGTGAATTGTTAAGGGGACAGTCACCGGTCTAGTTCCACGGGGTTCCAAGGGGACAGTCACCGGTCTGAACGGTGGTGTCGATTATCTAGAGTTCTCAGTCCGGTGACTGTCCCCGCTCACTCCCGTGCCCGCTCACTCCCGTGAACCTATTGGCTGCGGTTTGCGACTACAGTCTTGGAGACCAGTGCGTGTTCTGGTCAACCATCGGTCTGAATTTCTGGCGGGAGAGCGAACCATGAACTTCACGTACATTACTGTTGCAATTGCACTCGGCACGGCAGCGTTGATTCTGGTGACGTCTCGGAGCGATCCAAAAATATTTAACAAGAATTTGTGGTGGGCCTTCGCATTGCTCGCGCTGGCAACCGTGCAGGGTTTCGCCATTTATCGTGAGCATCTGGCATCGGTCGAAATTTCGCGGGTCCGCGTTGAAATCGAAGCGATCCGCACCGAAGTTGCCACCGGTCATCAATGGACACCTGAGGAGACCAAGCAGCGCTCTGACCGGCTCAAGGAATTGTCCGAGCGGTTGGAGGCGGTGCGGAAGAGGTGATGGGGGTGGAAAGTGTGAGATTTGGCCATCACTTTAGTGACTACCGCCGTGCAGCGGAGTTTCCGGACACCAAGCGCCACCGCAATTGCGCCTCCGCCAACAACAATTTGCATGTCTGCTTGACTTATGGTTACCGCCGACGCTGGGTATCGAGGATGCAAATCAAGCGTGTGGTGACCGAGCGGGAACGTGCTCAATTACGCAGTCCTTGGCGATGAGGGTCGCCGCCTGTTGAGCGCGAGTACTGTCGTAGTTTTCGTCGGGCAGGCCGGAAATCACGGCGTGCGACGGATTGCGATAAGGGTATCGGGCATTCGGACCAGTCGGGTCACATAGCGGCACGACATTGAGTCCGGCAGTTGCGTACAAATGAGTGGTGAGTTGGCCTATTTCCAGAAGAGCCAAGCGGTCTTTTGACCCAGGGGTCATGTGCATTGAGCTTCGAACCGCGCCGAGCCGTGCTTCCTTGTCGCCAGGGAAATAGTCCAGCCAGTTGACCGAAAGGCCGTGGTCGTCTGGAGCAGCTTTGGCCCACAGGAATGCGGCGAAGGAAACAACGACGCTGCCGTCGGCCTTAGTGTCAGTGTGAGCGCGCTTCGCGAAGCGTGCCAAACAGTGATGTGGTAGCATGATAGGTGCTAGAGTCATGCGGTCAGCAAGTCGAGTAAATCCATGTCACTTATTATTTTCACAATACGGGCTGGCGTGGCGCGCCCATTCGAGCTTGAGCGTACTTGTTCGCCGGGTGGCCGGGCCAACAAAGTGTATTGGACAATATCATGCCCAAGGAACTGCAGTGCAATTTGGCTGTCGCGACCACTCTCCCATACCGCTGCGAGATTTCCAGTGTCGGTCAGGACAATAATCGGCCGATTGGGCTTCGGAAAGAAGCTGAGGAATGATTGAAGGGCGTCAGCGGAATCCCTGGACCATGGCATTTGGCACTCGTGAGCAGCAGCCCGAAGGTCCATCAATCTGGCCGTGATCTGGCGCGCGTAGTCGCTAGTCGCGTCAGCGAACTTTGTAGCGACCGGCGCGGTGTTCGCTGATGAACTATCGGTCACTGGCTTTAGGTGTACGCGGCCATACCACTGGTTGCGATAATCTGGCAGTGACGTAGCTGCAAGTGTGATAGCAACGAAAGCGACGCTGGTCATTTGAGCATTGACCGGCCGGCGTCCGTAGTTGCTTTCGGTCTGTGGAGCAATGTTAGGGCGCATCGAGCAGGGCTCGCGTGTTGGGGGTGATAAGCGTTTCGAATACCGCACCGGCAATGGTGTGTAGCCGCTCGACTATTGCAATGATTTGGGCGAGGTCGTCCAGGGGGGCGGTTTCGGCAAGCGTGTCGATGTCTATTAGATATTCGTTGTTTGCCGGCACTGCCGGTTCAAGGGTGGCAAGGGTGATGATGACCCTAATGCCGTCGTCGGTGTTGAATTCACGCCGATTGTTGATGGCGCGAAGCTTTCCGTTGATAGTGGTGCCATCCTCCGCCGTCGCGGCCAGCGGCGGGGAAACGTCGTTGAGCCAATGCTCGATGGCCTTGCCTGGCGGCGCAATCAGCCGATTGATGTAGCGAAGACCTATTCGAACACATTTTCGGGGCGTCGATACTACATCGGGCCACGCGTTCAACACGCGTTGGATCTCTGGCTTGAAGTTGTCCCATCCATCATAGGGGCGATTCCGGCTGATACTTAGCACGTCGCGGCCAACAGCAACGATGAACCTTTCACCTTTTGACGGGAGTTGCACACGGAACAACTCGTCTTTGATCTGCATACCCTGCGGGTCGACGGTTCTGTTGAACACTTGGCGGGCGGGACCGGGATAGAAGTCTCTGCCCAACTTGGCCTGCAGGTTCCCAGGCAGTGTGAGGTCGATTTCGGGCACGGCCGGCGTCGGCACGAATGTGAATTCACAGATCGCTTCTTCAATACAGGGAATATTGTATCTGCGCCGCATAGATCCTCCGATAGTTTTAGACACTGACAAGTTCGTCAGAAGGATGCAAGACGGACCTGGGGAGATTGCTTAGTGGATTGTAATTCATAAGAATAATTCGAACGACAGCAGATCATTGAGCGCTTAGCATGCGCATTGTTCGGGCATCCCACCTATCGTGTCGACGTCGGCTTTCCCGCTGATCGCGGGCTTTAGCGACAGTAAGGTCGCTCTCGGTAAGAACGCACACAGAAATAACCGCTTCTGTATAGTTGCGCTGATGGCGGTTCGCACCCCCCACCCTACTTCACTTGCCGCCCCATCTTCCACATTTCCTCGCGCACGCGGATGTCGGCTAGCATGCGGTCGATGAGGAGGGTCGTGCGCTTGAATAGCTCCGATCCACGGCGATAGTCGGCTGACGCAAAAAAGTCGACGCGGCCGGCCTTGAACAACTCGACGCACTTCGTTTTCGACTTGCCCGGCGCATGGACTGCAATGGCGTGGCCGCCGCTTTTGCGCATCAGCGCCATCGACGGCACATCGGTTTCGCCATCGCCGAAATAGACCATGTTGGCGAACGGGATCGGCCGCTGATCCTCCGGCATATGATGATTGATGCTCTGGCCTAAGTCCTCGATGCCCTTGTTGATGCGGAACAGATACTGCGTCTTGCCGGTGTCGGTAATCACGCGCTTCGGATACGGCAGGTCGTAGGCCTCGAACCAGTATTCCGAGGCGAACACGTTGTGGAACTTGCTGTAAATCGACGTGCCTTCGATGATCTCGGTCAGGCCTGACGACACCAGATAATGGCGCACGGTGACGCCCTGGGTCTCGGCGCGCAGGGCCACATACGCGTTGATCTCATCGAACCACGCCTCGACACCGGCGAACATTTCGACATCGCGGCCGAGCTGCACCAAGTCCTCGCGGTCGATGCGGACGTTGTGCTCCTTCGCCTTCTTGTACATCAGGTGCATGTAGGTGATGAGCGAGTCCGCGCCCTGCTCCTGGGCGATGCGGTTGCTCTCGGCCCAGAACGCTTTCGGGTCGACGTTGAGCTTCGGCAGCACCGTGTATTCCTGCATCGGCTTGGGCGACAGCGTGCCGTCGAAATCGTAGACCAGCGCAATGGTCTTTTTGTCGAAGCCGGGCTTGGCCGCGATCACCGGCTTCTTTGGCGTCCGCTTGGCGGCGGTGCCGCGATTGACCGCGGTCGGCCCGTCATCGTTCGCCGCCGACCGCCGTGTCGTGACCCGTTCGACCATGACCGTTGATCCTTAAAAAATCCGCTCGAGTTGACTAGACCACTCAATCTCCCGATTCGGGGGGCGGAACCAAGGCGGGCGACACAGTTTTCACAGGGGTATTGGTCGCCCCCATGCCGATTTTCAGGGAGACGCGCTGAAACGTCAGGCGGTGTGCTGTGCATCACAGCGGCGACCAAAGGGTTGGGGCATCTTCAATTCACCGGCGGCGAACACAAACGCTGCTGAAACCTAAAGCCACCGCCTACAGCCAACGAATGAACCCGCAGCCCCGCTGCACCCCCCGAGGAGACCGACCATGCTCAAGTCCATCACCACGACCGCTGCCGCCATGGCTGCATTCGCAATCATCGCAATGGCGCCCGCCGCTGCCGCCCCGAAGGCCGAGCAGACCAACACCGAAACGTCGGCTTTCGCGCCCTCGCAAGGCACCGACATCGTCGAACACGGCTACGGTTATGGCTACAAGAGCTACTACGTGTCTTACGCCTCGCGCTATGCCTATCGCTCGTGCTACTGGGGCTGGCGCTACCACAAGAAGGTTTGGATCTGCTACTGAGCGATCCAACCCTCTTCGGAATAAGAAAACTGAGCGGAGCGCGCTGCCAGGGGCAACCAAGGCGGCGCGCAACCGCGTCGTTGGCACGTGATCAATCGACCATGGTGAGGCCGCCGCTCACACTCAGCACCTGGCCGGTGACGTACTTTGCGCGGTCGCTGGCGAAAAACAGCACGGCATCGGCAATTTCGGATGGCTGGGCAATGCGCTTCATCGGGATCGCGTTGGTGAGCGCCATGCGCATCTTTTCGGACTGTCCGGCAAATAGCGGCGTATCGGTTGGACCGGGGCACACGCAATTGACCCGGATGCTGTTGCGCACAACCTCGCGCGCCAGCGACTTGGTGAAGGCGATGATGCCGCCCTTGGTGCCAGCATACACTGTTTCGCCGGAACTGCCGACCCGGCCTGCGTCGCTCGCAATGTTGACGATGCGGCCGGACCCAGATGCGATCAGTTGCGGTAACAGCGCCCGCGTCACCTGAACCGGACCCATGAAGTTGATCGCAACGATTTTGGCCCAGAACTCAGGCGTGTTGTCGACGAAGCGCTCGATGATGTCCCACCCCGCAGCATTGACGAGAACGTCGAGATGCCCGAACTCGGCGCCGATCTTTGTAGCCAGCGCTTCCGCCGCCGACAGGCTCGTCACGTCGAGCTGCATAAACTGAACGCGACCGCCAAACCCTTGCAAGCCTTCGGCAGCTGTTGCACCGGCTGCCGCGTTGACGTCGGTCATGATCACATGACCGCCCAATTCGGCGAAAGCCTTGCATGTGGCGAGGCCGATGCCAGACGCACCGCCAGTGACAAGGATAATTTTATTTTCAAATCGCATTGGCTACTCCCACTCACCCTATCATTTGCGAACTGCGCTTATGCCAGATCGTCGGCACCAGCATTACTCGATTTCTAGCCGTGCAATGCTGCTTGCAGCGCATATTGGCCCGACCAATAAGACTATTGACTGGTTCGCCGATCAGCCGCACGTTGCTCCGGTTAGTCCAGCAGATCAAGCTGGCAAGAAGACGGCACGCGGGTCAACAGGCCCGCTTTTAGACGAGGGAACATGGGAGGGACGACGATGCCTTTGCGCCAGCCATGCGCAATGCTGAATGGGCGGTTGCAGTCCCATCGTTTGCAGGCCCGGCGTGCGGTGTGCTCAAGCCGGGAACACAGCATCGATGGCTGACGCCGCACGCAACACCCCCATTCTCGAACTCGACTCCGTAAGCCTGCGTTTTGGCGGCGTGAAGGCGATGACCGAAGTGAGCTGCAGAGTATTCCCTGGCGAGTTGTACTCGATCATCGGACCCAACGGCGCCGGCAAAACCTCCACGCTGAATTGCATTTCAGGCCGCCATAGGCCGACATCGGGGCGCATCCTGCACAAGGGCGTCGACATCACCGACCTCGGCACCAGTAAACGCGCCGACCTCGGCATTGGCCGGACATTTCAGAATCTCGCGCTGTACGGCGGCATGACGGTGTTGGACAACATCCTCGTCGGGCGCCATCACCTGATGAAAGCAGGCTTCGCGCGCGGCATGGTGTATTGGTTTGGCGGCGCACAAGCCGAGGAAGCGCAGCACCGGGCAGCGGTTGAGGAAATCATCGACTTCCTCGAAATCAAGGATATCCGCAACGAACATGCGGGCACCCTATCGTATGGCCTGCGCAAGCGCGTGGAGCTTGCCCGCGCGATTGCCCTCAAGCCCGAGTTGATCCTGCTCGATGAGCCGATGGCTGGCATGAACCTCGAAGAAAAAGAGGACATGGCGCGCTACATCGTCGATCTCAACGAGGAGCTTGGCATGACGGTCGTCATGATCGAGCACGACATGGGTGTCGTGATGGATCTGTCGCATCGCCTGATGGTGCTGGATTTCGGTCGCAAGATCGCCGAGGGGCTACCCGACGAGATCAAGGCCAATGACGATGTGAAACGCGCCTATCTCGGCCAAGACCACGGCGTTGCTGAGACCCGGACGCCGGAGGCTGCACAGTGAGTTCATCGCGTTTTGCGCACCTCGATGCCAACGATACATTGCCGAAGCTCGTGCGCCACAATGCAAAACTGCATGGCGACGACATTGCCCAGCGCGAAAAGGAACTCGGCCTTTGGAAGGCCTACTCGTGGCGCCAAGTCGCCGACCGCGTCAAATTATGGGCCATCGGGCTTCACACACTGGGGATTGTGCCCGGCGACACGGTTGCGATCATTGGTGACTCGCGGCCTGATTGGGTGGCCGCTGCGATCGGCACCCACGCCGTCCGTGCTAAAAGTCTGGGGCTCTATCAGGACGGGCTGGATGCCGAGATCAACTTCCTGGTCTCGTTTGCCGAAGCCAAGGTCGTAGTGGCGGAAAACGAAGAGCAGGTCGATAAAATCCTACGCGTGACGGCTGGCGTTTCGTCGGTGCAGGCGATCATCTACAATGATGCGCGCGGCATGCGGAAGTATACCGATCCGCGCCTCGTTCACCGTGACGTGCTGTTCGAAGCCGCAGCGAAATACCTGAAAGAAAACCCGCAGGCTTGGGACACGCTTGTCGATGCGACCCGGGGCTCCGACATCGCGGTGTTGTGCTCAACCTCAGGCACCACGTCCAATCCAAAGCTTGTGAGTATCGCGGGCGGCCCGTTCATTCGGCACGTCGCAAACTATTGTGGATTGCTCGACCTCGGACCCGATGACGAATACGTTTCGCTACTGCCTATGGGGTGGATTGGCGAGCAGTTCATGGCGTTGTTCCAACCCGTTGTTTGTCGCCACAAACTGAATTTCGTCGAAGATCCGGCGACCGTGATGGCCGACCTGCGTGAAATCGCACCGACTTTTATGTTCCTGGCCCCGCGCGTTTGGGAGCAGATCGCGGCCAACGTGCGGGCGCAAATGATGGACGCCACAGCCTTCAAGCGCGGTGTGTTCAATGCCGGCTTCCGCTTGGGGTTACGCGCCGTCGAACGAGGCAAAACCAGCGGCTTAGCGCAACGCTTGGTATTGCGCGCGCTGCGAGATCGGCTCGGGTTCTCACGACTGCGGGTCGCCAGCACCGGCGGCGCGGCGCTCGGCCCCGACACGTTCAAATTCTTCATGGCGATGGGCGTGCCAATGATCCAGCTCTATGGCCAGACCGAGCTGGGTGGCATCTACTGCACGCAGCGCATCGGCGATCGCGACTTCGATGGCGTCGGCCGTGGGCTGACCGACGAATACAAGATCAAAATCGCCAACCCGGACAAAAGTGGCGTTGGCGAGATCGTCAGCCAGCACCCGTACATGTTCGACGGGTACTTCAAAGCAGACGCGGCCACCCAGACCGACCTGCGGGAAGGTTGGATGCACACGGGCGATGCTGGCTACTTCAAGCCCTCGGGTCAACTGGTCGTTATCGACCGGATGAAGGATCTGGCGTCCACTACGGGCGGCGAACGCTTCTCGCCGCAGTACATCGAGAATAAGTTGAAGTTCTCGCCCTACATCAGCGAAGCCGTTATCCTTGGCGATCAACGCGCCTATCCAGCGGCCATCGTGTGCATTCGCTTCGAGATCGTGTCGAAATGGGCCGAGCAGCAGCGTATGGCCTTCACCACATACTCGGACTTGTCGAGCCGACCGGAAATCTACAACCTGATCGCCGGTGAGATCACGCGCGTCAACGCATCGTTGCCGCCAGCCCAGCAATTGCGAAAGTTCGTGCTGTTGTACAAAGAACTCGATGCCGACGACGGCGAACTGACGCGAACGCGAAAGGTGCGCCGTGGTGTGATTGCCGAGAAGTACGGCATGATCATCGACGCAATTTACGCCGATGCGCGCGAAGTCAAAATCGATACCGAAATTGCATTTCAAGATGGAACGAAGCAGCGCATTCGAACGACCATGCCGGTCGCGACACTTGAGCCTTCTACGTCTGGGACACAGGCAAAGTCAGCATGAACACAACGCTTCTCACCCAGTTGCTGGTCAACGGCATGATTGTCGGCGCCCTTTATGGTGTCGTCGCGATGTGCTTCGTGCTGATCTACAAGGCCAGCCAAGTCGTCAACTTCGCCCAAGGCGAGTTCGTACTGATCGGAGCCTGGGCCTGCTGGTGGTTGGTCGCAACGCTGAAATTGCCCTTCTGGCTGGGTTTTCCGGTATGCCTCGTGTTCATGGCGCTGCTCGGCATCATCGTGCAAACCGTGGTGCTGCGACCGTTGATCGGCGAACCCGTTATCTCAATTGTGATGGTGACGATAGGACTGTCGATTTTCTTCCAGGCTCTGTTGAAGTGGATGTTCGGCGTCTTCGTCCAACCCTTCCCGCAGGTGTTTGAAACTAAGAGCGTGCAGATCCTCGGGCTCAACGTCGAGACGGCCTATTTGATGAGCCTTGCGATCTCGCTCGTGATCATGGCGGGCTTCGCCTATTTCTTCAAATTCTCGAAGATGGGCTTGGCGATGCGCGCAACCGCCTTCGACCAGCAGGCAGCCCAAAGCATGGGGGTATCCGTGCGGCGCGTATTTGCGACCGCCTGGGCGATCTCCTCGGTGGTCTCGGCGTTGGCGGGTGTCGTCGTTGGACTTGTGTCCGGCGTTTCAGCATCGGTCGCGACGGTTGGCGTGAAAGTCTTTCCAGCCGTGATCGTTGGCGGCCTGGAAAGTATCATCGGGGCAGTGCTGGGCGGGCTGATCATCGGCCTGCTGGAAGGCATCGCCCAATTCGTCGATAGCGAATATCTCCACTTCGGCAATCTGATCACCATTGCACCGTTCTACGCCATGCTCATCATCTTGCTGATCAAGCCCTACGGTCTGTTCGGCACCAAAACGATCGAGCGGGTGTGAGATGGCAGGCTCGATGCGCCCCGCGGGCGATTACCGCACGACATACCAATCCGATCGGACGATCTTCCCAACGCGGGGATCGTTGATTGCATTCGGCATAGGATTGCTTGTGCTGTGCCTGCTGCCCTTGCAGATTGGCGGACAGTCGCTCGTCGCCTCCTATTGGTTAGCGCTGATTATCCAGATCGCGATTTACGGCATTGCAGCCCTTGGCCTCAACATCTTGGTCGGTTTCACTGGCCAGATCTCGCTTGGTCACGCAGCATTCTTCGGCTTCGGCGCGTTCACGTCGGCCTATCTGTCGGGCAAGCACGGCGTGCCGGTTGCACTTAGTATTCCGCTGGCTGGTCTTGCGACCGGCATCCTAGGTGTCATCGTCGGGATGCCAGCTGCCCGCCTGAAAGGCCTATATCTCGCAATTGCAACACTCGCCTCGCAGTTCGTGCTGCAAGACTTTTTCAACCGTGCCTCGTGGTTCACTGGCGGCGCGTCAGGCGCCAACGCCGAAACATTCAACCTGTTTGGTTTGGCCCTGTCTGGCGACCGGAAGTACTACTACGTCGTGATTTTTTACGTCGTCGTTATGTATCTTCTTGCCGCCAACTTGATGCGCACCCGGGACGGTCGCGCCATGATCGCCGTACGCGACCATTATCTGTCTGCAGAAATTATGGGCATCAATCTAACCTACTACCGGCTGCTGGCATTCGGCATTTCGTCGCTTTATGCCGGCGTCGCCGGTGCACTGATGGCGCACTACACCGGTTTCGTCTCCGCCGAAGCCTTCGACCTGCTGCTGTCGATAAATTTTCTCGCCATGGCGATCATCGGCGGATTAGGCTCGATCATGGGCAGCCTGCTCGGCACAGCCTTCATCATGATGTTACCCGAAGTCATGCAGGGTGGCGTCAAATTCATTCAAGGTCTTGGCATTGGTCAAAGTGCCGCCTTCAACGAGGGCTTGGCCTACCTGAAGGAAATGGCGATTGGTTTGGCAATCGTCCTGTTCCTTGTCTTCGAACCCGACGGCTTGGCTGCCCGCTGGCGCAAGATCAAGGCGTACTGGAAGCTCTACCCGTTTTCCTACTGATCCAAAAAAATTCAACCTAAGGAGGACTACCCCAATGAAAATAAAAACAGCCGTATTGGCTTCACTTGCGGCTAGCGCCCTGCTTGCCGCTCCCGCCCTGGCGCAGCAGAAAATCAAGGTCGGCAATCTGCTCGATTTGACCGGACCCACGTCGAGCACGGGCAAAATTTCCGGACCCGGCAAGATCGACGCGTTCGCCTGGATCAATGCCAACGGCGGCATCAATGGCAAAATGATCGAGGCCGACTCGGTCGATTACAGCTACCAGACTCAGCGCGCCATTCAGCAATACAAGAAGTGGAAAGATGACGGCGTCGTCGCGATCCAGGGCTATGGCACCAACGACACCGAAGCCATGGTCGGGTTCATCGCCGAGGACAAGATCCCCTACTTCTCGTTGTCCTTCTCCGGTCACTTGACCGATCCATCGGGCATCAGCCCGAAGGCGAAAGACGGCAAGATCAAGGTCGCGCCGTACAACTTCTTCATCGCACCGTCATACTCCGACGGCAACCGCGCGCTGATCCTGTGGGCCGCCGAGGACTGGAAAAAGAAGGGTGGGGCTGGCAAGCCGAAGTATATCCATCTCGGCGACAACCACCCCTACCCGCTGGCCCCTAAGGAAGCAGGCGAAGAGCTTGCCAAGGAGTCTGGCTTTGACGTGGTGCCGTCGATCCAGTACGCGTTGGCCGGTGGCGACTTCAAGGCCCAATGCCTAGCGTTGCAGTCGTCCGGTGCGAACTACGCGTTCCTCGCCAATACGACGGGCGCCAATATTGCGCTGCTACGCTCGTGCGCAACAGTTGGCGTCAATGTTCAGTTCATGGCCAACATTTGGGGCATGGACGAATCCGGCATGAAGGCTGCGGGCAAAGCCGCAGACGGCCTTGTGCAGGTTCTGGGCCAGGCACAATGGGGCTCCGATGTGCCCGGCATGAAGGTGTTCCGCGCGATCTCCAACATGTCCGACCCAACCGGGAAAGCCTATCGTCCGCTGCCCTATGCGACCGGCGCCTGCCAAGTGCTCGTTCTGGCCGAGGCGATGAAAATCGCCGACAAGGCCGGCAAGCTCAATGGCCCCGGTATCAAGGAGGCACTTGAGGCCATGAAGGACTTCGTGCCGTTTGGCACCGTTGGCATGTGCTCGGCTGCAACCTGGACCCCGACCGACCACCGTTCGGTCGACAAGGTTACGATCGGCCGCGCTAAGGTGAGCGGCGAGACCGAACAAGGCGAAGTTGCTGATCTCGTCGAAAAGGGCACCGTGAAGTACGAAGTACTCACCACCATCAAGGTCGAGCGCAAGCCCGGCTGGCAGGGGTATTGAGATTCTCACCGAGGGTGAATGCGATAGACAAACACCCCTTTGACCCCGGCCCTCCCCCTCAAGGGGGAGGGTTAGGGTCGAGGATACGACTCAGAGATTGCCTCTACGCCGCATGACAATTTACACGGGACACGGCTGTCGATGGACACCATTACGCACGCCACACCGACATCTCAAACGGTAGAGCCATCGCTGTTGGTGATCGAGAACGTCGAGGTCGCCTACGACGATGTCGTGCTTGTTTTGCGCGGCATCAGCCTTAATGTGCCGAAAGGCAAGATCGTCACGCTGCTCGGCCCCAACGGCGCTGGTAAATCAACCACGCTGAAGGCGATTTCTGGCCTGCTTCGCTCCGAGAATGGCGAGATCATCGCTGGCGACATTAAATTCGACGGCGAGAGCATCGCCCAAAAGCAGCCCGACAAAATCGTCCGTGGCGGCATCTTCCAGGTGATGGAAGGGCGCCGCATCATCGGCGACATGACGGTGCTGGAAAACCTGAAAGTTGGCGCCTTCACCCGCCGCGACAAGAACGTCGCCGATGATATCGACTTGGTTTATTCTTACTTCCCCCGCCTGAAGGAGCGTACCGGCTTGGCCGGTTACCTCTCCGGCGGCGAACAGCAAATGCTGGCGATCGGGCGCGCAATGATGGCGCGGCCAAAAATGATGCTGCTCGACGAGCCGAGCATGGGATTGGCCCCCTTGCTGGTGCAGGAAGTGTTCGCCATCATTCAGCGGCTGAACAAAGACCTTGGCATCACGATGCTGCTCGTTGAGCAAAACGCCAATATGGCCTTGAGCGTCGCCGACTACGGGTACATCATGGAGTCTGGCAAAATCGTGCTCGACGGTACCCGAGCCGAACTTGCCACCAACGAGGACGTTAAGGAATTCTATCTTGGCGGCGGCGGCGGGCACGCGCGCAAAAGTTTCAAGAACCTGAAATCATTTCGTCGGCGCAAGCGCTGGCTGTGAACCCGTTCCATCGAGCTCAACGAGGCAAACACCATGATCTATGAAGATATCCTGTACGAGGCGCGGGAGGGTGCAGCCTACATCACGATCAATCGCCCCAAGGTGATGAACGCCTTCCGCGGCAAAACGTGCGAAGAACTGATCCATGCGTTCCAAAAGGCTGGGTGGGACAAGTCCATCGGTGTGATCGTCCTCGGTGGTGCTGGCGATCGCGCCTTTTGCACCGGCGGCGACCAGAGCGCGCACGCTGGGCAATACGACGGTCGCGGCACCATCGGTCTTCCAATCGAGGAAGTGCAATCGCTGATCCGCGACGTGCCCAAGCCCGTGATCGCCCGCGTCCAAGGCTATGCCATTGGTGGCGGCAACGTACTGGCGACAATGTGCGACTTCACGATTGCGTCCGAAAAAGCTGTATTCGGGCAGGTCGGCCCCAAGATGGGATCGGTCGATCCAGGCTTTGGGACGGCCTACCTCGCCCGCATCGTTGGCGAGAAAAAAGCCCGCGAGATTTGGTACCTTTGCCGTCGCTATACCGCTGCCGAAGCGCTCGCCATGGGCCTCGTGAACACGGTCGTGCCGCACGATCAGCTCGACGCCGAAGTCGCCAAATGGTGCGCCGAGATCATGGAAAAGAGCCCGACAGCCATTTCGATCGCCAAGCGCTCGTTCAATGCCGACAGCGAAAACATTCGCGGCATCGGCGCCATGGGCATGCAGACGCTTGCGCTCTATTATGACAGCGACGAAAGCCGCGAGGGTGTCAACGCCTTCAACGAGAAGCGCAAACCGGATTTTCGAAAGTTCGGCAAGTCTTAATAGACATCAGGATAACGAGCGATGCACGTACACGAAGCAATTATGTCACGGCGCTCCATCCGCCGCTTCCTGCCAACGCCGGTTCCGATGGAAAGCCTCAACCGCATCCTCGATGGCGCTGCAATGGCACCGTCTGGCCACAACATCCAGCCGTGGAAGGTGTACGCTGTTGCCGGTGCGGTGAAAGATCAGATTTCGGCGGATATTCTGAAGGCCATTGCCACAGAGCCTGCCGACCAGCATCAACCCGAGTTTGACTACTATCCCGTCAACTGGATTGAACCCTACATCGGTCGCCGCCGCAAACTCGGCCACGAGTTGTATTCCATTCTTGGCATCGGTCGCGACGACAAGGCGCGGCGCGAAAGCCAGATGCTGGAAAACTACAAATTCTTCGGCGCCCCCGTTGGCCTGTTCGTGACGTTCGACCGGCGACTCGCCACCGGCACTTTCATGGACGTTGGCATGTTCATCGAAAACATCCTGATCGGCGCCCGCGGCGAGGGGCTCGACACCTGCGGACAGGCAGCATTCAACTGGTATCACAAGGTGATCCGCCGCCACTTGCCAATGGACGACAGCGAACTTCTGGCTTGCGGCATCTCACTAGGCGCAGCCGATCCAGCCGCGCCTGAGAACAAACTGATGCCGGAGAAAATTGCGGCATCTGCCTTCACCACCTATCTCGGCTTTGAGAGCAATTAAATGGCAACTGCCGATCCAACGCTTGGCGATGAGCTGCGGGCCTTGCAGGAAACGGCCGTTCGCTTTGCGCGCGAGAAAATCGCACCCCACTACATGGCGCGGGAAAAGACCGCGCTCGTCGAAAAGCCGCTCATTCGCGAAATGGGCGAACTGGGGCTGATTGCGCCCGAGCTGCCCGAGGCCTATGGCGGCCTCGGCATTCCAAGCCTCGCCAGCGGCCTGATTGCGGAAGCGATCGGCTATGCCGACATCAACGTTTCGTATCTGCAAATCCTCGGCTCGCTCAACGGCAAGATCATCGCTGAGCATGCCAATCCCGAACTCGCCCGCCACTGGGTGGGCCGCATCATCGCTGGGCAATCCGTCGTTTGCATTGGCCTGACAGAACCACGCGGCGGATCTGATGCGGCGAACTTGGTGCTATCGGCACGTCGCGACGGCAACCGCTATATTATGAAGGGCGAGAAATCTTCCATCAGCATGGCCGACCAGGCTGACGCCTGCGTGCTGTTCGCCCGCACTGGAAAGCCGGAGGATGGCGCCCGCGGCGTCAGCGCTTTCCTTGTGCCGATGAACACCCCCGGCATCACGACGCAACGCTACCGGGACCTCGGCAGTCACGCGATTGGCCGTTGTTCCATCTTCTTTGACGATGTGGTGATCCCCATGGATCACAGGTTAGCCGCCGAAGGGGCCGGCTTCGTACAAGTGATGCAGGGCTTCGATTTCAGTCGTGCACTGATCGGCCTGCAGGTAATCGGCGCTGCCCAAGCGTCGCTCGATGAAACCTGGGGCTACGTCCAGGAGCGGCAAGCGTTCGGTGCTGCCATCGCCAAGAACCAGGGCGTGACCTTCCCCTTGGCTGAAGCCGAAGCCATGCTGGAAGCCATTCGGCAGTTGTGTCGACACACACTACGCCTGAAGGACGCTGAGCTGCCGCATACGGCGGAGGCGGCCATGTGCAAGTGGCTAGGGCCGAAAACCGCCGTTGACGTCATCCATCAGTGCCTGATCACCAACGGTCACTATGGCTGGTCGATGGATTTGGCTCACCAACAACGCCTGCGTGACGTGATGGGCCTGGAAATCGGCGACGGCACCGCACAGATCATGAAAATGATCATCGCCCGACAGAAGATCGGGCGGCCTAAATAGTGAGTTCTGGTGCATGTCCGGACGATGACGTGGCAGAACGTAGATTGAAATCTCGTTTGCCCGCTGCCGTCGATTAGGACAACTCCTCACCATGCTCAACGCCTTTACGATTATCTTGTGTTGTCAACTTGCCGGCGAAATGCTGGTGCTGTGGACCGGCCTGCCAGTTCCTGGCCCGGTTGCTGGCATGGCCATGCTGTTCGTAGGCCTAATGATCCGCGGCGCAATACCGGAAAACATTGCATTTGTCGGCGATGGCCTGCTTGGCAATCTCTCGTTGATGTTCGTGCCCGCCGGTGTCGGCGTCATGCTGCACGCGCCGCTGATGGCCAAGGACTGGCTGGCGATCTCCATTTCCCTCGTCGTCTCCACGCTTGCGACGATCGCCGTGACTGCACTCGTCATGCGTCGGCTCGGACGCGTGGAGTGACCGCCATGGACACCGGCTTTCGTGGCATCTGGGTTTACCTTGCAGCGAGCCCACTGCTGCATCTGGCGCTGACGCTTCTGGCGTTTCAGGTCGGCTCATGGATCTATCGCCGGGCTGGCATGAACCCGCTGCTCAACCCGGTACTATTCGCGGTGCTTGCCATCGTCGCCATCCTGGTTGGCACCAGCACCCCCTATGAGCGCTACTTCGACGGGGCGCAATTCGTCCACTTTCTGCTGGGACCAGCAACCGTCGCGCTCGCCATTCCGCTTTATCGACAGTTCGAGCAAGTCAAGAAATCCGCCCTCGCGTTATTCGTCAGCATTCTCGCCGGTTCGCTGACGGCAGTGATTTCTGCCGTGCTAATTGCAAAAGTCTTGGGTGCCGCCCCAGCGACCGTCGTTTCCCTTGCGCCCAAGTCGGTGACGGCTCCGGTTGCCATGGGCATCTCCCAACAGTTGGGCGGGTTGCCATCTCTGACGGCCGTTCTCGTTATTTTAACCGGCATTCTCGGCGCTATGCTCGGCCCGCCCCTGATGAACGCGCTTGGCATCAAGGATTGGCGCGCGCGCGGCCTCGCCATGGGGACGGCCAGCCACGGCATCGGCACGGCTCGGGCGCTACAGGTGAACGAAGTGGCCGGTGCATTCTCCGGCCTCGCCATGGGGCTCAATGCACTCGCAACAGCGATCCTATTGCCGCTGCTCTGGCGTTGGCTGGTCTGACATTCACGACGGTCTGGTCTGCGACATCGGCTGTTTTGGCTGGCGCGCTTTGCGATACCGTCGCGCAAAATTTGCAAACACAAAGTGGAGGTGCGCGGCCATGGCGACTAAAGATCAGACCATTGGATTCATCGGGCTAGGTGCGATGGGGCGCGGCATGGCGTCCAATTGCGTGAAAAAGGGCTTCAAGCTCGTCGTGTTCGACATCAAGCCGGAGCCGGTCGCCGACCTCGTGAAACTCGGCGCGACGGCTGCAACCTCTGTCGCGGATGTAGCCAAGGCCTGTTCGATCATCATCACCGTGCTACCAACCGGCAAAGAGGTCGACCAGATCGTGCTGGCCGCAGGTGGTATTTTTGCCCACGCCCAGCCCGGCACACTCGTGCTGGACCTCTCGACCATCGATCCCGAGACCACCGACCGGATGCACACTGAGGCCAAGCGGCTCGGGCTGAAGGCTGTCGATGCACCGATCGGTCGCTTGGCGTGGCATGCCGATCGCGGTGAGAGCCTGTTCATGGTGGGCGCCGAGCCTGCCGACTTTGAAACGGTGAAGCCGCTGCTCGAAGCTATGGGCTCGACGATCCACCATTGCGGTGCAGGTGGCGCTGGCACCCGCACGAAGCTCGTCAACAACTACTTGGCGATCATCCTGTGCCAGTTGAACGCCGAAGCCTTGGCATTGTCGCAGCGGTTCGGGCTCGACCTCGACAAGACGCTGGATGTTATTCACGGCACGACGGCGACCAACGGTCAGCTCAAGGTCAATTGGCCGAACAAGGTGCTTAGCGGCGATACTTCGCCCGGTTTCACGATTGATCTGGCGCACAAGGATTTATCCCTGATCATGGGAGCGGCAAACGCTGCCCGCGTGCCATT
The DNA here is from genome assembly GCA_031429105.1 of Hyphomicrobiaceae bacterium. Lineage (GTDB taxonomy): Bacteria > Pseudomonadota > Alphaproteobacteria > Rhizobiales > Hyphomicrobiaceae > JAKFWF01. Next base: position 13,526 of record JANOYV010000049.1, on the reverse strand, counting down.
GCCCGTCGCCGCTGCCGCCCGCGAAATGTTTTCAACGGCGCGTGCCCGCGGCTACGGCGGCCAGGACTTCTCCGCCATGGGCGATCTCATGTGCGACCTGATCCAGGCCGAGCGCCCGCGCATCAAGAAGGGGTGAATTTGTAGTTGTTGAGTGCCTCCACTCAACACGCGATCCTTCACCGCTTCTTCGCTTTCGCATTGCCCTTCTTGGCAGCAGAAGGGACTGGTTCGTGGTCATGAGAATGATCGTGACCACAACCAGGGCCGTGAACGTGATCATCGTGATCATGATCGTGGCCATGATCATGCGCATGTTCGTGCTCGTGATCATGATTGCAGCCGGGGCCGTGCACGTGCGGCTCAGCTTGCGGGTCAACCAGCACAGCCGACATCGTCCGCTCGATGGCGATGGACGCTTCGCGCGGTGCATCGCGCGCTTCGATGGCGAGCGCCATGATCTCTGATGCCAATCTAATGTCGTCGACTTGGCCCAAGTAGTGGCGCCGTAATCGACCCTGACGATCAAACAACAACAACGTCGGTGTGCCGCGCATCTCGTAGGCATCCATGGTCAGCGGAAGACCCGTACCATTGCGCTTGTCGACGCCAACCGGAAACGGCAGCCGATACTCGTGATTGAACACCTTCAGCGCCTCGATGCTCATCACGTCGTGATGCTCGAACACGGTGTGCAATCCGATGATCGCGACCTCGTCCGACGAGAACCGCTCGGCGAACTTCTTGGCCTGCGGAATGGCATGGGTAACGCAGCCCGGGCACAGCATTTGAAAGGCGAGGATGACCACGACCCGCCCCTTGAGTTGGCTCAGCGTGATCGGCTTATTGACGTTGAGCCACGCATCAACCTGCAATTCGGGCGGATTTTCCGGATTGAACATGCGGCGCACTCCTGGGCGGACACTGTTGCAGCCGCGTTAGCCTTAGCGCAGCCATCGGGTGCAGTTCAAGTCGGTGGAACGGCGCCCTTACGCTCGACAAGCATACGGTATTGTTCGGGCTCCCGGTGGCGATCAAAGGCGAAGGTCGAGGCCTTGTAGCTTTTGCCAAGATCAAGGTCGCAACGTGCGACGACGAGTTCATCGGCCTCGGTGACGGCTTGCGCCACCACCTCGCCGGTCGGTGCAATGATGCACGTGCCGCCAATCTGATCGACTCCAGCCTCGACACCTGCCTTGGCGACCCCCACCACCCACGTTGCATTTTGATAGGCGCCGGCCTGCATCACGAGCTGATTGTGGAAATTCCCGAGTCGGTCGTGATCGGGTGCCGGGGGATTGTGTTTAGGTGTGTTGTAGCCCAGCACGATCATCTCCACGTCCTGCAGGCCCATCACCCGGTAACTCTCCGGCCAGCGGCGATCGTTGCAGATCATCATACCGATGTTGCCGCCCATCGTTCGCCACACCTTCCACCCGAGATTGCCGGTTTCGAAATAGCGCTTCTCGAGGTTTTGAAATGGGTTGGCCGGTTTATGATCGGTGTGCCCTGGCAGATGGATCTTGCGATACTTGCCAACGATCACACCCGATTTATCGACCAAAATCGCGGTATTGAACCGACGCTTGCGGCCATCCTCGTGCGCCAGCTCGGCGTACCCCAGATGAAAACCAAGGCCGAGACGTTTTGCTTCGGCAAACAACGGCGCTGTTTCGTTACTCGGCATGGCTGTTTCGAAATAACCGTCGATTTCGGCGTCGTCCTCGATCCACCAATGCGGGAAAAAGGCTGTCAGCGCTGCTTCCGGAAATACGATGAGATCACACCCATGCTCCTTTGCTTGACGCATCAAGCCGATCATACGCGCAACGGCCGACGCGCGTGTTTCAGTTGTTTGGATGGGGCCTAGCTGTGCTGCACCGACGGTGATGATCCGGCTCATGGTTTCAAAACCTCATTTGCTGACTTGCCGACAACCTGTTTATAGATCCCGGCATCCGTATCACCTTCGGTACCAATCAACAGAACGCGCGAGGACTGATCAACTCTAAGTTGGGTGCAAAGATCAGGTCGATCGTGCAGCGCCAATAGTGCGCCGAGTCCGCCACCGCTGCACTCACCGGCGACAAGTGCTGGATCACCCGCAACGGGATTGGCAAACCGGCGCATGCCTTCAAGCGCGAACCGATCATCGATTGCCATGGCGGCATCCGCGCCTTCGTGGAGTACGGGCCACGCAATGGTCGAGACTTCACCGCAACTCAACCCGGCCATGACTGTTTCATCGGTGATCCCAACGTCGGTGCGGATGCCACGCTCGATACTGCGATAGACGCAGTCGGCACGCGTTGGCTCAAGAACGATGAAGAACGGGCGTGAATGAAGTATGATCCAAAACTGTGCCAACAGACCACTTGCCAGCCCGCCAACGCCTGCCGGGGCAAACACGTGCGTTGGCGGCCGTGATGCTTGTGCCATCACCTCGCGCGCAATCACGGCGTAGCCGCTCGTTATGTCACGCGGCACGTTCTCGTAACGCGAAGTCGCGGTGTCTTGAACGACGAACCAGCCGTTCGCTTCGGCCTGCGCGAAAGTATGGCGCACGCTGTCGTCATAGCCGCCGCTGATGCGATGGACGTCGGCGCCATAGGAAGCAATGGCGTCTCGACGGGCGTCACTCACCGTTTCGTGGATATAGATCACGCAGCGGCAACCGAATGCGCGCGCACCCCAGGCAACCGAGCGTCCGTGATTGCCATCGGTGGCGGAGGCCACAGTGATATCTTTGGTGAGGTCGCGCCACCGCTCAGATGCGAGGTCCTTCGATGTGATCGCCTCCTTAACGCCACGGCGCTTCAGTTCCGCCGCCAGAACGCGCATCACCGCATAGGCGCCGCCCAATGCCTTGAAGCTGTTCAAGCCAAAGCGATGTCGCTCTTCCTTGTAAATTAGTTCGCCAATGCCGAATTCTGCGGCAAGCCCCGGGAGCGCGATCAGCGGCGTTGGCGCATAGCCTGGCCAATTAGAGATTTCAGCGTAGGCCGCATCAAAACCAGACTGTGGCAGGACGCGATCAAGATGCGCACCGTAGGTGGTCATGCGCGGCGCTGCAGCGCCATTGATGACGACTCGAACGGCGTTGGTGTCGACGACTGACATGCGAGTGCCCTCTATCTCAAGCCTGGATCGCGGGCCCTCACTTGCGACACGCCAAGCTACCCGCGTAAATGGCACGCAGCGAAATGTCCGGGTGCGATTTCCTTCAGAGGCGGCGTATCGACTTTGCAGCGCGCCTCGACGTAGGGGCAGCGGGTATGAAAATGACAGCCCTTAGGTGGATTAATCGGACTTGGCACATCACCAGCCAGGATAATCCGCTTCGACTTCACCGTTGGATCGGGCACGGGAACAGCCGACAGAAGCGCCTCTGTGTATGGATGCTGCGGTGCTGAATAGAGCCGTTGTTTGTCGGCGATTTCGACGATGCGTCCAAGGTACATCACCGCGACACGATGCGAGATGTGCTGCACCACCGCCAAATCATGCGCGATGAAGAGATACGACAACCCGAATTCGGCTTGCAGGTCGATCAGCAGGTTGATCACCTGCGCCTGCACCGACACATCGAGTGCGGACACCGGTTCGTCGCACACAATGACTTTTGGATTGAGCGCGAGCGCACGGGCAATCACCAAGCGCTGGCGCTGACCGCCTGAGAACTCGTGCGGGTAGCGCGTGAGCTGATCGGGGCGCAAGCCAACCTTCTGGAACAGCCACGCCACGCGCTCGGTAATTTGCTCGTCCGACCACGGCTCAAAATTGCGCAACGGCTCGCCGACGATATCAACCGCGCGCATCCGTGGATTGAGCGACGAATAGGGGTCTTGGAACACGACCTGCAAGCCCCGGCGCTCCGCCCGCATGTCCTTGCGCGACAGCGCGTCGATCCGTTTGCCAGCCAGCGTGATTTCGCCCTCGGTCGGCTCGATCAATCGAAGGATAAGTTTGCCAGCGGTTGATTTCCCACACCCTGATTCACCGACCAGCCCTAGCGTTTCACCGGGGCCAATCGAGAAGCTCAAGCCGTCGACAGCTTTCACTTGGCCGCCCGACAGCCCGAGCAACCCCCGGCGGATCGGAAAGTGCTTCTTGAGGTTGCTGACTTCGAGAACCGGCGCTGTGTTACTCATGCAGCACCTTTGATCAGCGCGTCGGAGTGCCAGCAGGCAACGATGTGACCGCCGCCTTTCTCCTCCAATAGTGGATAGGACGTGTGGCATTGCTCTGTTGCGTAGCGGCAGCGCGGTGCAAAGATGCAGCCTGGAATCGGATCGCGCAGGGACGGCACTGTGCCTGGAATTTCTGCAAGTCGTACCCGCTCGTCACTGGCGTTCTTCGAAGCGAGATGCGGCATCGAGCCCAGGAGTGCCCGGGTGTACGGATGCCGAGGCGTCGCAAACAGGGCGTTGACCGGCGCTTCCTCGACCTTGCGTCCGCCGTACATGACGACAACCCTCTGCGCCATTTCGGCGACAACGCCAAGGTCGTGCGTAATGAGGATAATGGCCGAGCCCGTCTTTTCATTGAGCTGACGCATCAAATCGAGAATTTGTGCTTGCACCGTCACGTCGAGCGCCGTCGTCGGCTCGTCGGCGATCAGCAGCTTTGGCGAACAGGCGAGCGCCATCGCAATCATCACGCGCTGACGCATGCCGCCCGACAACTCATGCGGATATTGGCGCACACGGCGCTCTGGTTCAGGGATACCGACGAGCTTCAAGCTATCGACGGCGCGCTGCGTCGCTGCCTTCTTGCCGAGCCGTTGATGCAGGATCAGCGACTCGCCGATCTGATGACCAATCGTCAGCACCGGATTAAGCGAGGTCATCGGCTCCTGGAAGATCATCGAGATCTCATTGCCGCGGATCTTTCGCATTTCCGCTTCGGGCACTTCGATGAGGTTTTGTCCACCAAACATCACACGTCCGACACTACGCCCCGGCGGATCAGGGATCAGCCGCAGGATCGACATGGCGGTGACGGACTTGCCGCAACCACTCTCGCCGACGATCGCCAGCACCTCGCTTTCCTCAACATGGAATGAGATGCCATCGACGGCGCGCACGATGCCGCCTGACGTGCGAAAATGAGTGCGCAAGTTCTCAACTTCGAGCAGGGCCATCGTTTCAATGTCCCTTCTGCGCGCGCGGATCGAAGGCATCGCGCAGGCCGTCACCGAGCAGGTTCACTGCAAGCACCGTGACCGATAGGAACAGCGCCGGGATCATCACGATATAGGGCTTCACTTCCCAGATCGCGCGGCCCTCAGCCATGATGTTGCCCCAGGAGGGAATCGTCGGCGGCGTGCCGGCTCCGATAAACGACAGGATCGCCTCGACAATCATGGCCGATGCGCAAATGTAAGTTGCTTGCACCGTCATTGGTGCAATTGTGTTCGGCAGAATGTGTCGCCAGATAATCATCGGCGTGCGCGTGCCAGAAGCGATGGCCGCATCGACATAGGGCTGTTCGCGCAGCGTCAGAACAACACCGCGCACGAGGCGGGCAACGCGGGGAACTTCGGCAACGGCAATCGCCGTTATCACGTTCTTCACGCTGGCGCCGCTGAACGCCATCATGGCGATGGCAAGCAGGATCGGCGGGATCGACATTAGACCGTCCATCACCCGCATGACGATGGCATCGGCGAACCGCGAGAAGCCCGAGAACAGGCCGATCAGCAGGCCAACAATAGACGCCAGGATCGCAACCGAGAAGCCAACCAGCAGCGACACGCGCGTGCCGTACAGAACACGGGAATACAAATCGCGGCCGATCTGGTCAGTGCCAAACCAGTATTCAGCGTTTGGCGCTCGATTGCGTTTGGACGGCGCAATCGCCGTTGGATCGACGGATGTTAGAAGCGGCGCGAAAATGGCTAGGAAAAGCAGCATTGTCAGCAGCGTACCGCCAATCACGATATTGGGGTGATTGACGATAAACCCCATTACCGGCCCACGCTTCTTCAGCGGTGGATAGACGTTACCGACCGGCGCGCCTTGTGGTGCCTTGAAGACGGACGGGGGGGGCATGACGTTCAATATTTGATCCTCGGATCGAGCACGGTGTACAACAGATCAATCAACAGATTGACCAGCACATAGATGAACGAGAACAGCAGCACGACGCCCTGGATCACGGGATAGTCACGCCGCAGGATTGAATCCAACGTCAACCGTCCAAGCCCTGGAATGGCAAACACGCTTTCGGTGACGACCGCGCCGCCAATCAACAAGGCAATGCCGATGCCAATCACCGTGACGATTGGCACAGCCGCATTCTTGAGTGCATGCAGGAACAGGATGTCGCGACGGCCAACACCCTTGGCGTGCGCCGTCCGCACATAATCCTGGCTCAACACCTCCAGCATGGTGGCGCGCGTGATCCGTGCGATCAACGCAATGTAGATGAAGCCTAGTGCCACGGCTGGCAAAATCAGATTGTTAAGCCACGGCCAGACACCTTTCGAAATCGGCGTGTAGCCTTGCACCGGGAACCAATCGAGTTGCAGAGCGAAAACGTAGATCATCACGTAACCGATGACGAACACCGGCGCGGAAAATCCGATCACAGCCAAGGCCATGATCGCGCTATCGATCCATGTGCCGCGCTTCCAGGCGGCAATGACGCCCATCGGGACGGCGATGACAATCGCGAGCACAAGGGTCAACAACATCAGCGACAAGGTCGGCTCGATCCGTTGTGCGATCATGCCGGCGACCGGCAGCTTGGTCAGGATCGACGTGCCGAGGTCGCCGCGCACGACGCCCCAGGACCACTCGAAGAACCGGGTGTGAAATGGCCGATCAAGCCCCATGGCATTACGAATGCGGGCGATGTCATCGGCGCTGGCTTGGTCGCCAGCGTTAGCGGCTGCCGGATCGGATGGGTCGAGATAAATCAACGAGAACACAATCAAGGCGACGATCGCCATTACCGGGATCGTCGCCAGGATGCGTCTCAGGATGTAGGTGAGCATGCCGGATGGTGCCTTAAAGGAAACTGTCGTGCTGGCCGCTCGGGCAGGTCACTTAAGATATGCCCACCTCACAAATGTCACCCCTGGGACCCACCGCACAACACTTCAAAATATCGAGTGTAGTGGGTTAAGGGGCCCGGCAATAAATGCCGGGATCAAAGTTGAGTTTGTGTTGCCACGTACGTCACAACCTAAGCCTTCTTCACGTCCCAGAAGAACGGCAGCGGGCCTTTGACGACACCGGTCACGTTCGAACGCCAAGCCTGGTAAATCTGGAAGAAACCAGTTGGAGCATAGATCGCATTATCGAAGGCTTCCTTGTTGAGGCGAGCGATCACGACCTTTTCTTCCTCAAGGTTCTTGGCATCAAACCAATTCCCCACTTCGGTTTCGATTGTCGGAATGTTCGGCCAGCCGAACCATGCCTTGTCGCCGTTCGCGCGAATGGCGGTGTAGCTTGCCGGATTCACGCAGTCAGCACCTGCATGCCACGTGTGGAACATGTGCCAGCCGCCAGCTGACGGTGGCTCCTTCTTGGCGCGGCGCGCACCAACGGTGCCCCAGTCGGTTGCGACGAAATCGACATTCATGCCAATCTTCTTCAGGAGATCGGCGGTCACTTCGCCCATTGGCTTCAGCAGCGGCTGGTCTTGCGCGACGACACAGGTGATCGGCTCGCCCTTGTAACCAGCCTCTGCAAGCAACTTCTTCGCGCCTTCGATATTGCGCGGTCCCTTAAGGATATCGCCGCCGCTCTCGGTATACAGCGGCGTGCCCGGTGTGAAGTAGCTGGCCGAGGTCTTCCACATGGCGGTGTCATCGCCGATCACGGCGCGCATGTAGTCTTCCTGGCTCAGCGCCATCATCACCGCCCGGCGTGCGCGCACGTCGTTGAAGGGCGCGTGCAAGTGGTTGAAGCGGAACGAACCGATGTTGCCGAGCGGATCGCCGACATCGACCATCACGTTCTTGTTCTTCTTCAGAACCGGCACGAGATCGGTGACGGCGATTTCCCACCAGTCGATTTCGCCGTTCTGCAGAGCGGACGATGCCGTCGTTGAGTCCGGCATGATGATCCACTCGATGCGATCGACCAGCATCTTCTTGCCACCCGACAGCCAGCTCGACGGCTCGGAACGCGGCACGTAGTCGGCAAACTTCTCGAATACGGCCTTGGCGCCTGGCACCCATTCGCTCTTGGCGAACTTCATCGGACCGGAGCCAACATATTCCGTAATCTGCTGGAAGGCGTCGGTCTTGGCGATGCGCTCCGGCATCATGAAGGCGCACGGCGTGTTGTTCTTGCCTAGTGCGAGCAGCATCTTCGGAAACGGCTTCGACAGCACCCACTTGAACGAACGATCATCGATCGCCGTCAGTTCCTTTTGGGTGGCTGCAATGAGCAGGCCCATCGGATCGCGTTTGCACCAGCGCGTGAGGCTCGCAACGCAATCTTTGGAGGTCACTTTCTCGCCGTCGTGCCACTTGAGGCCGTCGCGCAGCTTGAATGTCCACGTCAGGCCGTCCGATGAAACCTCTTCGCTCTCGACCATCTGGCGCTGCGGGGTCAGCGTCGAGTCGACGCCATACAGCATGTCCCAGACCATGGCGGACGCATTGCGCACCACGTACTGCGTACCCCAGATCGGGTCGAAGTTGGCAAGGTTCGCCTGCGGTACGAACTTCAGTGTCTTCGCGGCAGCACCCTGACTAAGCGCTGGCATTGGGAAACCGCCCAATCCAACGAGGCCTGCGCCACCGATACCTTTGAGCGCTGTTCTACGATTGACCGACAAGTGAACCTCCCCTGAGCACGCCTATTGTGACGATTGAGCGTAGAGGTTCGCACTGATTTTCGGCAAGTGCAATCTCCGCCTATAAAATGAGCGCAAAGCACGATTTATGAGCTGTAGATGCGGGTGTCTGGCCTACTGAGGCAGACACCCGACACTTACCCGAAGCTTGGTCCGAACTTGTTCGAGCGGGGGAACCCCTTGGGCACGAGCAGACCTGCCTGGGCCCTGGCGCCGACCCAATCCCGCAGATCCGACATTGGCAGCGTAAACGTGCGACCGGCGCCGTCGAGCCAGGTCAGGCCCTCTTTCTTCACGAACACCCGGGCATCGGAAATGCCGCCGTCCTTGAAGCGCTGCAGGATTACGCCCTTACCGCGCGTCATTTCGGAGAGTTCCTCGCGGGTGAAGATGATCATCTTGCGGTTCTCACCGACAATCGCGATCATGTCGCCGCTGGCTGGCACGCAGACCTTGGCTTCCTCCGGCTCGGTGACGTTGAGCACCTGTTTGCCCTTGCGGGTCGAGGCCAGTACTTCGTCTTCCGGCACAATGAACCCATAGCCCGAGGTCGAGGCGACCAGCAGCTTGCGGCCCGGCTCATGGACGAACATTTCGAGGAAGTCGTGGTTTTCCTCCACATCGACCATCAGGCGAACAGGCTCGCCGTGTCCTCTGCCGCCCGGCAGCTGATCACAGCCCAGCGTATAGAACCGACCGTTGGTTGCAAACACGATCAGCTTATCAGTCGTGTGTGCACGCACCGCCCGCTTCAGTTCGTCGCCCTGCTTGAACTCCAGCTTCGAAAGGTCGTCGGGATGGCCCTTCAATGCGCGAATCCAACCCTTGTCGGATAGAATGACCGTAATCGGCTCCTTCTCAATGAAGGCCTGCTCAAGATCGACGGAGATTTCCGGCGCGTCCTCAAACTGCGTGCGACGGCGGCCAAGCTCGGTCTTTTTCGAATAGCGTTCTCGGGTCGCCTTGATCTCGGTCGAGATGCGATCCCACTGCTCATCGTCAGACGCGAGCAACTGCTTCAATGCCCGCTGCTCCTTCGATAGGCGATCGTGCTCGGCGCGGATTTCGTGCTCTTCGAGCTTCGACAACGACCGCAGCCGCAGGTTCAGGATAGCTTCGGCCTGCACGTCTGACAGCTTGAAGGCTGACATCAAGGTCTGCTTCGGCTCGTCCTCGAAACGGACAATGCGGATCACCTCATCAAGATTGAGGAAGGCGATCAGATAGCCGTCGAGCACTTCGAGCCGGTGTGCAATTTTTGCCAACCGGAAGTTGGTACGCCGCACCAGCACTTCGACGCGATGCTCGAGCCATTGGCCCAACACTTCGCGCAACGACAGCACATTCGGGATTTGCCCGGCCGACAGCACGTTCATGTTGAGGCCAAAGCGGATTTCCAGTTCCGACACACGGAACAGGCTTTCCATCAGCACCACCGGATCGACGGCGCGAGTTTTCGGCTCAATGACGAGCCGCACGATCTCGGCGCTCTCGTCGCGCACATCGCCGACCAATGGAAGTTTTTTCTCCGAGATCAGGTCGGCGAGCTTTTCGACGAGCTTGCCCTTCTGCACCTGATAAGGAATCTCGGTGATGACGATCTGATAGCCACCGCGCCCGGTGTCTTCCTTTTCCCACTTGGCGCGCAGGCGGAAGCCGCCGCGACCCGTGCGGTAGGTCTCGATGATGCTTTCACGCGGTTCGACCAGCACGCCACCAGTCGGAAAGTCCGGACCTGGCACAAATTCGACTAGCTTCTCAATCGATGCGTTCGGGTGCTTGATCAGATGCAGCAGCGCTGCGCACAGTTCATCGACGTTGTGCGGCGCGATGTTGGTCGCCATGCCGACGGCGATGCCGGACGAGCCGTTGGCCAACACGTTCGGGAAGGCTGCCGGCAGCACCACCGGCTCGTTCTCTTTGCCGTCGTAGTTCGGGCGAAAATCAACGGCGTCTTCGTCGAGGCCGTCGAGAATTTCGACCGATGTGCCACTGAGGCGGGCTTCCGTATACCGGTCGGCGGCGGCATTATCGCCATCAATGTTGCCGAAGTTGCCCTGACCGTCGACCAACGGATAGCGCACCGAGAAATCCTGCGCGAGGCGCACCAGCGCCTCATACAGCGCAAGGTTGCCGTGCGGATGATATTTGCCCATCGCCTCGCCGACGATGCGAGCGCATTTCATGTAGGCTGACGGCGGCTCGAGGTTAAGCCGCTGCATCGTATAGAGAATACGACGATGAACAGGCTTCAGGCCGTCACGCACGTCCGGCAGCGCCCGGTGCATGATGGTCGAGAGTGCGTACGCGAGATAGCGCTCCTCGATCGCATCCTTGAGGTCGATGCCTTCGATATTGCCGCCATTCGGCGACCCTGAGCTTGGTGGAATCGGTTTGTTGTTCATGAGGCCGTGTTAGCGCGGGTAGGGTTGCAGCTCAACCCTGTGTGGCGCGTTGTCCTCAAGGGGCATGCCGCCGATACAAAGACGCCCGTATCGGTGGCGCGCACCAAGACTTCGACCGAACCTTGCGAAATCACACGCGCCGGACTCAGCATGCGCATCCACGTGCCGTAACCGACAATGGCAGCAACAGCCAATGCAATGGCGACAGCCACCCACTTCAACGACATGATGAATTCACTCCAGGCACGTTTTACCGCCGACCAAACAGCCGCTCGATGTCGGTCAGCTTCAACTCGACATAGGTCGGGCGACCATGGTTGCACTGGCCCGAGTAGGGCACAGCCTCCATCTCGCGCAGCAGCGCATTCATCTCAGGCGCGGTGAGACGACGCCCCGCCCGCACGCTGCCGTGGCAGGCCATTGTCGAGCACACCGCTTCCAGCCGTTCGCGCAGACGCAGCGATTGGCCCTCATGCAGAAGGTCGCTCGCGAGATCACGCACGAGGCCTTGCACGTCGGTGTCGCCGAGCAGCGCTGGCACCTCGCGCACGGCCACCGCGCCATGGCCGAACGCTTCCAGCACGAGACCAAGCTCGGCCAGTTGCTCGGCTTGCTCGGATAGTGCTGCGGCTTCATCTTCGCCCACTTCGACGATTTCGGGGATCAGCAAGCCCTGCCGCTTGACGCCGCCATTGGCGAGCATCGCCTTCATACGCTCGTAGACCAGCCGCTCGTGTGCCGCATGCTGATCGACGATGACGACTGAATTTTGCGTTTGAGCAACAATGTAAGTTTCGTGCAGTTGTGCGCGTGCGGCCCCAAGCGGACGGTCGAGCAGATCTGGCGATGGCGCCTCGGTGAAGCCCGCCGTGTTCGCGCTCGTCGCATCAAGTCCAGTCAACGGCGCCTGCATCATCTCGGCAAAACCCGGCGCCATTTGCTGATCGGGGCGCTGGTATGAAGACGCTGAGCCCCCACTTGCCGGTCGCATCTCGGACTGATGAATAAACGCCTCGACCGTCGCCGTACCACCCGCCGCACTGGCCCGATGGCCTGCCGCATCCAGCACCGAGCGCACACCACCGATGATCATGCTGCGCACGCGCGCGCCATCGCGGAACCGCACTTCCACCTTGGCCGGATGCACGTTGACGTCAACCTCGCGCGGATCGAGATCGACGAACAGCGCCAACAACGGATGCCGCCCCTTGGGGATCAGATCGCCATAAGCCGCACGCACAGCGCCAACCAGCAGCTTGTCACGCACCGGCCGCCCATTGACGAACAGGAATTGCAGCGTCGTGTCGGGCCGGTTGAGCGTCGGTAGCCCGGCGAAGCCCGCGACACGCACACCTTCACGCTCGCCCGCCAGGTGCAGTGCATCGGCCATGAACTCCGGCCCCATGATCCGGCCGAGACGTGCCAAGTGCCCATCGGCGCCCGGCGCACACGCCGGTAACCGCAAGCCCGCCCGTTCGCTGGTCGTCAGCATGAACCCGACGTGTGGGTTCGCCATCGCCAAGCGTTTGACGACCTCGGCTGTCGCCATGTTCTCGGCGCGCTCGGATTTCAGAAACTTGAGACGAGCGGGCGTCGCCGAAAACAGTTCACGCACTTCGATGCGTGTGCCACCATTGAGTGCGGCAGGCTTCAATCCGCTTTTTGCGCCGCGCGCCACAGTGATCTCGTATGCGTTCTCAGCGCCCCGTGCTCGCGATTGGATGGTCAGCAGCGCGATCGAGCCGATCGACGGCAATGCCTCACCGCGAAACCCCATCGTGCGGATGTTGAACAGATCATCGTCGGAAAGTTTCGACGTGGCGTGACGCTCGACAGCGAGCGTCAGATCGTCCGGCCCCATGCCGTGGCCGTCGTCGGTGACGCGGATCAACGATATGCCGCCGCCAGCCGTTACGACATCAATTTCGCGCGCACCTGCATCGATGGCGTTCTCGACCAGTTCCTTGACCACGCTCGCCGGCCGCTCGACCACTTCGCCAGCGGCAATGCGGTTTATGGTCTCCGGCGATAGTTGGCGAATGGGCAAGGGGGTCGAGGCTCCAACGGGTGCGTAGCGAATCGTTTCGCATTGCACATGAGTTGTAGCTCAATCGAGTCCTACGGGGACAGTTACCGATCCGAAGAAATGTTAATAATTGCAGGCACTATTTCAATTCGGTAACTGTCCCCGCCGCCCCGCTCACTTCACCAAGCGCTCACGCGAGAGCACTTTGGCGAGTTCGACCGCTGGTTGATCGAACGGGTCGATGCCGAGCATGCGGCCAGCGAGAATGGTCTCGATCATGAAGT